>DVDX01000011.1 GCA_015295985.1 Synechococcus sp. M44_DOE_062 | reverse complement strand
CCGCATGAGCGCTTTGAGTTCCCGGAAGAAGTCCTCCCCCGCGGCAATGCGCTCTGAGCAGGTGCTAGCTCTCGAACGCTCGAGTTTTCTAGATCCCTTGCATGCTGAGTGTTGAGGTCGAGCGTTCGCCTGTTGGATCCCTGGATTCGATGGCTAGGCGCTCGGCCCTTACCAAGCCCTTTGGTTTTGGATCCCTCTTTTGATGGCATTGGTTGTTACTGTTTTTGGAGGCTGGCCTCAGTGACTTCAACGACGTTCGGTTCCGCAGTGATGCAGGATCGCACCCAAGGCGGATTTGCCTGGTGGGCGGGGAATGCTCGCTTGATCAATCTTTCCGGTCGGCTTTTGGGTGCCCATGTGGCCCATGCCGGTTTGATCGTCTTCTGGGCAGGAGCGATGCTGCTGTTTGAGGTGGCTCACTTCACGCCAGATCGGCCCATGTATGAGCAGGGCCTGATCTTGATGCCCCACATAGCCACTCTGGGCTGGGGGGTTGGTCCCGGCGGCGAGGTGATCGACACCTACCCTTACTTTGTGATCGGGGTGCTGCACTTGATCTCCAGTGCCGTGCTGGGGTTGGGGGGCATTTACCATGCAGTACGGGGCCCGGAAACCCTGGAGCAGTCTTTCCCCTTCTTCGGCTACGACTGGAAAGACAAGAACAAGATGACCACCATCCTGGGCATTCACCTGATCCTGTTGGGGTTGGGGGCTTTCCTGTTGGTGGCCAAGGCCATGTGGTTTGGCGGTGTCTATGACACCTGGGCTCCAGGGGGTGGCGATGTGCGGGTGATCACCAACCCCACCTTGAACCCCGCTGTGATCTTCGGCTACTTGTTCAAATCTCCCTTTGGTGGGGAAGGCTGGATCATCAGCGTTGACAACATGGAGGATGTGATTGGTGGCCACATTTATATCGGCATCATCTGCATTGCCGGTGGGATCTGGCACATCCTCACCAAGCCCTTTGGTTGGGCCCGCCGCGCCTTCATCTGGTCTGGGGAGGCCTATCTCTCCTACAGCTTGGCGGCAGTTTCCCTGATGAGCTTCATTGCCACCTGCTACATCTGGTTCAACAACACCGTTTACCCCAGCGAGTTCTACGGCCCCACTGGCCCAGAAGCATCTCAAGCTCAAGCTCTTACGTTCATCGTGCGCGACCAGCGCTTAGGGGCGAACATTGGTCAGGCCCAAGGTCCTACCGGTCTGGGTAAATACCTGATGCGCTCCCCCACGGGCGAGATCATCTTTGGCGGCGAGACGATGCGTTTCTGGGATGTGCGCGCTCCTTGGAAAGAGCCACTGCTGGGCCCCAATGGCCTGGACTTGGATAAGTTGAAGAACGACATCCAACCTTGGCAAGCTCGCCGTGCGGTGGAGTACATGACCCACGCGCCGCTGGGATCCCTGAACTCGGTGGGCGGTGTGGCTACTGAGATCAACACAGTGAACTTCACTAGCCCGCGCACCTGGTTGGCTGCTCACAACTTCATCTTTGGCTTCCTGTTCTTCGTGGGTCACCTGTGGCATGCCGGTCGCGCCCGCGCTGCTGCTGCCGGTTTTGAGAAAGGGATCAACCGCGAGAATGAGCCAGTTTACCGGATGAAGCCAATCCGCTAACCTTGGGTTAGTACAACGGTCTCAATGGTTTGGCTTGGCCCCCACATTGGGGGCCTTTTTTGGGCATCCCCCCCTCAAGGATTGGCAGAAAGAGAGTTGGGGGTGGAAACTGAAGAGCACTGAGTCGTCCGAGAAGATGCACAAGCTGCCGGTTACGGTCATCACCGGATTTTTGGGATCCGGCAAGACCACTTTGATCCGTCACCTTTTGCTCAACAACCAGGGCCGCCGCATTGCCGTGTTGGTGAATGAGTTTGGCGAAGTGGGCATCGACGGAGAGTTGCTGCGGGACTGCCAACGGTGTGAGGGGGAGGGATCCATCCCCATTTTGGAGCTGGCCAACGGCTGTCTCTGCTGCACGGTGCAGGAGGAGTTCTTGCCCACCATGGAAGCTTTGTTGCAACGGCGGGCAGAGCTGGACTGCATCCTGATCGAGACTTCAGGATTGGCCTTGCCCAAGCCCCTGGTGCAGGCTTTCCGCTGGCCCACCATCCGTACAGGCGCCACGGTAGATGCGGTGATTACTGTGGTGGACGGTCAGGCTCTGGCCTCTGAGCAACTGGTGGGCGATCTGGCGGCGCTGGAGGCCCAGCGGCAGGCAGATGAGAGCTTGGATCATGAGACTCCCATTGAGGAGCTGTTTGAGGATCAGTTGAGCTGCGCCGACTTGGTGTTGCTGACCAAGGTGGATCAGATCTCCTCTGAGCAACAGGCGCAAGTGGAAAGCTGGCTGCGCCATCGCTTGCCCCCTGGGATCCAAATTCTCCCCTGTGAGCGGGGCCAGGTCTCCCCGGAAGTGCTCTTGGGCTTCAATGCAGCTGTGGAAGATCAGTTGGAGTGCCGCCCCAGCCACCACGACCACGAGGAGAAGCATGAGCACGAAGCTTTTGAGTCTTTCTACCTCAGCCTGGAGGGGGGCTATGAGCCGGGATCCCTGGTGGCCCAGCTACGCCGGTTGGCCCAAGAGGAATGTCTTTACCGGATAAAAGGGTTTGTGGCCGTTCCCCATAAGCCGATGCGCCTGGTGCTGCAGGGGGTGGGATCCCGCTTTGAAACCTACTACGACCGCCCCTGGCGACCCCAAGAGCCGCGCTTGACCCGACTGGTGCTGATTGGGCAAAACCTCAACCGAGAGCGCATTGCAGCCCAGCTTCAAGGCTTGGCGGTTGACCCGGCTGCCCCCCACAGTTGATCCCCGTCTGGCTCAAAGGTAGGCATCCAGAAGAGAGGCCAAGGTAGGGAATCGGCAGCGCAAACCTAGGCTTTCTGGAGAAAGGGCCGGGTAAACAAAATGGCGGTGGCGCAGACAGAACTCATCCCACTCGGAAAGCTGCACTCGAAACAAAAAGGCCAAGCCGCGAACCAGAGCCAAGGGCAGAGGTAGGCGGAAATAGATCCGCTTTTTGAAATAGGCACACACCTGTTCTACGCATTCATCCAAAGACAAGGGGGGATTGCCCAACACCCAATCTCCTGCGCCTGGGGGATGAGCCACCCAGTGGGCGACCATCTCGGCCACATCGGCAGCATGGATGAAGTGGAAGCTGGCGTCCACCCGCAAAAAGCGGATCAGATCCAGCCAACGGAGGACATCCCTGAGGCCGGCAGTGATGTGGGAATAGGGATGATGGGGGCTGCCCCCAAACAATAGGGTGGGATAGAGGGTGAGCAGGCGATCCGGCCAGAAGCCGCTTTCCTGCCGCCGCATCAGCATCTCGTACTTGCTGCGGATGTAGTCGGTGCCGGCCCGTCCGGCGATGGTCAAGGGCTCTAGGGCCTGGTTCAAAAGGCTGGCTGTGGAAAAGTAGATTACCTGCTGACAGCGCTCCGGATCCAACAACCGAAAGAGTTCCAGAGTGTGGGTGACATTCACAGCCCAAGCCAGGGTGGGATCCCCCCAAGCTGCCGCCATGTGGATCAGCCCATCCATCTGCCGCAGCAGGGCAGCCTGTTCCCGGATGCGTAGGAGATCGCCGGGTACCCAAGTGATGGGGGCAGGCAGCCGCTCCGGGGGTAGCCGCAGGCGGCTGGTCTCGCGGATGAGAACGTACAGGTGGTAGGCAGGCTGCTCAGGAAAATCGGGATCCCTTTGCTGGGCCAGGCGCTCCAACACGTAGTGCCCCAGGCAGCCGCTAGCGCCGGTAAGAAACAGGTTTCGCAAGAGGTCTTCCCAACGGGACTCGATGAAAAAAGCTTCTGACTAGTGTACCGCCTTAGCTTCCGTCTGCCGGAATTCCCCTGCAAGAGAGCCGCTCAACTTGGCAAACTTCGGCAGGGATCCCATGCTGGAAATCTGGCCGCAGAGATGTCAGCATAGTTTGATGAGAGCCCAACCCAAAAAGCATATCTAACATCCATCGGCATCTGTGGCTGTAACCTCTTCCCCGCCTTCCCATTCCCGCGCTTTTGGCCTTTGGCCCCCCCTGGCCTTGGTTTTGCAGCGGATTACCCAAGCCGTGCCGGTGCTGCTGTTGATTACGGTGCTCAGTTTTTTGCTGTTGCAACTGGCCCCTGGGGACTTTTTGGATCCCTTGCGGGCGGATCCCAGTTTCAGCCAAGAGTTCATTGCCCAAGAGGAGGCGCGGCTGGGGTTGGACAAGCCTTTGGTTTGGCAGTATTTGACCTGGCTGGGCAACCTGCTACAGGGGGATTTCGGCATGAGCTATACCTACCGGGTTCCCGTGTTGGGGTTGATCGCCTCTCGGGCTGGGGCCACCCTGCTGCTGGCGGTGTCTTCCATTTTGCTCACCTGGATGATCTCCATTCCCCTTGGGATCCTGGGGGCGCTGCGACAGAACACTCCCTTGGATCGGGCACTGCAGTTGTTCAGCTATCTGGGCCAGGCCATGCCCAGCTTTGTGCTGGCCATTTTGCTGCTGATTGTGGCTCAGAATGTCGGCTGGCTGCCGGTGGGAGGCATGACCAGTGTGGATTTTGCCGAGCTGAGTGTCGGGGAAAAACTGCTGGATTTGGGCCGCCACCTGCTTCTGCCCACCCTCGCCTTGAGCATTACCAGCTTTGCCGGCCTGCAGCGGATTACGCGGGGCAACTTCTTAGATGTGCTGAGACAGGACTATATCCAGGCAGCACGGGCGCGTGGGATCCCGGAGTGGCGGGTGATCTGGCTGCATGCCCTGCGCAACGCCGTGAACCCTTTGATTACCATCCTGGGCTTTGAGTTTGCCAATTTGCTCAGCGGTTCCTTCATCGCCGAGTTTTTCTTCAACTGGCCGGGGCTGGGCAAGCTGCTCTTGGAAGCTGTTCAAAGTTTCGATATCAATGTGGTGATGGCCGGACTTCTGCTGGGGGCCATCATGCTCATTCTGGGCAATTTGTTGGCCGATCTGCTCCTGATGTGGGTGGATCCCCGAATTCGACCCGACTCGTTGCTTTAGTGCCCCTGGACTTAGCCACCTCAGGATGCTGGGTTTCCTGTTGTACATTGGGTTAAAAATACAGGGGACCCCTCATGCACTTTCAACCTGACGGCGCTCTGGACGACAGCTTACCTGGGGTAGCCGCTGAGGCGATGGTTTGGAATGCGCTGCGGCAGGCTCTAGAATCCGACGCAGGTTATCTTCCCCATCAATTCAGTGTTTACGACGCTCAGGGCAACCTTAGGGCTAAGCCGGATATCCTGTTGATTCATTTTGAATTGGGCTTTTGGATCTTCGAGTGCAAGGGCTGCAGCCTTCACAACATTGAGGCCATCAACGGCGGCGAGTGGCGCATGCGAGAGTGGCACAAGGAAGTGGAGACCCCTCTGGCACAAGCCGACAACCAAATGTTTCAGATCAAGAATGGGTTACAGCAAAATCTAGAAACCCGATCCCTACAAGCCCGGCTTACCTGGCAATACCGGCTAGCTCTGCCCCGGATCCGACGACAAGAATGGCAAGAGCGCTTTGGGGATCCCCCCTTCATCGGCGCACTGCTTTTTGCAGACGATTTGGACAATCCAAAACAGTTGCGGCAAACGCTGTACTCTGTTGATCGGGCTGCTCAAACTCCCCTGAGTGAAACGGAATGGGATCTCATCCTCAAAACTTTAGGGCTGAACTTAGGGGATCCCAGCGATGGCCAAGTCTTCTATGATTACGATCCGCAAGCGGTGATTCGGCGCGTCCAAGAGCGGATTTTGAAGTTGGATGAAGAACAACGCAAAATTGCCAATCAGTACCCGGAGGGGCCGCAGCGGATCCGGGGCCTGGCCGGAACCGGTAAGACTGTAGTCTTGACCCGCAGGGCAGCCAAAATCTATGCCGAACACCCTGATTGGGATATCGCCGTGGTATTTTTCACCCAATCTCTCTATGAACAAATCCGTCGGCAAATCTCGGAAGTCTGTCAGAGCAAGTTTGACGAGGCTCAGGGCATCGGCTCGCTGACGGTGCCAGGCACAGCAGAGCTCTTTGGGCGGGACGAAGCGGGTAAGCCCAAAGTAAAGTTGGGGGGACGGGCCGTTGTGCTGCGCAATTGCTACCGAACTCCCAAAGTGATCCTGATGGCTGCTCACGCTATCAACATGGGTCTTCTACGTCAAGGTCAGCCTTTGCAGGGGGTCACCCAGAAAGAGCAGTGGGAAAATCTGGGGTATGAAGTGGTGGAAGGGGATTTCCGCAAGCCTGGATCCCCAGTTGTTTTAACTTACAAGAGTTCCCACGCCGTCGATCAAGAAACCTTTGAGCCAAAGGTAGATCCCCAGTCGTTGTTGATCTGGCGTACTTTCCCCTCTGAGGAAGAGGAGCAGAATTGGGTTGCCCAGCAAATTGAGCAAGATATTCGGTGCTGGCACTTTGAGCCAGAAGATCTCCTGGTTACAAGCTTAGCCAGTTTTAAAACAGGCAAAAACTACTGGAAAGCGCTGCAAACCAAGCTAAAGCAAAAGGGGATCCACGCCATCATTGCCGGAGAAGATACTGAGCCTGACATTTTCCGCATGCCCAAACACGTCACCCTCTCTGGGATCTTTCGAGCCAAGGGCAATGAAGCCTGGAAAGTCTATGTCTGCCAGTTTCAAAATACCACTGAGCCAGGGTTATCTGTAGAGCAGCAATTGATCCGACGCAATCAAGCCTTTGTGGCTCTGACGCGCGCCAAGCTTTGGTGTGTGGTGACAGGAGTTTGCCCCAAAAATCACCTAGCTCCCGCCTTTCAGGAGCTGCAGCAGGCTAAGGAGCAGTACCCCTACCTGCGCTTTCCCGCCTTTAATCAGGGATCCCTGCGGCGAGTTCATGACGTGGATCAGGAATCTGAAAGCTCCTAAAGGAACCCCAACCTTGGGACAAAGACGGAGCTGTAGTCGTTGTCAAATAGTCATGCAACAGCTCCTTCTGTCGATCCCCATCTCCCCTCTCTTTCTGGGAGACAGGCTAAGTAAGAGTGAGGGCTGATATTGTTCGCTTCCCTCTCTACCACCGCACTACTGCGCGAGTTAGCCAAGGATTTGCAGCTCAACAAGAACTCAAACAGGCGGCTCAATCGTGGAGACAATATCCCGAATCACCGCCTCTGCCTCTTGCCGTCGGTTGCCCGCCATCTCTCCCGACCCAGCCAGGGAAACCCGATGGGCCAGTACCGAGACGAACAGCGCTTGCAGATCTTCCGGCAAACAAAAGCTGCGCCCCTTCACCAGCGCCTGAGCTCGTGCTGCCCGTGCTAAGGCCAGCGCCCCACGGGTGGATACCCCTGCTCGCAATAGCTTGGACACGCGAGTGGCCTGCACCACCTGCAGAAGATAGTCCGCCAGGGATCCGTCCAAATACACCTGATCCACCGCCGACTGAATCTCCCGCAACTCCATCAAGGAGAGAACTGGCTGCAGATCATCCACCGGCTCGGCCTGTTGCCGCTGCAACAGCAAGGCTCGCTCTATCTCAGGGCTGGGGTAGCCAATCGACAGCCGCACCAAAAACCGATCCAACTGGCTTTCTGGGAGGGGATAGGTGCCGTGGTACTCCAAAGGGTTTTGGGTAGCCAACACCATAAATGGGCTCGGCAGCGGGTAGGTGTGATTGTCCAGCGAAACCTGCTTTTCCGCCATTGCCTCGAGCAGAGCACTCTGGGTGCGGGGCGAGGTGCGGTTGATTTCATCCGCCAAGATCACGTGGGCAAAAAGGGGGCCGGGGCGAAATTCAAAATCCCCTTTTTCTTTATTGAAAAGGGTGAGGCCAAGAATATCCGCCGGCAATAGGTCACTGGTAAATTGAATCCGTTGAAACTTGGCCCCCAAACTCTGGGCAATAGCCCTCGCCAACGTGGTTTTGCCCACACCGGGCACATCTTCAAGCAAAACATGACCTTCCGCAACCAGGGCCATAACCACCGTCTGCACCACCTGCGACTTGCCCTGAAACACCGATTCGATGTTGGCAATCAGCTTGCCAATCTGTTGGTGTAAGTTTTGTAACCGCTCTGCCGGGATCCGCGCCAAACCAGATCGGGTGCTGACACTCGCCATAAACCATTCCCAAAGGGGTCTATTCCACCTTACAGGCTGGATCCCAGCGGTGGGCCAGGGCGGAACCCGCTAAACCCCAGTGAAAAACCGGAGTATCATAGACCTGAGCCCTCCACAAAGGATGGATATCTTGGAACTGTCTTGTAAAAGTGAATATGCTCTCCTGGCCCTTCTGGAATTGGCCCAGCACTACAGCGATGGCCAGGTGCTGCAGATCAAAGAAATCGCGGCCCATCAGTCCATACCCGACCGCTATTTGGAGCAACTGCTGGCCACCTTGCGCAGACAGGGGTTGGTGCGCAGCCAACGGGGAGCCAAAGGGGGCTACTCCCTGGCCCGAGCGCCCTGGCAGATCTCGCTGTGGGACGTTATTCAGGCCATTGAGGGGGAAGATCTCACCCGTTCTCGCGACTTGCCCTCAGCCGATCTCACCCCGGAGCGGGAAGTGCTCCTGAAGGCCTGGCAAGATGCCCAAACTGCGGCAGTAGCCATTCTCCAGAAGACCACCCTACAAGACCTCTGCGACCGCCAGGCACAGCAGCAGCAGGCCCGGCTCATGTACTACATTTAAGCCAAAGACTGGGATCCTTGGCAGGTTTTGGGTTATCCTGAAACCCATCGCTTTTTGAATTGAGCCCCTTCCATGACCGTTCGCTCTTCTCGCTCTCAGGCTGCTGACACGTTTTCTGCGGAAGATTTTGCCCAGGCTTTAGACAAGCAAAACCTCAGCTTTCAACCGGGGCAGGTGGTGCAAGGCCGCATCTTCCAACATCAGAACGATGGCGCTCTGGTGGATATTGGCGGTAAATCCCCGGCCTTTTTGCCCCTCAAAGAAGCAGGGATCCGCCCAGGGGAAGATTTGAGTGCCCTCTTTCCCTTAAAGACAGAGGCCGAGTTTCTCATCCTGCGAGAAGATGCAGAAGGACAAATTCTGCTCTCGGCGCGGCGGCTCAGGCTGAAGCGGCTTTGGGAAGAGCTGGCCCAGAAGCAAGCCAACGGCCAGACGGTAACCGTTCCGGTGATCGCCACCAACAAAGGCGGGGTGGTGGTGGATGTGCAAGGGCTGCGCGGCTTCATTCCCCGCTCCCACCTCAGCCAACGGGAAGGTTTGGAGGAGTTGGTGGGGCAATCCTTAACGGCAAGCTTTATCGAGGTGAATCCGGAAGCCAACAAGCTGGTGCTTTCCCAGCGGGCGGCTGTGAAATCCGAGAACCTGAGCCGCTACACCAGCGGCCAAGTGGTGGAAGGCAAAGTCAGCGGACTAAAACCCTTCGGTGTGTTTGTGGACTTGGAAGAAGGGGTGACCGGGCTGTTGCACATCAAGCAGGTCAGCCAAAATTTTGTAGCCTCACTGTCAGATTTGTTCAAACCAGGCCAACGCATCAAAGCTGTTGTGGTCGACGTGGATGAGGCCAAGGGACGGATGGCCCTCTCCCTGCGAGTATTGGAAAAGCATCCGGGTGAGGTGCTGGAGCAACTGGACAGGGTTATGGATGAGGCCGAAGAGCGAGCCGGTAAGCTAAAGGGGAGAATAACATCCGACGGACAGATCATCTGATCCCATCTCTGCCTCGAGTTCGGATGCAAAACCTGCAGAGGGAAAGCAAGACGCCTTACGGCAATCAGAGGAAAATCATGGAGCCGCTCCGGGCAAGGGGGCCGTGTCGTGTTTTGTGCTCAACGCCTTACGGCAATCAGAGGAAAATCATGAGGTCCGGGCGGGTGATGAAGTCCGGGATTCCGTTGTGCTCAACGCCTTACGGCAATCAGAGGAAAATCATTGGGCCTCAGGCCACTCTTCGTCCGCTCTACTGTTTGTGCTCAACGCCTTACGGCAATCAGAGGAAAATCATTCGGCCAGGTTGTTGAGCTGGTAGGTTGCCTCGCCCTGTGCTCAACGCCTTACGGCAATCAGAGGAAAATCATAACTCGGAGCGGAAGCTCAGGCCAGGTTGCCTCCAGTGCTCAACGCCTTACGGCAATCAGAGGAAAATCATCCAGTTCTCCCAGTGGTCCCCCACCCGGACGCTGGCCGTGCTCAACGCCTTACGGCAATCAGAGGAAAATCATCTGTCCGGTTGAGGAGGTGGTGCGAGCGCTAGGGTTGGAGTGCTCAACGCCTTACGGCAATCAGAGGAAAATCATTCGATCGCCATCTCGGCTCTATGCAGGCTTTCTAAGTGCTCAACGCCTTACGGCAATCAGAGGAAAATCATTATCAGTACCGTCTGAGAGTTCTGAAGGAACTGGAGAGGTGCTCAACGCCTTACGGCAATCAGAGGAAAATCATGGATTTCGAGCGGTTAAGCAAGGAGGACGACCTGCCAGGTGCTCAACGCCTTACGGCAATCAGAGGAAAATCATTCGAGCGGGAGGAGGAGACCCCGTACTGAGAGGACGGTGCTCAACGCCTTACGGCAATCAGAGGAAAATCATTGGCCTCGGCCAACTCGGGTGGTTCCCCTAACTGCCGTGCTCAACGCCTTACGGCAATCAGAGGAAAATCATATAAACCTAGCGGCCCTGTCTAGTCTACGGACTAGTGCTCAACGCCTTACGGCAATCAGAGGAAAATCATACAGAGTGTGGCAGTCCGACTCACCCTCCACTAGGGTGAGTGCTCAACGCCTTACGGCAATCAGAGGAAAATCATGGCGCACCCTGGGATCCTTACTCTGTAAGGCTCGGATGAGCCCTTTGCAAGCATGTACCCTTACTTTATACACCAACTGCCGGCTGGAAGACAGGTCTCCTGACGCACTGAGCCCAGCAAAAGGTTTTCTCGTAAGGGATCCGAGATTTTGCAAGCAACTCCAGGTGGTCAAAAATCTCTGGAACCCGCTTCCGGCAAGACTTTCAGGTCTTTTGGGGACTAGAGCGTCTTTCACAACGATAGATCCTTGCTTTTTAACAGATCCTGTAGCTCTCCTGTCGTCCTGGCCAACTTTCTGGTCGATTCGAGGCGAGCACCCGCTCCAAGCAGCGGTTGCAGATCCCCACAAGCAAGAGGCCATCCTCTGGTTTTAGAATTTTTTCTAGCTCCCAACGGAGTTTTTCTCGTTCTCGCAATGTTAGCCAGGCACGAAAAATTGAGTACTGAATTCGTTCTCCATATCCCTCCAATAACTTGGACGCTTTCCGCCACCGCTTCTGACAGCGAATATCGTAGCACACCAAGTAACAAACCTTATGCTCGGCCATAATCTACCTCACGACTAAATTTCCAAACAGGTCTGCTTCGCCGTTCCACTCTTTTTCCAAAAGACGAACCTCTAGCTCTATTAAACGGCAGTAGGTAAGAGAGTAATTAGTAACTGGGTGCTTCCACTTTTCTCGCTTGCGCTCTTCGTAAATCCGAATCATCTTCTTACGTCCCTCTTCGCTGAGCCAAACTTGTTGGCCCCGTACTGTAAAATCTGCGTCTGGATCCCATTGCCGTCGGTTAACTGAGGCTACGACTGGCATATCTACAAGAGGAACACGGAAGATCTCCATCAAGTCAAGAGCTAGCGGAGGTGCTTGGGAGCGAGGTTGGTGATAAAAGCCCAGGGCAGGCTCCAATCCCACCGTCAAAATAGCATTCATTACATCTTTAAGCAAAAGGGCATAGCCGAACCCAAGCAAGGCGTTAAAGCGATCCTTGGGAGGTCTTCGATTTCGTCCTGAAAACCGCATTTCCTCAGGTACTGCATCAGACAGCAGATGGGGCAAGGTAGCAAAGTAAAGCGCTGCTAAGTTTCCTTCCAGTCCCAATAGACTTGACAAAGAGTCTGCCTGATCAACTTGCTTAAGCAATCGCTTCATTTGTTCGATAACTTGTTCTACCTCTGGCGAACGCTGGGATCCCAAGCGCATTAAGAACTTGCGCTGGCTCTGGCCTCGACACCTCACCAACTTTCGGGCTAGTCTCAGGCACATTTCAGGATTGCTCAGGGCCTGATATTGTCGGATGCGGCGCTGGATGCTCCCGTATCGGGGATCCAGGCTGCCGACATAACGTCCACCTCCCGAAATTAAGTGAATTCCAATGTATTGTTCGGCGCAGAAATGAATGGCTTGAGTTGAAATTTGAGAGAAACCATGCAGTACAATTTGCCCAGTTTGCTGAGCAGAGATAAACTCTTCGCTTTGGTTTCGGTAGGTAACTTTGAGACGGGATCCACTGCGCCCTACCCGTGTCCCTGGCTCTAGAATGTGGACACACTGCCGTTCGTCATCTTCCGGGAACAGGCGAATGGGTTGCCATTCTCTGTCATGAGCTAGCCGTGCTTCTTCGGGCAAACACACGGGAGCTAAGGAGCAACCCGCACACAGCCGCTCATTGCTGGTAATTGGGGGCCGCAGAGGAGATTGACGCAGCAGCCTCGCTTGTTCAATTGCCTGACGTACAGCTTGGCGCCCAGCATCATCAAGGGGTACGTGTACGAGCACATTGTCAGCATGGTACCGAATTCGTCCTTCGGGAATTGGGATCCCCAAAGCCGTTTCCACGAGATAGGCATAGGCCAAAATCTGCAACCGGTCACTTTCCCAGGCTTGAGGCTGATTGTCCAGATCCCGTGCTGACCGACCCCTTTTATGCTCGTAGGGAATGATCTGTCCATCACGAGTGCGCAAGGCATCCACCCTCCCCCGCAAGCCCAGTTCTTCACTTTCTAGAAATAGATCCTCCCACTCCTCCCCCTCTTGCTCTTCCAGCTCTGCGTGCAACCGCCGCCCGGCAAAAATAGCTGCGTTTTCCGTATAGAGCTCCTCGACCTCCTCCAGATAAAATAGTCGTGGGCAGTAGGCCAATGCGTGCAGAGCTGAAACACGAATCAAATCTGAATCTATCTGTGCGGAGAAATCGATTAGTGATGCCGACATAGTCTGATACCTCGAAATATAAAAAACAGGGCTCTTCAGCAATACTAGAACAGCTTTCTCTTTGAGCAGAGACAAAACTCAGGCTCCACACAAGATCTTCTCCTGGCAGGGTTAATAGGCTGTTCGGAAATAAGCCTTCGACCTAAGGTTGAAAAGTCTAGAATCAACAGCTTGGAATTCTCACGGCTTAGTTTGGGCAAATTTCCGTCCAGGCCAACTCCGGCACATCATCGCCTTCAAGAGTTCGGAGTGAGTACCTTCGCCAGCGAGTACCACGCGCTCCCACGTGATCAACCCAGTATGGCAAGGTCAGGATCCCATCCTCATCTTGAATTAGCCATCTTCCTCCTGAGGGAACTTTCTGAATTAGTGTTACAGAGTTAACTAAGTCACGACTCTCTCCTAGGCTTAGTCCCCCAGATCGGTCAATCAATTCAGGATTTCCAAAGGCTCTTTCCAAGTCATGAGCAAGGGATCCCTTGACCAAAACTGCAATCTGCACACCAGTCAGCAATTGCTGATAGTCAGGACAAGCGTTATTTGGATACTGAAGGTCTTTATTCTTGAAGCGACGAAAGGTACGAATTACTGTAGAAAGCCGGGGTTGACTTAGGAGAGCAATGGCCAGTTGGGATCCGCAATATCGATGTCGATCCCATTCTCCCAACAAGGAAAGCAGCATCCCATAAACAGTAGCCGGTGGCGGCACCGGATAAGTTTCGGCAAACTGCCTGGCCCAAGATTGACGAAAACAGGCGATAGGCACCTCAACCTGGAGCCGAATCATGCTGCCTCCTCACAAGAAATTTGCTGCCTAATCAAGCTGATAAGTTGATCAACTGCTGATTTAATGCCCGGACTTACATGAGCACCCAACTGGGTTAGCTTCTTCCCGTCCTCAGTTTCGGCAGCGGCTCCTGCCAGCCATAGCTCTTGAGGAGCTATATCCCCCACTTGCACTCGACGCACTAAGTCCGGCATGCTGATTTCTCCATCAGAGTTTTCTTCAAAACAGTAGAGCAGGCGTGGCGAAAAGTCGTGCGTCCAGCGCAGGACTATGCTGTCTGGTGAAAAGTCATAGAGGAAGCGAGAGTGATTACCGGCTACTTCTCCCAACGAAACCAGGCCCTTTAACACTTCGATTACTCGCTCTTGTCGGCAGAGCCGCGCAGGAGTTATTGCAAAACCATACTGATAGCGAGTAGCATGAACCTCCGTTCCATAGAGAGAAGTGGATCCCTTCTGGCCGCTTTTCGCGTTGAAGGTCATATCTCCGCTGTAGGGTCGAGTAGAAACTGCCCGAGTTACTTCCAAAACACCTCGCCGAGCAGTGGTAGTGCCCTTAGGTAACTTTTTTCCCCTCTTCCTAGATGGGTTTTCGTCTGAGGCATCTACTTTAGCCCCTTCCGCACGCATAAAGCCTAGGACATCATCGTCAATGTACCGCTCGGGATCAAAGTTGGGCGCTTGCCACTCGTTGTCGTTGGTTTGGTCATTCCAACGTCGGTTAACTTCGCAGCCATTCCCTGAGACCTGCCAGTAGTAACGCAGGGCCCAACGGATTGCTTCAGCGGAGACAGTAGTATGCACTTCATTTTTCCAGAGGATCTTTTGCAGGGTAGTGATGTTGCCGTCATTCTCGCCGCGGTTGTTGGCAGCGGTGCCATAGCTGGTCAAAATGTTGCCAAACAGGTGCAAAGTCATAGTATTCCTCCAAGCTAATCCTTCAAACTGAACTGTTAAGTTGTTGCTACATCAACTTCTCACTTGACTTGCTGACTCTTGCTTTACACTTTCAGCCCTCCTCCAGCTCGGCAGGTGCAATTAAGTCAACATTATCCTCATCAAGCTCATCCTGAGATTCTTCCTGCCGCTCCTTGCCTTTATAGCTAGCCAACGCTATAAGAGCTAAGTCTCGCGCTTTTTTCCATTCCTTGGAATCCATAACTAAATCCATCAAGTCATCCCAATGCTCTTGCAGTGTCGGTATTCTTCCAGCCTGCGCCCAAAAGCTAGTAATAAACTCACGGAAGCTTTCCGCGTTTTTGCATCGAGTCAGACCAGTGCGAATACGTATATTTTCCCTGTCAAAGTTAGTAAACTCTCCCCTATCCTGGCTCTTCTGAGATAACCGACCATAGGTAAAGCGAATGGCCTCATGACAAGCCTGAACAAACCAGCGCTCTCTGTCATCCATTTCTGCTTTCATGACCATTTCGTTTAGACCTCCACGCTCGTAACATAGCTGACTAAACCGCTCGTTGCTATTAACCCACTCTGCAAATCCGGCATACCAAGAGTAACCTCTTGCCAGATTTTCAGCAATCATCTCACGAGCAAAGCTTGTTGCAATGAAACTGCCTTCCCCTGCTTTTGCCTTGACGACAACTCGATTTGGTAACGCTGCTTTGCAGATCTGGTAGTTTTTACAGTCACGATATTCTGCTTCTACAGTGAGTAGATCTGTGCGAAACTTTTGTGGTCTTGACCACGGAACAACACCTAGAGTTAGAACTTGACATCGCTTTACTTTAAATTCCCTGGCAGATTCTGCAATCTCTTGGTATGTCAGAAACCTAAGCCCAGCATCTCCCAAAGTCGAAGCATGAAAATCCCGGTAACCTGCATGACGGAGCTGGGGATCTTGCCGGTAGCTTGCATAGACCTCCATATCGATAATCTCGGGAACTACCAGGGCATATTGAGCTTTCTGATCCCGTAGCCGCGACCGAAGAATGTAGTAGTAGCAAGAAACAGGAGCATAGAGAAGTATAAAGGCCGTTTCTGGAGATTCTTCAAAGCTTGTATCCGATCTAAATACATCGTGGCAAACGACTGCACCAGGATTAAGCCAACCAGCAATTCTAATTGGCTGCTTAAGCCAATTACCGTTTTTATCGCATAGATCTTTGGCAAATCCCTGATGGACGTAGCTTTCTAAAGCTTTATACTTGACAATGACAGGTGGATGATCCTCGTCAATCTCTAGAGATTGGGTTTTCTCGCCAATAACTTCACGGCTTTTGCCATGTTGTAGGAATGTTCCTAGAATTCCTTGATGGATGACCACCTGGGAGTCTTTTCGCATCGACTTACTGTCGATCCCTCGCAGTGCAATTAACCCATTGTCAAGCTGGAAGGACTCTTTGAGCAACCAATCAATTACTTCAAAGTCGTTCCCTTCCCAGAACAGTTGAACTTGTCGTGGCGTCAGCTCCCAACTTAGTGACCCTGGGCGCTTTTCTGGTGGAATTTCCTTCTCTATTTGTTTGAGGGTCATCCATAGCCCGGCTAAGCCTGCTCGATGCAGTAGCGTTAAGCCAGGGTGTCCTAGATGGAACTTTAATTCGGTCATGGTGTGCCAACTTCCTCGCTGTAGGTGATATATCCAGGCTCTGTGACAAAGTAAAATCCGCGTCGTTGCCAATTCCACCACTCCGTCTTTTTATCTGGGATCCGAATTGGAATTGCCCAAGCTTGAGCTTCTTGCAAAAAGGCTTGCATTCTCGATAGCTTTTGGCCCTTATCCAGAGCTTCCCTCTGTCGAACTTCAGCAGCTTCCCAAATAGAATCCTGATCCTCTGCCAGAAGCACTGTTATCGTGTAGCCAGCCTCTCGCAGGGAACTTGGATAGGTGCACCAGTTTTGATCAAGCCATGCTGACTTCACCCTGGTAGGTTCTTCCCGGCTGAGCTGAGAGGTGATATCAGCCAAGTCTCGCTGGGAAATATACTCAAGTCCTCTAAGCTGTTCAAGCAGCTGCTGGCCAGTTTCTAATTCTGCTGCGCCATAGGGGAGATGTTCGTTCCATTTGTAGAAAAGAGCTACACGGGATCCTTCCTGCTCGCTTTTCATTCTTCGATTGAGGCGACCTAGTCGCTGAATTAAAGCTGTCGCTGGAGCCATAGCAGAGATAAGCAAGTCTGCACTTAAATCTAAGGACATTTCACAAACCTGTGTAGTAACAGCGAGAACAGGCCCTGGTTGACCAAAAGCGTTAATAATCTGCTCATGCTTTCTAAGTCTATCTTTATAACGAAATCGACTGTGATAAATTAAAACTTTGGCTTCAATGTCTTTTAGCTTCTTCTGAGCCTCTCGATAAATGCTAATGCAACTAGTAACTGAATTAGTTACCCACAATATCTTTTGATTCTCTTGAACTGCTTTAGTAACTTCTGACCAAATGGATTCGGAATTGATGGGATCCTCCTTTGATTGAATTTCTCGTATTTGATAGCGCTTCAGCTCTTCTAGCTCTTGCGGCCCTTCAATGGGATCCTCTATAGGCTCACCCAACTCGCTCATCACTCGCTTAATGGCCTCGAGTTGACCTGGGGTAAAGCTGGCGCTCATCAGCAGTATAGGTGCGCCTCGAAAAGCCCGTAAAAACCTCAGCAAAGAGCCAAACAACTGATTGTCATAGGCATGTACCTCGTCAAAAACGAAGGCAGATTGAACTAGAGCTGGCCAAGAAAACAGCGGTCTTCTATTGTTCTGGATTAACCCTAAAATAGAGTCCACAGTGCAGATAACCAGTTTCTTTCTCCATACTTGCAGCGCTGCCAAACGAGACGAAGCACCCTCATCCTCTTCGCCTTCGCTGGTCAATAGAAGTTCTCGATCCAAATCTGCTCGTGAGTGCATCAGTGTCTTTTCTATTGGAGATCCCTCGGCATAGTCCAGGTAACCCTGAGTAGCCGTTCCAGTGGTCGGATAGCCAAAAAACAGTCGCCTTCCCACTGCCCACTTTCTTGCCCAAGCGTAAGCTCCCAAGGTCTTGCCTGTACCACAGCCTGCCTTGACCAGTGTTACTCGATGAGAGGCAGCAGCCATTTGTTCCTGGAAAGGACGTAGGGAGCTTTCTCCTAGTTTTTGGACAATGAGTTGCTCCAGTTCTCCCTCTTGAAGAACCAAGCTTAGTGCATTGGAAATCCAATCTTGTAGATCTTCTCCCTCTGTTGGTAAGATCGATCCTGCTAGATCTGCAGCAATTACTGTTGCTTTGGCAGCAGCTACCAGCACCTTCTGCTCTGAGCTTAGACTTTTGGCAAAGTCTCGAAATTGACTTTCTAGAGCCTTCAGGCAATCTTCTAGGCATTCTTTTTCCCAGTTTTTCGAAGCTACCTTTGGAATCTCTGCCGGTAGCCCAAGTCTCTGTGATCCCAGTCTCAGTACAGATTCAAAGTCTGGATGTTCAGTGTAAATGTAGATCCCTAGTCCTGCGCCATCAGGCAACTCTGTAATTCTATGTGATTCTCTACCTTGAGAATCTACTCCTGCTTTGAAGTGATGTCCAATTGCTGCCCAAGTAGCTAAGATCAGCTCCTCTTCAGAAAATGCCTTCCCTAGCCACTCGTGAAATTCTTTAACTTGTAAGGCAAGTATGCCACTCAAAAACTCATGACGAATGAGTTGTCGCTCATTGTGAGCTTTCCAAGCTTTGTTAAGTTTTGCTTTTGACTCAGTGTCTAAGATTGATGACTTGAGGTAAACCATCTCCTGGAAATGTTGATTAGCTTTGCCCCAGTCGTGTAGATAAGCTCCTAGTTTGGCAACGGCCCCCAAACGATTTGAGTCGCTTAACCTTAACTGCTGGCGAATAGTCTGTCCCAGGTGATCTGAGAAGACTTCAGCCGCTGACAATACAGCCGCAACATGGCCTGCAAGTTTAGCAGCGCCCTTTGCCTGAGTATACTCTTCTTTAGATTGGTATCTGGGATCCCATTTTCCCAGCGATTTTGCTAGCAAAAACTTAAACTTAAACATTGCAAATCCATCCTCACTTAAACGGTAAAAAGAAGCCACATCCCATGCGCCGTCTGCCACCTAGACCTGTTTGCTGGAGACGAATCGAGTCTTCCTCTGATAAGTTCTCTACTAAGGTTGAGAAGCCTATAATTGTATGTCCCTTAATTCTTAGGGTCTTGCGTAAGGGTTTTCCGGCCTTGTCCTGCAGTACTGATGCTCGACCTGAGATCTTGAGTTTCTCTAGCTGAGCCTGAGCGGCTTGTACAAACGTGTCGGGCTCGGTGTGGCCTTTGATCGTAACTATTCGAGCTTTGAGGGAAGAACTTGGCTTGAGGATAAAAATCTTGGGAATCCCCAGCCGTACCTCGTGAGATCCAATCTTCAATTGCTTGCCGGCTAGCTTGTACACCTCCGGCACTGCTTCCATGGGCAGCCGAATTCTAATGTGAGAGTGCGGAGTTAGTAAGATCCTGCCTTGCCTGTCTCCAACCCCTGAGGTTGTCAAGATTCCAACGTGGGGGTTTTGGTGCAGTGTTGGTACTTGGTGGCACAGAGCTGATAGTAGGCCGTACCCATGGTCTGCCGGTAGTGTAGCTCCTTGTACAGGCAGACACAGATCTACTACGAGAGTTTCGTAAGAGACATTTTTTGGATTCGTCAGTGAAGCTTCA
>DVDX01000032.1 GCA_015295985.1 Synechococcus sp. M44_DOE_062 | reverse complement strand
TGTCCTGCAACCTGAGAAAGAATCCTTCGCCTTTAGGCGAGGGAGAATGTCAACAAGCAGGATCCCCTTGGATGGGAGTTGCCTAAGCCGGATTAGGGCCTTAGAAACCCCAGTGTTAAACCCAGGATAATAAACAGGCCAAAGCCAATCCGATAAACGATGAACAGCCAGGTGCTGCTGCGCTGCAAAAACTGAATCAGCCAATCGATGGAGAGATAGGAAAAGACAAGAGCAGAGAGAGTACCCAACCCCTGCGACAGCAACGCTTCTGCCTCAAACTCGGAGATAAACTCCACAACCCCCGCCAGAAACAACGCCGGGATCCCCAGCAAGAAAGAGTAGCGGGCAGCAGCCGAGCGCTGCAAATGGAGAAGCAGCCCTGCTGTCAGCGTCGAGCCGGAGCGCGACACCCCAGGGATCAGGGACAAAGCTTGGGCCAGCCCCACCCAGATCCCATCCCAAATCCCTAAGCTATGAAGATCTCGTTGGCGTTTGCCCGTTTGTTCTGCCCAGCCCAACAACACAGCCAAGCCAATGGCTGCGGCGGCGATCACCCACAACTGGCGGGGCGGGGATCCCCAAATGGCCTTGATGGCCCACCCCACCACCACAATCGGCACCGTTCCCACCAAGATCCCGACTGACAGCCGCCAAGGCTCCTGCTGGAAATCTCGTTCTCGCCAAGCCTTCCAAGAGCCGAGGATCAACTGGCGCAGGTCAGAGGCAAAGTAGATCAGCACCGCCCCCAAACTGCCCAACTGGATCACCGCCGTAAAAGAAGCGCCCGCATCCGGCCATCCCACCAAAGCCGGAAACACCCGCAGATGAGCCGTGCTGCTAATGGGAAGAAACTCAGTGATCCCTTGCACCATGCCCAAAATCAGAGCTTGCCACCAATTGGGATACCAGGTGTCAGCAAGCAACAAAACAAACACTCCCTTACTCAAAATCTGGGCCTGGAGCCCCGCTCTACCGCTACGCAGTTTGCCTTGGCGGGTCGTAGGCCTTAGCAGGCTAGAAGGGCAGCTCTCATACGTGATATTTAACCATGAAACAGACTCTAACGCTGGTTTGCAAGCTCCAACCTACGCCTGAACAGGTAAAAAATAGAGGCCACTCTACAGGCGTTTGCCAATGCTTGCAACTATGCCAATGAAACAGTCAAGTAATCCTATAACCATTCAAGCCCAGGGGTATCAAACTCTCTGAAAGAAGTTTGGGCTAAGGGCTAACTTAGCTGCTGGAGTCTGTGCAAGGGTAGGATCTAACCGCAAGACTGCTAAAGCAAAAGACCGCCCAGCTAAAGCGTTTAAGCCTACTTGGGCAGACTGCGGTGCTCGCATTTTGCCTATCGAGAACAAGACGTGACCAACGTTTTCGGTGCAGGTGCAGTGTCCTAGTTTGAATCGAAATAACCATAATTGACAACGACTATTCACAATGGCTATGGAAGGATCAGCTAGCTGCGCAAGGTAACCGGAAATTGTGTTGCCAACTGCGCCCTCACCTGGTTTTGTAGAGTTTCTACCTCTGCATCTGTGAGGGTGCGATCGGGAGCGCGGTACACCAGGCGGAAGGCAAGACTGCGTTGCCCTACAGGTACGCCTTGACCACGGTACTCGTCGAAAAGCTGTACCGATTGGAGAAGTTCTCCTCCCGCTTGACGGATAACTTTCTCGATCTCGCCAACGGAGAGGTCGAGCGGCGCAAAGAAGGCGATATCCCGATCGGCAGCAGGAAAGGGCGAAAAGGGGACAAACTGCACAATGCCCCGTCTCTCCAAGCTTTCCAGCAGGGGATCCAACTGCAGCTCAAACCCATACACCTGATCTGGTAGCCCCTTTTCCTGACAGAGGCGGGGGTGCAGTTGCCCGAACAAACCGATGCGGGATCCCTCGATCCACAGGCTGGCCTGGCGACCGGGGTGCAGCAGCGGCGATTGTTCTTCAGAGGGATCCAGGCGAAACTCTGGGTCAAATCCCAGTCGCTCTAGGGCGGAGACCAGCAGTCCCTTAGCCTCGAACCAGTCCATGGGTCGGTTGCGGTGCTGCCAATCGTGGGGATTGGGATCCCCGCCCAAGATGCCGCCGATGTGCTCGGCCTCTTGATAAGGGTGAGGGCTGGGGGAAGGGGCATGGGCAAAGACACGACCGATTTCAAAGGCTTGCAGTGGGCCGTTGCCTTGATCCCAGTTGAAGCGGAAGGCCTCCACCAGGCCGGGAAGCAATGCATTGCGCACGGCTGAATATTCTGGCGAGAGTGGATTGGCGATCCTCACCAGGGATCCATTCTCCTCCGCCGGGCAGAGGGAGATGTGGTACACCTCTGTCAGACCAATGCCCCGCAGCACTTCTCGGATCTGGCGGGTGAACGTTTCTCGCGCCGAAAGGGATCCCACTTGCGGCTCGGTAGGTAGGGTTTCCGAGAAGCGGTCATAGCCGTAGAGACGGGCAAACTCCTCGATGAGGTCGATCTCCCGCTCAATGTCCCGCAGGCGATAGGGGGGAACGGCGACCTGCCAAACGCAGCGGGCCACAGTTGCCGTCTCGGTAGCGGGGGAGAGATCACCCTGGGAATTGGCCTCTTCGCAACGGGAGAGCTGGAAACCCAAGGCAGACAGGATCTCCTCCACATCTGCCGCCTGTACCTCGTCCCCCAACACATCGATCAGCCGCGACAGCCGCAATTTCAGGCTGCGTTCCAGGGGGGGCCGCTGGTCAAAGGTGGTGAGGCCAGTCACTGCTCCCCCTGCCAGCTCCAGGATCAACTGCACCGCCCGATCCCGGGCCTGATCGAGGGTGGCAAAGTTAACCCCTCGCTCATAGCGGGTCGAAGCCTCAGTGCGCAGCGATTGAGACCGGGCCGAGCGCCGTGTTACCGCCGGATCGAACAGGGCGGCTTCCAAGAAAATGCGGGTGGTGGTCGATCCCACTTCGGTTTCTTCCCCTCCCATGACCCCGGCCAGGGCTACCGGTTGACTGCCGGCCACAATAAGATGGCTTTCGGCTTGCAGGGTGCGGGTTTGGCCGTCCAAGGTCTTCAGGGTTTCTCCCGGCTGGGCAAAGCGCACCTCGATGGTGGGTTTCTTCTTGCCCATGACCTGGAGCAGGCGATCCCAGTCGAAGGCATGCAGGGGCTGGCCCCATTCCAGCAGGATCAGGTTGGTAATATCCACTACATTGTTGATGGAGCGCATCCCGGCGGCGGCCAGTCGGTGTTTTAGCCAGTCGGGGGAAGGGTCGACCTTCACCCCCTCGATCAACACGCCACTGTAGGCGGGGCAAGCTTTGGCGTCGGCAATGCGCAACTGAAAGTTGGGGATGGGTTTGGCTTGGAGAGGCTGGACGGGGGGCAGGCGCAGCGGGTTGCGGGTGAGGGCAGCCACTTCGCGGGCGATCCCCACCATGCTTAGGGCATCGGCCCGGTTGGCGGTGGAAGTGAGCTCCAGCACCACATCGTCCAAGCCCAGAAGGGGGCGCACATCAGAGCCAAGCGGATGAACTTCCAGATCCAGGTCAGGTGGGAATTCGTGGATCCCTTCGGAAGATTTCTCTAGCCCCAGCTCGGCCAAAGAGCAGATCATGCCCTCCGAGATCACCCCGCGCTTGTCGGCTTTGGCAATGGTGAGGGAGAGGGCAGGCAAATGGGTGCCGGGCGTGGCCACTGCTACCAGGATCCCAGCACGGGCGTTGGCGGCTCCACAGACAATGGTGGCAGGCCGATCGGATCCCAAGTCCACCTGGCAAACCTGCAGTTTATCGGCGTTGGGGTGAGGTTCAGCAGCCAGGATCTTGCCCAAAACCACTCCATCTGCCCAGGTGCGGCGATCTTCGATCTCTTCCACTTCAAACCCCGCCAGGGTGAGGGCTTCCCCCAGTTCTTCGGGTGAAAGTTGGAAATCCACCAGTTCTCGCAGCCACTTCAAGGAAATGCGCATCGCTGAGCCATCGGTGCAAACGCCGCACCCATTATCGCTCACCTGGCCCTCTTCTCCAGCCGGGATCCCGGCCTAAGATCGTGTGATGGATGGATCCCGGTTCTGGCCGGAACCGGCCCGCCAAGGGAACAGGTTGGGGTGCTAAAACGGTTGAGGCCAGATCCACCAAATGCGCAGATGCGCGAGGTGATGAACCATGAGGGAAAACTGGACAGAACGGCTGCGCAACGGGCTGGTTGCCTTGGTGGCGGTGATCATGGCGGCGGGTCTGTTTTTGGCCAGCCAGGGCCGTCAGGCAGGCAGCAACTTAGAGGCTCTAGCCCAAGAGGCCACACCTTGGGAGCAAGCTCAGGCCAATGGCAAACCTTCTTTGGTAGAGTTTTATGCCGATTGGTGCACCACCTGTCGAGCCATGGCACCCCTCCTGGCCAACCTGAAAAAAGAATTTGCCGATCAAGTCAACTTCGTCATGTTGAATGTGGACAATCCGAAGTGGCTGCCAGAACTGAGCCGCTACCGGGTGAACGGCATCCCCCATTTTCTGTTTTTGGATCGGCAGGGAGAAGTGCTGGGATCCGCGATTGGAGAACAGCCACTGCCGATTTTGCGGGCCAATGTGTTGGCTCTGGCAACCGGACAGCCTCTGCAGTTGACCCATGCCGGGCCGGTATCTGTGCTGGAGCAGGGTGGGCCTGTTCTCCCCAATCAACCGGATCCCCGCAGTCATGGCTAGGAGCTTGGGCCGGAGTTTTGTTGTCTTGGACACAGGCGAAAAGGTCTGACCTCGGTTTGATCTGAATATTGGATAACTTCTACCCATTTTCGTAGCTCACAAGAACAGGCTATGGCTGTCGAGACGACACCGACTTTGCCGGATCCGCAACAGTTGATCCCAAGCGAGCACCTCAAACAACTGAATGTCCGCTCTAATTCAGCCGGGATTCGGCAGCTTTTGGGGCATTTGGCGGTGATGGCGGTGAGTGGCAGCCTGTGGGTGACTCAGAAAGGCGTCAACGGCTGGATTGCCCTGCCGGCGCTGGTGGTTTACGGGGCCAGTTTGGCAACGATGTTTGCTGCTTTGCACGAATGTGTACACCGCACCGCTTTTGCCAGCCCAAAACTGAATGACGGGGTGGCTTGGGTGGCGGGCTTACTCTCGTTTTACAACAGCACTTTTTATCGCCGATACCACAAATGGCACCACCGCTATACCCAGATTCCGGGTAAGGATCCGGAGCTGGAGGATCCCAAGCCCCAGAGCTGGCCGGAGTATTTGCTTGAGCTGAGCGGCTTGACCTGGTGGATCGGCAAGGTGAAGACCTACATCCGTATAGCCGCCGGCCAGTTGCAGGGTTATCCCTACATTCCTGAATCGGCCTGCCAAGAAGTGATTCGTTCGGTGCGGTTGCAGCTAGGGGTCTATGGCCTTGGGATCTTGCTCTCCCTTCTGCTGGGGGATCCCTGGATAGTGTGGCTATGGCTGTTGCCTTTGGCGGTAGGGCAGCCGATCTTGCGCTTCATTCTGCTGGCAGAGCACACGGGTTGTAGCCAAACTGAGGATCCCTTCTCCAATACTCGTACCACCCTTACCCTTTGGCCGATCCGCTTTTTGATGTGGAACATGCCTTACCATGCTGAGCATCACCTTTACCCCTCCATTCCGTTTCATGCTTTGCCCGATGCTCATCACTACCTCAAGCCCCATCTGGCTCATCTAGGGCAGGGGTATGTGCGGGTTCACCGTCAGGTGGTTGAGCAATTTCAGGCATGACTCAGTACACCTGGAGCCTGAACGATTTTCAGCTACAGTGCGGGATCCAATTGCCCCAAATCACGCTCGTCTATGCCACCTACGGGACGCTTTCCCCCCAAAAAGACAACCTGATCCTCTACCCCACCTCCTATGGAGCTCAGCATCCCGACTTGGAGTGGCTGATCCGTCCCGACGGCATCCTCAACCCGGAGCGGTGGTTTATCCTCATTCCCAACATGCTGGGCAATGGCCTTTCCACCTCCCCCAGCAACGATCCGGCCTGTGGCTTGCGGGAAGATGGCTTCTGGTTCAGCCACTGGGACAATGTGCGCCTGCAGGAGAGCCTGATTCGCCAACACTTTGGGATCGAACGCATCCGCCTGATCTACGGCTGGTCGATGGGGGCTCAGCAGGCTTATCACTGGGGATCCCTGTTCCCTGAGCGGGTGGAACGGATTGTAGCCCTCTGTGGCACCGCCAAGACCACAGTTCACAATCGAGTTTTTCTGGAGAGTTTGCGCTCAGCCCTGACTGCCGATCCTGCCTGGAACGGTCGCCGATTCACGGGTGTCCCGGAGCGGGGTCTGCGAGCTTTTGCCCACATCTACGCCAGTTGGGCTGTTTCCCAACCTTTTTTCAACCAAAAATGCTATGAATCCTTGGGATATACCTCCCTCGAAGATTATCTAGAGCGAGGTTGGGAGGCCAATTACCGCCGCCGGGATCCCCAGAATCTGCTATCGATGATCGAAACCTGGATCCGCTGCGATATCAGCGACAACCCCATTCACCGGGGAGATTACCAGGCAGCCTTGAGGGCAATCCAGGCCAAAACACTGGTGATGCCAGCCCAGACGGATCTGTACTTCACTCCGGAAGATTGTCAGGCTGAGGCGGAGCAAATCCCCAATGCGGTTTACAGGGTCATTCCTTCCATTTGGGGGCACCGGGCCGGTAATCCTTATCAAAATCCTGAGGATGAAGCTTTTATCCGCACAGCCGTGCAAGAGTTCCTGGAGAGTTGAGGGCACCTACACAGATTGCAGGGATTGCAGGCGCAGGTGTTGCACCAGAGCTTGGAGTCCCAATAGGTAGCTTTGTGCCCCAAAGCCGCTGATTTGCCCAATCGCTACGGCAGCGATGTAAGAGTGCTGGCGGAAGGGCTCGCGGCGATGGATGTTGCTCAGGTGGACTTCCACGGTGGGCAATCCCACGGCTGCAATGGCATCCCGAAGGGCGATGCTGGTGTGGGTATAGGCGCCGGGGTTGATCAGAATGCCGACATGGTGCTGGCGGGCGCGGTGAATGGCATCGATGAGCACCCCCTCGTGGTTGGACTGGAGAATCTCCAATTTCGCCCCCAACATCTCTGCCTGCTGATGCAGAGCCTGGTCGATCTGCTCCAGAGACACTGAGCCGTAAATGCCCACCTCTCGCACCCCCAGCAAGTTAAGGTTGGGGCCATGCAGCACCAAAAGGCTCAGAGGCTCGCCGCCGGGGGCAAGGGCAGTCGGACTAACGACGACGATGGGATCCATCTTCTACCGGAATGGGGGCCGGTTGAGGTTGGGGGTTCCCCAGCAGGGCGTCAATCACACGTTCCACCCATTCCCGGAGCTTTTCCAGCACTTTTTCTACCCAATCCATCCGATCTGCCTCGCGAGGTTTGACCAAGGGAGCTTATTCGACGGACTTCCATGATAGCGCTTTTTCCCAGAGGGTGTAGAGCCAACCGACTGGCCGACCTTTTTCCCCAACAGGGATCCCTTGCTATGGCTACCTTTTTGCCAGATCGGAAGAAAATCCAAAGCCCCTCAGCCAGACCAGTTCTTCAGCATTTGGCTAATGGTTCTGCAGATGATCCGCAGGGTCATGGATCGCAGCAGGATCCCCATCTGAAGGTCTGTCCCCGGCAACTCAAATCGCTCCGCCTGGCCCGCCACCGTTAAAGTTAGGGTGGATTCCCGCTGTAGGAAGAGGGCACCGCCGGGCTTGAGATCCCGTTTCAGGGTTTGCAGCTCTTGATCTGAAGGATCCCGCAGCACCACCAGGTCGCTGCCTTCGTAGGCCAAGCCCTCCCGCTCCAGGGTCTCTGCGTCGGCTTCCGCCAAAAGCAGATCCAGTTGGGGATGGCGCAGCAGGGTTTTCACCTGGCGAAAGAGGCTACCCTGCAGCGGTCTAAAGCTGTGGTTCAGCAGCACACCCTCCCGACAGACGGATCCCACACATCCGTTGGGACGCTGGGACAAGATGTGCTCCACCAAGGTGTGTGCCTCAGCCAAGGTAAGGCGGTTAAAGGTCAAAATCGGGATGCGGGCCGTCTTAGGAAACAGATGGTCGAGGATTGCCCCCGGCACATCCACTCCCGCGCCAATTGCAGGCTTTTGGTGCATGAGCACACCCGGCGCCGCATTGATCTCGATAATCCCCAGGGATCCCTCTTTCCAGGAGCGCTCCAGGCTGAGGGCAATGACATCGATGCCCAAGCACACCAACGAGAACTGCTGGGCAATGGTTTGGGCCAAAACCACGTTGTCGGGATGAACAGTGGCCGTGACATCGCGGCTCACTCCGCCCGCTGAGAGATTGGATACCTTGCGCAGATAGACCGTCCGCCCTGGTTCCAGTACACTGTCCACCGTCAAGCCCTGCTCCGCCAGAAAGCGCTCCATTGCCTCATCCCATTGGATCGGCCCTAGGGGAGAAGTGGGGGTATCCCAACGGGCGGGATCCCGGTTGGCCTGCTCGATGAGCTGCCCGATGGTGCTTTGGCCATCTCCCGTCACCGAGGCGGGGCGTCGTTCTGTAGCCGCCACGAAGCGGCCTCCCACACACAACAGGCGAAAATCGGTGCCCTGCAGATGCTTTTCCAAGATCAGCCGGATGGGCTCCTCAGGGGAAAGGGCTGCTACCGCCACCTCGTAGGCAAAGGCCAGCTCTTCTGGGGTTTGAATGCCAGCCGTCACCCCCATCCCCTTATGGCCGGCCACCGGCTTGAGCACCACCGGATAGCCGATTTCTTGGGCCAATTGCAAGGCTTCTGCCAAAGAGGCAACCACCTCTCCCTGGGGCACGGGGAACCCTCGCGCCGCCAGAAAGGCTTTGCAATCGTCTTTGCGGGTGGTGAAGTCAGAGTCGAGATGGCTGTCGCAGTGAAAGGTGGTGGCCACCCCTCGCACCTGGTTGCATCCATAGCCATACTGCATTACCCCCTCATCCCACAGGTAGTAGGTCGGGATCCCGCGTTCGTGAGCAGCCCGCAAGAGGGCATAGACCGTCGGCCCGCCGTACACCGAGTCGCGAAACAATTGCTGCAGGCGGCGCATCTCCCCTTCAAAGTCGAAGGGCTGCCCTTGGGTGATGGCTTCCAGCCAATCCCAAGCAAAGTAGACCGCAGCACGAGTGGTACGGCCATGTAAGGTCTGCACTACGATGCGCGCATACTCTGGAAACGGGTGACAGCTCCACTGCTGCAGGTGGAGATCCATCTGCAACCGGTTCACCTCCGTCACCAGCCGGGCAAACAAGTGGGCGTAGGAAGGATAGGATCCCTCCTGCAACTGGGGAAAGTAGGAGCAAACCTTGGACAGATAAACATCAATAGGCAGTGGCTGGGGACACTGGGTGAGGGCAAAGTCGAAGGTGAAAGCGGCTGTGTTGAGATAGGGGTTAGGGCCGAGATAGTGCTTCAGGTTGAAAATGTCGAAAACATCCGACTCACGCGCGTTGATGCGGGGCACGCCCGCCGCCTCCTGCAAAACCATAACCGGCCTCAAGAGAAGGAAGACAACGACCTCAGCTCGGAGAAAACCCAACTCCCCTAGCTTGGGCCGCTTCCATTATTTCCGATCCGACCCCCATCCCCGCAGCACAAGGGATCCCGGCCAGCCTTTTGCTGGTCAAGTGACAGTTGCCTGACATGCGACTTGGTAATCTATAAGACTATTTCTGATAAGACTATTTCTGCGCTCTGATCGGGTTGGGGCTATGGTCATTTCGATTCAAACCAGGACACTGCCCCACAACCCAATATTGACTGCACACGGCCAAAAGGCTTTTCTCGATGGCTCAGACGTCTCACCCCAACGTGAAATGACTGTATTTATTATTTCAAGCTGCAGTGAAACTGCTTGCCAACTTTGAGATCCCCTCTCCTTGGGTGGGCAAGGGGCTGAGGGCGTTCGACTGTGGCAGCACTGGGGAGATGTTTCAGACTTAAAGTTATAGCGATAAGCCTGTTTAGTTAGACTAACGAAGGGCGCTCAAAAGCACAACATCCACAACCAGCAGCGCCCCGGCAAAGGCCAGCAGACTGCGCACAATCTGGCGCTCTTGCTTAGAACGATGGGATCCACCCACACGGATCCATTTCTTCAGAGACTGGGGAAGGCGGTACAACATAGGAGAGTCGACGGGATCCTAAAGCAATCATGCCCTATCTGGCGGGGTTTGGATCCCATGCAGTTCCCCACGCTGGGGGGGAGAAGCGGCTGGCCCTGAAGGTCAATTCCTTCTAGAGTGAGGGTTAGTCGATTGTCGCTGTCTATGACCACTCCCTTGGCTCAGGCCGAAACCGTTTTGCAAAGGTGCTGGGATCATTGGCAGTCTCTGACCAGCCGCCAAGACCTGCAGCCGGAGTTGAGAGCCCTATCGGCTCTGCACAAGCGCCTCACGGCGCGGCTGTTTTCCATTGCGGTGTTTGGGCTGGTCAACCGCGGCAAGTCAGCCGTCCTGAATGCTCTAACCGGCGAGGAGCGGTTGAAGGTAGGCCCCCTCAATGGGGTCACTCAGCAGCCCCAATCCCTGCTGTGGCAGCCGGGGCCAGGGATCCCTTGGCGGGTGAGGCTGGTGGATACTCCGGGTTTGAACGAAGTGGAAGGAGAAGCCCGCGAACAGTTGGCCTGGGACGTGGCCCGCTCGGCAGATTTGATCTTGTTTGTCATCGCCACCGACCTGACCCAGTTGGAATACCAAGCTCTCTCGGAGCTGCGCACCCTGCACAAGCCCATCCTGTTGGTGCTGAACAAGTGCGATCTCTACTCCGAAGCGGAGTTACAGGCCATTTGTGCCCAGATCAGCCGCCACCTGGGCTGGGTATCGCCACAGGAGATTTTGACCGTGGCTGCCTGCCCAAAACCCCTGAAAGTCCGCACCCACTGGCCGGATGGCCGCATCACCCTGGAATGGGAACGGCCTGCACCCCAAATTGAAGCCCTGCGGGGGCGAATTCTGCAGATTTTGCAAACAGAGGCGGGATCCCTCCTGGCTTTGAATGTGTTGAAGCGGCTGGATCGGGTTCAGGCTCAGATTCTGGAAAAACAGTGGCAGCATCATGCCCCCTTTGTGGAGCGATGGGGCCAAGCTGTCGCCCTCGGCAAGGGGATCGCGGTGGGCTTAGCTCCGCTGGGGTTGGATTTGCTGTTGGCCCCGCTGCTGGATGGTCTTTGGCTGTTGGGCTTGGGAGTGCGGCTGCACCTGCCCCGGAGGGTCTTGTGGAGGGGGCTGGTCTCCTTTCGCGAGGGGCTGTGGCGATCGCTGCTGCTTAATGGGGGACTGCTGCTGCTGGCAGAAGGGGTAAGTTCCTGGCTGTGGGGAGGCTGGGGCAACGGCCTCTTGCCGGGTCTGGTGGCAGGGATCAGCTTGTACCGCCTGGGATCCCTGGCGCCGCAGGTGCTCAGCCGGTTTGCAGCACAAGCGTTCGGCTTGGAAGCGGCCCTTCGTGCCTTGCTCGGACAGGAAAAGTCGGCCATGACAGACTGCGCAACTGCTCTGCCGAGATCTTTGGCCTAGTTCTCAACCATTTCAGCAGCGTGGTAGGAGCTGCGCACCAATGGCCCTGAGCGCACCTGGCGAAACCCCATCTGGCGGGCTATCTGGCCCAGCTCGGCAAACTCCTCCGGAGTCCAGTAGCGTTCCACAGGGCGATGGGCCAAGGAAGGTTGTAGGTATTGCCCCAGAGTCAGACGGTCACATCCCACCGCCAGCAGATCCCGCAAGGTTTCCAGCACTTCTGCGCGGGTCTCCCCATGCCCCAACATCAGTCCAGATTTGGTGGGTAATCCGGGATTCAGCTCCTTGACCGTTCGCAAAACCCGCAAGGACAGGTCATAGCCGGAACTGCGCCGTACTGCCTGGGAGAGCCGTCGTACCGTTTCGATGTTGTGGTTGTAGCAGACAGGCTGAGCAGTCACCACACGGGCAATGCATTCGCGATCGCCGCGAAAGTCGGGAGTAAGCACCTCGATCTGGGTGCCAGGGCAGCGCCGCCGAATTGCCTCCATAACCTCCACAAAGCGACCGGATCCCTGGTCGGGCAGATCGTCGCGGGCCACTGAGGTCAGCACCACATAGCGGAGCCCAAGCAGCTCAACCGCCTCGGCCACTTTCTCCGGTTCTGCGGGATCCAGTGGCGCGGGCCGCCCACTGGCCACCTGGCAAAAAGAGCAAGCACGGGTGCAGATCCCTCCCATCAGCAGAAATGTAGCGGTTTTTTGGCTGTAGCACTCGGCCCGATTCGGACAGCGTCCCTCTTCACAAATGGTGTGCAGGCCCCGCTGCTTGATCACCTGCTGCACCGCTGAAGTCTCGCTGGCTTTGCCGATGGAACGCTTGACCCAACTGGGAAGAGGGCTAACCGACATGGGAAGAACCATTGCGTTGAAGCTGGGTAGCAGCAGCAAGATCGCGTCCTTCTACAGTCGAAGGATGCAGCGCCTGCTTTGCCATTCTGACATGACGAAGCCCCGAATTCAGAAAAGGGTAGGACTGAGTCTATGAGCTTCTCGGCTTGCACCCGCGAATCAAAGTCCTCCCAGAGCTCAGCCCTGGTCAGGGTTGTACGGGTCTTTCGGGGAAGCTAGGCCACCTGGGGGGGTGTGGTCAGCATTTGGTCGACGATGCGCTGCACAATCTGGAAGCCGGTCACCGCCTGCCAACCCAAGATTGCCAGGATCACCACGTTCAATAGGATGTGCACGTTACGCGCCCAAACCTTTTGCCCGTCTTTCATCAACGGTGCCAGAGCCGCAGAGCTGGCCACCAAGGCCACAATGCCCAACCCGGCCAGCAAGTGAGGCCCAACAAACAGCTTGCCGTTGTTCAGGTAGGTAACCCCCATGCCGCCCAGGGCTCCAAACACCATCAACAACAAGAACAGGGATCCGGCGAGGAAATGCCGCTGACCAAACTTCCCTTTGATCAGCTCCTTGCGTTCTTCTGCCGAGGCAGTGCGCACCCGTCGCGCTTGCAGACCCAGGTAAAGGGCATACAGGGCCAGCGCAAACGCCAAAATCATCAGCACAGGATGAAAGAAAGGCAAGGCCAATTCCAGCCAGCGGGGAAGTTGAATGCTCATAGAGACCGCGGGAAGAAAGAGGAAGATGCCCCTAAATTAACATAAGTTAATCTCTCTTTCGCCGCTCATGAGACCAAAGGGCGCGCATGGACTCCAAGAGTTGAGGCACCCTCTGGGTGAGGTCTTGATAGAGGCCAATTTGCTGTTGGCAGCGGGCCAGGTTATGGGCCTTGCGGCTGGGGTAGCGTTGGGGATCCCAATTCCAGTAGGCGTCTTCAAACCAATCCTGTAAAAAGCGCATCCCCAATTCCAGGGTAATCAGTTGGATCCCTTGGATGATGAGTTCCGGCTTTAGGGCGTGTAAGTTCCCAGTTTGGGCATAGCCCCGCAACCCGGCCAGGATTGCCTCCGGCTGAAGGGTATTTCCTCGTTTACCCCAGGAGCGCAGGGCATCTCCCAACTCAACATAGAGATTGTGATACATAAAGGTGTCCAGATCCACCAGGCCCACAAATCGCCCCTGCTCATCGAACAAAAAGTTGTTGAACTTGAGATCGGCATGGATGATTTGAGTTGGGATCCCCGAGGGCAGCAGAAGATTGGGCACAGCCTCGATTAAAAACTGCCATTCTGCTCGCACTTCTGGCACCGGCTCATACTGGCGTAGCTGTTGCCAAAGGTGAGCCGTATTGTGAAAATGCGGGAGCTGGAAGCGGAACTGGTATTGCATCCGGGCCAAGAGTTGATGCAAGCGTCCAACGGCTGCCCCCGCCTCTTCCAAATAGCCCCAATTGGGAGGAGTTGGGTGACAGGATCCCGGCAGACAATCCATGACCCGCCACAGCCCTTCGGCCCAGGCCAGGTGCAGGGATCCATCGCGAGCGCGACGGAATTGGGGCACAGGGAAGCCGTGTTGTCTTAGCCATTGGCCGATGGCTTGACCATCTTCGGTGACAGCAGGATCAAATCGGGGATGAAGGCGCTGGGCGATGAAGGATCCCTCAGAAGTGATGAGTTTCCAGGTTTGGTGAATCAGGCCCACTCGGATGGCTTCGGGTGGCTCTGGATCCCCCAGTTGAAAGTGCTGGACAAGGGGATCCAGCCAAGTCAGGTCAAGCATAGGCAAGGAAGAAATCCATTCAAGCTTGGGGTGCTGGGTTGATCTTTCGGTTTTCCGGGCTCACTCAAACTGCCTATCACACTTGTGGCCTTTAAGGCTTAAAGTTCTCTTAAAGCTCTGTTGAAGTTGCTTGGCGTTGGCGATTTTACCACCCTTGATGAACAAGGCAAGGTGTTTGGGAGGGTGCAGCTTTTTATGCGACCCCTCACCCGAACGGGATTTGTTGCCAGAACCCCCTGCCCCATTGGCCGAGAACCCAGGTGTCGTTGTCGCAAGTCCGCGAAAGAGCCCCATTTGCTACCTTAATGAAGGTCGCTGGCCGGACAACCGCTAGGTTCCCTCATCACCCCATGGATACCCGCCTAATCAACATTGGCTTTGGCAACATCGTCGCCGCTGGGCGTGTGGTCGCCATTGTCAGTCCCGAGTCAGCTCCCATCAAACGCATCATCAGCGATGCCCGCGAAAGAGGTCAGTTGATAGATGCCACCTATGGTCGTCGCACCCGCGCTGTCATCATCACCGATTCCGGGCACGTTATCCTCTCCGCCATCCAACCCGAAACCGTTGCCAACCGCTTCCTGACGGCCAAGCCCGGTTTGCCAGACGAAACCGAGTGAAAGCCATCGCTGTGAGCCGTCTGAGGAACCAGGAGTGAGATATCCTAAAACCAACCCAAACAAGTCAATTGCCCAGCCGTCTTGCGTCGGTTTCTGTCTATGCCAGCCTCTCCCACCCCAGTTCCCTCTGAGTGTACGCAGCAGCAGGGATCCCTTCCGGCTCCCACCCCCCGCGGTCGCTTAGTGGTTTTGACGGGGCCCAGCGGAGTGGGTAAGGGTACGTTGGTCAGCCAGTTGCGCCAGCGCCACCCCGAGCTGTATTTCTCGGTTTCGGTCACCACCCGCCCCCCCCGCCCCAGCGAACAGGAAGGCGTCAACTACTACTTTCGCAGCCGGGAGGAATTTCTCAACTTGATTGAAGCCAACGAGCTGTTGGAATGGGCACAGTATGCGGGCAACTTTTACGGTACTCCTCGCGAGATCGTGTTCCAAAAACTCAACCAAGGTCAGGATGTGCTGCTGGAGATTGAGCTGGCGGGGGCCCGTCAGGTGAGGCAACAGTACCCAGATGCCATTCGCATCTTCCTCTGTCCCCCTTCTCTGGAAGAGCTGGAACGTCGCATCCGCGAGCGCGGACAAGACTCAGAGGCCAGCATAGAGCGCCGCCTGGAACAGGCCCGCAAGGAATTGAATGCCCAAGACGAATTTGACTACGTGATTGTCAACGACAACCTAGAGCAAGCGCTGCAGGAGCTGGAAGCCCTGCTCTATCCCCCCTCTCCCTCTGCAGAGGAGCAGCAGCCCTAGCTTCTCTATCCCCTTCTTGGCAAGCTGGCGTCGGTGGTGGGGCGCCTGGAAAGCGGGCCTAGGGTTAACCTTCGGTTAAGAAAAAAGCTGCTGGGGGGTGTAGTTTGGCTTTACTTGTGAGACAATGGTAAAGCTGCGCTTTTTGTGCAGCCTCTGGTTCTAATCAGTTCTATCTGGCCAATTAGGGGATAGTATGCTGCACACACTATCTGGCCAATTAGGGGATAGGTCTCCAGCTCTGATCGGGATCCACTGCATCCTGGAGCTTTACGACTGCCCGGCCAAACTTTTGGATGATGCCTCTCTGGTGCAACAGGCTTTGCGGGAGGCAGCCAGACGCTCCAACTCCACCTTTTTGGGAGAGCTGTGCCATCCATTTGAGCCGCAGGGGATTACAGCCCTTGCTCTTTTGGGGGAATCCCACATCTCCATTCACACCTGGCCCGAAGCGGGCTATGCGGCGGTGGATGTGTTCACCTGTGGTCGCCACACCCGACCGGAAGCGGCCTGTGAATATCTGATCGACGTGTTTCAGGCGCGACGATATTCCCTGCGCAAGGTGCCCCGCCGCACCACGCAACCAACACTCCTGGAAGAGACCCCAGACTCGGCTGAGGGGCTCACCTGCGAAGCGAGCCGACGAAGGCGCTGAGACCTTCGCCAAGCGCAGCTTTTTCCGAACGGCCATGCAGGCTATCTGTAGGCTGGGTGGGATCCGTTTACCCCGAAGATAGTCTGTGTTGCTGGAAAAAGCTGTAGGGAGGTGCTTATGAGCAGCCCGAGAAGTTTCTTTTGGGTTCAGGAGTACTTTACCCCCTGGGACTACACCGCCCGTGCCGTCACGCGCATCTTGGCCTACCGGAAAACCCCTTTCCAGGAGATGCTGATTGCCGAGACAGGGGCCTTCGGCAAGGGCCTGATGCTGGATGGGCATTGGCAATCCACTACGGTAGATGAGTTTCTGTACCATGAGGCTTTGGTTCATCCGGCTATAGTGCAGGTTGTCCAAGCGGGCGGGATCCCCCGGCGGGTGCTGGTGCTGGGGGGAGCCGAAGGGGCAACGCTGCGGGAGGTGCTGCGTTGGCGCTCGGTAGAGCAGGTGGTGATGGTGGATATCGATGGGGAGGTGGTGGCCGCCTGTCGAGAGCACCTGCCGGAAATGCACCAGGGATCCTTTGAAGATCCGCGGGTGGAGGTGGTGATTGCCGATGCCTTGGATTTTCTCCAAGAAACAGGCCCCATTTGGGATGTGATCCTTTCCGATCTTTCCGATCCCATTGAGTCCGGCCCTGCCTACCGCCTCTTCACCCAGGAGTTTTTCCGCCAGATCCGCTCCAAGTTACAGCCAGGTGGGGCTTTCACCATCCAAGCCGGGCCAACGGGGCCGGTTGAGCTTCATCAGCACACCCGCATTGTTCGCACCCTGAAAACCGTGTTTGCTGCTGTGCAGCCCTATGCTATCTATGCCCCCACCTACGGTGGCCCGCTGGGGTTTGCTTTGGCAGCCCAGGATCCCATTGTCTCCAGGCCAGAACCGGAGCAGATTGACCAGATTCTGAGCCAACAGTTGGATCCCGAGCGAGGGGCACTGCAATTCATCGACGGCATCACCCTTCTGGGCCTTTACCAAGTCCCAGCTCACCTGCGCCGCGCCATTGCCGCCGAGACTACGGTTTATACCCTAGATAACCCGCCTCGCGTCGAATAGGGGGCTATCCAGCACCCCGAAGGGATCCCAGGAGAGTTTGTCTTTGATGCCATAACTTGGTAGATTCATGAGCAGCCGAATTTTGCTTCCCTGATGAAAGTCCTGGTTATTGGTGGTGACGGATACTGTGGCTGGGCGACAGCCCTGCACCTATCCAACAGGGGTTATGAGGTGGCCATTCTCGATTCCTACGTCCGCCGCCTCTGGGATCTGCAACTGGGGGTTTCTACCCTGACCCCCATTGCCCAGCTAGAGCAACGGGTAGATCGCTGGAAGGGGCTAACCGGCAAGGACATTCCCATCTTTGTCTGCGACGTTACCAACTACGAAGCCCTGATCTCCTGCATGCGCCGCTTCCCGCCGGATGCCATTGTTCACTTTGGCGAGCAGCGCTCTGCCCCTTACTCGATGATCAGCCGCGAACACGCGGTAATGACCCAGGTGAACAACGTGGTGGGCACCTTGAACATCCTCTACGCCATCAAAGAGGAATTTCCCGATTGCCACCTGGTGAAGCTGGGCACCATGGGTGAGTATGGCACCCCCAACATCGACATTGAGGAGGGATACATCACCATTGAGCACAATGGCCGCAAGGATACCCTGCCCTATCCCAAGCAGCCGGGATCCATGTATCACCTCTCCAAAGTACACGACAGCCACAACATCCACTTCGCCTGCCGCGTGTGGGGCCTGCGCGCCACCGACCTCAACCAAGGAGTGGTGTATGGCGTGCTGACGGAAGAAACCGGCATGGACGAAGTGCTGATCAACCGCCTTGACTACGATGGTGTATTCGGCACGGCTCTAAACCGCTTCTGCATTCAGGCTGCCGTGGGCCATCCGCTGACGGTGTATGGCAAGGGCGGCCAGACCCGCGGTTTCCTGGATATCCGCGACACGGTGCGCTGCGTGGAGCTGGCCATTGCTCACCCTGCCGAGCCGGGCCAATTTCGGGTGATGAACCAGTTCACCGAGCAATTTAGTGTTGAGCAACTGGCGCTGCTGGTGCAAAAGGCCGGAGCCGCCATGGGCCTGAAGGTGGAAATTCACTACCTAGAGAACCCCCGCGTCGAGCTGGAAGAGCACTACTTCAACGCCAAAAACACCAAGCTGCTGGATCTGGGCCTACAACCCCACTACCTGTCGGAGTCCCTCTTGGATTCGCTGCTCAACTTTGCTCTCAAGTACAAAGACCGCGTGGATGTACGGCAGATTTTGCCCAAAGTGAAATGGAGGGGTTAAATCTCCAGACAAGCCTGGGCCAAACTTAGCCAGCCGCGCGCCAGGTTGTCCAGGTCATAGCCTCCCTCCAGGCCGAAGAGGGTTTTGCGGGTCACCTGCTCCAGGCAGAGGCGGGCCATGCGGCCAAAGTCTTCCGGCTCTAGCCGCATACCGGCCAAGGGATCTCCTTTGGCACAGTCGAAGCCGGCGCTCACCAGCAGCAAATCGGGCTGGAACGCTTGCAAGAACGGCAAGATCTTCTCATCGAGGGCCTTTTTGTAGACCGACCAATCCGACCCCGCTGGCAAAGGCACGTTGCAGAGGTTGCCATGGATCCCGGTTTCCTGGGCCAATCCCGTGCCGGGATAGAGGGGAAACTGGTGGATAGAGGCATAAGCCAGTTGGGGATAGCCCTCCACCACCGCCTGCGTGCCGTTGCCGTGGTGCACATCCCAATCGAAAATCGCCACCCGCTTCACCCCCGGCTGATCCAGCGCCCACAGCGCCGCAATGGCCGCGTTGCTGAAGAGGCAAAATCCCATTGCCCGTTCCGGCTCCGCGTGATGCCCAGGCGGACGACACAGCACCAAAGCCGGCTGAGCGGTGGCCAAAACCGAAGCAGAGCCGGCAATCCAAGCTCCCACAGCCAGGCGCGCCGCCTCAAAACTTCTCCCCGAGAGAGCAGTGTCGGCATCGATGCGTCCCCCACCTGCTGCTGCCAACTCAGCCACCTGTTGAATGTGCCGACGCGGGTGTACTCGCTCCAGCTCTGCCAGCTCCGCCAAGGGGGGATCCCGCCATTCCAACCGGTCGGCGAAAGAGGCACCGCGCAGCGCCTTGACAATAGACTGCAAGCGAGCCGGACGCTCGGGGTGAAATGGCCCGGTATCGTGGCTGAGGAAAATCTCGGAATAGTAAACAGGCAACACGGGCAAAGGCAGCAAGCTAAGGCAACACCCTTGCAGTGTAGCTTAAGGCCGTATCCCCCGCTTGCTCCCTCTATCCGTAGAAAACCTCTGACATGGATCCCGCATAGGGGTCAACGCCAAAAGAAGCTTGTTGGAGTTTTTGCTTGACCACATCCCGCACCACCGACCGCAGCAACTCCAGCTCAGAGGGGTTGAGTTGATCGCGGCTGGGGCACTCATCGGCAGCCAGCCACATGTAGATGGCAGGAACCCGGTTGAGGATCTGCTGCATCACCGCTTCCCGCTCCCTGGCGTCATGAAACACCTGCTGATGAGGATGCTCGGTGCAGAGGTAATTTTCCAGCTCTCCCAGGGCCAGATATTCGACAATGTTAACCAACATCCTTTCCATGATGACCCTCCCAAAATGATTGCCGGTAGCTCTCAAAAAGCATTTCCAAACTTAAGCACAACTTCTCTTTCTCTTCGTGCGCATAACGCCTATGTCCAACTTTTGACCGGAAAGACAAATCAAGCTCGCTCTGGATCCAGGAGTCCCGTCTCTGCGCAGAAGACAATCAGCAAAACTTCTGAAGCGAAGAAGCAAGAGAGATGGAAGCTTGCAAAAGATCTCCAAACTCACCCAGAGTCTGCCGATCTACTCCAAATGCTCTGCGATGCGAGTTTCAGATCGGACTCCACTGGCCGGTTCGGCCAATCCATCCGATACCTTGTACATCTGCCAAGGTAACAGGACAATCAGCAGCTTTCGAAACCAACCGGCGAAGCTTGACACTGCTGACCACCATCAAAGGCAAAGCTTTTGTTGCTCTGAGAAAAGCAAGGGAAGACATCTTAAACCTCTTGATCAAAATCACCAGGATCTAATCTGAGAAAAATCTGAAATGCGCTCTCTTGGCGCCTGCTCTTGGTTTTATCAACTCCTCATCGGATAGACTAGCACAAAGTTGCGTAGGAACTTGTGACATTGTTGCAATCTCTACATATTTCTTGACCAAGCAAAATCTCCGCTAGACGGAGGGGTTTTCTGGCCTATTCCCCGCCTTACCCACCTGCTTCTGCGTAGCGATAGATCGAGGCTTTGAACCGAACTTTTGGGTAACCCAGCAGAAGATGTGTAGGAGAAGACCTTTTGCCTGGGTGAATACCCCACAGGTTTTAGCCTGCTATTGGCAGATCGACTCGGTGTGCCTGAACCCAAAAGGATTCCAGATCGTAGTAATCTCTTTCCTCTTGCATGAGCACATGCACGATCAGATCCGCGTAATCGATCAATATCCAAGAGCCCGATTCCTGCCCTTCGATGCGGCGCGGAGTTTGTTTCCACTCATCCCAAACCTTTTCCTCAATCGCTCGGGCAATGGCGCGGACTTGCGTAAGCGAATAGCCACTGATCAGAAGAAAGTAATCTGCCAAAGTGGAAACTTGGGATACATCCAGCAGAACGATATCGCCACCTTTTTTCTCTTCTGCCGCGCGAGCTGCACTCAGCGCCATGCAATAGATGGGATCCCCGGCGGGGGCAGGCATGAGATGTAGCAACTAAAACCCTCCTGAAACGACTGAGCTAACTTGAGACACAGCTTTTTCTAAAGGATGTAACAAAAAGTGATTCCGAGTCATGAGTGTGCGCGGATGAATCACCTGATTCCGATCTAGCAAAAATTTTAGGCTCAAGTCACATACTCCCACTACGGTTTTAGACAAATCTACAAAAGCCATCTGCCGCAACCGCTCCAATTCTGGGTTGCTGCCCCGATTCGGCTCCAGGGCATCGGCCACGAAAACCACACAACTGAGGGGATCCATGCCGGGCCGACCCAACGTGTGGTTGGCAATGGCCGCCAAGATCTCCGGATCCTGTACCTGAAACTGCTCCCGCGCCACCAGGGATCCCACCTCGGCATGCAGGATGTGGGGTTCGGCCCGCTCAATTTCATCCAGCTCCCGTTCCTGAGCCACCCTTTGCAGCAGTTGCTCCGGCGGGAAAGCCTTGGCCAAGTCGTGCATCAGCCCTGCCCAGGCAGCTTTCTGCTCATCCAGCCCATGGTGGGCCGCCAGTTGCCGGGCCGTTGCCTCTACCCCCAAGATGTGGCGAAGGCGAGGGGGAGACACCTGCTCCTGTAGCCAGGCCAACACCGCTTCCCGCCGCAGTTGAGTGCCAATCGCCCTAGTCATTCTGCAACTTCAGCACGGCCATAAATGCTTCTTGGGGCACATCCACCGTTCCCACCGCCTTCATGCGTTTTTTCCCCTCTTTTTGTTTTTCCAAGAGCTTGCGTTTGCGGGTCACATCTCCTCCGTAGCATTTGGCCAAGACGTTTTTGCGCAGGGCCGGTATGGTTTCACGAGCAATCACTTTAGAGCCAATTGCTGCCTGAATGGGCACTTCAAATTGATGGCGTGGGATCAGCTCCCGTAACTTGGCCACTAGGGAACGGCCTACATAAAAAGCTTTGTCCCGATGCACAATCGTGGAGAGAGAATCCACCACATCGCCGTTAATCAAAATGTCCAAACGTACCAAATCATCGGCGCGGTAGCCAATCATTTGATAATCCATACTGGCATAGCCACGGGTGCGCGATTTCAACTGGTCGAAAAAGTCGGTGACCACTTCCGCCAGGGGCAGCTCGTACACCAGCGTAGTCCGACCCTGCGCCAAATATTTCATGTCTTTAAAGGTGCCACGTTTGGTCTCACACAGCTCCATCACGGTACCGACAAATTCCTCAGGAAGAATCACCTCTACCCTGACAATTGGCTCCTCAATGCTGGTGCGCTCGTTGGGGGGAGGCAGCTTGCTGGGATTGTCTACCCGAATCACAGAGCCGTTGTTGAGGGTTACTTGGTACACCACCGTCGGAGCTGTGATCACCAGGTCGAGATTGTACTCCCGCTCTAGGCGTTCCTGAACCACCTCCATGTGCAGCAGGCCCAGAAAACCACAGCGGAAGCCGAAGCCCATGGCGCTGGAAATTTCCGGCTCAAAGTACAGCGCGGCATCGTTGAGCTTGAGTTTTTCTAGAGCCTCTTTGAGTTCGGCGTACTGATCAGAGTTGCTGGGGAACAGGCCACAAAACACCATTGGCTTGGCTTCTTTGTAGCCGGGCAGGGGCTCAGGAGCTTTGCGATCCACCAGTGTGATGGTGTCCCCAACCCGGGCGTGTTCCACGCTCTTGATGGCAGCGGCCATGTAGCCCACCTCGCCCGCATGTAGGGCATCAACCGGCTCTTGGTTGGGACGCATCACCCCCAGCTCGGTAATCTCGTATTCTCGGCCAGAGGCCATAAAGCAGATCTTGTCCCCCGTTTTCACCTCCCCATCCATAATGCGCACATAGACGATCACGCCGCGATAGGCGTCGTAATAGCTGTCGAAAATCAAGGCCCGCAAGGGATCCGCCACTGTATCCCGTGGGGGGGGCACCCGCTGCACAATGGCCTCCAGAATCTCTTGAATGCCAATACCCACCTTGGCAGAGGCCAGGATTGCCCCGCTGCAGTCGAGGCCGATTACCTGCTCAATCTCCGCAATCACCCGCTCCGGCTCGGCGCCCGGCAGGTCGATTTTGTTGATCACCGGAATAATTTCCAAGTTGTTCTCCAGGGCCAGGTACACATTGGCCAAGGTTTGGGCTTCCACGCCTTGAGAGGCATCCACCACCAGCAGCGCCCCTTCACAGGCGGCCAGGGAGCGGGAGACTTCGTAGGTGAAGTCCACATGCCCCGGCGTATCGATCAGGTTCAAAACGTAGTCTTGGCCGTCTTGGGCACGGTAGTTCATGCGGGCCGCTTGCAGCTTGATGGTAATGCCCCGTTCCCGCTCCAGTTCCATGCTGTCCAGCAGTTGCGGCTTCATCTCGCGAGCCGAAACGGTGCCCGTTTCCTGCAGGAGGCGATCGGCGAGGGTGGACTTGCCGTGGTCGATGTGGGCGATGATGGAAAAGTTGCGAATGCGGGAGACAGGAACGCCGGTCATAAAAACCTGATCAGGGCAAAGATTTTTTACAATGCTAGCCTGTCTGGCCCTCTGCCCAAGCCAAGGTTGCTCAAAAGTTGGCTGCTGAGGGGAGAAGATACAGCTCTTCTGTCGGGCACCGGAGCGTCCTCCGCATTGGCCGGGGCAGCTTTTTTCCGGCAACGCCGACGATGACCGGTACAACGGACGTGCCGCTTGTGTGGCAGGGATGGGATCCCATGAAGATGGAAAAAGCCAAAGCAAGCTCAGGCGGTGTTGTCGCAAGCTCGCTAGGAGGCTATGAGGCTGGCCCGTGGTTCAGAACCGATGCCCAAAGCCCTACTTGTCCAACTTTTCAATGTAAGGACGAATGTCGTTGAGGTCAATGTAGCGGTCGGTGGCGTTGCGCAGCTCGCGGGCGATCATCCCTTCGGTGGAGACAACCGTAATCAGTGTGTTTTTGGAACGCAACAACTCGACGGCTCGCTCAAAATCTCCATCGCCGCTAAATAAAATGATCCTGTCGTACTGCCCAACGGTGTTGAACATATCGATTACAATTTCGATATCCAGGTTTGCTTTTTGGGAGTACCGACCGGAGTCTTCGTCTCGATATTCTTTGAGGATCTTGGTGCGCACAGTGAAGCCCAGGCTGATCAGAGCATCTCGAAAAGCCCTCTGATCATGGGGATCCTTGATGCCGGTGTACCAAAATGCGTTGACCAATTCAACATTTGGCTGTGATCTAACAAAATAATCCAGCACTCGGCGTGGGTCGAAAAACCAGCCATTTTTTTGCTGAGCATAAAACATATTGTTACCATCAATAAAGATGGAAACCCGAGTGACGGGATGATGGTGAAACATAAAGCTTTTCCGAGAAATAGTCAGGTGAACTGGCCAGAAAAAAAGATGAAAACGAGGCCGCTGACTTTCCAAAAGAGCTGTTTTGGGCAGCCAGCACCTTGCTGACACCAATCTCTTATCATAGCCAAAGGTGGGATCCCTTTCTCAAGGATTAACTCTGGGGAGAGGCACCCCTGTAAACCAAGGTAGGCTCCGGTTGCCGCAGGGCATAGGTGGATCCCGGTCGATCTGCTTGGCTGACGTACAGCTCCGCCAATTGTCGAGCCAGGTCACGGATACGCCCAATGTAGAGGGTGCGCTCGGCCACAGCAACGACACCGCGAGCGTCGAGCAGGTTAAAGGTGTGGGAGCACTTGAGCACATAGTCGTAGGCGGGCAAGAGCAGAGACACGGCCAACTGATCCGGCAACACCTGTTTCTGCAGTTTCTGTTGGGTGGTCTCGATCAAACGTTTGGCCTCGGCTTCGTAGAGTCGGAACAACTCCAGCAGCATCCCCGGATCGGAATACTCAAAGTTGTAATAAGATTGCTCAACCTCATTTTGGAAATAGATTTGTCCATAAGTAATCCGTCCCAGAGAAGGATGCTCATTCCAGCAGAGATCGAAAACAGAATCCACTCCCTGCAGGTACATGGCCAGGCGCTCTAGCCCATAGGTAATTTCTACAGAAACCGGGCGGCAATCTTGCCCGCCCACCTGCTGAAAGTAGGTGAACTGGGTTACTTCCATACCGTCTAGCCACACTTCCCAGCCCACGCCCCAAGCCCCCAAGGTGGGAGATTCCCAATCATCTTCCACAAAGCGAATATCATGCTCTGCTGGATTCACGCCCAAAGCTTGCAGGCTATCCAGGTACACATCTTGAATGTCGTCGGGGGAGGGCTTGATCAGCACTTGGTATTGAAAATAATGCTGCAGGCGATTGGGGTTTTGACCGTAGCGTCCATCGGTGGGGCGGCGACAAGGCTCGACATAGGCCACCCGCCAGGGATCCGGCCCTAAGGCGCGCAAAAACGTGTGGGGGCTCATGGTTCCGGCGCCTTTTTCCAGGTCGTAGGGTTGCAGGATCAAGCAGCCCTGCTCCCCCCAAAACTGCTGCAGGCGAAAGATCAAGTCTTGAAAGGTGTGGGCTGACATGGCAAGGGTTGGGCAGAGATAGAGCACCCCCTATCCTACCAATCTCCCCCTCTCAGTCGAGCGGCTCTTCTTGATCGGCTGGATCCGAGTAGTCCCACTCGATGGGGGGCATTTGGTCGAAGGCTTGTTTGAGGGCGCTTTCCCACAGTTTGCGCATCTTGGCCAGGTAGGGATCCCCGGTGCGCAGGCGCAGACGGTGGGTGACCTTGAACTGATCTGCTTGCACCATCACCAGGTCGATGGGGGGGCCGACGGAGATGTTGGATTTCATGGTGGAGTCGATGGAGAGGAGGGCGCATTTGGCCGCATCCGCCAGCGAGGTTTCGTAGGAGAGGGTGCGATCCAGGATGGGCTTGCCGTATTTGGTTTCCCCCACCTGCAAAAAAGGGGTTTCCGGGGTGGCCTGGATGCAGTTGCCCTGGCTGTAGATCAAAAACAGGGCCGGCTCCTCGCCTCGGATCTGTCCCCCCAACAAGAGGCTGCACTGGGCGTCGATGCCGTCTTTTTCCAGCCAGGGTCGGTCTTGCTCCTGAATGTACCGAATTTTGGATCCCAGGTAGCGGGCCACATCGTAGAGGTGGGGAAAGGTGTGGAGATTGGAACTTTCCTGTTGGCGCAGATCCCGCTGCACTTCCGTCAAAACGCCCTGGGTGATGGACAGGTTGCCGGAGGTGCAGATCAAGATCACCCGTTCTTCGGGCACGGAAAAATCGAACAGCTTTTGATAGGTGGAGACGTAGTCCACCCCGGCGTTGGTGCGGGAATCTGCCGCCATCACCAAGCCAAAGCGGGTGATGATGCCAAGGCAGTAGGTCATGCGAACGATGCGGCTCGGCTCTCTGATTGTAGAGGCTCAGGGGAAAGCAAATCCGATTTTGCGGCGGATTTCCTCTCGCAGGCGGGCGGTAATCGAGGCTTCGTCCAAATCGGCCAAAATCTGGGCTATGGCGGCTTTGGGCCCCTCTGGCCCCCAACTGGCCCCTTGGGCGAGGTAGCGACGGGCAGACTCCCCAATGGCATAGCAGGAAAACCCGGCCAACACCGCCTGCGTCAGGGCCACGGAACCGTAGGCCCCCAGAGAGAATCCCCCCAGCAAGGTTTTTAAGGATCCCAGACCCAACAGCGCCACCCACTCGCCGGCGCCGAGGCTGAGCATGCTGAGGACAATCTTCTGCAGCAGTTGTGTGGCTCCCGCAGTGCTCATGGGCCAGCCGTATAGGCGGGACAGGCGCAGGATCAGGGTGACATCGATGGCTAGCCCTCCCAAGGTATCGAGCAGAGTGATGGGGTTGAGGGCAACCACCAGCGCTTTGGTGCGAGCGGCTGAGGCAATGAGGTCTTGGGCTTGCTGGGCGCGGGTTTGCAGCTTGCGCTCGATCACCTGCTGGTTAACGCGATCGGCAAACAAGAGGGCATTTAACGCCAGCAGCGAACGCCCCTCCCGATGCAGCACTTCCAGGATTTTCAGGCGCAGCTCATCCACCTGCGGGGATCCCACTTCCATCTGGGCAGCGAAGCTCCCATCCGGCCTTTGCACCAGGCGGGGTACGCGAGGGGAGGCCGCCACCATGACGATCTCGTTGGGAGAAAGGAGCTGCCGCACCCGTTCATTGCGGATCTTGTCGTAAATGGCTTGGCGATCCGCCTCTGGGTACTGGTCAATCTTGTTGAACACCAGCAGCATGGGCTTGCCCGCCTCCCGCAGGGTGGCCAGGGCCTCAAACTCCACCCGCGTCAGATCCCCGCAGACGACAAACAGGATCAGATCCGCCCGCTGGGCCACTTCTTGGGCCAGCCGCGCCCGCTCTTCGCCGTCCACTTCATCGAGGCCAGGGGTGTCGATCAGCTCCAGACGGGATCCCTGCCAATGGGCGACCTGCACCGATTGAATGGATGCAGGGGGAAGGTGGGATCCCTGAGTCTGGGCAGAGGAAGCCTTGGGGCGGGTTTCCCAACTGATGTTCCAAGCGGCAGCTCGATGGGTACGGGTGACGCCGTGGGTTGGCCCCGTCTCAAAGACCGGCTCGCCCAACAGGGCATTGAGCAGCGAAGACTTGCCCCGCCCCACCAGACCGAAGGCGGCGATGTGGATCACCTCGGTTTCCAGCTTGTCCAGCAGCGCTTGCAGGCCCTCCAGCTCGGCTTCCAGGCCCGTGACCTCCTGGGGGCGCAGATCCAGTTGGGCCACCCACTGGCGCAAGCTGCGCTTGGCTTGTTGGTAGTTGAGGTCATCTTGCAAGGTGTTGCGGCGAGCCATGACCGTAGCGTTCGATGGTTCAATAGCAGTAGAGAGCAGCCCTCAAAGGATCCCGTCCCCCTCTGGGGATTGGCAGGCTTCCCTATCGGCCAAAGAGCTGCTCATCAAAAGCAGTACAGAACGATCATAAGAGGAAGGGAAGAGCTAAGCTCAAAGCAAGGCGGCCTCAGCCGCAGGGATCTGCAACTCAAAAATCCGATATTCAAAACTAGGCAGGAGGAGGTTTTCCATGCCCAGGGCCATCTGGAATGGGGTGGTGGTGGCCGAGACAGACCGCTACGAAACCGTGGAAGGCAACATCTATTTTCCGCCGGAATCTCTGCGCCGAGAATACTTCCAGCCCAGCTCCACCCACACCATCTGCCCTTGGAAGGGGGAGGCCAGCTACTACACCCTCGTGGTCAACGGCCAGGAGAACAAAGATGCCGCCTGGTACTACCCGGATCCCAAACCTGCTGCTGCCAACATCCGCGGCTATGTGGCCTTCTGGAAAGGTGTCAAGGTGGAAGCCTAGCCAGAGCCAAGTTTGTTAACTGGGTATGATGGGAAAAGTGGTTTGGAGAAGCGATGCCATGCTGACCGATGGCTGGATCCCATTTAGCCCGGCCCGATGGGCGGGAAAGCTGTGCCTGGCCGGATTGAGCCTGGTGCTGTTGGGCTGCAGCCCTGCAGGCTTTCGCACCCCGCGTCCCAGCTTGACCAACAGTGGCCTCAACAGCATCTTCCCAGATGGGGAGCCTGCTTTCAACGGAGATGGTCGCTACCTGGTGTTTTCCTCTGCCCGCAGCGGCAGCCAGGATATTTTCCTCTACGACACAGTGGAACGTCGCTTGGTGGATCTGCCCGGCCTCAACTCCAGTGACGTGGCAGCCACCTCGCCCGACATCAGTGCCGATGGCCGCTACATCGTCTATGTCTCCAATGCTCTGGGCAAGTCTGAGATCTTCCTCTACGACCGCGAAACCCGCAGGATAGAAAACATCAGCAGCCGGGTGCCGGGAGATGTGCGCAACCCCACCATTAGCGGCGATGGCCGGTTTATCGCTTTCGAGAGCAATGGCCAAGGGCAGTGGCACATCGAGATTTTCGACCGGGGGCCGGCAGCCAGCACGCGCCCAGCCTCGCCCTCTTCCCCCACTTCTGGCGACAATCCCTGAGGGGATCCTCAAGCCAGAATAGACCGCTCTGCTTTGCAAGAGTTGTTGCATGTTAATTTCCCTTGCCCAGCGACTTCAACCCCTTGGCGGCAATGTGTTTGACCAGATGGATCAAGCCAAGCGGGAGGCTCGTCGCTCTGGCTTGGATGTGATCGATCTGTCTCTGGGATCCTCCGATCTGTTCCCACCTTCAGACTCCTTGGCAGCTATCCAAGCGGCTCTGTCGGATCCCTCTACCTATGGCTACACGCTGTTTCAGGACACGGCGGACTTTCGGGCTGCCTGCGCCAAATGGTACGCGGGGAAGTTCGGCCTGGAGATCGATCCAGAAACGGAGGTGCTGCCGTTGATCGGATCCCAGCAGGGGACGGCCCTCTTGCCCCTGGCTTTGCTCAATCCTGGCGATGTCGCCTTGGTTGCCGATCCGGCCTATCCCTCTCATGTGGGCGGGATCCATCTGGCGGGCGGGATCCCCCACTACCTGCCCCTGCGGGCGGAAAACCGCTTCTTGCCCCAGTGGGATCGGATCCCGGAAGCGATTTGCCGGCAGGCACGGCTACTGGTGCTGAACTACCCCCACAACCCCACCACTGCCACCGTCACCCCAGAGTTTTGGCAGGAAACCCTACAATTTTGTCAGCAGCACGACATTGTTCTGGCCCACGATTTTCCCTATGTGGACTGGCGTTTCGACGGCCAGGTGGCTCCTTCTGCGCTGCAGGCGGATCCCAATAAAACCCGCACCATTGAGTTTTTTTCCCTCTCCAAGTCCTATCACATGGGGGGATTCCGGGTGGCCTACGCCATCGGCAACCGAGACCTGATCCGAGCCCTGCGATGGGTGAAATCCACCATCGACTTCCATCAGTACCGGGGCATTTTGCGGGGGGCAGCAGCGGCTTTGGCAGTTCCCGACAGCTTTTTGGATCACTGGCGGCAGGTGTACCGAGAGCGACGGGATATAGCTGTGGCAGCTCTACATCGCATAGGTTGGCCTGTGCCCTTGCCGGAGGCCACCATGTATCTGTGGGCGCCTTTGCCGGAGTTTTATCGCGGCTCTTCTGCCCAGTTTTGTCTGGACTTGGTGAAGGCCACAGGAGTTGCCCTGTCTCCGGGTTCTGGCTTTGGCCCCAGTGGGGAAGGCTATGTCCGCTTTGCTTTGGTGGTCGAGGGATCCCGTCTGGAGGAAGCAGTGGGGCGGATTGAGGCGTTTTTGTCCCGGTGCACTTCCTGAACCTCAAACATCGACCATCCAGCTCTCGCAGCCCCAGTTGGTTGTCCTCGTCCACCCCCGGGCAATCTAAGTCAGGATAAGAGTGTTGTCCAAGTTGAGGGGGCATGGAGAAGGAAACGCTCGAGAGTTTTTTGTCCATCCGTGGGGTGATGGGGGTGGCGCTCTTGAGTCGGGCAGGTCGCCCCTTCTTGTACCGCTCTTTTCAGGATTTGGATAGCCGACAGCAGCAAGCCCTTACCGAAGGGCTGTTTCAAGTTTTAGAGACCATGCCCCCAGGACTTGACTATTTTGATTTTCAGTTTGCCGAGCAGCGGGTTTTCGTTTACCCCCTTGGGCCGGAATGGGCGCTGCTGGTGGCGGTAAATGACGAGCTGGTGATGCCTGTTTACACCTTGGCCGTAAACCGCCTGCGAGCCGAGCTGCAGCAGGATACGCCAAAGGGCTTGGCCACCTTTCGCCTCTTTACCAGCCAGGCGGAGGCAGGCCGGAACGCTACCCAGCCCAGTTCCGCTCCTGCGATGGGCCCGCGTATGGAGATGGATGTCTTTGTGCAATCTCTGAATCGTCTCTGCCAGATGACAACCGGCTATTTGGGCAAGGCGGTGATTGTTAACTATTGGAAGGCAGCACGGCAGGAAGTGGTGGAACGCCAGGGATCCCAAGCAGAATGGCTTAACCAGTTCGAGATTGAGCGCAGTGGCCAGATCCACTACCGGGGATCCCTCAAGGAACTGGACGAATCTCAGCAGAAGGTGCTGCGGGATTGGGTGCTGGCTTTTTTCCGTCGCTGTGAGGAAGTAATCCACGATTTTCGCAACTTGATCAAATCGTCAGAACTGCGCCTATGAAAAGGGGCCAGACTTTTTCCTGAGTAGGGCTATCGGCGCTTGGCCGAGGAAAATCCAGGCTAAGCTATGACCATGATCAACCCGGGTCACGCCAGGTGCAGACGGGATCCCTGCTTGGGGATGTCTCCTCTTGTCGCCAAAACCGCTGCAGTAGAAGATCTGCTTTGCCACCGTGATGCCGCCGGATCCCTCGTTAGTATGGGGTTACGGCACGCTATGCGAAGGAGTCGCCATGCTGAGAATCGTCACCCAGCTAGCCGAGGCTGAAGCCGAGCTCAGACGGATCTCGGAGCGCACTCAGGCTGACCAGAACCTGCACCGCGAAGCAACCGTGCGGGAGATCTTGCAAGCGGTACGCCGTCAGGGAGATCGCGCCCTACTGGCCTACACGGCTGAGTTTGACCAGGTGGAGCTGAGCGTTGCCGAGCTGAAGGTGTCTGGAGCTGAGCTAGAGGCAGCCTACCAGGCGGTGTCTCCACAATTGCTTTCAGCTTTACGGCTGGCCAAGCAGCGCATTGAGGCTTTTCACCGGCAGCGGGTGCCCAGCAGTTGGGTGAGCTTTCCCGGCCCTGAGATTGTCTTGGGCAAGCAATACCGCCCTGTGGATCGCGCCGGCCTATACATTCCGGGGGGGCGGGCCGCCTATCCCAGCACCGTGTTGATGAACGCCATCCCGGCCCAGGTGGCGGGGGTGCCCGAGATTGTGATGGTGACACCACCGGGATCCGATGGGTTGGGGGGCAAGGGCATTAGCCCAGCCATTTTGGTGGCTGCCCAAGAAGCCGGGATCCAGACCATCTATCGCGTTGGGGGGGCTCAGGCAATAGGGGCTTTGGCCTACGGCACCGAGACCATCCCCAAGGTGGACGTGATCACTGGCCCCGGCAACATCTACGTAACGTTGGCCAAAAAGCTGGTGTACGGCACGGTGGGGATCGACTCCCTAGCAGGGCCATCGGAGGTGTTGATCATCGCCGACGAGAGTGCCAACTCCCTTTATGTGGCTGCCGATTTGCTGGCCCAAGCCGAACACGATCCCCTGGCAGCGGCCATTCTTCTAACCACTGATCTCAAGCTGGCCCAGCAGGTGCAGCAGGCGGTAACCACCCAGATGGAGGCCCATCCCAGCCGTCTGATGGTGGAAAAGTCGGTGGTGAACTACGGGCTGATTGCCGTGGTGCCGGATCTAGCGGCGGCGGTGGCCTTGTCCAACCTGTTTGCGCCAGAGCATTTGGAATTGCAGGTGGCCGATCCCTGGGCTTTGCTGGATCTCATTCGCCATGCGGGGGCCATTTTCTTGGGCCACCATACCCCAGAGGCGGTGGGAGATTACCTGGCCGGCCCCAACCACACCCTGCCCACGGCAGGCGCGGCCCGCTACGCCTCAGCTCTGGGGGTAGAAACTTTCCTAAAGCATTCCAGTCTGATTCAATACGGCTCGGCAGCTTTGCGGGAGGTGGCCAGTGCAATTCAGGCCCTAACCCAGGCGGAGGGACTGCCTGCCCATGGCCAATCGGTGCAGGTGCGGTTGGCAGAAGGAAGCTAGAGGGTTCGCACAAGCCCTGTCTTAAGCCTCACAGCCGTGGTCGCATACCGGAGGGCAAGGATGACAGGTTGGGTCAGGCAAAAGGGGCGGTGGGGGCTTGCAGCGGTTGGGATGAGCTGGGCTCTGTTGCTGGCGGATCCGGCAGTGTCTTCCTCTGCCGGGCTCCCTTCCCTGCACTGCTGTCGCGAACAGGAGGCTGCTCTGTCGGTGCAACAGAGTTCTCCTTCTGCTGTTTCTATCCCTTGGGATTGGGTGTATGGGTTGCAGGAGCAAGCCCGGCAACGGCAATGCACATTGGTTGGCCTGTTGCGCAGTGCTCCCTTGCCGGCACCGGATCCCCAGTGGCAGGTGTACACACGGCTGGATTTGGTGGCTACACCTCAGGCTGGTCGGTTGACCAGTGTGTTGTTTGCCGAGAACACCCGTACTCAAGCCTTGCAAGTCGTTTATCAAGCCTCGGCGTCTGTGTACAACCCTGCCGAGCCATTGGATTTCGCCATGATCCTGCCTTTGGCCTGGCAGGGGAACACTTTGCTGGCGCGGGAGTACGAAGGCTGGTTCCAAACCGATTTGAGCTGGGATCGGGCAGTGGTCTGGTTCTTGCCCACTGGCTCGACAGGGATCCCACCGGTGCAAATCTGGGATCCACCGCCAGCGCTGGGGTATGCTGAGCTGCTGGGCTGGGATCCCCAGGCCCGAGAGCGGGTGCTGTTTGCGGTGGCTGATAGCCTTGGAGAGAGGCCCCGCTTGGTGAGCGTGGGCCCAGACCGCCAGGTGTTGCTGCGAGCGCCTGCCGTTGCCCTTTCCCCAACTCCCTCTTCTGTGGAGGGGTGGCAGGAGATCCTGCCCAAGGGGGGAGAGCCCCTCTGCCACCAAAGCCGTTTTGGTCTGGGGCAGGGAGGGGAAAATTAAATAAATAGAGATGCAGAAGCCTGTGGGAGCGACAACCATGTCCAAACCGGTGGTGCGGCGGGGCTGGCCTCTGGAGGCCTTTGTTGGGGATGTAATCGTCTGTACCCTAGAGGGATCCCATCTGGATCAGGTGACGGAGATCCGGGTCAGCCCGGCGGGCAAAGGGATCCGAGTCAGCTTTGGGGATCCCTTGGGGCGATCCCAAGAGCCGGTGCAGGCCAGTGCCGAGGCGCTGACGGTTACTTTTGAGATCGATCCCAGCACCTACCCCGGCGAAAAGCGCATTGAGCTGATCTCACCGGCAGGGCCGAGCGATCCCTTGCCGTTTTTGGTGATGATGTAAAGGCAGGAAGAGAGGCGGTGGATCATGCCGTTTGCCATTGCCCCGACCGACTTGGGCGTGCTGGTGTTGGGGGTGGGCCTATTGCTTTTGGCCGGGGGTTGGGCCTGGTGGCTGCGGCGGCAGAAGCGTGCTGCTTCCCCAGAATCGACAACCGTTTCGCCCGTCCCGGCGGTTGACCCATCGGCCCTTTCGGCGGAACAAGCGGCTCAACTAGAGCCGTTCGAGCAGGCGCTGGGAGATCAGCCGCAGGATCCCGTTGCCTGGTACAACCGCGCCACCACCCTCGACCACCTGAGGCAAGCCCAAGCTGCCCTTGCCAGCTACGACCGCGCCCTGGAGCTGAAGCCAGATTTCCCCGAAGCTTGGAACAACCGTGGCTCTCTGCTGGACGATCTCGGTCGGCATCAAGAAGCTCTGGCCAGCTATGAGCGGGCTCTGCAACTGAAGCCGGATTTTTTCGAGGCCCGCTTTAACCAGGCCAACACGCTGCGGCAGTTGGGCCGCTACGAAGAAGCCCTGCGCGCCTATGAGCGGGCCCTCGCCCTCAGCCCCGACAGCCCGGAAACGTGGTACCTGCACGGGCTAACCTTAGCCTCTCTGGGACGGTGGCAGGGATCCCTAATCAGTTACGACAAAGCCCTGGCCATCAACCCCGTCGATGCTCAAGTTTGGCAAAGTCGGGGGCTGGCTCTGTTTCACCTAGAGCGCTATGCCGATGCCCTGGCCAGCTACGAACGAGCCCTGCAACTGGGATCCGAATCCGTCTCTCTCTGGGCCGGCCACGCCCTCGCCCACCACCGCCTCGGCAACCCGATGGAGGCCCTCAACAGCTACGACCGTGCTTTGGCGCAGGATCCCAAGCGCCCTCGGATCTGGGTGCAGCGCGGCCTGGTTCTGATGGACTTGAACCTCTACGAGCTGGCCATCCAGAGTTTTGATCGGGCCCTGCAGATGGATCCCGACGATGCCGAGGCTCACTACGCCAAAGCCTGCTGCTGCGCCTGGGAAGGCCAGGTGCCTCAGGCCCTACAAGCCCTGAAGCAAGCCCTACGCCTGGAGCCGGAGTGCTACCGCCCCTTGCTCTCCTCTGAACCTTATTTCGACCTCATTCGCGAGGAGCCGAGTTTTGCGTCGTTTTTGGCAGCCCTCGCCAGCACGGAACCCCTCAAGAACCGCTCTGAAAGGCTTACACAGAGCTAGGCAACGCTAACCTTTGCTCAACATCAAAGCGACCTGCGTCACAAGTCATCACTAACGGTAGTTTTGGCTACCAACCCGCTAGAAAAATCTCCACAGGCGCGACTTCCCCACAAGCTGTGGGTAGAGCGCTCAGACGACCGCAGTGGGTCAAGTGCTGCATTGAGACCCCAAAAACATCCCAGCTCTTCTCTCTCTGGGAGAGAGGGGATCGCAATGCGCAGGCGATCTCACGGCCAATCCCAAATCATGAACCAGTAACCATGAGAGCACGCCAGCAACAGAAATCGGGCAATTCTATCGGGTCTGACAGGGAAATTGCGCTCTTTTGCCGAGGAAACTCGCCGATTTTCCGTGGAGATGCTGTTGCTTGGGCCCAGAAACCTGTTCAAACTAAGTAAGAACGTTCCAGCTTTTGCCAGATCTCAACAGTGCCCAGTTGTACTTCTAACACCATCTTTGTAGCCCCATAGCACCGACTTGCCCATGCCAGGTCGGTTCGGCTGGGCAAAAGCCTCTATTGCACTGGATGGGTGTTGGTTATGCGTGGTACCCTCAGCTTTTGAATGGTTTTTGAGTTCCTTGAGTGCTTGTTCTACAGTTGTTTTCGGCCAATCGGTAAAGTGGTTGTCTATGATAACGGCCCCTCGCCTAACCTCTCCCAAGAACTCTGTCTCGCTGAGGCGACCGGCGGCCCCCACTCCATTGGCTTTGGCCGAGACCGGATTCCCAGCCGCATGTGGATCTATGGCATCTCATGAGGATGTTAAAGCCCGAACCGCTGAACTGTTGCGGCTGTACCACCAGAACCGGGATCCGGCCTTGCGCAACCGGTTGGTGGAAATGAACTTGGGCTTGGTGCGCAAAGAAGCCCATCACTGGCGCAACCAATGCAATGAGGGGTACGATGACCTAGTCCAAGTTGGCTGCTTGGGTTTGATTCAAGCCATCGAACGGTTTGATATTACCCGTGGCCTGGCTTTTAGCTCCTTTGCCATACCCTACATTCGCGGAGAAATTCAACACTACCTGCGGGACAAAAGCCCCACCATGCGGATCCCACGCCGCTGGACGACTCTGCAACGGCAAGCCAAGAAGGTGATCGCTCGTCTGCGGCAAGAGTTGGGCCGTTCTCCCTCTGAGGCCGAGGTGAGAGAAGCCCTACAACTGACGGAGCAGGAATGGCGAGAGCTGGAGCTAGCTCAACAAAACAGCCTTTTGCTCAGCCTGGATGCTCCGATTCAAACCGAGGAAGACAGTGTTGCTCTGGGGGAGGTCGTTCCGGATCAGCGCTACCGCAGTTTTCAACTGGCCGAAGAAGATCGCATTCGCCTACAGCATGCCTTGGCTAAGCTGGAAGAACGCACCCGCAAGATTTTGGAATTTGTCTTCTTCTATGACCTCACGCAAAAAGAAACGGCAGAGCGGCTGGGGATCAGCGCTGTTACCGTTTCCCGCCAAGTTAAAAAGGGGCTGGAACGTCTGGCCAAGTTGTTGAATCAGGATATTTTTTGAGATGTTTGAACCGACTTGACATACTCCCCTGCCTAAAGGGCAGGGATTCTTGTTCCTGGTTCCACGACAGCACTTACCGTGTTGGGTTGCCCCTCTACGACAGCGGTGCTTGTCTCCCCAGGCGTTCCCCCGTGCGGGGCGGTTCCCTAATGCCCTTAGGTACCGTTGTTCCACTCCCCACCCAACAACTCCAACCCTTTGCGCAGAATGTTCCGGGCCGCATTCTCATCGCGGCACAGTATCACCCCACACCGTGGGCAGCGGTGAGTGCGGTTCGCGTGAGCGGCGCGGAGCGCTAGTGGACAGCGTCTTCTTCACCCGGTAGCCACAACCAGAGCAGTCTTGGCTGGTGTACTGCGGCGGCACTGCCACCACCACCTTGCCAAACACCTTCCCGTAGTCGTCCAGCCACCTGGAGAAGAAACCCCAACTCGCATCATGGATAGCCTTGGCCAAGTGGTGATTCCTCACCAAGTTGCGCACCGGCAAGTCCTCATACGCCACGATGTCGTTAGACACCACTACGCACCGGGCCAGCTTCACAGCCCAGTCTCTACGCTGGCGTTGGACTTTGAGATGCACTCTGCCTAGCCGTTGCTTCTGCTTGTGGTAGTTCTTGGATTGGGGTTTGGCCCCCTTGCGAAACTTGCGACTTAATCTTTAATCTGCGTTGTTGCTGCTTCAACCTCCTCTCGGCACGACGCAAAAACTTGGGGCACTCTACCTTGTTTCCGTTGCTGTCGGTGTAGAAGTGCATCAAGCCCACATCCAGCCCTACCACCCGCCCGGTGTACTCCACCTCCTCCCGACGCTCCACGTCCAGGCAGAACTGGGCATAGTAGCCGTCAGCCCTTCTTATCACCCGCACCCGGTTGATTTTCAGGGTGAGGATGTCCCGCCGCGCTTCCCCGTTGCAGTACAAAGCAAAGGTGCCTGCCTGAAAGCCATCGGTGAAGGTGATAGACTTCCCATCCCCTGCCAGCTTCCAGCCGGAGACTTTGTACTCCACGGAGCGACACCGCTTCTGGAACTTAGTGCTACGCACCGCTAACGCGACGGGATAGCCTTTCTGGGCTTCCTTGTTCTTGCAGCGGCAGTAGAAGGTGGAGATGGCAGACCAAGCTCTTTCCGCGCTGGTTTGTCGGGCAGAGGAGTTGAGCTTCTGGGCGAAGGGAAACTCTCTGGCCAAGTCCTTGCAGAGGGAGTACAAGGTAGCTTTGTTCACCCCCTGGTTATCTATCCAGTGGCGCAGGCACTTGTTGCGGATGAACTGGGCAGTACGAATAGCCTCGTCCAAGGCTTGGTACTGCTGGGCTGTGCCGTTGAGGAGCTTGGCTTCTCGGACAATCATGCCCTGATTTTATCACGAGGTCTAATGGATAAAGCCGTCCTGGAAGGGCGGGGCTTTAAACCCAGGTTTTTGGTAACCGGCGCTAACTTTCCAGCCGGTAGAACGGCAGGGGCTCTGCACCACAACAGATTGATAGACTGATGGGAACATTTGATGAGAATATTTATTGATGAGAATACTTGATGAATAGAGAAAACCGCTCTTCTCGGGATCGATCCTTGTTACCCCGCGGTTTCAAGCCCAAGCCTGTGCAGAACTCGGTGGGCAGGGATCCCTTCTTCCAAGGCCAGCCCAACCGGCAAAGCCCAGGAGGAATCAGCTTAGCCCCCTATGTGCGCACCTTGCCCTTGGTTGTGGATGCCATGCTGGATTTGGCCCAGGTGGGGAGCAAGGATACTCTGTACGACTTAGGTTGCGGGGATGGCCGCATTCTCATCCGGGCAGCGCAGCGCTTTGGCACGCAGGGCGTGGGGGTGGATATCGACCCAGAGCGCATTCGGGAAGCCCAACAGCGGGCTCAAGAAGCCCAAGTTCAGGATCGAGTCACCTTTCTCCAGCAGGATCTGCTCACTCTGGATTTAACCCCGGCGACGGTGGTGAGCTGTTATTTGCTGCCCCGCTCCCACCTGCTGATTCGAGACAAGCTGCGCTCCCAGCTTCGGCCCGGCGCTCGTCTGGTCACCCACTCCTTCGACATGGGAGATTGGTCCCCCACCGCCACCACCACCGTATCGGATGTTATCAACACCTACGTCATCTACCTCTGGCGGATCTAACCCTGGGGATCCCAGCCTATCGCTTCCCCAAAAGCAGCAGAAGGCTGGTGCAACACAATCCGGTTGCCATCGGGATCCCGAAAATCCACCTCCTGTCCGTGAAAGGCTTGCCGCAGGGGGGAGATAGAGAGCTGATAGGCTTCCGCTAACCCCTCCAGTGTCGTCAGGGATCCCTGTAAATCCTGCACCTGCAGGCAGAGGCTCACTGCTTCGGTTTGAGCACCACAATCGAGATGACGGTTGCGATAGAGGCCCAGCCGCAACCCCGGCAGACGAAACTCCACGTACACCGGATCCCCATCTGTTGGAAGCTGGACTTGGGGAGGGATCCCCAAGAGAGCGCGATAGAAGCGCTGCAGACGGGGCAAGTCTGGGGTAGCCACGCTGACAAAGGCACTGGAAATCTGCATCGCAACCGCCAAAAGACCGGGTTGCTCTATCCTAGTTCCTCATTGTTGCTCCACGTCGAAGAACCCCCCTATGCAGTCTTTGCACCAACCCGTGTCGGCACAGCAGCTTGCAAAGCCTGGAGAAACTCATCGCTGCTACAAACCCAGCCAAAAAACTTCTCAATATTGGCTAAGGCGGCCTCTTTGAGTAGGGGTGGTCCCACCTGCAGGGTGGAATCAGACAGGAGCAAACAGAAATATTCGCGGTGAAAAGCTTCTCGGACGGTGGATTCCACACAGACATTGGTGGCAATGCCCGTAAACACGAGATTGCGAATCCGCCGCTGCCGCAACAGCATGTCAAAATGAGTTCCGGCAAAAGCACTGTAGCGAGTTTTCTGGAGAACGATCTCTTCAGGGAGAGGTCTTAATGTCTCAACAAAGTCATAGTCCCAAGTGCCCTTAATCAGTAACTTTCCTAACAACTCAGGTCGTTGGCGCATCAACTTCAGGGCGTTGGATTTGTACCAATTGGGGGAGCCGGGGCCACCTGCCTCCTCAAGTTGGGGATCCCAGCCATTTTGGGTAAAGATGATCGGCATCTGCAAAGGGCGAACCGCTTCCAAGACACGGGCAATGACCTGAATGACTGCTGGCGCTTCACGAAGATCGCTACCCAAAAGATCCACATACCCACCCCTGCTGGCGTAGGCATTTTGCATGTCCACCACAATCAAGGCAGTTTCTTCCAACTGAAAGGTGACCGGATCCGGGCGACTGGGGATCACAACAGGAGTCGGCATTGAGAATCTCCAAAATAGACTCAAAATGGACTCAAATTCTCAAGCCTCAATATGGGCCACGGCAGCAATTTCCACCAGCAGATCAGGGCGCACCAAGTCTGCTTTCACCACAAATCGGGCCGGCAGTACCCCTGGGAAGTACTCTTTGTATACAGCATTCATGCCGGCATAGTTGGCGTAGTTGGTCAAGAAAACGTTGCAGAAGACGATGTCCTCCATCGTTCCCCCTGCTTCTGTCACGACGCTTTTAATCAGCTCTAACACCACGCGAGTTTGGGTGGCGATATCGGATCCCACTGTCTTGCCCTCCGGATCTAGGGCCAATGTGCCCGAGATGTAGAGGGTATTGCCCACCTTCACGCCGGGAGAATAGGGGGCAATGGCCGGATATCCGGCTGGAGCAATGGCAACCTTAGGCATATGGGATCCCGAATCACAACAGGATTGCACCTTAGCGGGGAATTCAATCTTCTACAGTTGGCTGGGATACAGCTACAGCCGGTTCTCTGGAGCAGATCCCCGATCGCCGGGGGAGATTCTCTTGCAGAACTAGACTATAGTAGGTACCAAAGCTTGCTGCTTCTTCCCAAGTCAAGACTGGAGCAAATTACCGTGGGGTTCTTCAGCCGATTTTCCCGTGACATGGGCATTGATTTGGGCACTGCCAACACGCTGGTCTATGTGGCCGGGCGAGGCATTGTCCTGCAAGAGCCCTCTGTGGTCGCCATCGACCAAAACACCAAGCAACCCCTGGCTGTGGGGGAAGACGCCAAAAAAATGTTGGGCCGTACCCCAGGCAACATCGTGGCGGTGCGTCCTCTGCGAGATGGGGTGATTGCCGACTTTGACACGGCGGAGATGATGCTAAAACACTTCATCCACCGCGTACACGAGGGCCGGTACCTGATTGCTCCGCGCATTGTCATTGGCATCCCCAGCGGTGTGACTGGGGTGGAGCGGCGGGCTGTAATGGAAGCCGCTCTCCAAGCCGGGTCGCGGGAGGTGTATTTGGTGGATGAGCCCGTGGCAGCAGCCATCGGGGCTGGGCTGCCGGTGCAAGAGCCCACCGGGAACATGATCATCGACATCGGCGGCGGCACCACCGAGGTGGCCGTCCTCAGTTTGCAGGGGATCGTGCTGAGCGAGTCGGTGCGGGTAGCGGGAGATGAGCTGAGCGAGGCCATCGCCCAGTACATGAAAAAAGTTCATAACCTCACCATCGGGGAGCGTACCGCCGAAGAGATCAAGATTCAGATCGGCTCCGCCTACCCGATGCAGGAGGAACTGACCATGGAGGTGCGCGGGTTACACCTGCTCTCGGGTTTGCCCCGTACCGTCACGGTGAAAAGCACCGAAATTCGCGAGAGCATGGCCGAGCCCCTCTCGGTGATTGTGGAGGCCATTAAGCGCACCCTGGAGCGCACTCCACCGGAATTGGCTGCCGACATCATCGACCGCGGCATCATGTTGGCCGGCGGAGGAGCCTTGCTCAAGGGTCTGGATGCCCTGATCAGCCATGAAACCGGGATCTTGGTTCACATTGCTCCGGATCCTCTCAGTTGTGTGGTGCTCGGTACAGGACGAGTTCTGGAGGATTTCAAAACCTTGGGCCGAGTGTTGAGCGGCAGCTTCAAGGGCTAGAGGCGCTTCTTCCTCTCCCTGATTTCCTGATTTAAGGTGTGAGTCGAGTGGGTCGGAGAGGTATTGCTTGAATCGGCTACGCCAATGGTGGAGGCGCTACAGCTTGGGGTTACTCCTGTCTGCTTTGGCGATGGGGGCAGCATTGGGCTTGCGCCAAACCCAGGGATCCCTGTTGGTGGAGCTGTACAGTTGGATCACTGCCCCGGCCCGTCCACCTGTGGATCCCGCCGCGGTGCTCAGCCAGGCCGCTAACCGTGAGCTGCAAGCCCTGGTAGCCGAGTTGCAGTACCAAAACCGCGAGCTGAAGCGACTGCTGCAATTTACCGAGCAAATGCCCCAAGCGGGGATCCCAGCAGCAGTGGTGGGTCGCAGCGCCGATCACTGGTGGCAACAGCTCACCCTCAGCCGCGGCAGCCGGCATGGAGTCAGGGTGGGAGATGTGGTCATGGCACCGGGGGGGTTGATCGGGCGAGTTGAGTCGGTTACGCCCAACACCAGCCGAGTGCTCCTAATTAGCGATCCCACCAGCCGTGTTGGGGTGATGTTGAGTCGCAGCCGACACATGGGCATCCTGAGGGGTACGGGCACCCAGAGCGCCATTGTGGATTTTTTCGACAAGGCTCCCAAAGTAGAGGTGGGGGATGTGGTGGTGACCTCGGGCCTGAGCAGCTTTTACCCAGCCGGGGTGGTGGTGGGAACGGTTCGAGCGGTCAACTTGGATGCCAGCCCTGCCCCCCAAGCCACTGTCGAACTGTCGGCGCCGCTGGGCCTCTTGGAGTGGGCCTTGATCTACCGCTATGCTCAACCCTCTGATTCTTAAGCTCAAGTCTCACCTCAACTGGGTGGTGACTGCCCTATCAGGATTGCTGGCAGCAGTGGCCCCTTGGTGGCGCGGGCCGGGCTTGGAGCTGGCAGGCTTAACCCCAGATTGGCCCTTGATCTGGGTGGTGTGCTGGAGTGTGCGGCGCAAAGCTTGGCAGGGAGCTGTTGCCGGGGTCACCCTGGGTTTTCTGCAAGATGCGCTGACCAGCCCTTGTCCTACCCATGCGCTGGGGCTGGCCGTAGTTGGGATCCTCACCGCCAAGTTGCAAAAACAACGCTACATGCAGGAAGACTTCATCTCGGTGGCCTTGATTGTTTTTGGTATGGTGGTGATCGCCGAAACCCTGATGGCGCTGCAATGGATGTGGCTTGCCGCCTTGCAGGGATCCGAGGGTCTGGATCCAGCGGGAATGCAGAGTTTGCTGGATGGATTGGGGAACTCCCTTCAGTCTTTCGGCAGCATCGGCGGCGATGGCCCACGTTCTCTGGAGAGTATCTGGTGGAACCATCAACGCAATGCCCTCACCTCTGCTATTTTAAGTAGCCTCTGGGCACCTGCTCTGTATTGGCCCCTCAGCCGTTGGTGGCAATCTCAAGAGCGGGATCCCAGAGAAATTTAGCCTTTGATTTTGTGGCAAATCATCATGTTGGCGCTGCGCTGAGAGGCCCCAGACAAAGTCAGAAAAAGCGACAATCCGGAAAATTCTTCGTTGGGGAGCAATTTTGGCCTAAAATGAACCCTAGAACTGAGATATAAGTCCCATCTTTTTCAGGCAGCTTCGGGCAAATATCGCGCATTCTAATCAAAAAGTCAACAGCATCGGAAGCGCAGGCGACGTAAAGGTTGACCTTGTGGCAACTGCACTTAGGATTTGACTTAGAGCAATCATTGGGAGGGATCCATGCCGCATACAATCGTTACCGATATCTGTGAAGGCGTGGCCGACTGTGTAGAGGCTTGCCCCGTTGCCTGCATCCACCCCGGCGATACCAAAAACGCCAAAGGCACGGACTACTTTTGGATCGAGTTTTCCACCTGCATCGACTGTGGCATCTGTTTACAGGTTTGCCCTGTAGAAGGCGCTATTCTGCCGGAGGAAAAGCCGCATCTGCAGCGAGTGCCCCGCTAATCTCAGGGAAGCATCCCTGGCCACACCCCAAGATCCAATGGGAATTATGATTATGATATGATCATTTCAACTCCAACTAGGACACTGCACCCACACCCAAAACAGCCGGAACCCCTTTCTCGGCAGCCCAGAGGTCTCACCCTAACTTGAAACTGAAACGACTGCAAACTAGCCTAAGGAAGCCAAAGCAACGACGCCGCTGGTCAGCCAGCTCAGGGACAGGATCCCCCCTAGGAAAGCCAATGGGATCAGGCCCACTAGGCGCCACCACTCCAAATCCAGCGCTACAGCCACCGCTCGCACCTGCCAAACCACAAACCACAGCAGCGCTGCAAGGCCCAGCAGGGATCCCGGCACTCCGCCCAACGACTGAGCAGGCCCCAGCAGCAGCCACGGCAAACCGGCAAACCCTGTCAGGCAGAGCAGCACCGAAAAGGAAGGGGCAGCCCGACCCAAACAGAAAGCCAGCAACTGCAGCAAAGCCGCCAAACTCACCCAGCCCAGGGATCCCATCAGTACCGCCAGCACCATGTTCGGCAGGCTTGCCCCAGAGCGACGAATGGCCTCCAGGATATTGAGCAGCCCTACCACCCCAAAGGCTTGCCAGAGAACAGGCTGTTCCCGCAATGCCCGGAAAGTGCGCTCCGGCAGAAACCAGGCGCCGTAGATGTTGTCTAACCAGGAACCGAGCATGGCCAGCAACAAGTCAAGCTGTCTTTTATCATCCTAGCCCTTATAAGCACTTGACGGGCACACCCCAAAAATGGGGTATGATTGGGAGAGGATTCTGCGGCGTTGGTGACTGCCGTTATGTTTTTGCGATCTATACCCTTCGACAATTAGGATGGGAAGTGGATGTGAGAGCAGTAAGCCAAACTTAGATTTGGAAACTATCAAAATCATCCCCGGTATCCTATACTGGATTTTCCAGGTCGAAAACCACGGTAAAACGGCGCAACAGTATCCTCAAAAAAGCCCTCGAAAGGGGGCCTTTTTGTTGCGTGAATGTTGCAGTTGAATTGCCATTGCTTTACGGGATCCCAAAATGACCTATTTCGATTCCTGGCTCCCCTCTTTCCGAGAGAGAGTCAAAAGGACTGTCGAACTGAAGTTGTTTTTCGGAATGGGATCCCTGTGGGCTAAGAGGCTTGCTGTTGACTTTGAACAGCAGGGATCCGGCGCAAATTCAAAAGCACCGTTGCGCTGAGGGGGCGCGTGTTGGCCAGTAGCCCCACGATCAGCAGCAGCCAACTGTTCAAGGCAGTATTGGCCAGCAGCCAACCCATCAACAGAGCCGATCCCACCCCTTCTGCAACTGCTGCCAAGATCCAAGCCCGGCTACCTTTCCAGCGCTGAGACAACAAGGCCCACTGCAGCCCACCGACGCCAACCCCCACCAGCAAACCGCGCAGCGCATCCCCCATGGCCCGCAAGGCGTTCTGGAGCCAGGGATCCGTCGGGTTAAAGGCAGAGGTTGCCACCCCCACCTGGAGAGCGAGGAAATCCGCCGCCACCCAACCCAAAGCCGTGGCCAGCAGAGTTGCAGCCACCCATCCCCCAGAAACCTGCCGCCGCAACACCGCCCACTGCAGCAGCCCCATCAGCAAGCCAAGGCCAGCCCCAGCCACCGCCCCCTGCAATGATCCCAAAGCCGCCAGCAGAGGAGCCAATGCCCCCAGCCCCAGGTAGCCGATCCCAGCCGCCCCCCAATTGGCCAAGAGCCAGCCCAACGCCAACCCTTTGCTCAGGCGTGGCGTGTTCAACACATTCAACAACAGATGAGAACCAGACTTACTGTTGACATGTTCCTGCCTAACTTTCTGCTCTACCTCGCGCAGTCCCTGTTCTGCTGAAGGGTTACCCGGTTCCAGCCGCAGCACCCCTTGGTAGTCCATCTGGGCAAGGCCCCAATGCCCCTGCCGTTGGTGGGCTAGACCGCGGTAGAGATAGTAGCGGGCTTCGTTGGGGGCGCTCTGGATCAGCTCGTTGAGCAGATGGACGGCCATCTTGTACTCACCTGCCTCGATCAGACTGACCGCCTCCTGTAGCTTTTCCTCCCCATCTGAAGCGGCTCCACCCATCGGCTGTTGGAAAGTCGGCTGGCCAAATCCAGTCGGGATCTGCTGGGGACGAACACCTGGAGATGCATGAGATGAACTTGAGGGAACGAACGGGGCAGGAGGGGCGATCTTGTTTCCATAGACAGCCTGTAGCTGCTGGCCGAGCACTTCCATGTTGGCCGGGCGGAGGGCAGGGTCTTTCTCCAGGCACTGGAGGACAACCTTCTCCAGGGCAGCGGGGATGGGGTGGGCTAGCTTGCGGTCTTGGAAAGGGCGGGGTTTTTGAAAGTTGTGGACGTGGTACCAGCCCTGCAAGGTATCGGTATCCGGCTCAAAGGGCAACGCACCGGTTAACAGCTCGTACAGCACCACCCCCAGCGAATAGATGTCGGAGCGGCCATCCAGCTTTTCTCCGCGCATTTGCTCCGGCGAGGCATAGACCATCGTGCCCAAAAAATAGCCCGTTTGCGTCAGGTCACGAGAGATCTCTCCCATGAGCTTGGAAATGCCAAAGTCTAGGATCTTGACCCGCTCTTTCCCATCGGGCCATTTCTGCACAAAGATGTTGCTGGGCTTGATGTCGCGGTGGATGACGCCGCGAATGGAGTGCTTGCCCAGATCCATCTGAAAGTTGTGGGCGTGGTGCAGGGCAGAGCAAATCTGCAGAGCTAAGTTCACCACCCGCTCTGGGGGCAAGGGTCCTTCCCGAGCCAGCACATAGTCCAACCCCTGGCCGCTGTAGGGTTTGGCGTTCAGGTACTCCATCACCAGGTAGGGCTGGTTTTGGTACAGGCCGTAAGAGCGCACCTGCACGATGTTGGGGTGCTCGCCCAATAGAGCGCTGACCCTGGCCTCATCCATGAAGCGTTGCTGCAGTTGCTGGTAGTACTCTGGGCCCATGTCCGGTGGCGGCGGGCGCAGCAACTTGACGGCCACCACCTCGTCATTGAGCTGGGTATCCACCGCCTTGAACACATTGCCGTAGCCACCTTCGCTGATGTGGTAGGTCAGCCGGTAGCGGTTGCCAATCAGTTGTCCAATCAGGCGCTGGTTCATGGAGGAGGGCAGCCAGCCGGGGAGTCTACCTATGATTCTAGTCAGCTTAGAGGCTTAAAACCTGCTGGTAAGGGATCCGCTGCCATTGCGAACCCTTCTTCACCCCAAAAGCCAGGGATCCCGCTAGGATGGGGGCATGAATGCTCCTTCTGCAACTGCTGCTCTATCCCCTTTCTGGCTGGAGGTTACCGAGTTTGCCCTGCAGGTCACGGCCAGCGTGGGATCCCAGCTCTTGGCAGACTTTGGCCAGGCCCACCCCACGGCTCGCGCCAGCGGGACGGAGTCCTTAAAAGCTGACGGCAGCTTGGTAACCTCTTCTGACGAATGGGCGGATCGCGCTTTTCAAAGAGCTATTGCCGCTGCCTACCCCGATCACGGTTACCTGAGCGAGGAGTCTAACCACATTTTCCCCGACAAGGAGTGGTGTTGGGTAGTGGATCCTTTGGATGGCACCACCAATTTTGCCCGTGGGATCCCCATTTGGGGCAGTTCCTTGGCTTTGCTGCATTGGGGCGTACCGGTGTTTGGCTGTGTCCATCTGCCGCCCATTCGCCAGACTTTTTACGGCTACTGGCCCCAGTTTCCCGATGATGCAGCGGCAGGGGCTTTTCTCACCCGCCACGACCGGGATCCCGCCTGTCCCCAGCCAATCCGTCCCAGTACCGCCTCACCTGGCCCCAACCAATTGTTTAACTTCTGCTCCCGCAGCACCCATTGGATTAGCCCGCACTTCCCCTGCAAGGCGCGCATGTTGGGAGGTGCTGCCTACAACCTGCTGGCGGTGGCCGGTGGCAGCCTTTTGGGGGCGGTAGAACGCTCGCCCAAGATCTGGGATGTGGCGGCAGTGTGGGTCATTGTCAAAGGGGCCGGTGCCGTTTGGGAACCCCTGAGCTGCACCGATCCGGATCCCGGCGAGCCTCTCATTCCCGGCAAGGATTATGGCCGACTCACTTACTCTGCCCTGGTGGCAGCTCAAGCAGAGTGGATCCCCTTATTTCGCACTTTCATCGCTCTGTAGCTTTCGTAAACCGCCTGCACGTTGTACCAGTTGAGGAAAAAAATCCGGCACAGCTCCAAGGCCAACTGCGAGCGGCCCTGCCGGATCAACCAGCGCAGCAGTGGTTCCACCCGTTTCTCGTTCAGCCATCCCCCCAGGGACAAAAGACCCCACAGGCATTGGTGCAGGGGTGTCAGTTGGATCATCAGGCGCACCGCCCAGGTGGGGTGTTTTTGGTAAAAGAGAATGCCCATGCGACCCCGTTGCCGTTCCCGCTCGATAAGGGCGGGGATCTGCTGCAGCTCAAAGGGTGGATGCCAGTGGTAGCCGGTGGCCTGGGGGCACTTGACCAGGCGCAGGCCCAAACGTTTTAGCCGCACCCCCAGCTCCAGGTCTTCCCAGCCGTAGAGGTGAAACCGCTCGTCAAAGGGGCCGGCGGGGGTTTCGCAGGCCCGCTCCAACCAATGGCGGGCAATAGCCACGTTGCCGGTGGCGAAAAAGGCTGCCGAAAAATCGGTGGGTTTGAAGGGTTCGGAGCGGGGATCCTGAAAATTGCTGGTGTTGATCACCCGCCCGTAGGTGAAGACCTTGGCCTCGTGGGGGGAGCGGGGATCCCCTGTAACGCCGTGGCGCCGCAGCACCTGGGCGTGGCTGGCCAGGAAGTGATCTACCACCACCAGGTCGCTGTCAATAAAGACGATGAGGGATCCCTGGGCGTGGCGAAACCCCAAGTTGCGGGCAGCGGCGGGGCCACGGTGCTCCTGCTGCAACAGTTTCCACTGGGGCAGGCCAATGGGGTTGTTCTGTAGCCACTCTACCGTGCCATCGGTGGAGCCGTCGTCCACCACCACCACCTCGTAGCCATCGTAGGGGCCGGGCTGTTGTTGGGCCAAGGCCCGCAGACACTGCTCCAGAATGGGACGGCGGTTGTAGGTGGGAATGATAACGCTGATATACACCGGGGATCCCTAGGGATGGCTGTGCAACCCTTGAGCAAAAGGTGGGTAAAAACGCCGCGTACTCACAGAAAGTGGGTTGGCGCTGCCTGTTGGGCTAGAGGGCTTTTAGAAGCTCTGCCGACTGGCGCACCGTCTCGAAAAAGTGATGGACATTGGCCTCTGGAGTGCTTGGGTGAATGCCATGGCCCAAGTTCATGATGTGTCCACGGGATCCGGCTTTTTGAATCACCTCTAGGGTACGCCGCCGGATGAACTCGGGGGATCCCAGCAACACCATCGGATCCAGATTGCCCTGTACCGCTAGGGATCCCAGGCGGGCTCTGGCCTCTGCCATATCGCTCATCCAATCGAGGCTAAACACGTCGATCCCGGCTTTGCCCACCCGCTCCAGCAAAGCAGCGCTGCCGTTGATGTAGAGGATCAGCGGCACTTGGGGATATCGAGCTTTCACCTGATCCACAATTTGCTTCTGATAGGGCAAGGCCCAACACTCGTAATCGGCTGGGCTGAGCTGTCCGGCCCAAGTATCGAACAACTGCACCACCTGGGCACCGCCCTCGATCTGGTAGATCACGTAGCGGGCAATGCTGTCGGCCAGCTTGCTCAGCAACTGATGCAGCAGTTGCGGCTGCGTAAAGGCCAAGCTCTTGATGTGGGCATAATCTTTGGAGCTACGCCCTTCCACGGCATAGCAAGCCAGAGTCCAGGGGGAGCCGACAAACCCCAGCAGTGTCGCTTTTCCTTGCACCTCGCGGCGCAGGGTGCTGAGAATGGTCTTGATGAAGGGCAGACTCTCTTCCGGTTCCAGCAGGCGAATCCGTTCAATTTGGGCTTGCGAACGAATCGGCGGGTCAATGATTGGCCCCTGATGCTCCACCAGCTCAAAGGGGATGCCCATGCCCTCAAGGGGGGTGAGGATATCGCTGAACAGGATCACCCCATCAGGGGCAAAGGCCCGAAACGGTTGCAACGAGATCTCGATGGCCAGCTCCGGAATCTCGCAACGCTGCTTGAAGGTGTACTTGCTTTGCAGCTCGCGGTAGGCCGCCATGTAGCGACCCGCCTGGCGCATCATCCAAACCGGAGGGCGATCCAGCACTTCCCCTCGGGCCGCCCGCAGCAAACGGTCACCCAAGTGCTCCCCACCGCTGGCTGTGGAGGAGGTGGCGCTGAGCTGAACAGGCGAGTGCGACATAGGAGGGCAATCCGGCTAAAGATCCTTCTGAATCCTGACATTGTGGCGACAGCAACCGCAAGTTGGCAGCTCAGGATCCCTGTAGTTTCTTCATCGGCTGCAACTTGCCGTTACTTCTTGTCCTTTTGGCCTCTAGGCTGGGATCTCCCTTGAAGTGGACATGAGATAATGACACCTGGCAAGTCTGTTGAAGAACGGCTCGACAAGGATCCCCCCATTGCCGAGTTGAGAGGAAACCCCGCTTGGTTGCCCAAACTTTTAACCTAAAAACCTACCTGAGCCAGCGTCAGCAACAGGTGGAAGAGGCTCTCTCTGCAGCTCTGGTTCCCGCCTATCCGGAGCGTATTTACGAGGCGATGCGCTACAGCCTGTTGGCAGGGGGGAAGCGCCTCAGGCCCATTCTTTGTCTGGCTGCTTGCGAGTTGGCCGGCGGCACTGTGGAGCAGGCTCTGCCTACCGCCTGTGCCCTGGAAATGATCCACACCATGTCGCTGATCCATGACGATCTGCCGGCCATGGACAATGACGACTTTCGCCGCGGCAAACCCACCAACCACAAAGTGTTCGGCGAAGACATTGCTATCTTGGCGGGAGATGCCCTGCTGGCTTTTGCCTTTGAGCACATTGCCAGCCAAACTCAGGGGGTACCGCCGCAGTTGGTGTTGCAGGTGATCGCCCGCATTGGCCACGCTGTGGCTGCAACCGGGTTGGTAGGGGGGCAGGTGGTGGATCTGGAGTCGGAGGGCAAAGCCATTTCCCTGGAAACTCTGGAGTACATTCACAGCCACAAGACCGGCGCTCTGCTGGAGGTCTCGGTGGTTTCGGGAGGGATCCTGGCGGGGGGAGATGAAGAGCTGCTGGCCCACCTGAGCCGCTACGCCCGCGATATTGGCCTGGCTTTTCAGATTGTGGACGACATTTTGGATATCACCGCCACCAGCGAGCAACTGGGCAAGACAGCAGGTAAGGATCAAGCTGCCGCCAAGGCTACCTATCCTAGCTTGTTGGGCCTAGAGGCTTCCCGGCAGAAAGCCGAGGAGCTGATTCAATCGGCCAAGGAAGCGTTGCGCCCCTATGGATCGCGGGCAGAGCCGCTACTAGCCCTGGCGGATTTTATCACTCGTCGTCAGCATTAGGACAGGACAAGAGGACCAGATCAGATGGGATCCCTGGAGACCCTGCTCGCATTCCTGTGCTGGAGAGCCCTATGCTGCAACAGTTGATGGCCAATCATGTCCTCTGGGTTGCTCTACTGGCCAGTTTGTTGGCCCAAGCCATCAAGCTAATCCTGGCCTATGTGCGGTCGGGCAAGGTCAATCTACGGGTCTTGGTGGAAACCGGGGGGATGCCCAGCTCCCACGCAGCGTTGGTGACGGCTTTGTCCGTTGGGGTGGGGCTGCAGGAAGGCTGGGACAGCCTGCTGTTTGCCGCGACGGTGGTTTTTGCTTTGGTGGTGATGTACGATGCCGCCGGGATCCGCCAAGCCGCCGGAAAACAGGCACGGGTGCTGAACCGCCTCATGGAAGAATGGTTTGAAGAAAAAGGCACCGACCGTTTCCAAGAACCCTACCTGAAAGAATTGCTGGGTCACACTCCCGTTCAGGTCATGGCTGGCGCAGCTTTGGGAGCAGCCTGTATCACACTGTCGTTTGCCCTGGGAGTAAACTGAGAGCCATTGGGGCATGCTAGAGCAGAAGTACCGCGGGTGGTCATGGCCTCCAGTTCTCAACCTCGTCCGATCCAACGTTGCCCTTCCTGTGGCAAGCCGATCCCGGCCTACCGGTTCAAATCTCCCTACTGTGACCACTGCGGTTGGCGGGCAGCCCCAGCAGTGCAAACCCCTCAAAAAGGTGGATCCCTGGGCCAGAAAATTGCAGCTCAGGTGGGATCCCAGGGTCAACGCCTCAAGGTGCCCCCTCTGCTACAGCCCCTTCTGAACTTCAACTTTTATCTCTATCTGCTCTGGGGGATCAGCCCTCTGTTTCCGCTGGTGGTGGATCGACCTCTTTTGGCCGAATCCAACTATCTGCTACTGATCCCGCTTTTGGTGAGCTGGGGGCTGCTCTATTTGGCAGTGCGAGATCTGCCGCTGCCGGACGATTTGCGGCTGCCGCGCCTTTTGTTGGATGTATCGTTCCTCCTGCTGCCTTTCTTCCAGAAAATTAATGTGTCCAAAGCCCCTAACCGACCCTATTGGAATGCTCTGCTGATTTGGGTGATCGGGATCCTGCTGCTTGCAGCTTTGTGGCTTTGGAGCTTTAGCCTGCTCTTGACGGCAGTGACATTGCTGTTGACCAGCTTTTGCACATTGCTGTTTTAAAACAGGTGCCTTCCCACCCGGAGATCAAGCACTCTGATGAGCATCTTATCCGAGAAATTATCGAGAGATTAGAATCTCACACCGGCTCATGATAGGCAAAACGAACAACCGCTTTCAGTCGTGCGTATGGTTATTTCAAGTTAGATTAAGATACTTCCCAACTGCTCCGCACTACTTCCGCGACTGCTCCCAGGCAAAGGGAAACAGGAGCTAGGAAGCAATGAAACGGAATAGTTGTATTCCTGCTTAGAACAACTATGGCCATTTCGATTCAAATCAGGACACTGTATCCACACTTAAAACATTGGTCACGCCGTCGCGTCGTCGCGTCCTCGCGTCAGCGTTGCGGTTCCCGTCAGGGTGCCGTAGGCATAGCAACAGCGTTGCGGAGCAATAATGCGCCAAACAGAAGACTTTTCTCAGTAGCCCAGGCGTCTCACCCTAACCTGAAGCGGCTATATAAGTCTTGAGCGAGATCTGCCGCCGTTTTCAAGCAAGGCTAGGTTTCTTAACAGGGATCGGAAGCAGCCCTTACCTCTTGGCGCAAAATGGCCTCCACCAGCTCATCCAAAGCCTCTAGGTCAGATGGATCGTAGTTTCCTTCCCAGAGGATTTGGTTAATGCTGGACTCCTGCTGTAGAGTTAAAACCGAAGATTGTAGAACCTCATCGATGATCTTGCGAATGCTCATCTTAACCTCGCAATCGTGAGTAAGAATGGATGGCTTTGGCTCATAGGGCTAGAATGCTGGAAATCCTCTGGAATAGCCATCGTGAGGATCACGCATTTTGACGACAAAATCTGGGGCGATTCAGCTAAACCCTTTCGGGGAAATCGCCAATAGTACTTTTACGGATTTGGGCTATGGGTGCTGCCTAAATCTACGAACTTCTCAGGATCTCCCGAGACAGACTTGCTCCCCATTGAGGGCAACTTGGGCCTCACCATCTGTTGCGAAGGCGGTGCGAATGATGCGCTCACCGGGATGGCGATCCCTTGCCGAAAGGCCGAGATCCCGAACCACAAAGGAGCGTTGGATCCAGCGGTCGAAGCCATCGTAGCGGGGAGAGAAGGCAGTCCGCCCGTGGACAGTGCGGCGGTTGTCAATACAAAGCAGATCCCCTGTTTCCAGCTTGATGCCTCGGTAGATGGAGTGGATCGCCTTCCTCAGGGCTTCTAGAGCCAGACTGGCTGCGGGGGTGAGCCCCACCATCAGGTCTTCGTCGTAGTTCCAGAAGGGATCCTCTCGACGGCCATACAACACCGGCAAAATGGGGCCATTGATCAGGGCTTGTCGGTTGCCGAAGGAGTAGTCGATGCCGGTGCGATACAGGGGTTCAAACAGCAGCTCCCGCTCTTGCTCTCCCAGCAAAGGCAGGACATGACGGATGCTGGCATAGGTGGTTTCTGCTACACGGTCATGGTCGGGGCGCAGGCAAAACAGCAGCAGAAACTCCGGTGAGTAGGGATGAAAAACTGTCTCGCGGTGAAATTGTAGCCGGGTGCGGGATCCCTCAGAAGATTGCACTTCTTCGCTGCCGGGAGTAGGCACCAAGTTTTGAAACAAATCTCCGTTCTTTTCTTGAATGTAGGAGACCAAATGCCCCAAGCGGCTGCCGATCATCGCCAAGCAGCGTTCGCTGACAAAAGTGGTTTTCTCCTCGGAGCGCTGCGCCAGAGCCGGTGTGCGGATATAGTCAAGTCCGGGATCCACGGGCAACCCCCGCAGCAGCAGGATCCCTTCCGAATTGGAATACAACTGAAACTCCAGCAAGGCCCGCCGCAAATATCGGGGCAGCTCATCTGCCCGCATCTCGCAGTCCAGGAGAAATTCCTCTGTTTCCCGGTAGGGATCGGGCCCAGGTGCCAGAAACAGGTTTATCGTCTTTTCATCGAAGCCGCGACAATCAATCAGCAGGCATCCTTTCTCAAGCTGTGAAGTCTTCATCAGGATCCCTCACCACCCACTGCCCTAGTCATAGCAGCCGCAGCAACTTTTGGGCAGGGATCCTACACCCAAAACCTGATCCCGACGAGTGCAGCGCACCACCCCTCTGTAAGCTGTGTGAGAACCTCAGTCGGGGGCAGGGCAGAGTTTTGCTTGCTGCATGAGAAGTCCGGCTGGGGATCCCCTGTCTGGGCAAGATGTCCATTAGGATGGGTTCCAAGGGCTGGCCAGCGCGGGGAACCGGCGTGAGGTGGGAAGGTGGGATCTGCCGGGCGCCGGGTTGTGGGAAAAGCTCCAACAAAATCGCAGGCGAGGTTGCAACACCATGGCACCGACTTGGCAGACGGATGGGCATAATTGGTTTCTTCTGCCCCCTCAACCCCGCGCCGTCGTTCACTTTCTGGGTGGAGCTTTTGTGGGAGCTGCCCCGCAAGTGTTCTACAGCCGCCTGCTGGAAGAACTGGCCCATATGGGCATGGCCGTTGTTGCCACCCCCTACACCACCGATATCGATCACGCCCAACTGGCACTCAACGCAGCCCAATCTTTGCACAGAAGCCTGCAAAGCAAGGGTTTGCTGGAGTTGCCCCTGTTTGGCTTGGGCCATAGCCTGGGCTGTAAGTTGCAGATTCTCTCTTGTCTGGCCGTTCCTTCTCTGGGATCCCAGCGGCGAGGCAATATTTTTCTGGCCTACAGCAACGCTGGGCTGGATCGGGCTTTGCCATTGCTGCGGCTGTTGGCCCAGGCTTGGCCTCAACAACAGCTCGCCGATCTGTGGCGGATGTGGATGGGATCCTCCTCGCCACCTGTGAATCTGTGGTTAGAGTTCGAGCCTTCTCCAGCAGAAACCAACCGCCTAATTGAGGAGCAGTATCCGGTTAGACACAATCTGCTCGTAGAATTTCGACAGGATGATATTGACGACATTCCTCTGCTCTACCAGCAGCTTTGCCGCAAGTATCAAGGCCACACCGAGTGGCAGCATCTGGAGGGAGATCACCTCACTCCACTGGGTTTTAGCTATCCTTTCCAAGTCGGGGAAGAGTTCAGCCTCATCGATGCTTTTGGACAGTTGCTCTACCAAAACCTACTGGCCCCCAACCACCAGATGATTCGCAGCATTCAAGCCTGGCTAGCAACCCAATTGGCCTAGTCAAGCCAGCTCAGATCGGAGAGCAGATCTTGAGAGTAAGGGGAGGAGGGTTGCGCTTGCAGATGAAACAACATCTGCAGGGTGTCGCTCATCAAAAAGTAACAGGTCAAAACGCCGCCAGCAGCCACAGCCACCAGGGTCCCCGCCAACATGCGTGAGAACTCCTGACTCTGAAAAGCCTGCTCCATCAGGCGCAGTGCCCAGAATCCCAGGAGGACAACAATAGCAAGGATGATCAACATATCGTAATTTATTGTAACAAGCCTGCTGCCCAACAGCCATTGACAGAATTGAATGAGAATATAAGGGATCCGCTTGTCCCTCCTGCTCGATGACTCTGAGTCAGTGTACAGAAGGGCTTGGCGTGCTTGGATTTGCAGCCCTTGTCGGCTGCCCTTGCTGCAGGCCATGAGCGCGGAAGGGATCCCACCGGAGAAGATTGCAGGTTGGGCGGGCGTTCAAGCGGGCTACACCTGGCGCCCTTTATCGGAAATGCGGGCAGATCAGGAGCTGATGGGGCTGATTTAGGTGGGGCTCTTGCGGCGGGAAGGGGATGGGCAGGGGATCGCGGATCGGTATCGTCTGGCACCTCTGGGTCGGCAGTTGCTGCAAGATCTGGAGAGGGATGAAGCTTTTGCCGGGATCTCGGCAAGCTGGGCAGACCACCTGCAGAATAGACTGACCCGCTGGCGGCTGCTTCCCTGAGGATCCCCTACACTGGATCCAACGTTCAACGCTGCTCTCGAGGTGGGACATGGTACGGCCAAGGTTTATGCGTGCGCCCGGATCCCTGGCACTCCAACGTCCACTCCAAACCTCTCTGCAGCGGCGCAGCCAAGCCGTTAACCGGCGCAGCAAGTCTATCTACCGCAAAACCCGCTCCCTCTATCGACGCAACTTGCCCCTTTACCTGCGCAATTTGCTTTTGCAATACCGCACCAGCCTTATCTACAACCTCAAAGCCAGGCCCATACGCAGAACCCGTTAAGGATGGCAAGCCCTCCTCTCGATCCCAGTACAGCAGTCTTCACTGTGTGAAAATGGCCAAATGGCGATGAACGGTACTCCGCCGAGAAGACTTGTGTACCTTCATGTTCGCGACCATTCTCAGTTCGGGGGGTGGCTGAGCGCTCCGCGCCGCTGACGCGACTACCCCCAGCCTTTCTCCCAGAGGGAGAGTTGGGAACCAGCGCAAGACTACCGGATCGTGAAGCGGCCAATTCCCACCTTCTCGCCGTTGATGTGGATCTCGACGCGGTAGCGCCCGGTGTAGGGTTGGCTGAAGCTCAGAAAGCCTCGCACGGTATCGGCCAGGGGATCCCAGGGAAAATCGAGCTTGCGGATCAGTTGCTCGCCCCCGGCTTCTCCGCCTTCGTAGTACCAGAGCATCTCCACCTTGGCGTTGGCAGGAAGGTTGCCCACCGGCAAGATGGCCAAGATCAAGGTGTCAGTGGTCTTAAGCTCCGTTGTGGCCTCGCCAGGGCTGCCGTCTCCCCGACCTCGGTACAGGCCGATTGTCCTTAGCCCCGCCTCTTTGGAGGTCTCTTGGCTGTAGGCACGGGCATCAGCTTGCGCTTTCTGACCTAGGCGATCCAGCTCGGCCAGCAAATCTTCCTGCTGCTTCAGGGCATCGGTTGCTTCCTGCAGCCACCGGGCCATCTGCCGCTCTGCGGTTGGGGCTTCTGAAACCGGGGAAGAAGGCTGTGCAATCGCCCCGCTGAGGTTGCGAATGGGAAAACCCTGAGCTGTCCCCACCTCGCTGCCCAGTAAATTCAGCCAGCGGCTCCGCACTTCGGACGTCATCTCTGGCTTTGCAGCGTAGGCAATGCGCACACTGCCGCTTGGGCCTCGGGTGATCCGGCCAATCTCATGTTCCTCAACTCCACTCACCCTTCCACGACAGCCAGCACTGCGGAACTCGTAGAGAACATCCTCTTCACTCTCCCGATGGAACTCCCAAGTTGTTTGGGGACAGTGGGACAGAAGGGTGTCTCGCAGGCGGTTGGCCACAAAGCGTGGCGATCCCTCGACATGAACGTCCATGACAGAGAGCATTTCCCTCCAAGAGGCCAAGTTCTCTGCGGGCCGTATGGGAACGGTCAACGTAGCTGTCTCATTGACCTGATGGTCGGCGAAAACCCACTCTCCCACATCTCCTTCGATGACGACGTTTCCCGATGGGCTGAGGAAAGCTGATGCAAGCAGCAGGCCGGCAAAAAGATTCAACACAATGCCCTTCCTTATCCTGGGATTTGTACTTGAAAATGAGATGGGACAGCTTTCAAACCGCTCACTGGGCAAGCAAAGAAGGGCTGGGCAAAGAGGCTAGAGTCTTCGTCGTTGCCGTTTGCAAGGCTCACCTCAGGAAAATCTCGATAGATCCCTACAGCTTGATTTTGCTGACCTTACCAAAACGTCAATTGACTCCCCCAAAACATTGACCAGCCTAGCACAATTGAGCTCAATTCTGAGCCCTACTTTGCAAGAATGCCGTGTTTTTCTGATGAGTATATCTATTTAAATTGAACAGATGTCAGCCTGTTCGTTCAGAAACTTAAAACTCCTCGGATGGCCATCGAAAGCTGGTCACTTTAGTAAGTCACTGTGGCTGACTAAAGAGGAGATCTTTCCGGTTATCAACCAGTTATCCCCCAAGGTCTCCAGCCGTGGCTCTACCAGTTGCCAGCTTTGGTTGACATCAGGGATCCCCTCGCCTGCTACCGGGGTTGGCGCATCGGCTCCCCCCAGGATCTTGGGAGCGATGAAGGCGGCTACTTTTTGGATCGCCCCATCTTTGAGGGCTGCCCAGGCCAGCGTACCCCCGCATTCCCAGAGGGCACTCAGACACCCCCGCTGGAAGAGCACCTGTGCCACCCGTGAGGGGGTTACTTGGGGCAGATGCAGCAGCTCCACTCCCTGCTCCGCCAGGGATCCCCAGAGGGGATGGATCTTTGGGGCTTCCGTGATCACTAATGTCGGCGCTTCTTCCACCTGCCACAGATGGGCAGAAGGGGGCAGGTTCAGAGAACGGCTGAGAACAACCCGCAAGGGCTGGGATCCCTGCAACTCCACCAGACGACAGGTGAGGCGCGGATTATCTTGCCAAACGGTTTGGGATCCCACAATCACGGCATCGTGCCAGGCCCGCTGTTGGTGAACCCATTGCCGCGCCAGAGGGTTGCTGATCCAGCGGCTGTGGCCGGTTGCGGCGGCGCTCTTGCCATCCAGGGTCATGGCGTATTTCAGCAGACCAAAGCACTGCTTCTGCACAATGGCAAAGGCAAACCCCTCGTTCAGCTCCTGGCACTTCTGCTCCAGCACTCCCACCGTCACCTCGATCCCCGCCTCCTGCAGGCGTTGGATCCCTTTGCCGGCCACCAAGGGATTGGGATCCTGCATCCCCACCACTACCCGCCGGATCCCAGCGGCCAAGATGGCCTCGGTACAAGGGGGAGTGCGCCCATAGTGGTTGCAGGGCTCTAGGTTAACGTAGAGGGTTGCCCCTCTGGCTAGGGATCCCGCCTGCCGCAAGGCCAACACCTCAGCATGGGGCTGCCCTGCCCCCGGATGAACGCCTTCTCCCACCACCCGACCCTCCTGCACGATCACGCAGCCCACCCGTGGATTGGGAGAGGGACGCTGAGGTGTGGAACAGGCCAGAGATAGACACCGTTCCATCCACTGCTGATCCGAGATCATAAAATGGGTATCTGCTCCAGAGTGGCTCAAGCCGGTGACAAGGCTGCCAACTTGCGGTTGAAAGCTGCAATTGCCTTGGATTCTAGCTCTGCCACCTGCAATGCGTAGTCGCGGGCACGGGCCTTTTGTTCGTTGCTAACGCAGTAGCGGCTCAGGATCTGTCGCCCCAGGTTGAGGTGAAACTGCTCATCCGGCAGGATCTTGCGCATTGTCTTCTGCAAATCGGGGGGCAAATGGGGCAGAATGCTTTCAAAGCTGCGGCAAGCCCCCGATTCCCCGGCCAAATTATGGGCGGCCAAGCGGGAGATGGTATCCGGCAGGGATCCGTAGAAAGCTTCCACCCAAGCTCGGATCTCCGGGAGCGGATCCCATTTCTCCCAAGCCACCCCCATTGCCTGCAAATGGCGCTCCAACCAGCGAAAAGGGTTGCTCTCATCTTCAATTTGATGGCAGAGCAACACCAGCGCATCTTTTTCCGGCGTGTTCTGCAACCATTTGCTGATGAATAAAATCGCCTGATATTCGTAGTAGGTCTGAAAGCAGAGCCATTCCACCAGGCGCTCCCATCCCCAGGGCTTGATCTCGGCCTCAGGTGGCGCAAAGGCTTGCTCGCAGGCTTCGGTGAAGATCCGGTTGCGATGGGCTTCCAGCTCCGCCTCGATCTCCTGGGCAAAAGCTGCCCACGTGTAGGCGGTGGACACTGCTTCTGGAGAAACTTCTGCAGATGAAGTTGCTGCCACCACCAGAACTCCTTCCAACAAAGCGTCAGACCGGCACTCTCGGAAAGTAAAACACTTTTTGTTTTGCTTGCAATTTGTAAGCTCAATTACAAAATCCGACATCGAGAAGACCACAAGCTGAGCGTGATACCGGCTACATCTGCCGTTTCGACAAACAGGCTCTAATATTGGGATGGTTGTTCTAGGAGCTGCCTTCATGACCTCTTCCCCCCACCTAGCCGCTGCAGAGTGGGCAGCGGATTCTGCCAGCGGGTTGAAGGAGGCCTCCCTGCTTGGGGAACGGGATCCCTTGGCCCATTCCCTTCCAGTCAACGAAGCCTTCAACCGCAGGAACAACCTGTTAAACCGTCGCCTGCAATTGGTGGAAGAACTCTGGGAATCGGTGATCCTGCAGGAGTGCGGTCAGTCTCTGGTGGATCTGTTGCAGCGGCTGCGTTCCATGTGTTCCCCAGAAGGACAAGCCCTGGAGTACCCGATCCCAGAGGTACTACAAATTATCGAGTACCTCAGCCTCGACGCCACCATCCAAACGGCTCGCGCTTTTGCCCTGTTTTTCCAGTTGATCAACATTGTTGAACAGCACTACGAACGGGCAGAAGACTCAGACATGCGCATGGTGGATAGTCAACAACGCACCGTGCGAGAAAACGAAAAATTTGAACGGCTCTTCCCTTATCTACGGGCTCAAGGGGTGCCGCCGGGCCTACTGCGCAGATTACTGGAGCAGTTGCACATTCGCATGGTTTTTACCGCCCACCCCACCGAGATTGTCCGCCACACCATCCGCGAGAAGCAACGGGCCTTCTCTCGCCTACTCAGCCAACTGGATTGGGCAGAACAAACCCAGCCTTTGCAGGCCCAGATGATCAAAGAACAGATGGCGGAAGAAGTTTTGCTTTGGTGGCGCACCGACGAGTTGCATCAGTCCAAGCCGACTGTTTTGAACGAAGTCGATTACACCTTGCACTATTTTGAAGAGGTATTGTTTCAGGCCATCCCCCTACTGCACGAGTACCTCAGCCGCAGCTTGAAAAAGGCTTTTCCCAGCGTCGAGCCGCCGCCGGCAGGATTTTGCAATTTCGGCTCTTGGGTAGGCGGGGATCGGGATGGCAACCCTTCCGTTACCGCCGATGTTACTTGGCAAACAGCCCGCTATCAGCGCAACCTCATCCTGGGCAAGTACATCGAATCGGTGAAGGCCCTCACCAAAACCTTGAGCATTTCCCTGCACTGGGGGGATGTGGACAGCCAACTGCTGGATGCCCTTGAGCAGGATCACCGCCTCATGCCCGAGGTTTACGAATCGTTTTCGCTGCAATACCGCCAAGAGCCCTACCGTCTCAAGCTCAGCTACATTCAGCGGCGGCTAGAGTTGACGCGGGAGCGCAACCGCAACTTGGCCGACTCCGCTTGTTTGCCCACCCCTCCCCCCGTAGACAACGCCTATGCCAACGCAGAAGAATTTCTGGCCGACTTGCAGCTTATCCAGAAAAGTCTGAAGAACAGTGGCCTTTCCTGCCGTCAGTTGGATCATCTCATTCAACAGGTGCAGGTGTTTGGCTTTCACCTAGCCCATCTGGATATCCGCCAAGACAGCAGCTATCACGAAGCCGCTCTTACGGAGATTTTCGAGTACCTGCGCATTTTGCCGCGTCCCTACAGCGAGATGACGGAAGAGGAAAAAACCGCCTTTCTCCTGCAGGAGCTCCAAACACGTCGGCCTTTGATACCGCTGGAGATCGCCTTTTCCGAGAAAACGGCAGAGCTGATCGCCACCTTTCGTACCCTGCGCCGCATGCAGCAGGAATTCGGCTTGGCCATTTGCCAAACCTATGTAATCAGCATGAGCCGCCAGTTGAGCGACCTGTTGGAGGTGCTGCTGATGGCCAAGGAGGTGGGGCTCTACGATCCCATCAGCGGTCGCGGATCCCTGGCAGTGGTGCCGCTGTTTGAGACCGTTGAAGACCTGAAGCGGGCCCCGGAAGTTTTGCGGCAGTTGCTGGAGATCCCTTTCTATCGCCAGTACTTGGCTCAGCAGGGAAATCTGCAGGAGGTGATGCTGGGCTACTCCGACAGCAACAAAGATTCCGGCTTTTTGAGCAGCAACTGGGAGATTTACAAAGCTCAACAACGTCTGCAGGCGGTGGCTGAATCCTATGGGGTAAAGCTGCAGATCTTCCATGGCCGGGGTGGTTCGGTGGGCCGTGGCGGTGGCCCGGCTTACGAGGCCATCTTGGCTCAGCCAGGGCGCAGTGTGGGGGGCCGCATCAAAATTACCGAACAGGGAGAGGTGTTGGCCTCTAAGTATTCCCTCCAAGATCTGGCCATTTTTAACCTAGAAACCGTTACCAGCGCTGTGATCCAGGCCAGCCTGTTGCGCACCTACCCCAACGACCTGCACGAGTGGTCGCGCCTGATGGAATCCTTGGCGGATCGCTCCCGGCAGGTGTACCGCAACCTGGTCTACGAGCAGGAGGGCTTTGTGGAGTTTTTCCACGAGGTCACCCCCATTGAAGAGATCAGCCAACTGCAGATCAGCTCCCGTCCCGCCCGCCGCAGCGGCAGCCAAAAAGACATTGGATCCCTGCGGGCTATTCCCTGGGTGTTCAGTTGGACGCAAAGCCGTTTTCTCTTGCCAGCCTGGTATGGGGTAGGCACCGCCCTCCAAGAATACGTGGCCAAGGGCGAGCACAACCTCAACCACCTGCAGCACCTCTATCGCGAATGGCCTTTCTTCCGCATGGTGATCTCCAAAGTGGAGATGACTCTGGCTAAGGTGGATCTGCAAATAGCGCGTCACTACGTGCGGGAGATGAGCTCTCCAGAACGTCTGGAGCGGGCGATGGAGCTGTTTGAGTGTATTGCCCAAGAAATGCACCGTACCCGCACAATAGTGTTGCAGATTACAGGCCACAGCGAACTGTTGGAGAATGACCCTTATTTGAAGCGCTCAGTGCAGTTGCGCAACCGCTCTATTGTGCCCTTGGGCTTTATCCAAGTCTCTCTCCTCAAGCGCTTGCGACAGCATCAGGGATCCCGTACCGGACGAACGCGCTACAACCGAGCTGAACTTCTGCGTGGGGCTCTGCTCACCATTAACGGCATCGCTGCCGGGATGCGCAACACGGGCTGAGGGATCCAAGCGGATTCACCACACCTCTCAAACAAGGCTGGCGCTGCTCCTATCAAGTTCAGATCGGCATCAAGAGCCCATCAGAACAGATCGTCATCATCCTCTTCTGGCTCCACCTCTACTGGCTCTACTTCGACAACGCGGCGGGAAGGACGGCGGGGAGGTTCATCCGCGTAGCTTTCCCCTTGGTCTTGGGGTAGCCGTGGAGGGCGGCGGCGGGTAGCTGTACCTGTGCTGGGCTCTTCCTGCACATCCACATCCTCTGGATACTCTCCGGTGGCAGGACGACGGGGGCGGCGGGCCGCTGGCGGCGGTGCTGGTTCATCGTAGTCCGTGTCCTGACGCGGTCGGGATCCTGGCTCCTCGTAGTACTCATCCTCTTCAGGTCGGCGGCGTGGACGCACACGGGTATCGCCGGTCAGTTGGGGCCTGGGGCGACGGCCAGGGTCTTCACCACTACGTCCGGGAATGGAACGACTGTAGGAGGAGGTATCGCGAATACGAGATCCCTCAACCCGCGTGGAAACCGTGCGTCCTTGGGCGTAGCCATCGGGGGGATAGGTGCGGCTAAAGCCTTGCCGCCGAACGGTCGGACGAGCCCCGCCCACCTGCCGTGCTTTTTCACTCAAGAGGATGCGCAAACGGAAGGTTTCGATGGCAAACCAGCCAGCCATCACCGCCAGTAGCACCTGCGCAAAGAACAGCAACGGAATGAGCCGCTGACCTTCCAGGAGCAAGCAGACGGAATAGATCAGGCCCATCGTGGCGAAAATCACGTCGTATTCAGCGGAGGCCTCTCGCTTGATGAACCGAACCGCGAAGATGGCTCCACTGGCAATAGCCACCAGCGCTGCCATCAAAAAATAGGGGCTTTGGGTGAGAAACATGCCAGGGATCCCTAAACGATGAAGACAGAAGAGCGTTGAGCCTTACCCATTCCACAGCCGATCCTAACATTGATCCTCCCGGTGGCACGGACAACCAAACCCAGGTTTGGGTCTAGGGACAGGATCCCTCTTAAATAACAAAGGGGATCGGTGCTAAGATTGGCGTCATCTTCCTGCAGGTTCCATGTTGTATCTGGCACGGGTACACAAGAAAGGTCTCTTCGGCCAGGGGGAGCTGCAGCTCTTGGCCTGCCAGGCCGAAGATGGGGTTTGGACGCCGCTGCGCAAGCCAGAATGCGTCACCTGCAAAGAGGCTGGCCCTTACAACATTGGGGTGCTACTGCTGGTTGAGCTTTCGGGAGAGCGGCAGGTACAGCGGGTGGAAGAGGCAGCTATGAAGCTGGTGGAGATGCTGCACAGCCTATCCCAAAGCCGCAGTCTGGTGGATCTGTCGGAGATCGAAAGCTGGCGGCAATCCTTGACTCGGCAAAGCCAAGAGCTGAGCCGTCGCGAAGCAGAGGTGGCCGCTCGCCAAGAGCAACTGCAACAGTGGGAAAACCGTCTGCGAGAAAAGTTGTCCCCTTAAGCTCTCAAGTCTTAAGTCTGAAAGTAGGCAAGTGAATCTAGATGTTCTGCGCCCTCCTAAGTCGGCTGGGATCACCAAACCGGTGGTTATGGTCGTTTTGATTCAAACCAGGACACTGCACTCCCCACCTAAAGTATTGAATGCAGGAGCCTAGAAGGCTCTTCTCGGTGGCCCGCACGTCTTATCTTAGTATTTCAGAGAATCTGAAATACTATGTGCGACCTGAATGACTTGAGTTGAGACATGCCCTTCCTTCAAACAAAATGAGCAGGCAGAAACCAGAATTCATTGCTCTCCCTGTTGCCCAAGGTAACAGGTTATTTCGCTGCTATTTGATTGCTATGGCTACACTCCTGCGTTGGATGCTGGATAAACGATAAAGCAATCAAACTGTACTAATCAAACTGTGCTGAGGTCTGGCCTTAGTTCGCGGGCACCTCGCAGATAAACATGCTGCATGTCTGCTTGAGCAAGGGGAGTATTCAACTGGATCAAAACGCGAATGCAACGGGGTAAGTCACTGCTCACCTCCATCTGTTGCACATCCAACAGAGGCACCGACTCCCAACCGGGGCGACGACGGGCAAATTGGGCGGGAAAAGCTGCATTTAAATCAGGGGTAACGGAAAAAATAACGCTGACCAATTCAGTCGGATCGAGGGCGTTGCGATGCTCTAGCGTGTCCAACAGCTCAGTTACCGCCGCGCCAATGGCCTCGGCACTGTTTGTAGGTACGGTGATGGCTCCCCGAATTGCTCTGACTCGCCACCCCAATGGCTACACCCTCGTGCGCTTGAGCTCGCCTTGCTTCCAGAAAATTATACAGACTTATCCCTGCTGGGATCCCACCCCTCTGGGGGAAGCCGGCTCCTGTCACTTAGCCGGGTTGCAGGAGCTTTTCCAGGATCTGCTCGTGGCTGAGGCCGGAGTCCACCCAGGCTTCTCCCTCTTTGAGGCGGGCAGCAGTGGTCACGACAAACAAATTGCTCTCCGCTCCCAAAGCCTCGCTGGCGGTTTGCACGCAGAGCAAATCCTGGCCGGTTAGCTGGCTAAACCAGGTGGCCAACAGCCCTGCCTCCAAAAAGCCCATCGGACGCTTGAAATGGGGAGGCGTGACGGCAGCGAAGGGAGAATGGCGAATCGACACCACCAGCACTCCCTGATCTTTGTAAGTCCAGTCGATCTCAATTAATCCCCAGCCATGAGTTTTCCAAGCTTGTCTTAGACTTTGCAGGAAAACGCCCATCTCCAACTCGGCCAAAGGCTTCTGGTAGTAGTCGGAGAGTTCTTGGGCAAAACGGCGAAAAAACTCCTTGCCCCACATCCGACCACAGTTACGCAACACCAAACGGGCAGCCTGTCCAGTCTCGTATTCCAGGCCCGTGTAGATGCCCCGCAGCAATGCTTCTGGAAGGGCCAAGAGACGCTCACCGTGGCGACTTTCCAGTAAGCCGGATTCCAAATCGCTTCGCAGATAAGCACTGGGTGCGTAGTAGTTGGCCAAAACAGGCGTATAGGGATCAAAGTTGACTGAGCCATTGGAGATAGAGCTGGTGCCGTTCATAAGGGATCCCCTGGTTATTAAATCCGATCAGGAAAGTCGTTATTGGGCTTTAAGCATCAAAATAGGAGCAGGGTACAGTTGATAGTTCGTTGGTTGCTGAGCTGGGGTAACAGTTGTTTGCACTCCAAATCTGATGGCGATCCTTCCAGCACTTGAACAATCCTTGAGCAGATTTACTACAACACTAGCATTAACTCCAACGACACCGAAGTTTTCGACCAGTTGAGGTGGAGCACCTTTGGCGATATCAACAAAAGTAAAAAGCATCTTGCTCTAAAACAGCAAGGCCACCTGTACTTGGGTGATCAAGGGGCGGATAAACTCCAACTCTCCAGGAGCCAAATGGTCTCTCAGCTCTTGCTGGAAAATCCGATAGGCAACCTCATAAACCCTCTGCAGCCCGTACAGGCGCACCTCTTCTTCCATCCACTCGATCAGCCGCTCCTTGAGGAGGTTTTCGTCCTGCAGCAACATGGCCATAGCGCTGTGACGCAGCAACAACAACAGGTGCCGCCGACACAGATCCAACACTGGAGGGGAAAGGTCGGGCATCTCTTTCTGCAGGGCGTCCAGGGTTTGGCTCACCACCTGGCTCTCCCGTTCCCGCAAAACTCGGTACACATGCTGCCGTTTTGGCCAGCCGAGAACATAAGCTTTTAGATGCTCCAGCTCCTCTGACTTGAGGTAGCGAGCTTCCGACTCGATCAGCATCTGCTCCAAGGGGCTTACCATCTCGCTTCTCCCAGATGTCAGTGGGTGCTAGGAGACTCAAAACAGGCTGAACAGATCCGCCAAGGTGATCTGTTCTTCTTCCGGCTCGGGTTCCGGTGCCGCCGACAGGGATCCCAGAGAATGCGCGGCCAAACTCAGGGGATCCCCGGCCCAGGGGATGGAGCCAAAATGCTCCTGCACTTGCAGAAAAGGCATCGGCAGAGTGCGCATCCGCAAAGGGCGGTTATCCCAATTTAGACGGGCAAAAAAGCTCTGCACCGAATCTTCTAAAGCAATCTTCCAGGTCATGCCTTGGCTACTCCCTGGCCTGAGCGCAATTTTTGGGCAATTTCGCTAGCACTGGCCCCTTCGTTCAGCCAAAAAGCAGCCGCATCGATGCGATCTTTGCTGCCGAGCAAAAACTTACAATAGCTCTCCCCCATGGAGTAGCACTGGATCTCGATGCAATTCAGTTGCCGTTCCACCATGGTGCTAAAAAAGCCGGCAAACAATCCGGCATAAAGATGACAGACAGGTTTGCCCACATCCCCCAGGGTGCGGGCCACAGCCGAGTCAAAGAGGTTGATGAAAATAAACCCTTGCCGCCGACTCTCGGTCTCCACCTCCCAGCGCCCCCATCCTTGCGAGGTCAGAGGCCACCACCAGGTTTCCAAGAGAAACATGAGATTACTCTGCTTGGGCTGGCGCCGATATTCCTCCTCAAACCAGCGGGAAAAATGGACGGCATCGTTGCGTCCCCACTCTTGACCAATGGTATACATCAGAGAAGCCGAGGCATCTCCCACCTCTTCTTCCAGGCCCTGCTGCAAGCCCAGAATAAAGTCTTCGCTCACCAAGACATTGCGGGCACCTGTCCAGTCCACAAGGGATCCCTGGGAGAGGTTAAAGCGGAAAAAGTCTTCGCGGCTGTAGTGATTGTGCCGTTGGGCAGCAGGCTGAAGCGGTATCTCAATGGTGGCGGTCGTCATGGTTGGGTGAGGAGAGAGCACGTTTTTTAGCACTCCTTATCATACCCTTCTTAATTGGCATGTTTACCTGGAGGCGACTGCCCTCAAAGCGAGGCAGAAAAGTCCTGAGTTGTTATAAAGAGTTGTAAAGATTTGTTCAAGAATGGGGAAGAAGAGCCGTAGAGGGATCTGGAGCACTACTGAGATCGGGGCCTGACCCTGACAAAAGCAATGGCCGAGCGCCACAGCAGCGACTCCTGTCCCTCGGCATCGGCCAAACAGAGGCAATCAGGATCTTGCCAGCGCAACTGGCCAACAAAGACATCCCCCGTACTGAGCTTAATTTCAAAGGTTTCCCGATCCTTGATCCCCTTCTGCAGGCGACGCACGCTCGGGATCCCGGTGTTGAAGTCAGTCACAGCAGCATTCTGAGCCAGCAAGAGGACATGCCTACCCACTACCTAGGAGGTGAGCTAGCCCCATTATACCGTAGCTGTTGCAGGGGATCCTTGCTGCTTTTCCAGGGCATCAACTCACCCACTTTGCTCTGTTGAGGGGTACCCTGGCTCAAGGGGTGTACTTCACAACAAGCAACAAATCGCTGAAATTCGTTTTCTTTTTTAAGCGGATTTACGGGTGTTGTCCCTGTGGGAAGGCATCAAAATAAGGCATAGAGCAATGAAAAGTGCGGCTTGTCGCCCTGTGAGAGGTGTAGCCGGGGCTTTGGGCTCCTTCTGCCCTAAGGTTTTGCCGCTCATTGCTTCGTCTCTCTAACCAGCACCACTAGCGCAGGAGAACTTGTCATGGCAGTCGAAAAAGTGAACTCTTCTTCCAGCTTGGCCGAAGTGATCGATCGCATCTTGGACAAAGGTATCGTTGTCGATGCCTGGGTGCGGGTTTCTTTGGTTGGGATCGAGCTGCTGGCCATTGAAGCCCGCGTCGTTGTGGCTTCTGTGGAAACCTACCTGAAGTATGCTGAGGCTGTGGGTCTAACAGCTACCGCTGCTGCTCCTGCCGTCTAAATCTGCCCAGTCAAAATCACATTGGGTTAGGCTGGAAGCCCCGTACTTTAGTGCGGGGAAGAAAGCTCCTTGGGCAACTTCAGTTGCCTTGTGTCATTGTAATAGTGCGGGTACCAGAAACGGTTGTTTAAGGCACTGGTAACGGTCGATTGGGGGTGCTGTAAACCACCCCAGAGGCCCGTGGTTGGCTTGCCAACTACAGGGCTACTGAAAGCTCCCTGCTTTAGCTAGGAGTAGTTTACTCAATCACACTCAATCAAATCGAGATCAAGAGAAGTGCCCACAGCCCTCTTGCCTTGAGGGTCGCGATAGCTAAACGAGTTATGCGCTCTGGGCAGAGGCGTAGGGGGTTAGCCGTCGGAAAGTGAGGCAGGGATCCGCCGCCGGTCTCTGCCTTGCTCCCATGGGTCTTGTTCAGGTAGTGAGTCTTGCAGACCTATTGAGCTGCAGGCGGGCACTGCCAGTGGATATTGAGTTTGGAAAGAACTAAAGAAGCGGTATCCGCCCAAGCATTGAAAACGACGTGAGGGATTGGAGATCATGAGTTTGCAGGAACAATGGGCCATGGCCCGCAGCCAGCGGGTGGCTCAGAATCGAAGTTTATTGAGCCGATCCCGGCAGCAGCGCCTAGAGCAGCACCGAGCTGTGATGGCTGAGCTAGGGCAGCGCCGCCAACAACGACAAGAAGCACTACGGCAGCAGACGGAGCAAACCCGCAGCCAACTGCGGAAATTGAGGCAGGAGCGGGCTGTGAGGCGATCCCTGGACGAAGACTCCCGTTCGAAAGCAGCGGCTCAGCGGGCCAAATCGGTGGCAGAGCGTCTTGCTTGCCTGGAGCGGGAACGGGCTGCTCAATCGGAAGCCAGCCGGCAGCAATTGCAGGCTTTCCAGGCCAACTTGACTGCAGCTGTGGAGCATTTGCTGAGCACCTATACGCAGGCTCGGCAGGCGATGGCCGGCGAAACTCAGCAAGCGCGGCAGTCTTTTTGCGCTGATCTGCGGCAGTGGGTGCAAGCTCTCCGACAAATGGCTCGACAGGAGCTGGCTCAGATGGCCCAGGAACAGCAAGCCCAAGCGCAGGCCCTACGGGGATCCCTGGCCACTTTCCGAGTGGAGTTGCGGGAGCAGGTGTGGGGCAATGGGATCCCTGTTCTCAGCCCAGAACCTGAGGTCTCCATTTCCAGTGAAAGCTCTGGCAGTTCGGTTGAGATTGCGGTTGAAGCGCCAGTGCCTGCCTCTGACGCGACGCCCATGGCCGAAGACCCAGCCCCACTGGAGTCGCCCGTCCTGGTCTCTGTTCCCCAGCCCCAGCCCTCAGAGGATTCAACAGCACCTAAACCCCCTGAAGTTCCGCCTACGGCTGAGGAACAGGTGGATCCCATCGTTGCTTATGTCAATGCCTATGTGAGTGACCTACAGGCGCAGGATCCCAACCTGACCCTGCTGCAGGTGATTGGGGATCGGGAACGGGTGCGCGATCTGCTGGCCCGCGGCGCAGTGGATCTGGGGGTGGATCCCTCGGAAATCTTGGTTACGTTGCGGCGCATGGTGTCGGGGACGGTCGCAATTTAGTTGAACTGAGCGCAGGAAGAACATCCGGGCTATAGTCAAGGCAAAGAAGTCTGAGGCAGCAAAGAGGTTGGGTATTCCTATGGCCACGGTTCTGCAGGCGCGTCCCCGCCAGTTCGTGAACACCCCCTATATTGAGCGGATTACTCGCCGCGCTTTGCGCTATTTGCAATCGGGCTTTGCGGTGCACTTGCGGGGGCCTTCGGGTACAGGCAAAACCACTTTGGCGATGCACCTGGCCAGCCTGCTGGGTCGTCCCATTATGCTGATCTACGGGGATGACCGCTTCGATTCTTCCGACCTCATTGGGGGGCGCACCGGCTTTACCCATCGGCGGGTGGTGGACAACTTCATTCACTCGGTGGTGAAGACGGAGGAGGATGTGCAGCAGCGCTGGGTGGATGCCCGCCTTACCTTGGCTTGCCGAGAGGGGTTTACCCTCATCTACGACGAGTTCAATCGCTCCCGCCCTGAGGCCAACAATGCTCTCCTGAGTGCTCTGGAGGAGAGGCTGCTGGTGTTGCCGCCGGACAGCAACCGCTCGGAATATCTGCGGGTGCATCCCCAGTTCCGGGCCATTTTTACCTCTAACCCGGAGGAATACACTGGGGTTCACAAGGCCCAAGATGCGCTGCTGGATCGGATGATCACCATCGATATGGGGGAGCCGGACATCGAGACCGAAAAAGAGATCCTCACCTCGCGAATAGGCTTATCCGGTCCTGATGCGCTCAAGATCGTCCACATTGTGCGGGCTTTTCGCCGCAAGCTGGATCTGACGCGCCACCCCAGCCTGCGCAGTTGTTTGATGATCGGGCGCATTGTCAAGGAACATGAGCTGGCGGTCAGCAAGGAGAATGCCGATTTTCGCGCTTTGTGTGCGGATGTGCTGTTGCCGCGAGCCGGCAAGCGCTATGAAGAGGGATCCCAGTTGCTGAATTATCTGCTAGACCAACTGCCTGGCTGAGTCTTTTGCCTGTTGGTACGCTTTGGAGGTCGATGAACCCTGTGCCGATTAGCTCTCAACCCTTGACCACGGCTACTCACGGCTCCTCGCTGGCCGATGTGTTGGAGCGGGTACTGGATAAGGGCATTGTAATCGCCGGAGACATCACCGTTTCCGTGGGCAATGTGGAGTTGCTGAATGTGCGCATTCGCCTGCTCATTTCTTCGGTGGATAAGGCCAAGGAGATCGGCATCAATTGGTGGGAATCGGATCCCTATCTCAACAGCCAGGCGCGGGAGCTGCTGGAGGCCAACCGGCAGCTCATGCAACGGGTTGCCGAATTGGAAAGACAGCTTGCCCAAGCTCTGCCGCAGGGAGGAAAGGAAACGGGCTAGTAGGCTGCCCCGCCATTGTGACCAGGATTGAGAGGCTAGACTGGCTGCTGGGGTGGATTGACGGGGTGATGGGGCATGACTTTGGAGATAGCGCTTGGCCGGAAGGGTTGGAAGCGGCTGAAGGCACTGAGCTGGGCTGTGGGTATGGTGCTCGCCCTTGGGATCCCGGCTTGGGGTCAGAATCCCCGTGCCATCAGCATCAGCGCCGATGTTCAGGAAGCCAACGCCAACACGGGAGTTTTTACGGCCATTGGCAATGTCACCCTCAGTTTTCCTGCCGAGCGGCTGACGGCCCGCGCCCAAAGAGCCGTGTACTACAGCCAGGAGCAACGCATTGAGCTGGAGGGCCAAGTCATCATCAACCAAGGGGAAAATCAGTTGCAAGCGGAGAAGGTCATCTACCACATCGACAAGGGCATCATCCAAGCAGTGCCATCGGCAGGGCGGCAGGTGGAGTCCATTTACGTTTTGCCGGAACCCACCGCAAGCCCCTAGTGAGTCCTCGGACTTCTTTCCAGCAGCACTGACTCCATACGGCTGTACGCTCATTGAGCATTCCAGCCTGCGAGGTCTTGGGGCGATCTTACAGTCGTTTCAGGTTAGAATGAGACACCTGGGCTACTGGGAAAAGCCTTCTAGCTTCTGTGTTCAACGTTTTGGGTTTGGGCACAGTGTCCCAGTTTCAATTGAAGTGACTATATCTTTTGGCTGTGAACGGAACAGCGCGGGGAAGGTTCCTTTAGAATGGGGCAATTCCGGCGCCAGACTTTTTCCCTGCCTCTCATTAAAGGATGACTGATTGATGTTCGGGATCCGAGTTCCTCACCCCTGGCAACGAGAGGCTCAGGTCACTCCAGAAGAGATCTTTTTCAGCCGACGGCAATTTCTAGCGCAACTGGGATCCGTTGGGGTAGGGGCAAGTTTTTCTATTTTTGGGTTTGGTAGCAGGGGATCCGCTCCCTCGGTAGAACGAGAGCTGACGGGGATCCCACTCAACCCCCGTTTTTCCAATGTGGGCAGGCCCCTCACCGAGGAGATTGTTGCTGCTCGTTACAACAATTTCTACGAGTTCGGCTCCGGCAAGCGCATCTGGCGGGCTGCACAGGCTTTGCCCACGGATCCCTGGACTGTCGAGATTAGCGGGCTGGTGCGGCATCCTCAGCGGTTGGGCCTGGAAGATCTGTTTAACTTCCCCCTCGAAGAGCGCATCTACCGCTTTCGCTGTGTAGAAGCCTGGGCGATGGTGGTGCCGTGGTTGGGCTTTCCGATGCGGCTGTTGCTGGAACGGGTGGATCCCTTGCCGACGGCTCGATTTGTCCGCTTCACCTCCTTTTACGATCCGGAAGTCATGCCTGGCCCAATCTGGCCCCCCAACTTACCTTGGCCCTACACGGAAGGGTTGCGGATCGAGGAAATGGCTAACGAGTTGGCCTTTTTTGCCCTCGGCATCTACGGCAAGCCGTTGCCCAAACAGCACGGAGCGCCAATTCGCATGGTGGTTCCTTGGAAGTATGGCTTTAAGGGGGGAAAGTCCATCGTCAAAATCGAGTTTTTGGCCCGTCAACCCTCCACATTCTGGAATACCCTCGCCCCTGAGAAATATGGATTTGAGGCCAATGTGGATCCCAGGGTGCCCCACCCCCGTTGGTCACAGGAGCAGGAAGTCTTGATTGGCTTCGGATCCCGTTCCCAGTGGCAGATCGTCCCCACCCTGCCCTACAACGGGTACGGGGAGTATGCTGCCCACCTGTATGCCTGAAGACGCCCACGAAAGGATTCGAACCTCCGACACCTGGGACCGGAACCCAGTGCTCTAGTCCACTGAGCTACGTGGGCACTGCAACTGCATCAATCATCATATCTGCTGACCTTCAGTTCTGCCAAGGGGGCAAAGCTGCGGCGGTGCTGCGGAGTAGGCCCCAGGTTCTGCAACGCCAACCGGTGCTCCCGCGTGCCATAGCCAACGTTGGTGCGCCAGCCGTAGCCAGGGTACTGTCGATCCCAGCTCTGCATCAAGGCATCTCGCCAGACCTTGGCCACAACCGAAGCGGCGGCAATGGAGAGGCTGATTTGATCCCCCTTGACCAGCGCCGTTTGCCGGGATCCCAGCTCGGCCAGCGGCAATCCATCCACCAAAATGTACTCGATGGGATCCAACTCGGCCAAAGCCCGCTGCATGGCCAGCACCGTGGCCTGTCGAATGTTGAGCCGGTCGATCTCGGCAGCAGAGGCACTGCCAATGCCCACAGCCAGAGCTACCTCCCGAATCCGTTCCGCCCATTGAGCCCGTTGCTGCGGACGCAGTTGTTTGGAATCCCTCACTCCCTCCAGTTCTTTGGGATCCATCTGGGCCGGCAAAATCACCGCCGCTGCCACCACTGGCCCGGCCAGGGCTCCCCGCCCCACCTCATCCACCCCCGCCACCCGCAGGATCCCCTGTTGCCAAAGGGATCCCTCCCAAATCAAACTGGGCTTTGTTCGCTCTGCCATACCCCCATGCCTGCCCCTGGGCTTAGGAGCAGCATCTAACTGCTGCGGGAGCGCCGCCGCCTAGAGGCTGCCGGAGATTGCTGGGCAGGGCTGATCCCCAGTTCCGCCGCTGGCTCGGCCAAGCTGCTCTGCACTGCTGACGCCAACGATTCAGCAGAGGGGATTTCGGGTTCAGAGGGTTCGGGTGGAGAAACGTCACCCAGCGGCTCCTCCTCCTGCGAGGCCTCCGGTTTGGGTGCGAACTCCTCCGCTTGAGAAGCTGTCTCAGTCTCCATCTCGGGTGGGCTTTCCGCCTCTGCAGTTCCCGGCAGAACCACCCTAACCGCCGTGTCTCGGCCCCAAGGCGGCGGCTGGTCAAGGAGCAACAGCGGTGACAGACCCAACTCCGAGTAGACCCGTTGTTGCAGCGGGGTCATCTCCACGGTGACCGTTTGCCGTACCGGCGCCGGACGGCCTTCTGAGGACTCCGTCCCGCTGGCGCGAACGGTGCGGGCTGGGGGGGTGTGGTCTTTGCGTGCGGTGGATTCTGCCTCTTCCCCACGGCCAGAATGGCGGGGTTCTCGACGCTTTGGATCGGCTCCGCCCCCTGCCGGTTGCAAGAGATCGTCTCCAAGCAGCTCCGGGGTTCCCTCTTCTGCAAGAGTATCCGGGCTCCGCGTAACAAGGCGCTGGCCGGGGCGGGGATCCCCCCAGTCTTCGCGGGGCCGCTTGCGTCCCGTTTCAACCCGTGGCTCCTCTTCCGGATCGACCGGGGTGGCAAAGGGCGAGAAGGGATCCGGGCTAGGGCGTCGTTGTCCGGGGGCAGAGCGCGACCGCCGCAGCAGCGCACGGCTATCACCTCGAGACAGCCCATCGCTCCCCACTCGCAGGCGTGCCCGTTGGGAGCTGCCATCGCGGGGCAGGATTGGGCCGGCCTCTTCCTCATCCCCTTCTTCCGCTTCGGTGGGCAGCGTTACCGTCAGGCCACTCTCTATCGTTAACAGATGCCCCGGCTCGGCTCCCGGCAAGCGGGCCAGGATCCCCAGCCCCTCACAGGTGGGGCAAGAATGGCCGAAGATCTCGTAAAGGCTTTGCCCCTGCCGTTTGCGGGTGAGCTCCACCAGCCCCAATTCCGACAGTTGGGCTACCTGGGGGCGAGCTTTGTCACTGGAGAGGGCTTTATTAAAATGCTCCAGAACCAGCAACTGGTCGCGGCGGGAATCCATATCGATAAAATCCACCACAATCACGCCGGCAATGTTGCGCAGCCTCAACTGGCGGGCAATCTCGGTAGCCGCCTCACAGTTTGTCCACAGCACTGTCTCCCGAGAGGTGGCCGATTGGGTGAAGGAGCCGGAGTTGACATCGATCACCGTCAGGGCCTCGGTGGGCTCGATGATGATGTAGCCGCCAGAGGGCAAATCCACCCGCGGACGCAGCGCCTGACGAATAACCGCGTTGACCCGAAAATACTCCAGAATGGGGGTAGGCTCGCGGTGGGCATCGACGACAACACCGGGGGGCATTTGGCCCTTGTTCCAACCTTGCAGATAGCTACGAACTCGCTTCGCTCCCGCCGCAGAGTCGGTTACAATGCGGTTCACATCGTCGGAGTAAACATCCCGCAGCACCCGCTGAATAAAGTCGTCATCCCGGTTGAGGAGCCCCGGCCCCCGTGCTGCCTGATACTGCTGTTGAATATCTTCCCAGAGTTTCTTCAATTGCTCCAGGTCGTCGATCATCGCTTCTTCAGACACACCCTCCGCTTCGGTGCGTACCAGCAGGCCCATCTGTGGGGGTTTAATCAAAATGGCCAGAGATTTCAAACGGTTGCGTTCTTCCCGATCCTCGATGCGGCGGGACAGATGGACGCCTTTGCCATAAGGTCGCAGCACCAGATACCGCCCCGGAAAGGCCAAATCTCCGGTGAGCCTTGGCCCTTTGTTACCGGTGGGCTCTTTCATCACCTGAACCAGCACCTTTTGCTGCGGCAAGACCAGCTCAGAAATGGAAGCATGGCTCCGCTTGAGGCGCAGCGGGCCGAGGTCGGTGACGTGAATAAATCCATTGCGTTCTGCGGGGCCAATGTTGACGAAAGCAGCATCAATGCTGGGCAGAACGTTCTCGATGATTCCGACGTAGACGTCTCCCACTTGGTGAGCGCCGCTGGCGACGATCAGCTCCTGCACTTGATCTTCGGCGAAGACGGCTGCCACTCGATGTTGCTCGGCAATGACGATCTGCCTGGGCATTAACTTCCCTCCCCGCCCCCAGGGCACGCGGTTACGGATTGAACCCTCGTTCTGGCGAGGTACTGTCCTTTTGCCGGGATCTGCTCAAGTTTCTTTAACCAAGATCGACTCATCATGGGGCTATCCATTGCCTTCAGCTCTGCTTTAACGCTTGGCTTTGTTTCCGCTCCAATGGGTGAGGTGGCTGCAAGGGCATGTGAACTACCCAATGCTGTCCTTGGTGGGTACAGCGGGGGGCTTCTGCGGATTGGGAGGAAAGCTCATTGGATGGGAGGAATTCGGTGAGGTGTGCATGGAGATTCGTGGATGGGCTCAATCGATAGGCTCAGGGAGCAAGACGGCTCTGCCTCGGTAGATTGGATGCTGGCCCATTGCAGAACCCCAGTTGTGCGGCCCAGCCTGAGTCCACAACAAGATAGGGTTCGCACGCGGAAAGAAGCACCTGCTCAGGGTAAGATTGAGATCTGGGCTAGGTCGAAGGGGCACGCCTTTCCGTTGCACCTATCGACTCGACCCCATTACGCCTGTTACCTGCCCTGGGTACTGAGTTAAGAGTGTCTCCATTCCAGAATTCGGCCCAGCTTTTGCCTGCTGCTCGCCCCGCCTTTGGTCAAGTTGATGCCTGGCGAGCCCCACAGCGGCAGGAGCCAGCAATAGCAGCATTATAGCGCTTGTGGGATCCCTCAGCCCAGATAGGCCCTTGGCTCTTTGGTTACTCCCGTAGGCAGTCCTCAATTTTATCGGATACGGGGTTCTCCCACAATAGACGCAGCCGCTTTGCCGTCTGGAGTGTCCAGCGGGGTAACCCCAATGCCTCGGCCATCTGCACCAGATGGGTGGGCCGCAGGTAGGCGCCGTCGTTGCGGCAACTGCCCCGGTAAAGGAGGCGAGCGCTGCCCTCGGGGGTCCAGCCCTGAAACTCTAGGTAGTAGAGCAGAGCGCGGGCATTGAAGGGAGAGGGCTTGCCGGACTTGGAGGTTTTTTCAATCCAGATTTCCTGCGCATCCAGAATCTGGGTAACCCAGGCGGGCCAAGAGGACTCCATCCCGCTGACGCAAATGGTTTCGGGCAGCTCGCAGCTCACCGTGAGCTGATATTCGGCAGCGTAAACGGCTTCGGTGGCAGAGGGATCCCGTAGGCCAATTTCTTGGACAGCTTGAATGGGGATCTCGAGGGGCAGTTGTTCGGCCAGAAGAGCCCGCAGTTCGGCGGCGGTGAAGGGATCCCCGGGACGAGCCAGGAGTTCCAGATCCAGAATTTCACCATAGCCTTCTTGGCCGATGGGCAGGGCATTGGCGTTGGCCAAGCGGGGCATGGGGTGGTAGCCGCCGCTGAAGGCCAGAGGTAACCCTGCTCGCCGACAGGCTCGTTCCCACAAACGCATCAGATCCAGGTGGCCCAGCCAGCGCAGATCCCCGGTTTTGCCGTAGGTGATGCGAAAGCGCTGGGCTGCCGGCTCTGGCTCTAGGGGATCGGGGGTGGGGGCGGGTTGGCTCTGCAGGGGTGGGACGGGCGGGGGGGGAATGACGATGTTGTGGCCGAAGCCGGGGCCGCAAATGCCGCAGGCGGAACAGCCCTCAAAGGAGCAGTCTTCCACGGTGAGGGCTTCCAGGGCGCGGCGGTAGTCTTTTTGCAGCCACTTTTTGTCAATGCCGGTATCGATATGATCCCAGGGCAAGGGATCCTCCAGGCCCAATTCTCGGATGGGGAGATGGGCGCAGAGGGCGACCGGATCGGCGCTGGGATCCACCTCTTCGCCGCCATAGGCCCTCACCCAGGCAGCGTAGGCAGCATCGATGTTTTCCCACCAGGCATCCATGCCAGCACCGGCCCGCCAGGCCCGCTCGATCATGCGGCCCAGGGAACGATCCCCTTTGCCGATGAAGTCTTCCAGGATGCTGAAACGGATATCGGTGAAGTGGGCCTTGACTCCCCGCAGTCGGCGTAGCTCCTTTTGCAACAGGGCCTGCTTCCGCTGCACGTCGGCGTAGTCCACCCGGTGCCACTGGAAGGGGGTGTGAGGCTTGGGGGTGAAGTTGGAGAGGGTGAGGGTAAATTCCACCCGCTTGCGGCCTACAGCAGCACATTCTCGCTGCAACATCTCGACGGTGCGGGCGATCCCAATCACATCGGCATCGGTCTCGCCGGGCAGCCCAATCATGAAGTAGAGCTTAATTTTGTCCCAGCCCTCCTGGGCGGCGGTGCGAATGCCGCGAATCAAGTCGGCGTCGGTAAGGCCCTTGTTGATGATGTCCCGCAGCCGTTGGGTGCCGGCTTCGGGGGCAAAGGTGAGGCCGGAGCGGCGGGATCCCTTCATGATGGCGGCAATTTGCTCATCAAAACGATCCACCCGCTGGCTGGGCAGGGAAAGGGCAATGTGTTCTCTGAGGAGACGGTTGTGCAGCTCCGCTCCCACCGCCGGCAGGGAAAGGTAGTCGGAGCAACTGAGAGAAGAGAGGGAAAACTCGTTGTAGCCGGTTTTGCGCAAACCCTGCACCACCGCTTCCACCACTGCTTCCGGATCCACATCCCGCGCTGGGCGGGTGAGCATTCCTGGCTGGCAAAACCGGCAGCCCCGTGTGCAGCCCCGCCGCACTTCCACCACCAGGCGGTCGTGGACGGTTTCCACCAAAGGCACCAGGCCGACGGCGTATTGCGGTTGGGGCAGGGCCACCCGACGGCGGACACGCTCCGGCACCCCAGGTACGATGGGTCGGGGCGGGATCCCATCATAAAACTGGGGCACATACACCCCCGGTACCTGCGCCAGCTCCAGCAACACCGTCCGGCGAGGCTTGGACAGGGATCCGGCCAGCACCCTGCCGATCTCCGGTAGCACCTCTTCTCCATCTCCAAAGACGAAGAAATCGAAAAAGTCGGCAAAGGGCTCTGGGTTGGAAGTGGCGGTCGGCCCACCGGCAAAGATCAGAGGGCACTCTTCCGGGGTGAAGGGTTGCCGTTCTGACCACCTGAGCGGGATCCCAGCCAGATCCAGCATCTCCAGAATGTTGGTGCCCCCCAACTCATAGGCCAGGCTGAAGCCGATGATGTGAAAGGCGCGCAGAGGGCGGCGGGACTCCACGGCAAACAGCGGGATCCCCAACTGCCGCAGGCGGGCAGCCAGATCCGGGCCTGGCAAGTAGGTGCGGTCACACAATTGATCCGGCTGAGCGTTGAGGATGTTGTAGAGGATGAGGTGGCCCAGGTTGGAAGCTCCCACCTCGTACAGCTCCGGGTAGCTCAGCACCCAACGCACCCGTGCCGAATCCCAAGGACGGTGGACAGCACCGAACTCTTTGCCCAAGTAGCGGGCTGGCCGCTGAATCTCAGAGGTGAGCAGGCGATCCAGATCGATGGGACTCAGATGAGGTTCAGTTGCAGCCAGAGAGAGCATGGGGATCCGCCGAGACGTTAATACAGCCACTGATCTGACTCTAGCCGAACTCTTCGAGCACCCCCAACCCAAGGGAAAGCGCTTTGCCTCTCTAAGTTTGCAGGTTACCGGTAGGCGAAACAACCATACTTGCAATGTCGTGAAGTCTGTTCAGCCGGGAAAACTCTGCGGCGGACGCTGCAAGGCCAGCGCCAACTGTTCGTACTCTGCCCAATGGTTGTAGACCTGGGCTGAGATGCGTACCCAAAGCTGCCCGGCAAAGGGGATGATCGGAACCTCAATGCGGTACCTGTGCCATAGGCAATCGTGCAGCCGACGGGCGCGTTCCCCAAGAGGCAGCTCTGGGATCCACTGTTGCCAAAAGGGCGGCAAGGGTAGGGTGGCCATGAAACCCAACATTTCTTCAGGGGCGGGTGGGATCCCTCCAAGGGTATCCAAGAGCAACTGCCGCGCCTGGAGCAGCAGAGTGTGGTTGTGCTGACGGATATTGTCTAGCCCCAACTCCTGGATAAACGCCAGGGCTGCTGAAACGGCCAACCAAGCGCTGGGATCCCGTGTACCCACCCAGTCGAACTCGGCTGTGAACCCTTGCCCAAAGCCGTGGGAGATCACCGTAGGATGGGTTTGGGCCTGTCGGTGGGGGGCCACCCACAAAAAAGCGCAGCCTTTGGGGGCAAACAGCCACTTGTGGGCATTGCCGGTGTACCAATCAGCCCCCAACCTTTCCAACTCCAAGGGGAGAACTCCGGGGGCATGGGCGCCATCTACCAAAACCGGGATCCCGCGCTCCCGACAGAGGCCGATCAGCTCGGGCAGTGGGTAGATCAGAGCGGTGGGCGAGGTGAGGTGATCCAAGACCGCCAAACGGGTTTGGGGGGTGAGGATAGTCTCGAAGGCGGCGATAACCTGCTCCGGCCCTGCAATGGGAAAAGGGATCTGCGCCTCAACCGGGATGGCTCCCCACTGGGCATAGACATACTGTAGCGCCTGGCGAACAGCCCCGTAGCCGTGGTTGGTGCAGGCGATCTGATCCCCTGGCCGGAACCGCAGCGAGCGCAAAACAGCATTCACCCCGCTGGTGGCATTTTCCACAAACACCAGATTTTCAGGTTCAGCGCCGACAAAATGGGCCAGCTCTGCTGCTGCCGCCCGCAAAGCTCGGGGAAGTTCCTCTCCCATAAACTGCACCGGCTGAGCCTCCAGGCGTTCCCGCCAGGCACTCTGGGCCTGCAACACCTTTTTCGGGGTCGCGCCATAGGAGCCGTGATTCAAAAAAACGGTCTGCGGATCCAGTCCCCACAACGAGCGTTCGCAAAGCGGTGCATCGGCGCTGAGGGCATAGCTAAAGCGAGGAGAATTGGATCCCATATTGGAGAAAGAAGGCATGGTTCACTCACTCAAGCCCTAGAAGATGCAAGAAAAAGATGTGAGAATTCCTGCGATCTGCATGAAGGGTTTGCTCAGAAATCCAAGAATGTCAACACAGCTACTGTAGAGACTGATGGCATCTCAGTTGAATATCGAAACCTGAGGCCCCCCAGAGAAAGATTCTCTTGGGTTGATCTATTGGCCGCTACCGGATTCTGGGCTGAGATCCGAGAGAGGGGCAACTTTGCTGAGCTTGATTTTGGGGTTGCTGGCAATAAACTGCTGCAAAGTCCACTCATTCTTAAACAAAAGAACGGGCCTGTCTTGAATATCTTTGACAATGAGGGTGTTAAACAAGCTGGGGATGTTCTCCAGCACCTTCCAGCCATTCTCGACCCAGCGGGCCAGGGTGTAGGGCAACATCTCCAGTCGGGTTTCGACATTGTATTCACTTTCAAGGCGGTACTGCAAAACCTCAAACTGCAATTGGCCCACTGCTGCCACAATCGGATCCCGTTTGGAATCGTCGATAGAGTACATGATTTGCACAGCCCCTTCTTCCCGCAGTTCCGCTACCCCCTTCTGGAACTGCTTAAACTTAGAAGGATTGGGATTTTTCAAGTAGGCAAACAGCTCAGGAGAAAAGCTAGGGATCCCGGCGTAGCGCAATTTCGGGCCGGTGTAGATGGTATCTCCAATCGTGAAGATACCGGGATTATTCAAGCCGATCACATCCCCAGGGTAAGCTTCGTCGATAGAGATGCGCTCTTGAGCAAACAATTTCTGGGGATAGGATAGACGGATCGAACGATTGAGTCGGGCATGGTTGACCACCATATCCTTCTCGAACTTGCCGGAGCAGATGCGTACAAAAGCGACGCGATCCCGATGACGGGGATCCATGTTGGCCTGCAGCTTAAAGACAAAGCCCGTAAACTCAGGATGTTCGGGCGGGATCAGTCCGGCAGTGCTCTCGTGAGGCATTGGCGGTAAGGAATACTCCAAAAACGCATTGAGAAAAAGCTCCACCCCAAAATTGGTCATGGCGCTGCCGAAAAAGACCGGGGTTTGTTTGCCGGAATGCACCTGTTTTAGATCCAAGCTGGGCATGAGACCATCCAGCAGTTCCAGCTCTTCCTTGAATCGGTAATACAAGTCTTTGTCGATCAACTCTTCAATTTGTGGATCCCCAAGTTTAATAACGGTATCTTGAACTTTTAGCCGCCCCCCAGATACCCGCTCAAAGAAATGAAACTCCTGAGTCCGACGGTCAAATAGGGCAGTAAACCGCTCGCCTGAGCCAATCGGCCAGTTGACAGGATAGGGCTTGAGGCCCAGTTCCGTCTCAATTTCATCCATCAGCTCTAAGGGATCCCGGCTTGGGCGATCCATCTTGTTGATAAAGGTAAAAATCGGTAGTCCCCGCATCTGACACACTTCAAACAGCTTGCGGGTCTGGGTTTCCAACCCTTTGCCGGCATCTTCCAGCATCACAGCATTGTCAGCCGCTGCCAGGGTACGATAGGTATCTTCGCTGAAGTCTTGGTGGCCGGGAGTATCGAGCAGATTGAGACGGATGTTGCGGTAATCAAATTGCAGGACGGTAGAGGTGATGGAAATACCCCTCTGCTTTTCCAGTTCCATCCAGTCGGAAGTGACCCGCTTTTGCGCCCGACGGGCCTTCACAGCCCCCGCTTCTTGAATCGCCCCCCCGTACAACAGCAGCTTTTCGGTGAGGGTGGTCTTCCCGGCATCGGGGTGGGAAATGATGGCAAAGGTACGCCGTTGCTCTACAGCTTTGGTCAAATCAAGATCTTTCATCAACTGTTGCCGCTCCACTACAACCTGGTCGTTTTAAAGAAGATGCCGTTGCAATGCTGTCCCCTAAACGATGGGAGAAATACGGAGAAGATAGAAAAACAAAAGTAAGAAGTAGGGTGAATAATGCACTTGATGATAATGGGCTTCGGTTGCCGCCAGGTAGCAGGGGGGAGAGAGCACAGGCCGAAAAGCGGGAAAAGCCAACAGAACCATCTTGACCCTAGCACAGGAACAGGGATCCCTGTTGTCTAGCCTACCGACGGAGATCTTGAGGGAGAATTTTCCAGGCCAGAACTCAAAGCAGATGCTGCTCGTTGTTGTTGCGCAGTGCTGACGTGAACAGCAGTTGCTCAATCGTGGCAATGGTGAAGTTTTGGCTGATCACCAGCCGTTCGACGCGAATGCGGTGGGCTTGCATGAGGCAATCTTGCTGCAAGGGCTTGGGCAATTGTTCCCAGTGGTCCAGCAGGACTTCCAGCAAAATCTCGCCCGGTAGACCGGTGGCGCTTTCCAGGGATCCCAGCTTTTCCACCCTCTCGACAGACCATTTGAGGGTGAGCTTTTGCAGGCCCAGTTGTGCATCCAGAGCCTCACGGGGATCCGACTGGGCAGCATGGCCATTGTGGGTGCCATTGCAGTGAACCCCAATACCGGTGCAGGCGGTAGCAGAGGTCAAAAGCTCGGCTGTCTCTTCGGTTGGCAGGGGAGTATCGGCCCGTTTGGCCGGACTGACCTGGGACGGTGGGGCAACACTTCCCACCTCAATTGGAGCGGGCAACAAGTTGGACAAGGGATCGGCATCAAGATCCTTATCCCGAGAAGGAGCTTCGGGTGGGGAGAGCGCACCGGCCAGGAGAGGCATCGGCCCTACCTCTGGCGGGGTTATGGCAGGGCGGCCCAGACGGGACGAGGCCGCTAGAGATGAACGGGGCTCAACATCTAATGCCGCAGGGTGAGACAGATCCAGGAAATCCGTCCCCCTGTCGTCTTTTGGACGGTGCGGAGCATCGACGCAGTCGGCAGCCGTAGGTGTAGGCTCCATCGGCTCTGGCTGCCTATTCACCCCTATGCGGGAGAGCAGATCCGCCTTGGTGGGACCGGTGGGCAATTTTTTTTTGGGAGGCTTCTTGGCGGTAGCCATGTTAGCGGGCCTCCAGCACAGCCTTGAGGATCTCGCGATAAGGTTGGGCCAGGAGATCTTCCCCCGCCTCCGCCAACGACCAGCCCATGCTGTTGGTTTGCTGAACCACTGTACTTTGCCGCACCGGCGTAAAAATGGGGATCCCTTGCATCATTTCCGCCAGGGCTTCCACTGCGGCCCGCGACATTTTGGTGCGGTTATTGCCCACCCATTGTTCCCGTGTGGGGAGCACCCCCAGAAACTTGGGCACATGAAAATCCAGCTCTTCCAATTCTTTGAGCAGCACCAGGGTACTGAGGGCCCCCATCACCCCCTTTTGGGTACATTCCGTCGGCACCACCAACAGATCGGCGCTGAGAATGCTGTTGTAGGTGAGCAACCCTTTTGAGGGGGGGCTATCGATGACCAAAAAGTCATACTCCGGCAAAATCGGTCGCAAAGCCCGCTTCAAAAACAGCTCCCGCCCCGGCTCCATCACAATCGCATCCATAGCCCGCGAGAGGCTGTAATCGCTGGGGGCCAACCACAGCCGCTCCTGGCGATCCTCATTCAACGGTGGACGGATAATCTCTCGAATGTGAACCCGATCCGCCCCCGGCAGAATTGTCTCGGCAATGGTGGCCGACTCCGACAGATCCGTCCAGCCCATCCACTGGCTTAAGTTGCCCTGGGGGTCAAAGTCAACGGCCAGCGTCTTGCCATGCTCGGCCAGCATGATGGCCAGGTTGAGGGCGGCTGTGGTCTTTCCGGATCCCCCACTCAAACAGGCAACGGTGATGACGAGCGCCGTTCTGCCAGACATGAGTTATCCCCTCGTAGCCCATCCCCTAACGCTATAGCTAGGGTTAAGCAATAGTGTTCACACTTCAGATAGGGATCCCGCCGCTGGGGATGGCCCACAGGGATCCATCCGCTCTTTTCGAGCCTCAGAGGGAAGACATAAACCGGTGCAGCCGCTGCAGCCCTTTTTCGAGGGTGATGCGGTCGGCGGCGTAAGAAAGGCGGATGTAGGAATCTGCCCCAAAAGCCACCCCCGGCACGGCAGCCACATGGTGTTCCTTGAGCAGCCGCCGGCAAAACTCCACTGAATTTAACCCGGTTTGGCCGATGTTGACAAACACATAAAATGCACCTTCTGGCTCTGGGCAAGTCACCCTCGGCAAGGTGCGGATCCCCTCCAGCAGCAGATCTCGCCGCTGCCAGAATTCTTGGCGCATTTTTTCCACAGCCGCTGCCGATAGGGGGCTGGTCAGGGCTTCCAGAGCGCCGTACTGGGCAAAGGTGCATACATTAGAGGTGCTGTGGCTTTGCAGGTTGATGGCCGCCTCGATGATGGGCTTGGGCCCGGCCAAGTAGCCCACCCGCCAGCCAGTCATGGCATAGGCTTTGGCGAAGCCACTGCTGAGAACCAGGCGCGGCATCAAGTCAGGGCAAAGGGATCCCAGGCTGATATGGCGGGCCTGTCCGTAAACCAGCTTTTCGTAGATCTCGTCGCAGATCACGTATAGATTGGGGGCCGAGAGGATCACCTCTGCCAGAGCTGCTAGCTCGTGCGGATGGTAAACGGCACCGGTAGGGTTGGCCGGCGAGTTGAGAATCAGCAGCTTGCTGCGGGGAGTGAGGGCCTGGCGCAGTTGGGTGGCGGTGAGCTTGAACCCCTGGGCTTCTTCCGTCTGCACCCGCACAACCTTTGCCCCTGCCAAAGCCGCAATTTCGGGGTAGCTGACCCAGTAGGGAACAGGCAGGATCACTTCATCGCCGGGATCCAGCAGCACCATGGCCAGGTTAAACAGGGTTTGCTTGCCGCCGTTGCTGATCAGGATCTGGTCGCGGCTGAACTGTAGGCCGTTTTCCTGCCGCAGCTTGTCGGCCACTGCTTGGCGGAGGGCGGGGATCCCAGCGGTGGGGCCATAGCGGGTCTTGCCCTCTTCCAGAGCACGGATGGCCGCGGCTCGAATGTGGTCAGGCGTATCGAAATCGGGCTCGCCTGCGCTCAAGCCACACACATCCAGCCCCTCTGCCTGCATGGCTTTGGCCAGAGCTGCAATGGACAACGTGGGGGAAGGGGATAGATGGGCAACCCGTTGGGATAAGCCGGCAGCAGACACCATCGGTTGGGAAGCTCTTTGGTTTATTTTAAGGTTCTAAAGCGGGGCCAATCCAGACAGCTAGGCTACTGCGGTCAACAGGCGGTTACCATCCACCAGCCACAGTTCGTTGCCCTCTCGCTCTGCCAACAGATCCCAAAACTCTCCCGCCACAGCTCCTGGCAAGAACCCCTCCAAGCGCAATTGCAGAGGAGGAAATTGCTTGGTTCCCTGGGGCTTGCGCCGCACAGTCACCTCAACAAAGCCATCGTGGGGCTCGACGATACCGCGAATGTTAAAGCCTTCCTCTGCATCTTCAGGGGCAGGCAAAAACGGTTCTTCTTCCCACTCTGGGTCTTGCTCCTCTTCCGGTAGGGCCAAGATGCGGATGACGCTCAAGCCCAAAGCCCCCCCTGAACGCGGCTGCGGCTGCACATAGTACCAGTAGGTATGGCCGCTCTCGATGCAGTGGTTGAAGGGGCGGAGAAGCTCGGCGCGTCTGGGGGTAGCCGGATATTCTGCTCCGTCAGAGGCAACCAAAATTGCTTGCGCATAGGCCTTGGGGATTGATCGCAGGGATCCCTTAACCAGGCCCAAAGCGCGAAACTGGTAGGGGTGGGCGGGGGGCGGCAATGGGTTCATAGCGGCCAGATCTTAGAAAGGCAGGGGAGTAGGATATACCAGTCTATCCTTTTGCGTCAGCGGTCCGTAGGTCTTTGTCGATCCCTCAATGGGAAGGTCTGGAGCTAATCCAGCAAAAATTGCACCCACTTGGGCGGGGGTGGCAGCGGGCAACGAAAGTGCTCCATCACCAGGGCGGCCACCAAATGCACCGTAAATACATAGACGAGGGAATTAAAGGCAATAAATCCCACCACCACCACCTGAACCATCCAGGGCTCTGCCACCCAGTAGACGCCCCATCGGCTGAGGGACACATCCAGAAGCCAGTTGGTCAGGCCAGTGAGTTGAATGGTTACGTAGGTCCAGAGGTTTTCCCCCACCAGTAGGGAGGAAAGCAGCAACTGAAAGATCAGGCCCAGGGCGCTGAGCCCAGCCCCGCTCACCACCGAGATGGACCAGGAAAGACGCCGCTGCCACAGGCAGGCACACCAATAGCCCAGCAGGCCATAGGGAATGACATAGAGAATGCTGCGCGTGGGCCCCATCAGCACCGTCAGCAACAGGCCGGAGACCACCAGGGCCATCGCCCCTGTGCGGGGATCCCAGCGCATCACTGCCAGCGCCACCGGGATAGGGAAAAACAGGCGCATGAAAGGAGCCAGCGGCGTGTAGCTCAGGATCCAGAGCAAGGCTGCCGTACTGGCTAAGAAAGCTGTTTCCACCACCCTCAAGGCCGGGGAACGGGAAGGTGGGGGAGGCAAGGGAGGAAAGTCATCTGGCACAGAAGGCTGGGGCGGCGGGGGCACATTCAGGAAAACACAACTTCTCCCAGCTTAGGCCACCGGTTGCCGGGTTGGGCGCAAGTGTGGCTCAGAGGTGCGGATCTGGACTGCAAATCGGCATAGGGAAGGGGCCCTGTTGTCGATTGGGACTGCCTCAGTGGATCCCTTTTGGTTTCAGACATTCGGCAAGATTTCCCAAGGCCAACCGCGAACCCACTGGCCAGTCTCCCCCGACCCTACCCATCAACTTGTCTTGAAATGATTAGGACGTTCTGATAGAGTCGAGGCGGGATTTGTCCTAAGAGAGCAGGATCCCTTCTGGGCGAGTCTGGGGGCAACCAAACATGGCAGTGCGGGTGGGCATCAACGGTTTTGGCCGCATCGGACGGCTGGTGCTGCGGGCTGCTTGGGGCTGGGAAGAGCTGGAATTTGCCCACATCAACGAGATTAAGGGGGGAGCGGCGACGGCGGCCCACCTGTTGAAGTTTGACTCGGTGCAGGGCCGCTGGACCATCGACATCGAAGGATCCGATAGCCGGCTGCGCATTCAGGACAAGACCCTTACCTTTAGCGAACACAAGTCCCCCGGCGAAGTGCCCTGGGCAGAGTTGGGGATCGAGCTGGTGTTGGAATGCTCGGGCAAATTTGTCAAGGCAGCGGATCTGGATCCCTATTTTAAGGCGGGGGTGCGCAAGGTGATTGTGGCTGCTCCCGTCCAAGACAAGACGGCCCTCAACATCGTTATGGGTGTCAACGATCACCTGTACGACCCGGCCCAGCACCATTTGCTCACGGCGGCTTCCTGCACCACCAACTGCCTGGCTCCCCTGGTGAAGGTCATCCACGAGGGGATCGGCATTGTTCACGGGGTGATCACCACCATCCATGACGTCACCAATACGCAAACCATGGTGGATGCCCCCCACAAAGATCTGCGGCGGGCCCGCTCCGCTTTGCTGTCTTTGGTGCCCACCACCACCGGCTCTGCCACGGCCATTGGGCTGATTTACCCCGAACTCAACGGCAAGTTAAACGGCATTGCGGTGCGCGTTCCCCTCTTGAATGCTTCCCTGACCGATGCGGTGTTCGAGGTCAGGCGGCCCACCACTGTGGAAGAAGTTAATTACCTCTTAAAAACTGCAGCCGAGGGCGAACTCAAGGGGATCCTTGGCTATGAGGAGCTGCCCTTGGTTTCGGTGGATTTCAAAGGGGATCCCCGCTCCAGCATTGTGGATGCCCCCTCGACGATGGTGGTGGATGGTGCCCAAGTGAAGATCCTGGCCTGGTACGACAACGAGTGGGGCTACGCCAACCGCATGGCGGAACTGGCCCGCAAGGTGGCCCGCAGCCTATAGAAACGTCCCCCCCTGGAGACCTGCTCATGACTTCTGTTTCAACAGCTCAAGCCTCTGCGGTTCGCAACTATGCTCTGGTTACAGCCGCCTACTGGGGGTTCACCATCACCGATGGCGCCATCCGCATGTTGGTGCTGCTGCACTTCCACAAGTTGGGCTTTACCCCGATTCAAATTGCCATGCTGTTTCTCTTCTACGAGATCTTCGGGGTTGTTACCAACTTCCTGGGCGGGTGGATTGGATCCCTGTTTGGCCTGCGGCTGACCCTGTATGGCGGTATTGCCATCCAGATCTTTGGCTTGGTGATGCTGGGCGTGTTGAACATGCAGTGGCCGGTCTGGGGTCAGGTGGCCTACGTGATGACTGCTCAAGCTCTGGCCGGGATTGCCAAAGATCTCACCAAGATGAGCTCCAAAAGCGCCATCCGCCTGGTGGTGCCCAAAGAAGCGGAATCCCGCCTGTTTCGTTGGGTGGCTATGCTCACCGGATCCAAAAATGCCCTCAAGGGGGTGGGGTTCTTTGTGGGAGCCGCTCTGCTGCAGGTATTTGGGGAGCTGTACGGGGAGATCCTCGGCTTTCGCCTGGCCAACTTTGTGCAGGCGGGGGCGTTGGCTGTGATCTTCTGTTCGGGGGCCCTGCTGCCAGCAGACATGGGCAAAATCAAGTCCAAGATCCCCTTCAAGCGGCTGTTTTCCAAGAGCAGGGAGATCAACATCCTCTCGGCGGCCCGCTTTTTCCTGTTTGGATCGCGGGATGTGTGGTTTGTGGTGGCCCTGCCGGTGTTTCTCTACGACCGCTTGGGCTGGACTTTTATGCAGGTGGGCAGCTACATGGCCCTGTGGGTCATTGGCTACGGGATTATCCAATTTCTTGCTCCTCAACTCCTGGGGGGAGGTCGCCCTGGTCGGGCTCCCAAAGCCCGCACTGTTCAAATCTGGACGTTTACGTTGACGGCAGTGCCTGCTCTGATTGCCACTGCATTCATGGCCGGCCTACCCCCAGAATGGGTGGTGACCGGTGGGCTCATTCTGTTTGGGATCGTCTTTGCCTTCAATTCGGCGGTGCATTCCTACCTGGTGCTGGCCTACACGGAAGATGACGACGTAGCCCTCAATGTGGGCTTTTACTACATGGCCAATTCCGGCGGGCGGCTGTTGGGGACGGTAACTTCTGGGATCCTCTTCCAGTTCTACGGGTTGGAGGGCTGCCTTTGGTTTTCCACCCTCTTGATCTTGGCGGCGGGGCTGTTCTCGTTGAAATTGCCGGATCCGAGCAAAACCCTGGTGGAGTGGGTGGTTAAGCCAGGGGACTGAGGATGGAGAGCCACCAGCCGAGATCGATGGGATCCATTCAGCCCATCCACAACTGAGTGAAGGGGAAAGAAGTCGGCGCTGCCGAGGCGAACCCAGAAGAAACGAGAAGCCCAACAATGAGATAGTAGATAGTAGAGGAGCAAGCAGCTTTTCCGGCAGCCCATGAGCCTGCATATCGTTCCCACGACGCCCTTTCCCGGCCAAAGACCTGGCACCTCTGGCCTGCGCAAGCCGGTGTCTGTGTTTCAGCAGCCCCACTACCTAGAAAATTTCATCCAATCCATTTTTGATGTCCTGGAGGGATCCGCCGGCCAAACCCTGGTGGTGGGGGGGGATGGCCGCTACTACAACCGCGAGGCCATTCAGATCCTGCTGAAGATGGCGGCGGCCAACGGCATTGGGCGGGTGCTGGTGGGCCAAGGAGGGATCCTCTCCACGCCGGCGGTCTCCTGCCTCATCCGCAAATACGGCGCTTACGGGGGGCTCATCTTCTCCGCCAGCCACAACCCCGGCGGCCCTCAGGGGGATTTCGGCATCAAGTACAACATCGGCAACGGCGGCCCTGCCCCGGAGAAGGTGACTGAGGCCATTTACGCCCGCACCCAGCAGATCCGGGAGTACCGCATCCTGGAAGCTCCCGATGTCGATCTGGATCGCTTGGGTGAGCAACGGCTGGGATCCCTGACGGTGTCTGTCATCGACCCGGTGGCTGATTACTTGAGCCTGATGCAGCGCCTGTTTGATTTCGAAGCTATCCGCGACTACCTGGCTTCCGGGATCCGCATTGCCTTTGATGCCATGCACGCCGTCACCGGCCCCTATGCTCGCGCCATTTTCCAGGGATCCCTGGGAGCGCCGGAGGGCAGCGTGCTCAACGGGCAGCCCCTGCCGGATTTTGGTGGCGGACACCCAGATCCCAACCTGGTGCATGCCCGCTCATTGGTAGAGCTGCTGTTTCGGGAAGATGGGCCGGACTTTGGCGCCGCTTCCGATGGGGATGGGGATCGCAACCTGATCCTGGGCCGTCAATTTTACGTGACCCCCAGCGACAGTTTGGCAGTCTTAGCCGCCAACGCTCAACTGGTGCCCGGCTACCGACAAGGGCTGTCGGGAATTGCCCGCTCCATGCCCACCAGCCAGGCGGCGGATCGGGTGGCGGCCAAGTTGGGGATCCCTTGCTACGAAACGCCCACGGGCTGGAAATTCTTCGGCAACCTACTGGATGCGGGCAAGGTCACCCTCTGCGGGGAAGAGAGCTTCGGCACCGGATCCCACCACATCCGGGAAAAAGACGGGCTTTGGGCCATCCTGTTTTGGCTCAACATCCTGGCCGCTCGACGGCAGCCGGTGCGGCAGATTGTGGAAGAACACTGGCGCACTTATGGGCGCAACGTCTACTCCCGTCACGATTACGAAGGACTGCCGGTGGAAGTGGCCGAAGCGCTGATGGCAGACTTGCGACGCTCCCTACCTGGGTGGGTGGGCCAGCGCCTGGGATCCCACACAGTGGCCTACGCTGATGACTTCAGCTACACCGATCCCGTGGACGGCAGCACCACCAGCCACCAAGGGATCCGCATTGGCTTTGAAGAGGGATCCCGCATTATCTACCGGCTTTCTGGAACCGGCACCTACGGAGCCACCCTGCGGGTGTATTTGGAGCGATTGGAGCTGGATCCGGCCCGGCATGGCCTGGATCCCCAAGTGGCCTTGGCCGAACAGATTCAACTGGCCGATCACCTTGCCCAGATTCGCGCCCGCACCGGTCGGCAGCAGCCAGACGTCATCACCTAACCCGGCGTCACAGTGGACAGGGATCCTTCCCAGGGAAGCTGGGATCAGGGCCTGAGGCCATCCAAGCCGCTTGCGTCGGCGTCGCGGAGCAAAAAGGTGCCGACGGGAGAGGTGATGGGAGAGGTGAGTTGAAAATCTCCCCGCTCTTGGGTGAGGCCCACCGGGCGACTGGGGAAAGCCACCAGGATCCCTTCCAAGCGCAGCGACTCGGCTACCGGATCGTAGGCCAGGCGCAGCTCAAAATCCCGCAGGTCGCGGCGGACTTCCACACGGCGGATCCCTTCTTCCGTCAGGCCCAAGCGCAGCCGCCAGTGATTTTGCCATTGCGTGCCGAGGGTAGCATCCAGCTCCAGACCATAGGTAGAGATCTGGCCCAACCGGGGATCGTAAACCGCCTGCAGCGCGTAGCTGATCCCTGGCTCATACACATCCAGACCGGAGCGTTGCTCCTGGTTAAACGTGGTGCTGCTGCGTCCCCGATACTCCAGACGAACGGGCTGCAGTTGTCCCTGGTTCAGGTCGTAGGCCGTCTGCAACTGAATGTTGAACAGATCGGGGGCGGTGCTCCAGGTGAAGTTGGCAGTAAGGGTATCCCACCTCTGGGCGACAAAGTCGTAGCCAAGGTTAGTGTCCAGGCGCACCAAGTTTTTTACCTCTGCCTGCAGCTCCTGCAAGTTGCGGGAGGCAATGGCCTGCAAATCCTCTGGAGTATCGTCGGGGAAGGTGAGGGCTATCGGCAGCTCGCCGGGCAAATCATCTTCAAAGGCAATGTAGCCGGGGGGCACATTGGGCAAGGGATCGCGGGGCGTAAAGAAGCTGATGTTGGCGTTGATGCGATCCACGTCTTTAGGGCTGGTGGAGAGGGTTTGGAAGGGCACAGAATTGTTGCCGTAGAAAGTGCGGCTGTAGCGCAGGTCGATGGTATTCCAGTCAGCGGGTCTGAGGCTGAGGCGAGGGTTGAGGCTGACAGTAGACTCCTGGTCAGGAGTGGAGTAGAGAACTTGAGTGTAATCAATAGAACCCGGCATGAAGGTGATCCAGGGAGCCGGCTGAATATCGTTGAACTGGAGGCTGGAGCGCAGCTCATAGCGATTGAAAAAGTGGAGACCTGCCCCCACCTCTTGATCCGGCTGTTGCTCTTGAGTCAGGGTGAGGGCGCTGCTGAGGGCAATATCGGGCGTGATGCGAATGAGGTCGGGGTTAAAGGCCAGCTCGAAGTTGCGACGCGGCTCGTTGTCACCATTGGAACTGCTGTAGGCACGGTAGGCCAGGCGATAGGTACCTCCCCAGCCGGGTGGGGTCAGTTGAGTGCCCAGCGTCAACCGCGCATCGGCAAAGTCGGGGCTATCTTTAACGCTCACCCGCTGGTTGTAGTCCAAGCGCAGATCCGATTGCAGCCAATGCACACCCCCGTAGCGCTGAGTGTGGCTGAGGGTAAGGGGGAAGCTGTAGATGCCCCGTTCCTGGGATCCAGTGCGGCTGATGTTGAGGGTGGTGGTGGAGAGATCCCCCTGAAAGGTGGCGTTGAGACGCAGATCGGCGTTGTCGTTGCGTCCGCCGGCAGGACGGTAGGTGTTGTCCAGGTTGAGGTTGAGCTGTCCTCGCAGTTGGCCTTCCTGCCCAAACAGGTTGGCAGCGTAGAAGTCGAAGTTGTGGTCGATGCGGAAGCGGCTGGAGAAGCGCTGTTGGTCGGCTTCGGTAACCAAGTAAAACTGGGCTCGCCCGTAGTTGACGCTGTCTGGGATGGGCAGGATGTAGTCGTGCAAGAAACCGATGCCCACCCCTTTTTTCTGGATGGCATCCAGCCGCAGGCCGCCGAAGTTGTATTCGTCGAAGCGGTAGGCCCAACTGGATTTGACAAACACTCCCTCTGTCTCGCTGCGCCCCGGCAGCACCCATTGGTGATCTCGCAGGCTGTAGATGAACAGGGGGAAATAGGCAACCTGAAGACCCGCCCGCAGATCCCCTGCTTCTGTCAGCTCGCCACCGGCAAACACGCGGGCGTCGTGGACGATCACCCGGTCATCGGGAAACACCTCCACCCGATCCCCTTGCACGTAGTGGGTGATGGGCGGCTCTGGTGAGGTGGTGACGGTGGCTTTCTCGAAAAAGATCTGATCCCCCAAAATGGCGGTGGTCTCTTGGCTGCGCACAAAAACCTTGGTGCCCGGCTCCTCCCCCGGCAGAATGACCAGCGAGCTTTCAAATTGGGCGGTGCGACCGGGGATATCCAGATCTAGGTTTCGCCCTTCGATTTGCCGGATTCCCCGCCCTTGGGGGCCAGGGGGCTGTTCCATGCGAAAAGGGCCCTCGCTGCGCAGGCGTCGCTCCCGCCGATAAAACAGCAGCCGGTCGCCGGTGATGCGGGTGCCGTCGGCCAATTGGATCGAAGCATTCCCCTCGGCAATGCCCAGATCTTGTTCAGCAATGTAGCTGAGCACATCCCCACTCACGTTGATTTGATCTGGGTCGAGGGGAATTTGCCGCTGCGCGGTGGCCGAGAGCTGCTGGCGGATTTGGGATCCCTGGCTAACGTTCCCTGCCGCCGAGACGGCATCTGCCCCGGTGCCCAGATCCCGTAGAAGCGGGAACCGCTCCAGCAGTTGAGGAGCCAGGGGTGAGCCCGCAGTGGGGACAAAGGCTTCCGTTCCCCTTGGAGTGGCCGTGGGGGGAGGGGATCCCGCCAGCCCCGACGCAGGGGCGGCATCCGCCAACACAACACTGCCCAAATCCAAACTCCCACCGGCTTGGGAGATCAGGGGAGGAACGGTCTTGGGGGAAGCTGGGATCCGATGCAACCTTGCCTCTGAACCGGCTCCACCTTGCAGTTGGGCCGTAGCCCGGTTCTCGGCATTGGATTCCGATCGCGTTAGCGGGACGGAGTCCTTGGTGGGGCGCAGCCAGGGTTGCTCTTCCACCCGCAGGGCCTCAGCCTGAGAAGTCATGGGCTGGGAGAGCCGAAGAGAGTCCAGCGTGGGAACTGCCGCAGTGGGCGTCACCGGTGAAGCGGGCTGGGGAGCCGGTGTTGCCTGAGCCTGCTGCGCTTGTCGCCGAGCATGGGCCGCTGCCCCTTCCGCCAACAGCCGTTGCAGCCGCTGTCGGTTCAATTCTTCTGGCGTGAGGGCCTTTTCAGGAGAGTTGGCAGAGGGAGGAGAGACCGGGGCCGCAGGAGGTACGGTTGCCGCAGTCAAGGCCGTAGCAGGCAGAGGAGAAGCAGCCGCCGGCGGAGAGGATTGCGCCTCAACCAGGGTAATGGGATCCCCATCGTTAGGAGCAATCGGTTCTGGACTGGAAGCCCGGCGAGCCGGTTGTAGGCGCTGAGCGGGTGTTTGCGCTGCCCAAAAGCGCTGGTAGCCCTCCAGAGAGAACTCCCTCCCACCGCTGCCAGTGGTGGGCAGGGGATCCAACTGGGCAAAGACGGCCCCTCCCGTCCCCAACCACAGGGAGCCACCCCAGCAAAGGGCCAACCACTTTGCCCAAGGGCTGAAGTCATGGGGGAAGTTGCAGGATTTCACCGTAAAAACCGCCACAGTAAACAGAGACCCACCCCGCCAAAAATCATATTCGGCAACCAGGCAGCCAGCCAGGGATCGATATGCTCCACTCGACCCATCGCTCGTCCCAGGCTCATCAGTACATAGTAAATAAACACCAGAACGATCGCTAGCGCCACGCCGCCGTACCGCCCGGTTTGCCGCACCGTTTGCAGGCCCAAGGGGGCAGCCACCAAGATGGCGAAGAAGCTGGCCAAAGGAATGGCGAACTTGAGGTGGTATTCTGTCAGGCAGCGGGCCACATCAGCAGAAGGACGTTGCTCCGCTCGATATCGCTGGCACTGCTCCCACAGCTCCCCCGCCCGTTGCTCTTGGGGCACTTTTTCCGCGTACACCAGGCCCACCAGTTTGTTGACGATGTTTAACTCCATTTCTTCCACCTGGCCTTCGTAGTAGGTGCGCCCCTGCTCATCGTAACGACGGATCACCACGTCTCGCAGTTGCCACGATTGGCCCACCTGCTGCGCGGTTTGGGCGGAGATTACTTGGGGATAGCGCAGGTGGCCGGTCTCGGCCTTGCGATCCAGGATCAGCAAATCCCGCATCAGGCCGGTTTTCGGGTCGAGGGATCCCACATGAAACCAGAGCTCATCATCCACCCGCACGATCTCTTCTGGATTAAACAAAAGGGCATCCTGAGCCAAGATGAGGTTCTTGTTCAGGGTTTTCACCTTTTGGTTGGTTTCCGGCACAATGACTTCATTGGTCAACAGCGCCAAGCCGCTGATCAGCAGGCCAATACAGAGCACGGGAATAAACACTTTGCGGTAAGGGATCCCGGCAGCACGCAGGGCGGTGATCTCGCTGTCGGCTCCCATTTTGCCCAGGGTGAGCAAAGTGGCAAAGAGGCCGGCAATGGGAAAGGTGACCACCAAAATGGCGGGCAAGTTAAGGATGAGAATGTGCAAAATGGTTAGCGGAGGAGCGCCTTTTTTCACCAGCAGATCGGCGTAGATAAAGAGCTGGTTGCCCAGCATCATCACCGTCCCCCCGGCCACCCCCAGAAAGAAGGGGCGAATCATCTCTTTGAAGAGATAAAACTCCAAAAAGGCAGCCCCCAATTTCAGGGATCCCCAAAAGCTGCCCGTTTGAGCAGGAGCTTTGCGCAGTTTACCCTCGGCGACTGGAGCCGTCATTACATCACCTCAGATCACACGCTCAGCCAGACCTAGACGATAGAGAACCCCAGAGGGATCCCGTCAGAGGGCGTCGGTGATGCGAAACTGAAACATCCCCTGCTGCTGCTCGTCCCCTTCGACGGTGTATTCATCCCGTTTCATGTTCAGGGTGACCAGCTTGCCGCTGAGGCGGTTGGCACCCCGGCACATCTGATCCAGCGCATTGCGACCTGGCAGGGCTTGAGCACTCTCCCCGAAAAGGCGGTTGACCTCTCCCCGATCGCAGAGCACCACGGGAGCCTGTTCGGCGCTGATTTTGAAAATTTGTTCTCGGTCAAAGTAATCGGCGCGATCCCCTTCGATGGCGCGGTTGGCCTGCACAATAACCACATTGCCGAAGAAGCGAGCATCGCCGCTGGCTTGGTCGATCTCCACCCGGTCAGCATAGATCACCGTCGGCTGATCCACATCCGCCTGCGTCTCTGAGTTTTGCAAGCGCCGCGCCAGCCAGTCCCCTTCGATTTGCTCGATTACCACCTCTCCCCGCAGCTCCACCTTTTCAGAGGTGATGGTGGCTTGGTTGGCCTTGGCCCTACGTCCCCGCTGGATAAACTCGACGGCATCGCTAAACTCGGAAGTACCGGTGCGGGAGTTGTAAACCAGGCGGGCAGCCCGCACTTCGGTTTCGGCTTGGCGCAGTTCTTCCGTCAGGGATCCCCCGCCGGGCGTCGGGGTAGAGGCAGCCATCTGCCGGTAAAGGACGTTTTCTTCAAAGAGGAAGATCTTATCGCGGTGGTTGCCCTCCAGGCGAGCTGAGGTAAGCACCCGTCCGGGCTCCTCCAGGGTAACCCCTCCGGTCAACAGACTTTGGGATTCGCGGCGGCGGTAGGTGCCCTGGGCCGACCGAATAATGGTCTCCCCTTGGTGGATCTCCAGGTTGCCTTCCCCTTGGGCAATTTGCGTGTTGCGGTCGTAGGTGAGGCGGTCGGCGATGATGGTGACCTCTTGATCCTGTTGGTTGGGGGTCGCCTCTGGGCCGGGAGAAGCCTGAGCCAAGCGCAGATCCGCCAACAGGGGATCCCGGCTGCCGTCGCTGGCTACCTCCTGCAACACCACACCGCCTGAGAGAATGCTTTGGGCCTGTTGCCGCAGGTAGGTGCCTTGGGGAGCGCGAATTTCGATGCCACGTTCGCGAATGCGCAGGTTCCCTTTCCCCTCAGCCACTTGTTGGGTGCGGTCGTAGGTGATCTGGTCGGCGGTGATGGTGATGGAAGCGGGATCCGCTGCGGCATTGGCCACCCACTGGGAGGCGCTGGCGGGATCGGTCATGGGGGCGGCTGCCAGGCTGTCGGTGCGTAGCACCACCAGCTTACCTTGCTGAGCGCTAAGAAGGGCAAACTGAAAGTTAAACGAACCGGAGCGGCCCTGCAGCACCATTTCCCGGCCTTTGAGGGTGAACTCCGCCGGCACCTCGATGCGTTCTTCGGGGGTAACTCTCAAGGCGCTGGTCAAGAGTAGGCTGCCATCGTCACTCCTGACCTCCACCTCGTCATCCAAATACAGCTCGTCGGCGGTGGCATTGTAGCGGGCTCGCTTGGCCCGCCAAGTCATTTGCTCGCTGCTATTGAAAAAGGGATCCGGCACCCCTTCCTGTCGGTCAGCGCTTTCTCCGTAGAAGTAGCCGTGCGCTCCCTGCTCAAATACCTGTTGCCCGGCTGCCAGATCCACCTGCTCGGCAATCAACCGCCACCGCTGATGGCCGCCTCGACGACCCAAGATATCTACCCTGCGGCTGACCGAGAGGGGCTGATCGGGGGGAGGAGACTCTACCTTTACTTCTTCAATATCGATCAACAAGGCCCAGCCCACCAAAGCAGCCAAGATGCTGCTCCCCAACAGCGCCACCCCCAGATTGGAATTGAAGAATCGCCGCATCCTGTTTTCGCTGCCGCCTCACCTCGACCCGAACTGACCACTCCCCTTGGAGCCAACGCTCTGAGCTAGCGCTCTAGGCTGTAGCTTATCCCATTTTGCCGGCTGCACCGGGGGGATCCCGCGCACACCTAGCCTTGAGCCGACTTTTCAGCCTTCAGCCATGGCGACTGAGGATGAACCCCAACCCCAGAAACAGCCCCAGCCAAAAGTGGAGACTGACGGCGATGAACTTGGAATGGCTGATTCGCTGCGGCTGATCGTGATAGGTGCCCAGCAGGTGGGAAAGCTGCACCGCAAACGGGATCCCCGCCAAACTCAGCAGTGTCCACGCTGGAAAGATCCCCAGCCCCACAAACAGCAGCATCAGGCCAAAAAGGCTGCCGCAGAGCCAGGGGATGAGGCGGGCCGAGCGCAAGGTTCCCAGGCGGGCCACTGGCGAGCGCTTGCCGCAGGCTAGGTCATCCTGCACTTGATGAAAATGGGAACAAAACAAGATCAAACTGGTCGCCATCCCCACCACCAGTGAGGCTGCTAACCCCGGCAGCGACCAAGTTTGGCTTTGGCTGTAGTGGGCAGCCAAAACCGCCAGCGGCCCAAAGCTGAAGAAGCAGAGGATCTCCCCCAGGCCCTGGTAGCCCAGGCGCAGGGGCGGCCCTTGGTAGGCGTAGCCCAGCCCGCAGGCCATCAACACCAACAGCAACACCGTCGGATCCGATTGCCGCCAGCTCAGCCACAGGATCCCCAGCAGCCCCAAAGCCAAAAAGGCATTCCCCACCCAAAACACCTGCCCCGGCTTGCCTGTCAGGTTGACCAGGGAGTGGAGTTTGTTTTTGTCCACCCCTGTCTGGGCATCGAACACGTCGTTGCTGATGTTGACCCAGGCCAAGATGGAGATGGCAGCTCCCAAAAACACCCCCAAAACCTCCAAATCCAGCACCCCTGACTGGGCATAGGCAATGGCGGATCCCACCCAAATGGGTATGATCGCCACGCTGTAGATGGGGGGTTTGAGGGCAGCCATCCACAATTGCCGGCGAGAGCGATCCCTCAATGCGGCCTCTGCTGCTGGCTGCACGTGGCTAACATCTGGATGCATGCGAGTTCTCCTTGGGGAGTAAGCCTACTCTAGGGCTTGTCTCCGGATCTGTTCATATCTGTTCTGTAAGGTAGAGCGCCTTAGAAAGCATCCCCCAGGATGCTAAGAAACTTTGCAGTCCGTGAAGAAGCTCCTCTGATCCAGCCCCTACAAGCCCAGGCTGCCCGCCCCTCTTCTAATCTCTTATCCTAAGGTCATCTTCTACCGGTCTCCATCGACGGGTGTCCTGTTTTCGGCCAAGGTGGGATCGTACTCTTTTTTATTTTCTTTCGCATGACCCCTTCTCTCTCCCCTTGGAATGCCCACGGTACGCTTGGGTGCCTGGAGTGGCCGAGAGCATGGCCGCCGATTCGCACTTGTGCTTGGACAGAGGAGACCAAGGATCGGTGCCACTGGGATCCCTTCCTAACTGCCTGCCAACAGATGGCGCGGGTGCGGGGCGCGCCCCAAATTCTCAGCTTGTCTCAGCCCATCCCAGAGCTGGATCCGCTGGCGGTGCTGGCCCAGAAGCTGGGTTCGCTCCCCCCGAACCGATTCCCGAGCTATTGGTATCTCTCCCACAAGGCCCGCGGGGAAAGGGTGCGGGTGTTGGGGTGGGGATCCCTGCGGCAGGTCGATCTGTCAGGAGAAGGGGGCTTGCGGGCGGCGCGGAGCTTTGTAGAAGAGCTACAGCCTCATGTGCATACCGCTTGCGTTAGCAGAAGGGAGCTCTTGCAGGTGGATGGATTCCCAGGCAGCCGGCAGGAACGCCCCCTGTGTTTCTGTCGCCTCGGTTTTAGCCCCAGGAGTGATGGGGGGGCAGCGCTGGTGCTGCCGCGCTGGCAACTGTTGCAGGCGCCAGACTCCTGGGGATCCCTGGCGGTGGCGCGGCTCAATCTGGAAATCGATCCTGAGAGTGACCTAGCGGCTTTGGCCAACCAGATCACCACCTTTTTTGCCCAAATGGAGCGCCTTTCTCCCTCCCCCTTGCCCTCATGGGAACTGCAAGCTCCTGTGCCGGTGGATGTCGAGGAAGCCCCCCTCTTGGCACGCATCCAAAAAGCCCTGCAGGCGATTCAGGCGGGATCCTTAGACAAGCTGGTGCTGGCAGAGGCTGTGGATTTGCACTTGCCTGCCCCGCCATCAATCCCGTCTCTACTGGCCTACCTGGAAAAACATCATCCTGATTGCAGCATCTTTGCCTTTGCCGCTCGCGTCAGGGGCACAGAGTCCTTTGGGGCAGCCAGTCGGGGGAGTTCGCCGGCCAGTCCTCTCCCTCTGACCCAAGAGGGGATCCATCCCCAGGTTTTCTTGGGGGCCACCCCAGAGCGTTTGCTTTCCGTGTGGCAAGGCCGGGTGCAGATCGATGCCTTGGCTGGCTCTGCAGCTCGTGGAGCCACCGGCCACCAGGATCAGGTGCTGGCCGAGAGGTTGCTTGGCAGCGCCAAAGACCGCCGAGAACATCAGTGGGTGGTGCGCTCGATTCAAGAGGCTCTGGGTCGGCTGGGGATGGATCCCTGCATTTCCCCTCAGCCTCGGCTGCTCCGTTTGGCCAACATCCAGCATCTGCAAACCTTGATTGAGGCAGAGCTCCCCGCCAATGTGCATCTGTTCGACCTGCTGGCCCAGCTCCACCCGACGGCAGCAGTGGGAGGGTATCCCCAAGAGGCGGCGCTGCAGTGGCTGGAGCGGTTGGAACCCTTTGATCGCTCCAGTTATGCCGCTCCTTTGGGCTGGGTAGACTTACAGGGCAATGGCGAGTTTGTGGTCGGGATCCGCTCGGCTCTGATTCAAGGGGATCGAGCCCGCCTGTATGCCGGTGCCGGGATTGTAGCCGACTCCAACCCAGAGCAGGAGCTGGCCGAGATTCGTTTGAAGCTGCGCTCTCTGGTGCAAGCTCTGGCCCTACGCCCTGCGGCTCCTTTGCTCCCAAGCCTCTGAGAGAAGGGATCGGGAAGATGTTTCTGCCGCTGCTGCCTGAGGCTGATACGAACCGCTTCACGAACAGCTACAGTGAGAAAGCTGGTTTTTGATTGGCCTCAGTGTTCTCTGCGGCATGGCGACCCTGAATCCCACCCATCCCCCTCGTATGGTCGGATCCCGCGCGCAAGTGGGGCTTTGGCCCGGCCTGATCCAGCACTATCGGGAATGGCTGCCCGTCAGCGCCAGCACGCCTGTGGTCACGCTACATGAAGGCAACACACCTCTGGTGCCTTCCCCGGCTTTGAGCCAACGGCTGGGGCGAGACTGCCAAGTTTACCTAAAGCTGGAGGGCCTCAACCCCACCGGTAGCTTCAAGGATCGGGGTATGACGATGGCAGTATCCAAGGCCAAAGAGGCCGGAGCAGAGGCCGTCATCTGCGCCAGTACCGGCAACACCTCGGCGGCTGCCGCTGCCTTTGCGGCCAAAGGGGGCCTGCGGGCCTATGTACTGATCCCAGATGGCTATGTGGCCAAGGGCAAGCTGGCCCAAACCCTGATGTACGGAGCGGAAATCATCGCCATTCAGGGCAACTTCGACCAAGCGCTGGCCATGGTGCGGCAACTGGCGGAAACCTACCCGGTGGCCTTGGTGAACTCGGTCAACCGCTTCCGCTTGGAAGGGCAGAAAACCGCTGCCTTCGAGGTGGTGGATGCTTTGGGGGATGCCCCCGATTGGCTCTGTATTCCCGTGGGTAACGCGGGCAACATCACGGCTTATTGGATGGGGTTTTGCCAGTACCGCCAGCAGGGCAAGGCTACCCGTCGCCCTCGTCTCTACGGCTTCGAGGCTGCCGGTGCCGCCCCCATGGTGTTGAACCGGGTGGTGGAGCACCCAGAAACCGTGGCCACAGCCATTCGCATCGGCAACCCTGCCAGTTGGGTGAAGGCCAAAGCGGCAGTGCAGGTGAGCGGCGGCCAAGTGGATAGCGTCACCGATGAGGAAATCCTGGCGGCCTATCGTCTCCTGGCGGCAGAAGAGGGGATCTTCTGCGAGCCAGCCAGTGCAGCCTCGGTGGCGGGATTGCTGAAATGGCGGGAGCAGGTACCTGCCGGATCTCAGGTGGTGTGCGTGCTGACGGGCAATGGCCTTAAGGATCCCGACACGGCCACCCATCAGGGATCCACTCCCATCCACACCGGCGTTGTCCCTGAGCTGTCCGCTGTTGCCCGCCTAATGGGCTTCTAGGAGGGATCGATGCCCGGTCAGGCAGCCTGCGACCTCATGGGCTCCGAGCAGGCCAAAATGAACTGGTCAATCTCCAGCAGAATCCGTTCTGCCTCAGCCAGAGAGGCCGGTACGGTTGCCAGCACCTGGGCATCTACTTCCGCAGCCTGCTCCGCTTCCTGCAAGAGGCTCATCGAGTCATGGCCGAGCAGGAGCTCCAGCTCGTTCAGGGTTACCATGGCCAGTTGCCGTTCGGCTTGATGGAGCTTATTTCGTAAAGTCTGAAGTTGTTCGGTCTGTGCCTTCAGCCCGGCTTCCGCCTGCTCCGCGCGAGACATGGCCAGTTGTGCAGCCTGCTGGGCCTCATCCCGCTGAGCTTTCAAGAAGGCCATCTCTTGCTCCAATTGGGCCAATCGCTCCTGCAGGCTGTAAATGTGCTGATCCCGGTCTCCCAAAGCTCGCTCCAGCTCGCGATTTCGAACTTCCATCTGCTGACGAGCTTCGTTCGCTTGGGCTAGCTGTTCCGCCAAGTTTGCCATTTCCTCTTCCATGTTGGTAAGCCGACTCAAGCGTTCCAAAACCTGAGCATTTTCCGCTTCAAGTTTCTCAATCAGCGCTTGAGCGCTCAACAGTTCTGCTTTGGTGGAGTCCAGCTCGCCACAGACTTGATCGTAGTTGGCGATTAGCTCGCCAAGCCGGGCTTCTTTGGCTTGCAGTTCTTTTCGCAAGGAGTCTATCAAGCGGTCGCTCTGCTCAATCCGCTGTTGCAAGGGCGGCAGGGCAGCACTGAAGTAGCCCAAGAGTTGCTTGAAGCGGCGCTGTAGGCGGCTGTGGGACTGATCCAATTTGTCAAAGGCTTCGTTGAGAGAGAGATAGGCCTCGCACAGTTTCATGTAGCGCCGGGCCACAGAATCAGAATGATCCATAGGAATACGAGTCCAGGTGGGGGTGCCGTGTCCATTTTATGCCGTTCATTCTATCGGCCAAGTCTGGAAAAGGAGGCATTCGATACAACAACTGGGGGTTTAATTTTACTTTAATATCCAGTGCCACTATCTCTCTTGTGGGCCAAGGCCAAAGATTCTGCCCAAATACAGCTTTAGACATTACCCACAGGCCATATAGAGACTAAAGCGGCTCCTCAAAAGCAATTGAAATCTTGTCTTGACCACACCATCGGTTCATCTACGCATTTAGTGTTCATGAGAAGATGTCCGCCAGCTCTAACGCTAGATGTGCTGCAAAAGTAGGGCTCTTCAGGGCTCAAACCGGCTGCGCGTTAGGGATCCCTAGCTGCTCCAAATAGGCGGCTGCTCGCAGCAGTTTGGCTTCTTGATAGGGGGCGGCCACCAGTTGTACGCCAAAAGGCAGGGATCCGCTCTCGCGCAACGGCAGTGACAGCACCGGCAGACCGATAAATGAGAGAGGCTGGGTGTAGAGGCCGAGGTTGGGCCGGGTGAGAACTTCTACCCCATCGATCACCATCTTCTCTTGGCCGAGTAAGGGGGCAGAGCAGGGGGTGGTGGGGGCAATGAACAGATCAATCTCCTGAAAAATGGTCTGCACCTGCTGGCGATACCAGCGGCGGAAGCGCTGTGCTTGCAAGATCCAACTGGCGGGCAGCAAAGCGCCGGCCAAAAAGCGATCCCGGGTGGCCGGGTCGAAGTCATGGGGGCGAGTTCGTAGGTTGGGCAGGTGCAGGTTGGCTCCCTCGGCAGCCGTGATCAAGTAGGCGGCAGCGCGGGCGCGCTGGGCTTCCGGGATCCGCACAGTCTGGCGGGCCCCCAGGGCTTGGGCCACCTTTTCTACTCCGGCCAAGATGGGGGGCTCTGCCCCTCGGGCAAAGTAATCATCCGCCACTGCGATGCGCAAGCCTTCGATCCCCTGCCCCAACTGCCCAAAGGTGGGATCCCCAGGATGCCGGGTACAGACGGGATCTTGGGGATCCGGCCCTTGCATGACATCGAAGCTGAGGGCAATATCGGCCACCGAACGGGCCAAGGGGCCCACGTGGTCAAAGCTGGCGGCAAACAGAGCCACCCCTGCCCGCGACAGACGGCCATAGGTGGGCTTGAGGCCATAGACGCCACACAAAGAGGCCGGTACCCGAATCGAGCCGTTGGTGTCGCTGCCCAGGGCGAGGGGCACCAAACCCCCTGCCACCGCGGCTGCCGAGCCGCCAGAGGATCCCCCTGCACTGCGATTGAGATCGTGGGGATTGTGGGTGGGGCCGTAGTGGCTGTTTTCGGTTACGAAGCCGTAGGCGTACTCGTCCATGTTGAGGGTGCCCACCAAGATTGCCCCTGCCTGCTTGAGACGAGCCACCACCGTTGCATCTTGGGTGGCCGGGGGATTCTCGCGATTGATCACCGAGCCGGCTAGGGTGGTGAGGCCAGCCACATCAAACAAGTTCTTGACGGCAAAGGGCACCCCTGCCAGCGGGCCTACTGGGATCCCTTGAGCCACCTGTCGATCCACCTGCTCTGCTGCTTGCAGGGCCAATTCTTCCAGCACGGCTGTGAAGGCATTGAGCTGGGGATCCCGCTGGCGAATCCGCTCCAGACAGGCGGCCACCACCGCTTGGGCGCTCACGGATCCCTGGCGGACAGCCCTGGCAATAGAGACTGCGTCGGCTCTGCCGAGAAGATGGGGATCCCCAGTCATGGCTGCGGGTCAAAGGTGGGAGCTGGCTCAACCGTCGGCGGCAGGGGGAACTCCAGCACCTGTTGAGCAATGGGCAAAAAGCGGGCAAAGTTTTCAATCACCCCTGCTCGATGGTCGGGATGCAGGGGCAGTTGCAGCAGTTGGGCCATCTGATCGACGTAGGTTTCGGGATCCCAGGGTTGCATGGTTCTAAGGTCAGCAGGCCGGTTGCGGCAAAAATACCACAGGCTCGCCTGCGAAAACCACCGGGCAGCCTTCGACGACAAGACCGTCGTTGCCTAGGGAGCGGCCATCTGCACGGCGTTGCCCTGCAGCGACCAGAAGCGCTCGTTAGGCAAGATAGGACGAGTTACCGCTTGCCGTTCCAGCTCCTCCAAAGCAACGCGACGGCTATCTGCAGAGCTGTTGGAAGCAGCGCTGGCCTGCAGACGTCTTCGGAATAGGCGCAACTGCTGCTGCTCTGCGGCAGGGGAAACATGCTGGGCAAAGAGGGGATGCAAGACCTTCTCTTCCTGCTCAAACTGGGCCCGCAGTTGCCGGTAGAAGTAAAGGGCAGCAGAGGGATCCACCTGCTGCGGGGTGCGCTCTGCTTGGTGCAAAAAGCGCGTCAGCTCTGGGATCTGATCCCGCAGATGTTGCTCCAGCCCCTCCATTTGGGCGCTAAGGTGGGGTTCCCCCTGGAGGGCCGACCTGAGCAGGGGATAGAGAACATGGCGCTCCAGTTGAATGTGGCGGGAGAGGCGCTGCCGCAACCTTTGCACATAGAGGCGTCGCTGCTCCAGATCCAGCTCCGCTGCTCGAGATAGGCGAGTCAAAAACTGCAGGATGACGCGGTGCTGTTCAGCACAAAGGGCAACCAGCGTACCGGCAGAGGCTGAAGAGGACATGGCACTCACGTCAGAAAGGCTTCATTTTAGCTTAACTTTGTCAAGAAACGGTGGCTTGCGTAAGGGTACGGGAATAGCCCAGGTGTCTTGGATACACTCAGGCAGCAAGCCTGGGAAAAGTTGTCCAGATCTGAACTCCAGCAAGGGATTTGCCGCTCTCTAGGCTTGCACAGGCCAGCGGCGTTTCCAAGCGGAAGTGGGCTCCAAAGGGGATCCCTGCTGTTCCCGTTGGCGTTGCAGCCGGATTTGCACTCTATCTCCTTTCAAGGTGGGATCCCGGTAGGGCACGGCAGCGCGGGTTTTTAGGTGTTCCCACTCCATGGGGGAAAGAGGCGGCAGGTGGTCAGGTTGGGGCGAGGCCACTGTCCCCGGCCAAGGACGACCTACCGGGGGAGTAGAGCCAATAAAAAGCCCTGCTTCCAACAGAGCCGCTCGCACCGCCGCTGCACAGGAATAGGTGGCCAAAATGCCGGTTGGTCGCATCCGTTCGGCCACCGCCCGCAGGAAATCCACCGTCCACAGCTCTGGGCAAACAGAAGGGGAGAAGGGATCCAAAAACACCGCATCTGCCCACCCCAGCGGCACCTGCAACACCGTTTGGCGAGCGTCACCCCACAGCAGTGTTCCGCACCAGCGCTCCGATTGCCAGGATCCCTGTTCAATCCAGTGTTGCCATTCCTGTCCAAAGCTCCAGTTGGATCCCACCCCTGCCCGCCAAGCCTGCCGGGGTACTTCCGGGGATCGCTCCAGGCCGATTACCTCTACAGGACAATCGGGCCGGATATGCCAAATGGTTTCTAGGGCAAGGCCGGAGTTGTAGCCCAGGCCAAAGCAAATATCCAAAAGGCAAATGGGCTGGGCGGGATCCCGTTCCAACGGCAGCCGATCCAGCCGGCAAGGGCGGACAAACTTCTCCAAAGCCTCCTGGGCGGCCCCGCTGAGGTTGTGAAAAGCCTGGCCAAACTCTTCCGAGAAAAAGGTCAGGGATCCATCCCCTGTGGTCAGCACCTGCCACCGAGTCTCCATCGCTTGCTGTTGTCTCTATTTTCAGTCGGGCGATTCTTTGATAGCTTGAGAACGTTGAGATGTGTTTCGCAGCTCACCGGCAGGGCTCTAGACATCCCTGAGGAGGGAGGGTATTTCAACAGCTATGTCTCTACTGGATTGGTTTGCGGAGCGGCGCAAACAAACCTCTCTGAACCTGACAGGTAGCAGCCCCTTCGACAAAGAGCGTCAGGTGAGAGAGATTGCCGACGGCCTCTGGCAAAAGTGTCCTGCCTGTGACACTCTGACCTACACCAAGGATCTGCAGCAAAACTGGCAAGTCTGCCCTAGCTGTGGGCATCACCATCGCATTACAGCTCCAGAGCGGCTAGAGCAGCTTTTGGATCCCGGATCCTGGCAACCCCTCAACGAACACCTGGCTCCCACCGATCCCCTACACTTTTTCGACCAAAAGCCCTACTCCGAGCGCTTGGCCACCTACCAGGAGCGCACCCAGCTCAAGGATGCTGTCCTGACAGGGCTGGGAAACCTGGAGGGGATCCCAGTAGCGATTGGGGTGATGGACTTTCGCTTCATGGGTGGCAGCATGGGCTCGGTGGTGGGGGAGAAGATCGCCCGCCTCACGGAACGGGCCACCTGCGATCACTTGCCTTTGATCCTTTTTTCGGCTTCGGGGGGAGCCCGCATGCAGGAAGGGATCCTCAGCCTCATGCAGATGGCCAAGACCTCAGCCGCCCTACAAAGGCACCGCGACGCCGGACAATTGTTCATCTCTGTGCTCACCCATCCCACCTATGGCGGGGTGACTGCCAGCTTTGCCATGTTGGGAGACCTGATCCTGGCCGAGCCGGGCGCTCAGGTGGGGTTTGCCGGGCCGAATGTAATCGAGCAAACCATCGGCAAGGGCAAGCTTCCCGAAGGCTTCCAAACCGCCGAGTATCTGCTGGCCCAAGGGCTTATCGACGCAATTGTACCCCGTACTGAGCTGCGCAAGCGCCTGGCCCAGTTGCTCTCTATGCACCGCCCCCGTTTGCATGTGTCCCTTCCTGCAATCAGCTCAGAGGCTTTAACCCTGCAGCCCATGCTGTAGGTAGATCTGGCTGGAACCTGAGATGGGTGGCCGAGGTGGGATCCCTTCTCTGCGGAGGGTGTAGTCATTAGTGGAGAGATATTGGGTTCCATCAGACTTCTCTCCGGCTCCTGGGGTGGGGGAGCAGGTGTTTTGGGATGGAGCCGTACTGTCCCCCGCGGATCTTCCAAGATTTCCTGGTGCGAGGCAGCGGATGGTGCTAAGGTGGGGCATGAGGTCTTTACCGGAAACGATGAATTTTAAGCCGCGCATCCGTACTGCTGAAACTCCGCAAGGGCAAAAGCTGGCGATTGTGCCGCTGGAAGGTCGTTTTGATGCCAAGGCTGCCTCAGAAGCTCGGCAGTTGCTCCAGCAAGTTATAGATTTCGGTTACACCAATCTGTTGATCGATATGTCGTCGGTCACCTTCATGGACAGCTCTGGGCTGGGGGTGTTGATCTCTGCTTTGCGCAAGTGCCGTGCTGCTGGGGGCAACCTCAGCCTTTGTTGTGTGCAGGAAAATGTGGCCCTCGTCCTCAACCTCACCTCCATGGAGAAGGTGCTGACCTGCTTTAGCGACCTGGAAACCGGCATTGCCAACTTTTCCAGCGCTCCCACCACTCGTTAGGCCGACATTCGAGCTTTCTTTTGGGGATCCCCCGATGCTCTTTTCAGTCCATCAGCGGATTCTGGTGATCCCTCTAACAGTCTTCTGACAACTTCTAGCCATGCCCCAGACCGGCCTCGATACCTTTCAGCTTCTCTACCAGCACCACCGTGGCCCCAGCTTCTGCGAGCGCATGGTGGCGACGGCTCCTGGGCGCTTTAACGAGGCGTTTTGGCAGTTCTGGCAGATGCACATTGAGCCCTGTCTGCCTCCTGCACCGCGCTTACTGGACCTGGGAACCGGGCCGGGCTTTGCTCTGGGTCAGTGGGCGCAACGCTATCCCGGAGGGTACTTCATCGGGGTGGACGTGATGCCCTACATGTTGGAGCGAGCGGCGGCAGATTTGAAAGGGATCCCTGGAGTCCATTTGCTGCAGGCTGACTTGCATGACCCTCACTTGCCGCTTGAGGCCAACAGCATCGATGCGGCTCAGGCAGTGGTGGTGTTGCACGAGATGGTGCAGCCCTTGCGCCTGTTGCAGGAGGTGTTGCGTCTACTCAAGCCGGGGGGGCGATTTTTGCTGGTGGATTGGGTGCGGGCTCCTCTAAGCCTCTACTTCGACGCCGATACAGAGGCCCAACTCTTCCAGCCCGATACGCCTTTGGAAACACTGCTGGATCAGTTCACCCACTTCTACGAGCACAATCGCTTCAGTGCCGAAGACTTGGTGTGGTTGTTGGAGAAGGTGGGTTTTGCAGTGGTGGCTCAGCAGCTCTACAACCAAAATCGCTTTGTGCGACTTGTGGCCGAAAAGCCTATCTCTTGAATGTCTGTGGTCATTTCGATTCAAACTAGGACACTGTGCACACACCTAAAACATTGGTCGCGTCGTCGCGTCAGCGTTGCGGTTCCCGTCAGGGTGCTGTAGGCATAGCAATAGCGTTGCCGAGCAATAATGCAGGCGGCCAAAGGCTTTTCAAGGACTCCCTCCCGCTGGCGCGATCAATAGCCCAGGCATCTCACCCTAACCTGAAACGACCACTAACTGCGCATAACTAGATATTTTGGACTATGGAGTGCAGAATAAACAAAACAAATAAACAAAACAATGTCCAAATCAATTTAATTGCTTTCACTATTTTCGCTCATGGCTGCAGGGATCCGATGGGCAGGCTGCGCCTGAGCAAACACTTGCACTTCGGTGCTCATTTTGCGCAGTTGGCGGGCCAACTTGATTGCCTTGTCACGGGGAAGGGGCGGGCTCACCACCGCCGGCAGACAGCGCAATAGGGGTTTCAGGGCTGTCTTGGGCAGGCGTGCATAGAACGATAAGGCTGAAAGGATCTCATCTTCGAAATAGGGGTTGCGATACTCCAAAAGGCGCACTTGATACAGCTCTGGGGGAAGCGGGCGTCCTTGGGTCAGGCGAATCAGGGATCCCACCGTTCCCATCACATAGAGTTGATCCCCTTCTTTCAACAGGGTCTTGCCCTCTTTCTGCCAGATCTTGGGAAAAACACAGGGTTTGCCGGGTCGGGAGCGGTGTAGCAAGATTACCAGGTCATAATCCTGGGCCAGTTGGTGCAAGGATAGCCCCAGGTAGTGGCAATGGGCCGAGACCTCCAGCAGCGTCACCAGCAGAGTTTCGCCTTGCCAAGCCAGAGTGCCGTAGACGGATCCCACCAGTGCTGCTGTGGCAAAAGCCCGTGCCCCCAATCCGGTAGCACTGTAGCTGATCCCCAGGGTCTGCATGTGCCGCTGCATCCGAGCGGCCAATTCGGGATCGGTAACCCGCAAAATGGTGCGGATCCCCGGTTGCAGGCTGTGGGCCGTCAGGGCCGTCTCCAGATTGGTGAGATCGTCAGGGGTGGTGCAGATTAGGCAGCGGCTGCCTTGAATGCGAGCCTGTTGCAGCGTGCTTGCCAGGGCGTAATCCCCACGAATCACCACTGCCCCCTCCCGTTCCGCCGCCTCCAGCAGAGGGTTCTCGGTATGAGGATCCACAGCCACCACCTCATAGCCCATCTGCCGCAACAACTGCAGCACCAAATAGCTCAGCCGCCCCAACCCTGCGATCACCACATGATCTTGTTTGGGCATACGGGCAGCCTGGCCCAAGCCAAAGCGGCTGCTCACCAATTTGTCGGTCACCAAGCCGTAAATCAATCCCACCAGGGCAGCCCCCACCAAGGTCATCATCACCGCCAGCACCTTCACCCCCAGGGGCGTCTCTGGCTGTTGAAAAGCCTCGATATCCCCGTAGCCCCCTGTCAGCACCACAATCGTCAGCAACAGCCCATCGAAGACGGGTTTGCCGATCATCCGGAAGTTGATCACCCCCAGCACCAACATGGCCCCCAAGGTGAAGGTGAGGGTGCGCACGATGGGCTTAACCTGCAGCAGTCCCTGCACTCCCCTGTGCAGCCAAGACATGAGGGATCCCCACCCCAGCAACCTGCCTTGCCGTTGTTGTCGCTTGTCCTGCACCTGTTCGCTGGCCCAGCGCTGTGCCCGTGAGGAGCCCCGTCGCCCGTTGCGTTCCAACAGTTGCAGGTAGGCTCTGGGATTGCAAATGACCAAAATGCGATCCCCCTCCAGCAGCTCTGCCTCGTGGTCAAAGTCGTCGAAAACTCGCTGCTTGGAAAAGTCGGAAAGCCCATCCACCGGGTAATGAAACAGCACCCGCGCCCCAAAAGTTTCCTCCAGCTCCGAGAGGGACATATGCAGCAGGCGGGAGTTGTATCCGATGGTCAGCTCCACCACGTTCCAGAGGCTGGTCTCTTGGTCTGAGACGAAATAAGCCGGATCTGCCAGCTCTGGCGGGAGTGTGGCCGGCTGGGCTTCCAACTGGGGCAGCTCAAAGTAGCCAACAAATTCGTCGGAAACGGCCTTGAGGGCAAAAGCCGGGGCAGCCAAAGCCGCCACCGATAGGGAAAAATGCTGCGGCAAAACCGAGTCGAGATAGCGGGCAAGGCTGTGGTTGAACAGACGCGAGACGACGCGCACCTGTGGGTTGAGATCTCGAATCAGCAAAGCCAGCTCAAAGTTGGCTTGGTCATCGTCCTCCAGCAGCAGCGCCACCTTGACCCGCTCGATCCCAGCTTGCCGTAACATCTCCGGCTGTCGCGGATCCCCCTGCAGGTATTCCCAGTCCTCTTTCGGATAGGGCCGTGGGCCGGGAGCCACCACCACAGCCCGCTGTCCAAAAGCCTCTAGGGCCTGGAGAGTGAGCTCCACCAAGTCGTTGTAGCCGCAGACAAGGATGGAGACGCCCGGATCCCTGCCGTTCTCTTGCACCTGCGCCTGAGGTAGTCCAGAAAGGGAGCCCACCATACTCCGCCATCTACCCTGCTCCCGTTATACCCGAAGCCTTTCCAGCTTTTGCGTTCCAGCTTTTGCGGGTGTTGTCAATACTGCTGACCGCAGGGTTCCAACCACAGACCGGTTGCTCAACAAGATTGGCCAACAAGATTGGCTGGGTTGCCGGCTATCTCAGGCGCTGTCGAGGACAAGGTGAAGTTACCCAGTTCCATCCCAAAGGGTGAGAGATGAGAAAAACTTCTAAGAGCTTGACCCTGTACTTGAGATCCTCTATCATTGCCCCAAGGCGAGGTTCTTGAATAAAAGTCTCAATAAAGCTGGCCTAAGATGAGGGTCAACAGAGTAAGATTTGCGGGAACCGCCTTTGTCCTTTGGGCGTAGCTTTCAGGTTTTTTCTCAGAGAGAGGCATGGCCAGCTTGGCCGGTGGAGCTCTGTCTCTTGAGATGTTTTTGAACTTAGGAGTTGGGTATGCGCTTATCGCGACGGCAATTTGTCAGTGGAGCCACGCTGGGTTCTGCGGCTCTGGCAGCAGGGTCTCTTCTGCGTCCGGCCCATGGCGCCAATCGGGAAGTAAACCTCTACACATCCCGTCACTACGGCACAGACGAAAAGTTGTACGAGCTTTTCAAGGAAAAAACAGGCATTACGGTCAACTGGCTGGAGGGCATAGCCGACGAGCTCGTCCAGCGCATCCGCAGCGAGGGATCCAACAGCCCTGCTGATATCTTAATGACAGTGGATGCGGCCCGGCTGTGGCGGGCTCAAAACGAAGGTTTGTTTCAGCCCATTCAGTCCGAGACACTTTCCAAGAACATTCCTGAGTCTCTACGGGATCCAGAGGGGTACTGGTTTGGCCTCACCAAGCGGGCGCGGGTGATCATGTACAACAAAGACAAGGTGGATCCCAAGGAGTTGTCCACCTACGAGGACTTGGCGAACCCCAAATGGCGGGGCAAGGTGCTCACCCGCTCGTCCAACCACGTCTACAGCCAATCTTTGACGGCCTCGATCATCTTGGCTCATGGGATCTCCGAGGCCGAAAAGTGGGCGCGAGGTTTGGTGGCCAATTTTGCCCGCCCGCCGGAAGGGGGGGACACCGATCAGATCAAAGCGGTGGCTGCCGGAGTGGGAGACGTAGCTTTGTCCAACACCTACTATCTGCCGCGTTTGATCAAATCTGACAAGCCCGAAGATCGCGCTGTAGCCGAGAAAATCGGTGTTTTCTTCCCCAATCAACAGGATCGCGGCACCCACGTCAACATCAGCGGGGCCGGCATTCTGAAAACAGCTCCCAACAAAGAAGCAGCCATCCAATTCTTGGAGTTTCTCTCCGGGCCAGAGGCACAGGCCATTTTTGCCCAGAGCAACAACGAGTACCCGGTACTGCCGGGGGCCGAGATCGACTCGGTGGTGGCCAGCCTTGGCACCTTTAAGGAAGATACAATCAACGCTGCTAGCATTGGCCGTGTCACCCCTGATGCATTGAGGGTCATGGATCGGGCAGGTTGGCGATAGGGGTTGGGATCGCCCAGAGCGCCGGGGTGGCCGAGAGTCTTCTTTATTGGCTCCCCGGCATAGGTTATGGCTTGACTATAGGGCAAAACCAAGTCTTAGATTTTGGTCTTGAGACTAATCTCTTCATTTTTTCCTAGGATTTGCCTGACAATTGGGAAGCGGTGAAGAAAAAGTCTTTGCCAGATCCTGCGGGTTTCATTCGCGTCAGCGGTGGGGAGCACTTTTGCAGTTGATGGAAAAGCTGGCTTGGCTGAATCTGGGTAAACGCCTTGACCATTCTCTCAAGGGGGCCTGGCTGCGCTGGCTCAGGGGTTGGACGCTGCTGACCCTAGCCTTGACGGGCTTAATTTTGATTCCCACTCTGACGGTGCTGCTCAGCCTTTTTGCGGACGAGCGGCAGGTTTGGGAACATCTAGCCGACACCGTCTTGGGGCTCTACGTGCGCAATAGCCTGGTGATGATGGCAGGGGTGGCGGTGGGGGTCATCCTGGTGGGCAGTGGCACCGCCTGGCTGGTGACCATGTGTCAGTTTTGGGGGCGGGCCTGGCTGGAGTGGATGTTGGTGCTGCCTCTAGCGGCTCCCACCTATGTGTTGGCCTATGCCTACACCGATTTTTTGCAGGTGACCGGCGGTTTCCAGATCTGGCTGCGGCGGATTACGGGTTGGGGGATTGGCGACTACTGGTTCCCCAACATTCGCTCATTGTGGGGGGCAATCCTGCTGCTTATCCTCGCCCTCTATCCCTATGTTTATCTCTCGGCCCGGTTGGCCTTTCAGGAACAGTCGGTGGCCTGTTTGGAGGTGAGTCGCTCCCTGGGTTATGGGCCTTGGGCCAGCTTTCGTAAGGTGGCGTTGCCGTTGGCCCGACCGGGCATTGTGGCCGGCTGTCTGCTGGCCTTGATGGAGACCCTCAATGATTTTGGTACGGTCAGCTATTTCGGAGTAGACACCTTCACCACGGGCATCTACCGCACCTGGACAGCTCTGGGCAATCCGGTGGCGGCGGCTCAGCTTTCCGCTCTGCTGTTGCTGCTGGTGCTGCTGCTGATGACGGTGGAGCAATTCTCCCGCCGGCGGGCGCGCTACTATCGCCAAGGGTCTAAACCCTCCCCAACCCGTTACCGCCTACAAGGGATCCGGGCAGTGGGGGCCTGGCTGGCCTGTGGGATCCCGATTGGGCTGGGCTTCGTCGTTCCGGCCTTGATTCTGCTCAATATGACCCTGCGCCAGGGGGAGCTGGGTCGCCGCTTTTGGAGCTACGCCCAGAACAGCTTTCTGCTATCCATCATCACGGCTGCTATTGCCGTTTCCGTGTCGGTGGTGGTGCTGTACGGGCTGCGGCTGCAGGGGGGATCCCCGTGGGGCCTGCGGCTGGCGGTGCAGTTGTCTTCTCTGGGCTACGCGCTGCCCGGGGTGGTGATTGCGGTGGGGGTTCTGATTCCCCTAGGGTGGTTGGATCAACTGCTGAGCTACCTGCGGCAGGTGGTGCTGCAACAGCCGCCTGGCCTGGTGATCGGCGGCACCCTCACAGCTTTGGTGTTCGGCTATCTGGTGCGGTTTTTGGCCGTTTCTTTGGCCACCGTCGAGGCCACGCTGCTGCGCATTCCCCCCAGTTTGGATGAGGCAGCCCGCAGCCTGGGACAGGGATCCCTGGGTACCCTCTGGCGGGTGCATTTGCCCCTGATGAGCGGTGGCATCTTGGGGGCCATGCTGCTGGTATTTGTGGATGTGATGAAGGAGCTGCCGGCCACGATGGTGCTGCGGCCCTTCAACTTCGACACCTTGGCGGTGCAGACCTACCGTTTGGCAGCCGATGAGCGTCTGGCGGAAGCAGGGGCACCGGCCTTGGCCATCGTCTTGGTGGGGATCTTGCCGGTGATTCTGCTCAACTCCCAGATGGCGCGACAACGCAACCTCGGCTCCTCAGGGGATCCCCTCTGAGAAATCTACAGAGCTTCTGCTCCGGCCACCACCTCCAGGATCTCCTGAGTAATGGCCGCCTGGCGAGCTTTGTTATAGGCAAGACCCAGCGTGCGGATAAGCTCGCTGGCATTGTCGCTGGCGTTGTTCATGGCCGTCATGCGAGCTGCCAATTCGCTGGCCGCCGCCTCCTGCAAGGCCCGCAGCAACTGGTTGTTCAAGTACAGCGGCAGCAGCGCATCCAGAATCTGCACGGGATCCTGCTCAAAGATCATGTCCTGAGGTGGGGCCGAGACCGCTGCGATGACTTTGCTGCGCTCAACGGTAAACTCTCCGCCCCGCACCAAAAGGCGAAAGATTTCGTCGTCTTGAGTGGCCAGCCGCGACGGATCGAGGGGCAACAGGGATTGCACCACCGGACGGGAGCTGATCAAAGAGACAAAGCGGGTATAGAGCAGCTCTACCTTGTCCACCTTCTCCGACAAGAAGGCCGAGAGGAGCTGATCCCCAATCTGGGCAGCCTCAGCCGCCGTGGGGATCTGAGACAAATTCACGTAAGTCTTGGCGATGGGAGCAGAGCGTCGCTGAAAATACTGCACCGCCTTGCGGCCTACCAGGTAAAGCTGCACCTGCTGCCCCGTCTCCTGCAGTTCGCGGATACGCTCTTCGGTACGCTTGATTACATTGGCGTTGTAGGCTCCGCACAGGCCCCGATCCCCGGCCACCGCCAACAGCCCTACCGTTTGAATGGGGCGCTGCTTCAGCAGAGGCAAGTTGACATCTTCCAGCCGCAGCCGAGTTTGCAGCCGATAGAAAACCTGGGCCAGTCGGTCGGCAAAGGGACGGGTGGCCATCACTTGCTCTTGGGCACGCCGCACCCGGGCTGCTGCCACCAGCCGCATGGCCTCAGTGATTTTGCGGGTGTTTTTGACCGCCTTGATGCGATCGCGAATACGCTTGAGGTTTGCCATAACCTATTCCCTCCATTTAAGGACTCCGTCCCGCTAACGCGAATGGTGGTTGACAGGGATCCGCGTCACGCTAGGCCGCCTTGGCCACAAAGCTCTGCTTGAACTCTGTAATGGCCGTTTTTAGGATTTCTTCTGCCTCGTCAGTAAGCTGCTTGGTGGAGAGGACAATCTCGCCGTACTTGGGATGGGTGGTACCCAGGTAAGCCAAAAGGCCCTGCTTGAAGCTGGAGACCTTCTCCACCGGAATGTCATCCAAATAGCCTCGCGTTCCCGCGTAGATAATGGCCACCTGCTGATCCAGAGACAGGGGAGAGTACTGTGGCTGCTTCAGCAACTCCTGCAGCCGTTGGCCGCGGGCCAGTTGCTTTTGGGTGGCCTCATCCAAGTCAGAGGCAAATTGGGCAAAGGCTTCCAGATCCCGAAATTGGGCCAGTTCCACCTTGATGGAGCCGGCCACCTTTTTCATGGCCTTGGTCTGAGCCGCAGAGCCGACGCGGCTGACAGAAATCCCGACGTTGATGGCCGGGCGGATGCCGGCATTAAACAGATCCGATTCCAAGAAGATCTGTCCATCGGTGATGGAGATAACATTGGTGGGAATGTAGGCCGACACGTCGTTGGCCTGGGTTTCCACAATCGGCAGCGCCGTCATGGATCCCTCTCCCAGTTGGCTGCTCAGCTTGGCGGCTCGCTCCAATAGCCGCGAGTGCAGGTAGAACACATCCCCAGGGTAGGCTTCTCGACCGGGTGGACGGCGCAGCAGCAGCGACATTTGCCGATAGGCTACCGCCTGCTTGGAGAGGTCGTCATAGACCACCAGGGTGTGCTTGCCCTGGTACATGAAGTATTCGGCGATGGTGGCGCCACAATAGGGAGCCAGCCACTGCAAGGGAGCTGGGCTATCGGCACCGGCAGCCACCACAATGCTGTAGTCCATGGCCCCTCGCTCCGTCAGGATGCCCACCACTTGGGCAATGGTGCTTTGCTTCTGACCAATGGCCACGTAAATGCAGATCACATCCTGCCCTTTCTGGTTCAGGATGGTGTCCACTGCAACGGTGGTCTTGCCGGTTTGGCGGTCGCCAATGATCAGTTCCCGCTGCCCCCGCCCAATGGGAATCAGGGCATCGATGGCAGTAATGCCGGTTTGCAGAGGCTCGTACACGGAGCGGCGATCAACAATGCCAGGTGCTGGCGATTCGATCAGGCGAGACTCCGTACAGTGAATTGGGCCTTTGCCGTCGATGGGGTTGCACAAGGGATCCACCACACGGCCCAAGAGGGCTTCCCCCACGGGGATGCTGGCAATCTTGCCCGTAGATTTGACCGTGGATCCCTCTTGGATATTCCGCCCGGAGCCGATCAGCACGGCACCGATGTTGTCTTCTTCCAGGTTCAGGGCAATACCAGTGGTGCCATCCTCAAATTCCAGCAGCTCGCTGGCCATCACCTTATCCAAGCCGTAGATGCGGGCGATGCCATCCCCCACCTGCAGAACTGTCCCCACGTTGGAGACCTGCATTTCCTGGTTGTACTGCTCGATCTGCTGCTTGATGATGGTACTGATCTCGTCTGGGCGAATGGTAGGCATAGCAGTCCTCTCAAGGTAATGGGAAGGGATCCTCAAAAAACAACTTAGGCCAACTGCAAGGCCAGCCGACGCAACTGTCCACGCAAGCTGAGGTCAATCACCTGGGATCCGATCTTGATGACCACCCCTCCCAACAGCTCTGGATCCTGAGCAGTTTGCAACTCCACACCGCTGGCCCGCGTGAAGTCCATCACCCGCTCGCGAATCGATTGCTGCTGAGCTTCCGTCAAGGGTATCGCCGTCGTCACCTCGGCCAGGACGATGTTCTGGAGCTTCCGTTGCAGATCCAAAAAGCGCCGGCAGACGGCCCCGAGAAACATGATACGGCGGCGGTCGGTCAACAACTTCAGAGCATTGAGCAGCAGAGGGTGGATCTGCTCGGCAAACACCTGCTGCAACAGGTTCTTTTTGACCTCGGCCTTGATCACCGGGTTGGCGAGAAACTGGCCCAGCTCCGGCGCAGCCCGCAGAACCTCAGCAATAAAGTGCATATCGGCAGCAAAAGTGTCCAGCAATCCCTGGCCAGATCCAAGGGCAATGAGAGCCTCGGCATAGGGATCCACCACCTTCTCGGCCATTGTGCTGCTGATCATACCTTTCTCCTCCTTGAGAGCTAGCGGGCAATCATTTGGATCCCTCTCTCGATCAAGCTGCGGTGAACCTCTTCGTTGAGGTGCTGCGGCAACTCCTGCTCCACCTTGCTCAGGGCTTGGCGAACGATCTGCCGACGCAACTCTTGAAGAATCCGCTCCTGCTCGCTGGACAACTCTTTCTCAGCATTGGCCCGCAGCCGCTCCACTTCCCGCTCCGCCTGCTCCAACAACTCTTGCCGACGGGCTGCGGCGTTGGCTTCCGCCTGCTTGCGGATACGTTCAGCCTCCTGCTGAGCCTGGGCCAGCTTTTGCTGCTCCTCCGCCAGTCTCTCGATGGCTTCCTGCTTGCGCTGCTCCGCCTGCCGCAATTCTTCTAGGATTCCCTCCCGCCGCTTGGCCAGAGCTTCTCCCACTACTTTGCGACCCAAGATAAACAGCAAGGTGAGAATGATGGCAATGTTGATCAGGTTGCTCTCGAGAATCCTGGCCAAGAGATCTCCCCCTCCTGCCTCGGCTTCTGGGGATAGCTCCGTCGTCTCGGCCACAGCCAAGCTCCAACCGGCCACCCAACTCCACACAGGCATCGCACGCTCCTCCCAAAGCACTTCCAACCGGCAATCAACGAGCACCGCTCAACAGCTTCTGGGTAATCTGGGCAGCGATCACATCCACCTGCTGCTGTAATTCGGCAAGAGCTGCTTGCTTCTCCCGCTCAACTTGTAGCCGTGCCGCCTCCAGCTTCTGCTGGATCTCCGCCTGCACAGCAGCCAGCTTCTCAGAGCGAATGCGGGCAGCACTGGCCTCCGCTTCGGCGATCACCTGCTGAGCTTGCAAGCGAGCCTGGCTGATCTCAGCCTCGTACTGTCGGGTCAGGGACACCGCCTTGTCCAACCGCTCTTGGGCTTCCGCTTGAGTGGTGCGGATGTAGTCGCTGCGGCTATCGATGGCTCGGCTGACCGGCTCATAGAAAAGAGAATTGAGCACCGCCACCAACAGCAAAAACTGAATGGCTATCAGGGGTAGGGTGGCATCCAGATCGAAAAGACCACCTTTTTCAGCCGCTTCAACAGCCAATAGAGTTTGGAAGAGCATGGGTGTTGTAACCCCAAACAGAACTTAGGTTTACCATCAAGCCAGGTTGGGGGGCGGATATGGCTTACCTCAGCCATTGCTGCGGCCCGCCCCCGTAGGGCATTAGGCGAAGGGGTTGGCAAACAAAAGCACCAAAGCCACCACCAAGCCGTAGATGGTCAAGGCTTCCATGAAGGCCAGGCTAACCAGCAGGTTGCCGCGGATCTTGTCTTCCGCCTCCGGCTGGCGGGCCACCCCTTCCATAGCAGCAGCAGCAGCGTTCCCCTGACCGATCCCAGGGCCCAGGGATCCCAGGCCAATGGCCAGAGCAGCAGCCAGAACGGAAGCAGCAGAGGTTAACGGATCCATAGTGAGATGCTCCTTAGTGATTGACACAACAACGCTTCTTGAACTGCAGAGGTGATCGGGTCTGATACAGTACAGCCTCAAATCACTTCCTTGTCGGCGGCCTCCAGAACCAACCTGTCAGCCCCAACAAACCTTACCAGAGAAGGGATCCCTTGAGATGATTTTCCCGAAAAGGGCCAAGGTGGATCGACCGGCCAGCGGGATCAATCGTGGTGATCCCCTCCTCCATGACCTTCCAGTGCCTCTCCAATGTAAGCTGCCGAGAGGGTTGAGAAGATCAAAGCCTGAATTGCCCCCGTAAACAGAAACAGAACCATCACCGGCACCGGGATAAACAGAGGCACCAGCAGCACCAGCACCGCTATCACCAGCTCTTCCGCCAGGATGTTACCGAATAGACGGAAACTCAGGGAAAGGGGCTTGGTGAAATCTTCCAAAACATTGATGGGCAGCAGAATCGGGGTAGGTTCGATGTACTTTTTGAAATAAGACAGCCCCCGCTTGCTGATGCCAGCCACGAAATACATGATGCTGGTGAGGAGTGCCAAGCCGGCAGTGGTGTTGATGTCGTTGGTGGGAGAGGCCAGCTCCCCTTCCGGCAGAGGAATCAGCTTCCACGGGAAGAGGTTGCCCATCCAGTTGGAGACAAAGATAAACAGGAACAAGGTGCCGACATAGGGTACCCAGGGCCGGAAGTTTTTCTCACCAATCTGGGCACGGGCAATGCTTTGCACAAATTCCAGGGCATACTCGACAAAGTTTTGCAGGCCAGCCGGCTCCCGCTGCAGTTGACGGGTGCCCAAGATGACCACCGTCAAGATTAGGGCAATGGCGATCCAACTGGCGATCAAAACCTGCCCGTGAACGGTGAATTTGCCTAGGTGCCAGTAGAGGTGATGGCCAACCTCGAGTTCTGCCAAAAGAGGAGTAGAGAAGAAGGACAGGTTCATGGGCATCACACAGAAGAAGATGAACGGGTTAAGGTCTGGACAAGATGAATGAGCAGGGTGACCTTGTAGGTCATGAACCCCAAAAAAATGGGCAAAATCTGCAAAGACTTCACCTGAGTGGCTAAAATGATCAGCCCAACAAACAGAGCCAAGCGCGTCACCCCCAAACGGTTGCGGCTTTTGCCCAGCTCCGCTACGCCGCGGCCCAGCATGCGCAGATAAACCACGCCGACGACTGCCCCGAGCAAGTAGTTGGCAGCTACCCCCAGGGAGTAAACCAGGGCCACCCCCACGGCGATGGCCAGACTCACCCCCAAGGTAACCAGCGCCAGCCATAGCTGCAGCGCTTCGTAGCTCCCGCCGCCAGCAACTGCCGCCTGCTTGGCTCCACTCTTCACGTTCCCTGGCAAATCAGGCTTCCCCAAGGCAGGTGATGACTCCGACCTGACTGGATCCCTTGTCCCTCCCTCCTGCTTCGGAGAAAGAGGTGCATGCTCCAAGGGAGGCAGTGGTCTGGGCTTCCACTGGGTCGCCTTCCAGCGGGCAGCACTGTGAGAGAGGAGTCTGGAAGAACGGGCCATGGTTTCGAGGTCATGCCTCTCGAGGTTTGACCTTAACCCAAGGTAACACGATTAAGTAACAATACTTAACGAGATTAAACCGGGTCAAGGTCTGAAGGGAACTCAGGTCGTCGCTCAGACAGGCAGCTAGCCTTCCGAACGACAGGGATACTCTTCCTCTTCTGAGGATCTAGCTAAGAATCTACCACTTTCGCGGATCGGCAGTGGCAGAATCGGAAAACTTTCTGAAGCCTCCTGGGTGTAAAGTTTTGCTTGGGATAGCCGGAAGGCGTTAATATTCCGCAACTCTGTGTGATCCCACTTTGGATCCCGCAGCTCTATATACTAAGGGGCAGGGGTGGCAGAGGGTGAGGATGACTCCCCAGAGTTGGCTAGTGGATGCGATCTGGCTGGACTACCGTTTGGCAGTGGCGCTAACTGTGGTGATGCCATTGCTGCTGCTGGTTTGGGCTTTTGCGGTGGGGTTGCGGCCCTTGATTCAGTTCTTAATCGTTTATTGGCGGGTATCGAGCCTCTTGGCGGTGACGGTATACCTGATGATGGGGGGCCTGCCCGTTAGCTTTCTCAGTGGGGCGATGGCACGACTGTTGATCGTGGTTTGTCTTTGGTTTTGGCGGGATTGGAGTGCTGCTCTCGAGCAGTCGAGAAGCTGGGCGGCGCGGGTCTTTCGGCTCTGGCGGTGGAGCTTGACCGGCTATATGGGAGCCGGGATCCTCTTTTCGGGGGCCTTTGTGCCCTGTGCTTTCCGCGCTTCTTTGTCGGAGGAATGCCGGGCCTGGTTTGGGCCGCCGCTGGAGTTTCGGGAAATTTTCCACCCCCAGGTGCCCCTGGAGCTGTTGGGAAGCGTGGGGGCTTGGGGGCTGGTGGCCTATTTGCTTTACAGCGTCTATTTCGTCTGGCGGCTGCGGCCTGGAACTGATAAGGGGGAACTGGAAGCATGAGGGCCCTGCCCTGGCCCTTGGCCCTGGAGCGCTATAGCCAAGACCACCCGCAAGAGGTGCTCCGGGTTGAGGTGGAAAGCGAGGGAGAAACGGACTTGGTTCTCATCTATCGGGGCTACAGCAGCTCTTTGAGGCGAGCTACCCCCAGCGACCCCGAAGCGGCGGTGATTCTCCCTCAGGCTCGCTTCCTGCAGTTGGAGCGCTTGGCTGCCCCCTATCACCCGGAGCGCTCACGGGTTCTGGCCATCTATCGCAACTGGGAAGAGCTGACGGCATGGCTGGCCCAAGAAGGGATCCCGGTGGCGGATTGACCTGCTCCCCACCCTACAGGGCGAAGGGATCCCTGGCTCTAGCGCCCCACAGGGCTGGGCTGCCGCTGGAGAATGGTGTATTCTGCCGGCTGCAAAAGCGAGCGTCCTGTCATTTCGGGGGGTTGAGGCAGGCCCAAGATCTCCAGAAGGGTGGGGGCCACGTCGGCCAAAGTGCCGTCGGAGCGCAACTTGGCATCGCCGCCACAGCCGGGGATTTTACGCCTTTCCCCCTCCACCAGGATGCAGGGAACGGGATTGGTGGTGTGGGCCGTCCAGGGGTTGCCGTTTTCATCCCACATCAGCTCTGCATTGCCGTGATCCGCCAGGATCAAAGTGGTGCCTCCTGCATCCACCACTGCCGCCAGCAGCCGGCCCAAACAGCGATCCACCGTCTCCAAAGCGCGGATGGTGGCTTCGTAGTTGCCGGTGTGGCCCACCATGTCGGGATTGGCATAGTTGAGCACCACGAGGCTGTATTCGCGGCGGGCAATGGCCTCTATTGCCTTGTGGGTCACTTCCACTGCCGACATCTCCGGCACCTGGTCGTAGGTGGTCACCAGCGGGCTTTGCACCAGGATGCGATCCTCACCGGGAAAGGGCTGCTCAATGCCGCCATTGAAGAAGTAGGTGACATGGGCGTATTTTTCCGTCTCGGCAATGCGCAATTGCTTGAGGCCAGCCTCACTCACCACTTGGCCCAGCAGGTGATCCAGGTTCTGCGGCTTGAAAAGCACCTGCACCGGCAGCTCCGCCTCGTACTGAGTCATGGTGATGAAGGTGAGATCCGGCAGCAAGGGGCGCTGAAAACCCGAAAAATCTGGGCAGACAAAGGCTTGGGTAAGTTGGCGGGCGCGATCTGGGCGGAAGTTGAAGAAAAGCACCGCATCGCCAGGTTGCACAGCCCCTGGAGCCAGACGGGTGGGCGGGATGAACTCGTCCGTGAGATCCTGGGCATAGAAAGCTTCCATCACCTCCGCGGCGCTTTGTCCACAGCCAGGGCCGTCTTGGGTCATGATCTCATAGGCTTTTTGGGTGCGCTCCCACCGGCGATCCCGATCCATGGCGTAGTAGCGTCCGCTCAGGGTGGCGATGACGCCATTGCCCAGCCATTGCAGCTCTTTTTCTAGGGCGGCCAGAACCCTGGCACCGTCGCGGGGTAAGGTATCGCGGCCATCGGTGATGGCGTGGACATAGGTCGGGATCCCGGTCTGGGCTGCCAGCTTGAGCAACCCATAGAGATGGTCGATGTGGGAGTGAACCCCCCCCTCGGAGCAAAGGCCAACGAAGTGGAAACGGCCCCCTCGCTCTTTGAGCTGGCGACAAACTTCCATCAACAAGGGATCCTGGAAGAGGGATCCCGACTCTATCGCGTCGCTGATGCGCACCAATTCCTGCGGCACCACCCGCCCTGCCCCCAAAGTCAGGTGCCCGACTTCAGAGTTGCCCATCTGTCCTGCTGGCAGGCCCACGGCCCGACCCGAAGCTTGCAGCAGGGTGTGGGGATAGGCAGCCCAAAGGCTATCCAGGACAGGGGTTTCCGCAGCCAGCACTGCATTGCCATCGAGAGCATCCCGATAACCCCAGCCATCCAGGATCACCAAAACCACAGGTGCTACCGATTGCGAATCCATGAAATGGCCTCTCGTTTTAGTTAAGACATAATACCAGCCCAGGCAACACGATACCGGATCTTACATTTACGCTCAAGATTTCAATATTTCCATCTTCTTTTGAGAGGATAAGGAGGAGCCTATAAAGGCAGGATGGAGTCTTTAGCGCCAACCCCTGTGGACAACTGTGCTGCGGTCAAGAGTATTTCTGCGGATGGAATTGCCAATGGGATCCTCAGGGGCTGGGCTACAATCGTTTACGCAGAGACTGGGAGCGGCGCTTGGCAATGGCATTTTGGGGATCCAACTTCAGGGCAGTTTCGTAAGCTTCCAGGCTTGGGCCATAGAGATTTTTCTTCTCATAGGCATGAGCCAGATTGTTCCAAGCGGTTACATAGCGGGGATCCGCAGCCACGGCATCCTTGTAGTAGCGGATGGCCAAGTCATACTGCCCCTGGCTGAAGTAGGCAAAACCCAGAGCGTTGCAAACGGGGGGAATGTTCTCCCCGGCCACTTCTAGGGCTTTTTTGAGCTGGGCAATCGCCTGGTCGTAGAGGCCCTTTTGCAGATAGACGCTGCCCAACTCGTAGTGCTCCTGCGGGGATCCCTTGCCTTTGCTCAAGCGGGGCTGCAGCTCGCGGATCACCTTTTCCTGGGCCCGTACCCGCAGCACCTCCCGCAGGACAAAGAAGCCCGCCACGCTAAGGATACTGGCCAAAGCCGCCAGATACAGGAGGGGAACGTTAACGCCCATTTTGCTTGCCCCACTTGCCTGTGATTGGCCTTGCTGGCGTCACGCCTGGAGGTGAGCCTCGATGAACCAAAGATCTTTGTCGATCTGGCGCGAGATCTCAGTGAACAGGTCTGCCGTATCGGCATCGCCCAGTTCCGTGGTGCGGTCGATGTTGCGGCGGACGGAAGCTGCATATTGAGCGTAGCGGGCTGCCAAAGCCTGCAGGTGATCCCGGCCCTCTTCAGCCGCCAGATCGTACTCCGGCAAGGTGGAGGTTTGGGCAACGATGCGAGCGGTGCCGCGGGCAATGCCCCCCAAAGCCGTAACCCGTTCCGCCAGCATGTCCACGTAGTTTTCCAAGGTACCGGCGAAGGTGTCGAACATCTCATGCAGGGCAATAAAGTGCATGCCCTTGACATTCCAGTGGGCCTGCTTCACCTGGGTCTTCAAGTCCAAGGTGTCGGCCAAGGACTGGTTGAGCAGTTCCACCAGTTGCGCGCGGGCCTCTGCCGGCAAGTCGATCTGGGTGGGGTACAAACGGGTTTTCTCAGCGGTAACCATGGCCAATCTCCTAGTGTGTTTCCATTATCAGGGATCCGCTTCGGGTTCCCAACTGAGCTTATGGTAACACAAACTCAGAATGAGTATGAGTTAGTAGGGAAATCTGGGGAGCTACTTGCCGATGCAGAAGCGGCTGAAGATCTGATCCAGCACCGATTCCGAGATCTCCTCGCCGGTGATCTGGCCAAGGGCATGCAGGGCACCCCGCAGGTCAATGCTCCAAAAGTCCAGGGGAAGCTGAGCTTGGATGGCCTGCCCCACCTGTTCCAGGCTGGCTTGGGCTTGTCGGAGGGCAGCGGCCTGCCGCTGGTTCAGGCTGATCTCCAGGTTGGGCTGGGGACGTCCCTGGGTGACGAGCTGCTCCAGGGCTTCTTCCAGCTCTGGGATCCCTTTCCCCTGGGCGGCAACGGTGGGGACGCGGTGGGCAATTTCGGCAGGGAGGGGGATCCCCTCTGGCGGGGTCAGGTCGGTTTTGTTGATCACCAAGATAAGGGGGCGATGGCGGACGGACTCGTAAATGGCGGCGTCGGCAGCCGTCCAGCCCGCTTGGGCGTCGATGACCAGCACCAGCACATCGGCAGCCTGGGCTAGGCGTTGGGAGCGCTCCACCCCCAGCCGTTCCACCGGATCTTCGGTGGCGCGGATGCCGGCAGTATCCAGAAGCTGGACGGGGATCCCTTTCACCACCAGGTGGGATTCCACCACGTCGCGGGTGGTGCCGGGCAGATCAGTGACAATGGCGCGATCCTGTCCTGACCAGGCATTGAGCAAGCTGGACTTGCCCACATTGGGCCTCCCGACGATGGCCACCTTCACGCCGGTGCGCAGCAGTTGTCCCCGTTCTGCCGTGGCCAGCAGGGCTTGGATCTGGGCTTGAGTAGCTTGGAGCCGGGCCTGCCAAGCGGCAACGTCCAAGGGGGGCAGATCCTCTTCAAAGTCGATGCGAGCCTCAATTTCTGCCAACAAACCCAGCAGCTCCTGGCGCAGGGCGCGAATGGATCCCCCTAACTTGCCCTGCAAGCCCGCCAAGGCCATCCGGGCTGCCTGAGGGGAGCGGGCCGCCACCAGATCGGCCACACTCTCGGCCTGGGTGAGGTCGATGCGGCCATTTAGAAAAGCGCGCAGGCTAAACTCCCCCGGCTGGGCCAACCGTGCCCCCTGCCGCAGGCATTGTTGCAACGTGGCCTGAACCACCATGATGCCGCCGTGGCAATGCAGCTCTGCCACATCTTCGCGGGTGTAGGAGCGGGGGGCTTGCATCCAGACGGCCAGCGCTTCGTCTAAGATTTGGCCTTTCTCATCGTGGATCCAGCCGTAGAGGAGACGATGGCTTTCCCAAACTGCGTTGCGGCGGGCAGGGGTGAAGATGGCCTGGACAATGGGAAGGGATCGTGACCCGGAAAGGCGCACAATCCCCACACTGCCCTGCTCAGGCACTACCGCAGTGGCAATGGCAGCGATGGTATCGGCCAGTGGGGCAGTTGGATCCATCCCAAATGAGGCCCTAAGGGAGTTCGAGCAGCCGTTGGATTACCGATCAGCATCCACCGGATTACAAATCAGCATTCAAGTTAAAAAGCCGCCCCCTCAGGCTGAGGCCAAGGTAGCCTGACAGTGGAACCAACGCTCTTCCCGGATTCTTTTATGAAGCCGCTACGCACGTTCAAAGTCACTCCCTACCTGCCTGCTCCGCTGGAAAGTCTGCGCTTGCTGGCTTATAACCTGCATTTTAGTTGGAACGTGGAAACCCGCAGCCTATTCCGTCGCATGGATCCGGATCTGTGGGATGCTTGCGGTCACAACCCGGTGGCTTTTCTGGGTCGGATCCGGCAGGAACGGCTGGATGAACTGGCGGAAGATCCCGGCTTTTTGGCCCAGTTGGAGCGGGCCAGCCAACAACTGCAGAGCTACCTGCAGAAAGACACCTGGTACCGCAAGTATCGTTCGGCCCAAGCGGTGGAAGGGGAGTGCTATGCCTATTTTTCGGCAGAGTTTGGTTTGGCCGATTGTCTGCCCCTTTACTCAGGAGGCTTGGGGGTTCTGGCCGGGGATCACCTCAAGGCGGCCAGCGATCTGGGCTTGCCCTTGGTGGGCGTGGGCTTGCTCTACCAGAAGGGCTATTTTCGCCAGTACCTTAACCCCGACGGCTGGCAGCAGGAGCGCTACCCAATCAATGAATTTTTTAACATGCCTCTGGAGCTGCAAAAAGATGCGGAGGGTCAAGAAATTCGGATTGAGGTGGATTATCCCAACCGCAAGGTGTTCGCCCGCATCTGGAAGGTAATGGTGGGGAGGGTACCCCTCTATCTTCTGGACACCAACATCGAGCCCAATAGCCAGTACGACCAAGACATCACCGATGAGCTGTACGGCGGCGACCAAGACCTGCGCATCCACCAGGAGATCATGCTGGGGATCGGCGGCGTGCGGGCCTTGCGGGCCCTTGGGATCCATCCCACTGTCTACCACATGAACGAAGGGCATTCGGCCTTTTTGGCGGTGGAGCGGATTCGCCTGTTGATGGCCGAGCAGGGGCTGAGCTTTGAAGAGGCTTGGCAAGTGGCCAAGTCCAGCCAGATGTTTACCACCCACACGTCGGTACCTGCCGGGATTGACTTGTTCCCGCCTGACAAAATCGATTACTACCTCGGCTTCTACTACAGCCAGATGGGCCTGAGCCGGGAGCGTTTTTTGGCTTTGGGACGGGAAAATACCGGCGACTTCCAATCTCCCTTCAGCATGGCGGTGCTGGCCATCAACATGGCCTCTTTTGTCAACGGTGTGAGCAAGCTGCATGGGGCAGTTTCCCGCAAGATGTTCAGCCGGCTGTGGCCTGGGATCCCGCTGGAGGAAGTGCCGATTACTTCCATCACCAACGGGGTACATGTCCGCACCTGGGTGGGAGAGGAGAACCAAGCCCTCTACGACCGCTACCTGGGGCCGGATTGGGCAGAAGCTCCTCCTTCGGATCCCCTCTGGCAGAAGGTGGATCGGATCCCGGATGGGGAATTGTGGCGGGCCCACGAGCGCAGCCGCTCCCGCCTGATTAACTTTACCCGCGAGCGCTTGATGGCACAGCTCCAGAAACGGGCTGCCTCAGCGGCTGAGATCCAACGGGCCTCAGAGGCCCTCAACCCCGAGGTGCTCACCATTGGGTTTGCCCGCCGCTTTGCCACCTACAAGCGGGCCACCCTTTTGTTCCACAACCTGGAACGGCTCAAGGCTTTGCTCAACCATCCTCAGTACCCGATGCAGTTTATCTTTGCCGGCAAGGCTCACCCCCGCGACATACCCGGTAAAGAGTTGATCCGCCAGATTGTGCAGGTGTCACGGCAGCCGGAGTTTCGCCAGCACTTGGTCTTCATTGAGGACTACGACATGTATGTCACCAGTTTGATGGTGGCCGGAGTGGATGTGTGGCTGAACAACCCCTTGCGCCCCCGTGAAGCCAGCGGCACCAGCGGCATGAAGGCAGCAGCCAACGGCGGACAGAACCTAAGTATTTTGGATGGCTGGTGGGATGAGGCCGATTATTACCAGACCGGCTGGCCCATTGGCCGCGGCGAGGAGTATGAGGATCGCGCCTATCAAGATGAGGTGGAGTCGAATGCCCTCTACGACTTGCTGGAACAGGAGGTTGCCCCTCTCTTTTATCAGCGCGGCAGCGATGGCCTACCCCACCAGTGGATCCAGCGCATGAAGCAGGCGATTCGCCTCAATTGTCCCCGCTTCAGCACGCAGCGCATGGTGCTGGAGTACGTCCAGCGAGCCTACATTCCTCTGAGCAACTACTTCGACCGCATGCGCCGCGACCACTTTGAGTCGGCCCGCCAGTTCGTTCGTTGGCAAAACCACCTGCAGGAGCACTGGTACAACATCCAGGTTCTCCACGTCCAAATTGAAACCCCGAAGAAAGCTTCCACTACTGGCCTTGCCTTGGCACAGAATGACCAAGTGGTGATGGCCAGGGAGCCCCTCACCGTGACGGTGGAAGTGCGGCTGGGATCCCTGCAACCTCAGGATGTAATCGTGCAAGCTTACCAGGGGCCGGTCAATGAGGACGGCCAGATTCAGAAGGGACAGGCAACCCCCCTGCGCTATGTGGAGACGGTGGAGGATCGGGCCATCTTCTCCGGCCAGATTTGCTATGAGGCCAGCGGCTTGCAAGGGTTGGCCATCCGCCTGCTCCCCTTTCACCCCGATATGCACGATCCCTATGAGCTGCGGTTAATGCTCTGGGCCTGATGGGGAGCCAGGATCCAGAGCACGCTCGCCTGAGCAGGCCAGGAGGGAGGGCAACCCAATCGGGCAGAATCGGAGAGAAATTGAAAAAACGGGATGTGTTCGTAACAGCGGTGCGGAGCAGTATGTTCAGAGCCCACGACTCTGCCGGCTTGCGCGTTTTGATTGCGGTTGCCCTATTGCTGGGGAGCATGGCGAGTTGGCGGCAGGATCGCCTTTTGGCAGTGATGGGTCTGGCAGGTGCAGCGGCCATTTCTGCCTTCACCCGTCCTGCCATCTTGGCTTACAACCGTGGTCGGGAACGGTGGCTGAACCGAGATATGCCAGGGGCTATTGAACAGCTCAGCTTGGCTCTGCAACGGGATCCCTGCCTGACCAACGCCTACATTTTGCGGGGAGAAGCCTACTTTGCCCTCGGCCAAGTTCCTCAAGCTTTGGAGGATTTTGGCCAAGCAATCCGGTTGGCTCCGCACCGTCCAGAACCCTATTTTTACCGCGGGCTGATTCGTCAGTCTCTGGGAGATCTCCAAGGAGCAACGGCGGAGTTTGCTGAACTGGTGCGCCTACACCCCAACGTCCCCCACCACCTCAGCTTGGCCAACCTGCTCGTGCAACAGGGATCCCTGCCTTTGGCCCTAGCCCACCTGGACGAAGCCATTCGCTTGGATCCCACCTCAGCACTTGCCTATTCCCAGCGAGCCCGTTTGCACAGCTACCTGGGCGAATGGGAGGCGGCTTTGGCCGATTGGTCGCAGGCTATTGACTGGGATCCCAGCCCGGCCCACTACTACCAGCGGGGGGTGGCCTACGCCTGTGGCGATCACTTTGACGAGGCCATTGCCGACCTCAGCCGCAGCCTAGAAAGAGAACCCCAACAGCCCAACGTTCTCTACAACAGGGGCAACCTTCTCTATGGGCTGGGGGAGATCAAAGCCGCTTTAGACGACTACGAGCGGGCCTTTCGCCTGGAAGCGGATATGAACCGCATCGACCTCTCCGACGAGTATGGCTTGTATGGACGAGGGCTGGCCTACTGGAATATGGGGGATAAAGCGACAGCTTTTTCGGATTTGCAAGCAGCTCTGCAGGTCAGCCGCCAACATCACAACCTGGCTCTGGAGCAGCGGGTGCGCCGGTCTCTGCTGCAACTGAGCGATCCCGATGGGGATCCTGCGCAATCTGCCTAGCGGGATTTGATTGATTTATTTGCAGGTGCCTCCCCTGACGCTGCGACTCCACGACGCTGCCGCTGAGGCCCAGATCCTGAACCACCTGCAGCGGCTGACAGAGTTTTCTGTTCCTGAAGCAGCGGGGGGTTGAGACCAAAGCAGTAGCCGACATTGCGCACTGTGTGGATCAAGCTGGGCTGGCGCGGATCCCGTTCTAGCTTTTTGCGCAACGAGAGGATATGGGTATCGACGGTGCGAGGGTTATCGGTGGAATCCGGCCACGCTCGCTCCAGCAGCTCTAGACGAGAGACGGGATCGCCGTCCGCCTGTACCAGCACCATCAGCAGGCTAAACTCCTGAGGCGTGAGGTCGATCCCTTCCCCGGCCACAGTGACACGCCGTTGCACCAGGTCAATTTTGAGATCCCCATACTGCAGAAAGGTGGGAGGGATATGCCGCTGTCGCCGCCGGGCCAAGGCTAGAAGGTGGGCATCCAGCAGTTGCATGCTAAAGGGCTTGGTAAGGTAATCGTCTGCCCCCGCCTCTAGGCCAGCGATAATGTCCACTTCGGATCCCCGGTGGGAGAGTAGCAAAATCAACAAATCGCACTGGCGATGAGCCCACTGGCACAGTTGTAGCCCGCCGCGGTTAGACAGCTCCGCATCCAAAATCAGCAGGTGAATGGGCTGCTGTTGCAGCAGGGTCTTTGCTTGGCGAAGGGTCTCTGCTGCCCAAACTTGGTGTCCGGCCTGTTGCAAATGCCAACACAGCAAGCTGCGCAGATGAGGGTTGCCTTCTGCCAGCAAGATGTGCAAGGGTTGCATGGCTGTCCGGTTGGGATCCCGCCCACATCATAGTGCTCCGCACCGCTAACGCGACAGTGCT
>DVDX01000037.1 GCA_015295985.1 Synechococcus sp. M44_DOE_062 | reverse complement strand
TACCACCGCACCAGGTTCAGCGCTGCATTCAAGTCGCGGTCTAGCTCCAAACCGCAAGCCTTGCAGCGAAACACCCTTTCCTGTAGGGGCATCTTCTGTCGGTGCCCACACCCAGAACACAGTTGGCTGGACGGATAACACCTATCCGCCGCCACCACCTGACAGCCATAGAGCCGGGCCTTGTACTCTAGCTGTCGCCGAAACTCGTAGAACCCGCAGTCTGACAGGGATCCCGCCAGCTTGGGGTTTTTGAGCAGGTTCTTCACCTGCAAGTCCTCTACCACCACCACCCGGTACCGCTTGGCTAGGTAAGTCGTCAGCTTGTGCAGGCTGTCTTGCCGCATGTCCGAGACCCGCTTGTGGGCCTTGCCCAACTGCACCACCGCTTTCTTGCGGTTGGCAGAGCCTTTCTGCTTGCGGCTCAGCCGCCGTTGCAGCCTGACCAGCCGCTTCCTGGCCTTGCGGTAGGGCTTGGGATAAGGACTCCGTCCCGCTGTCGCGATGGGAAACACTTCCCCACCAGAGCAGGTGGCCAGATGATGGATGCCCAAATCCACCCCTACCATCTCCCCGGCCTTCTCTACCTGAGGCGGTGAAACCTCGTACTTAAATAAGATGTACCAACGCCCAGCTCTCAAGCTAATAACTACGTTCTTGGGCGTGGCTACTGGGAGCAGCTCTGCACAGCGCAGCCAACCGAAGATAGGCACCTTGATGCGGTTGCCAGAAATGCGAATGTTGCCTTCCAGGTAGAAGCTGTCTCGCACTCCCTTGCGCTTGAAGTGGGGAAACTTCCCCAACCCACCCCGCCAGCGCTTAAAAGCGTGCTCCAAGTTACGTAATGCCTGCTGAGGGGCGCATTTGGAGACCTGGTAGTACCAGGGGTTTTCCTTCTTCACCTCGGCCACCAGACGCTTATGCAGGTCAATGGCGGTGGGGAGTTTCTGTTGGTTCTCCAGGGCTTGCCGACAAACCTCTAGGCCCCAGTTGTAGGCGTGGCGGGCTACCCCGGCGTGTTGGGCGGCTAGAGTTGCTTGCTTGTGGTTGAGAACAAGCTGTGTTCGAAAACCCAGTAACATGCGCGCCACACTGCAAAGCGTCAATGGGTTCTGTGAAACTTTCAGCTTGGCGCTCACAAGCCTCTTCCAGTTTTAGGTAGCCAGTGTTAGCTACTGTAAGATTTTCGGCCTGCTGCTATCAGCCCTCGGCTACAACAACCAGATTGCTCACGAGATCCTCAATATGAAGGGCACCTACAGCACGCCGGAGGAACGGGCCCAGTGGCCGTTTCAGAACGCCAGAGAAAACACTGCTGCCTATTTGGCTGCACGTGGCAAGTCGCCCGAAGGCGATGAGCGATTCGTGAGCGCCTACTTTGTGGTCAATACCGATGATTGGGAGGTCACCCGCGGCAGTGGACGGATCCCGACTGGGATTACCCTGGGGCGAGTGGATGTCGTCGATGTCAAGCCCCGCCAGCAACGCCTGGAACTGGTTGAAAGCATTACAAGCAGCGAGATCGATCAAGCCATCAGCCGCGATGGCCGGATCGCCCTCTACGGCATTCTCTTTGCCCATGACTCGGATCAAATCGAAGCGGCTGCCGAGCCCACCCTTGCCGAGATCGCCAAGTTGATGGGCGAGCGCACCAACCTCAGCATCCTCGTGGTCGGACATACCGATGCGACCGGCAGCTTTGACTACAACCTGGGTCTCTCGCGGCGCCGGGCTGAAGCCGTGGTCAACCGCTTGGTTCAGCTTGGCATCGAGCAGCGCCGCCTCTATCCGGTTGGCGTGGGGTTTTCGGCTCCCGTTGCCAGCAACGCCACTGAGGAAGGCCGGGCAAAAAATCGCCGCGTGGAGTTGGTGGATCTAGCCGGTGGCAAAATCCCCTAGAGGGGAGTTTCCGGGTTTTGGGGCAGGACGGGTATGGCCGAAAGTCTGGACACTGCGGCTGTGGCGAACTAGCTTAGAGGCAACTCTTCATTTCTAGGCTATTTCAAGGGGTGGGATCCATGCTTAGGCCCAGTCTTTTATTCTCCGGCTCGGCTCTGTTGGGTTTGCTGTCCTTGCCGTTTTTGATCGGCGAAGGTGGCTGGTTGGCCTCGTCTCGGAAAGGGCGGAGTGCGGCCACTGAAGTTTCCCTACAGGCTTGGGAGCACTCCCTGCCGTCATCCCAGACCTTGTTTGAAGATGAACCAGGTTCTGAATCTTGGCTCAGGCGGCAAGCCCAACTGCAAGAACGGGTACAGCAGCTTGAGCAGCGCTCTCTGGCTCACCAGCAGCAGGCTTATCAATGGCTTGCGCAGCAGGCCGATCCCCAGCCCGCCGGGGTTGTTGGCCGTTCTAACCCAAGCCTTGCCCTGTCGGCACGGCCTCGGCGTCAGGATCCCACCCTTTCTCCATCCTCTGCTCAGGCGGATGCCCCCAATGAGCTGGCCCTGCTAACCCAATTCATCCAGCAGGAGCCGGGAAACGCGCAACTTTATCTGCAACGGGCGCAATACTTCTGGCGGGAGTCTCAAGAGGATCCTGCTGCTTTACCGCAGCCTGAGCAGGCTTCTGCCATTGCTCGCTTGATGCGCTCTGCTCTGCGGGATCTGGATATTGCCATTGCTTTGGATCCCTACCTGGCTGAAGCCTATTTGCTCAAGGCCAAAATCCAACACGAGCGTTTGCAAGAACCTGAGCAGGCTCTGGCGACCTTGTCTCCCCTGGATCGGATTGCCTATCACAACCCGCAATTGCACTTGATCCGCTCCCGCATTTGGGCCGAACAAGGCCATCTGGAATCGGCATTTGATGTGTCTCACCTGGCCATTGAGCTGGCCAAGCAAAATCAAAATGCTGCCGATCTTTTCGAGGCATATGTCCATCGTGGCCTAATGTGGGCCAGCATCTGTAACTTCAGTTTGGCCGTTCAAGATTTCAGCCGAGCTCTTGAGTTGCAGCCCTACCAAGGTGATGTGTACTACTACCGGGGTATGGCGCGCGCTTACCAGGGAGAAGATAGGGCCGGTGCCGCTTCCGATTTGGGTAGCGCTTTGATGTTGTGGCGGGCTTCCGGCAGGGGATCCCCGGAGCTGCTGGAATATGCAGAAGCGGTACGGATGGAACTGCTACGGTAGCTGCAATTCTGGCTGGGTTTTTGCTGCGGATCTTTGGTCTGGCCGACTGGGCAGGGAAGTTCTGGGTCTAGGGTCTTTGCCCAAGAGCGTTTGGCAAGTCCAGCTAGGGCAAGCCAGGATGGTAGAGCCGTCTGTTACCTAGCCCCCTGAAGAGAACCCAGCCAGATGATGAGCCGAAGACAACTGACCATCTCTGTATCCTCCGTAGCCCTGGTGGTGGCCACAGGGATGCTGTTGCTGCTGCTGTGGCAACTGCGCAGCTTGGTGCTGACTGTGATGATCGCGGTGGTGGTGGCGGCGGCGCTGGCTCCCTTGGTGGATCTGGCCGAACGACTACGCATCCCCCGCTGGCTGGGGGTTGTAGTGGTGTATTTGAGCTTAATGGCTGGGATTGCCGGCTTGGCCCTGCTCATTGGCCCAACGGTGGTGACTCAGACCCAGCGGTTGCTGGCGAGGTTGCCTTTCTATCTGGAGCAACTACAACTGCTGGTGGACACCTGGATTGCCAATCTGGCGGGGGTGGATCCGGCGGCGCTGGACTACTTAAACCAGTTGCTCGACCCTCAGTCGTTGATGAGCTGGGCGGTTCGCTCGGGACAACGGGTGCTGGTGCAGTCTTTCGACTTCACCCGTGGTTTGCTGGGCGGTCTGCTGACCACGGTGCTCACCCTCTTCATTTCCGGCTACATGCTGGTGAGCGGCTCTGACTTGGTGCAGGGCTTGGTGGAGTTGTTTCCTTATCCCTGGAATGAGCGGCTGGCTCAGCAGGTACACCCGATGGCTCAGCGCATGGGGGGCTACATCCAGGGGCGGGTGCTGGTCTCTGCCATTTTGGGCGTGATGATCACCGTCTCGCTTCGCTTTCTGGGCCTGTCAGAGTTTGCTCTGGCGCTGGGGGTGATCGCCGGGTTTACCAACCTGATTCCCTTTATCGGGCCGGTATTGGGATCCCTGCCTGCTTTGGTGGTGGCAATTGTGCAAGGGGGCTGGACTTTTTTGTGGGTGCTGATCCTATACGTTGCCGTTCAAAACCTGGAAACCTATGTGTTGGATCCTCTGTTGGTGGGATCCTCGGTGCGGGTGAAGCCCTTGTATCAGTTGCTGGCGGTGCTGGGCGGCACCCAGTTGTTGGGTATTGTTGGGGCGGTGATCGCCCCCCCGTGGGTGGCTGGTATGGCGGTGCTGCTGGAGAACCTCTATCTGAAGCCCAAGCAGGAGGCAGAGGTTCGAGCCAGGCTATGTGCTCGGGCCACCGAAGCTGCTGGTTCTTTGGCTTTGCCGGGGATGGATCCTGCCGACGCGAGCAGCCCAGAGCCATCTTTTTCCTCTCGTCCGAATGACTCGTCAAACGAGCCGGAAGAGTTACCACAGAAAGAAAGTCTCTCGCCTGCCGGTCCCGTAGCCGGAAGAAGTCCCTATTAGCAAGCTTTTCATCTGATTCGCCTCTCTTGCTCTTGGAGAAGGGCTGCTCTGGTTTTGGGCAGGGTGCGCATCTCAGCGGTGACGGGCATCGAGGATGAACAGAGCACTACCTACGACGAACAGGAGGCTGGCTCCTATCCCCAGCAGGGTTTGGACAACCTTTAGATTGAGAAAGGTTGGAGCCGCTGGATCCCACAGAGAGGGGTCACTGCCCAAGGTCATCACCTCGCTCACCGCAAACAGGCCACTCCCCAGCAAAAACAACCAACTGGCCAACTCGTAGCGGTGGTTGCCTCTCATGTCTGCTCCGACTGCAAGTGTTCGTAGGCTTGGGCAGCAGCAGCCATTTCCGCAGCCTTTTTCGAGCGACCTTCACCGCGGCCCCAGCACCGCCCTTGCCCCCAAACTTCCATGGTGAAATGGGGGGGATGTTCCTGGGCAGCCACCAGGCGATATTCCGGCAGGCTACCCCAAAGCCGTTGGGTGAGTTCTTGTAAGGCTGCTTTGGGGTTGCGCCGAGTGGGGTCTTGAAACCACTGCTCCACTCGCCGGTGTAGATAGGGATCCAGCCAGGGATGCAGCCTGGGCAGGGTGTAAATACCCCAACTGAGATAAAAGGCTCCCAGCAGAGCCTCGAAAGCATCCGCCAGCCGCCGACCCCGTCCGGCCAAGTCGTTTTGAGAGCTGGATCCCACCTCAAGGTAGCGATCCAAGCCGTGCAGATCCGCCAGTTCTGCCAGGTAAGCATCGCTGGTCAGGTCGGAGCGAATCGCGGTCAGCTCTCCCACCGACAGATGGGGATAGGACTGAAACAAGAATTCCGTGACCAAAATCCGTAGGACAGAATCCCCCAACAACTCCAGCCGATCGTTGTTCCGTCGGCCATCCAGAGAAGGGTGAATCAGAGCCTGATCCAGCAGATCCCAACGCAGTTGTTCCAGCAAAGCCGGATCCCTGAATCCAAGGCGGGCCAGCAGATGCTCCAAGGCACAGCGACGGGGCGGGATCAACTCAACCATACACTCAGGATGCTGACGTTGCCTTAGCGGTCAGAACTGCACAGCTTGCAACCATTTTGACCTGAGCCATCTCACCCAGGCCGGGATCCCCGCTCAGGCGGTAAGCCAGCTATGCTACAGGAGTAGTATAGGCTTTTCGAGGGAGGATCCCTGCATGCCCATTCGTGCCAATTCCCCCATTCCCACGACCCAGATGGAAGTGACCAGCATTCGGCTGGAACGTGAGCTGAAGCAGCGATTGAAGGCGTTGGCCGGAAATCAGGGTTACCAGGCCCTCATACGGGAAATTCTTTGGAGTTATGTCCTGCGTCACTCTCAAGGGGCTGCCACCCTCAGTCCTGAGGATATTCGGGCCAGCTTCCCGGCCACGGCCCACCAAGCCCAGTGCTGTGCTCTCACCGGACGGGCCATTCAACCGCAGGAGCCGATGCTGCTGGGGTGGACTACCGATGGAAAGTTCGTCGCCCTCAGCTCTTCCTGCTTTTAATCTTCTTCCCAGAGTCTCTCTCCAGTTTGCGAAGGGATCCTCCCGGCACGAGTGCCCATCCGTTTAGATGCCACGAAGTTCTCGATATTTTCTGGCCCGTTCCTCGGCTGGATCGGGGGCTTGAGCTTTGGCAACTGCCTCCTCCAGTTGGGCCATCACCGTCTCTGCCGGTTCAGCGGAGCGGACGACGTAAAACATTAGGTTAATGGCTTCGTTGGCTGTTAGTTTGAGGGCTTCTTTTCCCTTGGGCACCAGCGCGATCTTGCCATCTGTGGTTGGGATGGCTGTATGGGATCCCTTAGCCAGAATCTCCCCAGCTTTTTCCAGAGTGACAAGCATATCCGTAGCTCACGGCAGCAGGACATCTACTATCCTATCAAATGTTTTGGGGCAAGCGTTCCAGAAGGGCCTAAGCCATTTGGCGGATTGGGTGTGCTCATCATAAGTTCCCGTGTTCTGCCAACCAAGCATACAAGTGGGGAAACAACTTTTGATTGGCCCCTGGGAAGGGAAATTCCGACAGCTCCGCCGGGCTAACCCAGCGCACCTCACTACATTGCAGGGCTTGGGCTTCTCCGCCCAGGTAGCGGCAGATAAAAGCGATAAGAGTAATGGTGAAATGGGTGTAGGCATGTTCAATGGTGGCTAGCGGCGCAACCACTTCGATATCGATGCCGATTTCTTCCTTGACTTCCCGTACTACACACTCGGCAGCCGTTTCTCCTGGCTCGATTTTCCCTCCGGGAAACTCCCACAGCCCGCTGAGCATTGAGCTTTCCAGCCGTCGGTCGATAAGGATTTCTTTCCCCCGCAGAACAATGGCAACCGCGATTTGCTTATGAGGACGGGAGGCACGGGGTGCAGACATAGGCAACTGCTGATGTTGACCTCGATTGTAGGCGCTGCAATCCGCTTGCCAAGGGCACCGGCCACAGTGAGGCCTTTTAGGACGACAGATGGTAGCTCCCAGATCCATCAGGGCCTGGTTAAAAGCCCGCGGCTGTACAGGATCCAACAACTGCTCGGAAAGCTGCCACAACAGGGGCAGACACCGGGCCGGAGGCTGCTGCAAAGCCACCAAGCGAGCCAACACCCGCTTGACGTTGCCATCCAAAATGGGCAAAGGCTGATTGAAGGCAGCGCTGAGAATGCCACCAGCCGTGGTGCGCCCGATCCCCGGCAGAGCCAGCACCTGCTCCAGATCCCTGGGGAACTCACCGTTCCGTTCCCGCACCAGGATTTGGGCAGCTTTGTGCAGGTTCAGGGCCCGCCGATAGTAGCCCAGGCCCTCCCACAGTTTCAGCACCTGCTGCTGGGGGGCTGCTGCTAAGTCCGGGATCGTAGGCAGGGCCTGCATCCAGCGCTGAAAGTAGGGGATGACCGTTGCCACCTGGGTCTGCTGTAACATCACTTCCGAAACCCAAATGGCATAGGGATCCCGGGTGCGACGCCAGGGCAGATCCCGCCCGTGGTCACGGTACCACTGTTGGAGAGACTGCCGCAAGCGTTGTAAAGAAACCTTGCCCCACCCCTCTACCTTCTCTGGAAGGCTGGCAGCGTAGGAAAGACTGCCCTCGGCCTCCCAACTCGGCTGAGACTCAAGCCGCGTAAGCAAAGTGCAAAGCCCACCAGATCAAGGCCGAAACCACACCAGCCACAATTCCTGCCGAGATTAAAACGACAATTGGGCTGTCTGCCCCTTTGAACTTCATGATGCCGCGGTTGTAGTCAGCCATCAGCGCCTCCCACCAGCTCTGGCCTTGAGGTTGTCAGGGATGTTGACTGGGATCCGGATCTGCCAGCTCTATCTACAGAATAGCCAATCTGTTCGGGAGTGGAACAATTGCAGGACGTGCGCAGAGCAGAAATCTCTGACCCTACCCATTGCAAGACAAAGCTGGGGAGAGTGTTCACCAAGCACTTTCCCCAACCCCCGTTCAGGATGGATCCGTTTATCCTCTGGCCGAGGCGGCCAAAGCAGAGTTCATAATCGGCCAGAACCAGTGGGGCCGCATTAGGATGACGGTGTCGATGACGTGGATGATGCCGTTATCGGCTTCAATGTCCGCTTGGATAACGGTGGCGTTGTTCACCTCAAACACATCCCCTTCAATGGTGAGATCGATGGGGGATCCCTCTACCGAGCCCACACTTTGGTACTTGGCCAAATCCGCCTTTTTCAGGCGACCGGGCACCACGTGGTAACACAAGATGCGGGTCAGTTGGGGGATGTTTTGCACCAGAGTGGTGATAGTGCCAGGGGGCAGCTTGGCAAAAGCGGCATCGGTGGGGGCAAAAACGGTAAAGGGACCGGGGCTTTTCAGAGTATCCACCAGGTTTGCTGCTTTAACGGCAGTTACCAAGGTGGAAAAACCCTCAGCAGAGACTGCAATATCAACAATATCGGGCATGGCTGGGATCCTTTGACTGGGAAGTTGTTGCTAACAAAGTTGCTGCTCAAAATACTTCGGGATGGTTAAAGTTGCCATAGGCTAGCGATAGTTCTGATCCTGAATGTAAGCGAGACGGGCGGCTTCTCGGATCCCGTATTCCGGCCGAGTAAAGCGATTGAGTTGGCCCTCAAAATAACGGCGATTCATCATCAAGTGGCGCGGATTTGGGTCATCAAGGGGGTATAAGAAAGCCGCTCTTCCCGCCTGAATCACGGCTGAGGTGACGTTGTACATGGAGCGCTGGAAGCTAACCCCCAGTTGAATCAGCATGTCCTCTTCGCCGCGGCAATGCTTGCGGTAGTACTCCACCAAATATTGGGGCAAAAAGTGGTACATATCCTGGTGCAAGAGCGTGGGCGGGATCCCGGCAGTGCCCACCGGAAACTTATCGGCGTAAAGGATCCCGTAGTGGAAGTCCAACTGGTTGGTGGGAACTTCGTTGGCCTGAGCGTTGTAGGACTTGGTGCCGCGGAAAGGAGAGGTACGATAAAACACGGCCTCTACATAGGGGAAAGCGGCCTCATAGAGCCAGGTAAATCCCTTGGATTTGGGCACAATATCGTACCATTCTCCCCGAATGCGCACGCGGTGGTAGATAGGCCGTCCGGCAATGGCGAAGATCCCGTTGACCAAAAAGTTCATTGCCTCCGGCACACTGGTAATTTTGCCTTCGTCGTAGAGGTCGCTGATCTCAAAAAAGACCGGAGCCATCACTTCCCAAAACAGGCCCAACACCGAGTACATGGTGGCTTGGCGGCATAGCTCCAAGAACATATCGGGAAAGAGCTTGTATAGCCCCATCAACAAGGGGTTGCCCTGGCAATAGGCGCGGATGGCACGGTCGGCATTTTGCTTATATTCTTCAGAATCCATGTAGGGATCCAGCAAGCCCCCCATGTCCCGATGCCAGAGCATAGCCCGCATACATTCTTCAGCAAATTCCATGTTGATGCGGTCATGCCAGAGGTGATGCAAAATTCTGGGCAGCTTGCGCTTTAGCTCCCCTTTTTCCATGAACTCCAGCAGCTCGGGGTGGGCCGTAGCCTGGCCTCGCCAAATGCGCAAATCGGCGTTGTCCCCCGCGTAGTGGTTGGCCAGCTTCAGGTATTCCTCAGGAATGATGAACTTGAAAAAAGGCAAGGGATCCACAAACACCTGCTCGGCAATGTAGAGCAGATCCCGCCAGTAGAAATCCATCGGCACAGCATAGGCTTTGTAGAGGCCGATGATCTGCATTAGGTTTTCCGGCGTATCCGGCAGCATGGAGCCCCCTGCCTCCAGGCGGTGGACTACATCCGCAAAAGGGTGGGTAGAAGGGGGCAGCTTGCGGGTTGTGAGGGTTGTCGTCATGCAAGAAGTCTCCAACTCTTCAAAAGTTCTGGTTCTTTGAGGTCATCCCCTCAGATCTCAATTCCTGGAAGTTTCCCAGTTGCCTGGATCGGCTCCAGAGAGGGTGACGGGGGCAAGGTTACCGGCTGAGGCCAAGATAAGCGTTTGGGCCTGAGCCACCTGGGTGGAGAGGGTAAAGGCCAACGGTTGCGGCCATTTCACCAGATTCATGGGCTGGATCCCAAACCAAACGATCAAGGCCGTCAAAATAAGCCCTGGGATCCGCTCCCAGCCATGCACGCGCGGGTAGTAGGCGGTGCGGTTGTCCAACCTGCCAAAGCAGGTGCGGTTCAGCAAAATCACAAAGTACACCGCCGTCAAGCCGGTGCCACAGATGCTGATCAAAGTGGGCAGAGGAAAATCTTGGTAGCTGCCCTGGAAGATCAAGAACTCCGCCACAAAGCCCACCAGGCCGGGGATCCCGGCGCTGGCCATCCCCCCCAAGATGAGCAGAGCACTCACCGTGGGCAAACCCCGCAAGGGGTTGAGCAGGCCGTTGAGCACATTCAGATCGCGGGTTCCCACTTTGCGCTCCACCAAGCCCACCAAATCGAACAGCAGCGCCAAGATGAGACCGTGGGAGACCATCTGCACCATCGCCCCGGTCAGGCTAATCGGGGTGGCTGCCGCCATGCCCAGCAGGATGTAGCCCATATGGCCGATGGAGCTGTAGGCCACCATGCGCTTAATGTCTTTTTGGGCGATGGCCGCCAAAGCCCCCGACAGCACGGCAATGGCTCCCCACCAGGCCAGGATCCCGCCCAAGTCGGCCCATGCTTGGGGAAACAGCTGCAACCCAAAGCGGAAGAGACCATACGTACCCAACTTGGAGAGCACTCCCCCCAGCAGCATTGCCACTGGCGGCGAAGACTCCCCGTAAGCGTCAGGCAGCCAGGTGTGGAAGGGCACCAGCGGCATCTTGATGCCAAAAGCTACTATCAAAGCCAGCAACAGCAAGGTCTGGGCAGCGGGCCTCAGAGAAGCAATGCGAATCTCCGCCAGTTCAAAGCTATGGGGATCCCCCAGCCAGTAGAGGGCCAAAAACGCCCCCAACAGAAAGATGGCGGAGACGGCGGTGTAAATCAGAAACTTGATGGCGGCGTAATCTCGCTTGGGGCTGCCCCAGATGGAGATCAGCAGATAAATCGGGATCAGCACCAGCTCGTAGAACAAGAAGAACAAGAGCAGGTTCTGGGCGACAAAAGCGCCGTTGACCGACCCGCTCATGAGCAAAATGCAGCCGTAAAAGAGGTTGGGCCGCTTCACCTCTGGCTCAGCCGTCAGCACCGCAATCAGCGTGAGCAACCCGTTCAAAGCCACCATCAGCAAGGACAACCCGTCCAGGCCCAGGGAATAGCTCAGCCCAATTGACGGGATCCAATCCCACCGCTGCACCCATTGCAGCCCTCCCGCTTGCAGGTCGAAGTTGGCAAACAGCAGCAGCAAGATCACCAGCGGGATCCCGGCCAAGGCCACTGCTAGCTTTCGCCCCCCCAAGCCAAGGAACAGGAGCAGGGATCCCAAGATTGGCAACACAATCAAGGCACTCAGCATGGTCTTTTCCCTCTTTATCTAAGGACTCCGTCCCGCTACCTTGCCCAAGCCTAGAGAATCAGCCAGCCCAGCAGGGCCACCCCCACCACAATCGTCAGCACGTAGGCTTGCAATTGGCCAGAGGTGGTGTACTTCAAAACCTGTCCACCCGCCAACACCACCAGGCTGGTCAAGTTCACCAAGCCGTCCACCACATAGCGGTCGAACAGAGCCGTGATCTCAGAGATGATGCGCACCACAAACACCACACTGGCCCGGTAGAGCTTGGGGGTGTAGAAGTCGTTGGCCAACAGATCCTGCCAGTCGGCCAGGAAGGCCCAGTCCACCGGTCGCCGCTGCGGCTGCAGGTATAGCCAGGCTCCCAATGCAATGCCTGTCAAGCTGGATCCCGTCATTACCGCAACAGGGATCCCTTCCAGAGCGGGAATCAGACCCAGCACTGCCAGGATCATGGGCATGTGCAGCGCCACCCCCATCGTGACCGTCATGGGCAGCATCATCGGCCAATGCACCTCCGGTGAACGCTCACTCATCTGCTGCGGCTTGCCGCCCCAAATCAGGCCAAACACCCGTGTCAGCCCTAGGGCTGTTACAGCATTGGTGACCAGCACGACTGCCGCCCACAACCCCTGCCCCGATTGGGCCAACTGCTGCCACAGATCCGTCAGCACCCAAAAGGAGCCGAAGGGAGGCAAAGCGATGATTCCGGCCATCCCGGTCAAGAAGCACAGCCCAGAGATAGGACGCCGCGACCACAGCCCACCCAAATAGCGCAGATCCTGAGTAATGCTGTTCCAGATCACCGTGCCCGGAGCCATCACCAACAAAGCCATGGCCGGAGCATAGGTGAGCAGCAGTTGGTAGGCTTGCTGGGGATGACCGGTGCCCACCGCTACAAAAATCAAGCCCATGTAGGCGCTCGCCAGATAAGACAAAGCTCGCTTGGCGTCGATCTGGGCCAAAGCCACCAGGGATCCCCCCACCGCCGTCAAGCTGCCGATAGTCAGCATCACCTTCAGTACCGTTGGGGAAAGCTCATAGAGGGGTTGCAGGCGAATCAACACCCAGGCCCCCGTGCCCACTACCACCGCGTTCCGCAAGATCGAGGCCGGGATTGGTCCTTCCATCGCCTCATCCAGCCATAGGTGCAAAGGGAACTGGGCACACTTACCCACCGGGCCGGCCAGCAACCCCAGCCCCACCAGTGCAATCAAGGTCGGATCCACAGTGGCAGACCCCGCTTGCACCGCCTCGGCCCAAGCCGCCAAATCCTCAAACTCCCAGGATCCCGTCAGGGGATAGATGGCGATCACCCCCATCAACAGCAACAGGTCACCGATGCGCTTGGTTAAAAAGGCGTCCCGCGCTCCCGTCACCACCAGCGACTGGTTAAACCAAAAGCCCACCAACAGGTAGGTGCCCAGGGTCAAAATCTCCAGGATCACGTAGCTGAAAAAGAGGGAGTCGCACAAAGCCAAGGCGCACATCCCCCCCTCAAACAGGCCCAGCAGGGAGAAAAACCGCGCCCAGCCCCAGTCCATTTCCATGTAGCCAAAGCCGTAGATCTGGGCCACCAGATTTAACCCGGTCACCACAGCGCAGGCCCCCAGAGTTACCGAAGACACCTGCAGCGGCAACTCCAACACCAGATCCCCCACCTGCAGCCAAGGCAACCGAATTACCTGCGCCGGCTGATCCCAAATCGCCACCAGCGCTCCCACCGTGTGCAGGAAAGCCACTAAGGTCATCAGAGCATTCAAATAACCTGCCGGACGTGGTCCCGTGCGCCGGGTGATTCCCGGGGACCAGATCAGTGCTCCCGCCCACGCCACCAAAGCGTAGAGGGGAATCAGCCATGCAGTTGTGACCAGCCCGTTCAAGCTCATAATCCTCCTTCGGCCAGGGATCTCGGCCAAACTGGAACACTTGCTGAGATCCTGTAAAAAATCTTAAGCAGCATCTTAGCTGCGAACTAGAATAGATAAAAATTGAACTTCTTGATGAGATCTATAGACAGAAATCTATAGTTTAAGAAAGGGGAGCAGAATAACCTCTGTCGTTGTCACCCCCTCACTCTCTAAAGCGTAGATGGAAATGAACCCCTTGGGAACCTAAGGATTTGCGATTGTTTGGACACAGGGAATGATGCTGAGACATCCCCGGAAGCGTTGCTGTGCTGCTTTCGGTCTCCGACCCGCTGACGCAGACACGGCCCCTTTTACCCCTTCTCCCAAGGCTACTGTTCAAGCTGCTGTGAAACTGCCAAGAAGACTGAGAACAACGGCCTAGAAGGGCGTCTTGACTTTGGGTTGCTTGACCTTTAGCTCGCGAAGCCGTTTCAACATCTTCTGGAAATACTCCGCCAGGTAATCCTCAAGCAAGGTCAGAGAGGCCAGTTCGATCCCCAAGGTTTCGCACACAGCCGTCATGTCGGCATGCATGGGTTCTTGGGCAGCAATCACCTCGACGAAGGCCAGCCGGTCGGCAATGTTCCAGCTCCACTGAAAGAACTGCGCCACCTTGCGCGCCCCTCGCAGTAATCCCAGCGGCATGGTGCTGACCTTGGCCTTTTTGCCGGAGAGCTGCTCGCACAAAGCGATGACTTCTCGGGCCGTCCAAGCCTTGGGCCCCACCAGGGGAAAGATTTGCTGCTTGGCGGCTTCTACACTGAGGGATCGCACCGCAAACCGGGCAGCATCCAAGGTGTCCAGGTAGGCCGTCGGCACGCCCTCGCCGGTTACCCAAACAATCTGTTCCTCCAAGATGGGGATGGCGTACTGGCCGATCAACCCCTGCATAAAGCCCGCCGGACGAAAAATTGTGTAGGGCATCTGGGATCCGATCAAATACTTCTCGATGTGATGCTTGAAATTCATCAGGGGCACGTTGGGGTACTCGTGGTGAGCGCCCATGATGGAGAAGAAGATGAAATGCCCTACTTGGGCAGCTCGGGCTGCATTGATCAGGGCAACTTTGCCATCCCAGTCCACCTGACGGGCGCTAAGGGTATCGGTCACCCGCACCGTGGCACAGTCGATCACCGCCTCGATGCCTTCCATCGCGGAGTTGAGGGTGCTGGGCTGAAGCAGATTTCCCACTTTTAGGTGAGCGCCCCATTCACTCAAGAAAGCAGCCTTTGCCGGATTTCGCACCAGACAAGTGACTTGATGTCCTTCTTCGATGGCTCGGCGCACCACCTGACGGCCCAGCGTTCCCGTTGCCCCCACAACCAGCACGTTCATAAAATTATCATTTCTTAACCTTAGGCTTAGTCTATCAGACCGACGCGACTCCCGACACAACCTTGAGGCAGCGACAAACCCATAGGGATCCCCTGCCAAAGCGGCTCTGAAGGGATCCCTGGAGTTGGGTACTGAGAAAGCGTTTAGCTGGCCAGCTCGTTCATGCGTTGCGCCAAGGTGAAGTCCAATTCCGTAATGCCCCCGGCATCATGGGTGGTGAGATCCACCCGCACGCGGTTGTAGACATTGCTCCATTCGGGGTGATGCCCCATGCTTTCGGCCACCAAGGCCACACTGCTCATCCAGCCAAAGGCTTCGACAAAGGAACCAAACTGAAATTGGCGATGCAGCTTTCCCTCCCGCAAAGACCAGCCGGGCAGCTTTTCCAGCTTGGCCTGGATCTCGGCTTCACTTAGCTTGACAGGTCTGGACATGGGCGTTCCCTCCGGTCAATGCCATCGTTTTCATCACGCTTTCATCAAAGGAGCAACTGAGAGCGGATCCCGGCTTATTTACAAAACTTCATGACCTTTGTATTCATGCTCTTCTGCGTGCGCGTCTATGGGCGCGGGGCTGAGCGGCTTGTACAACCAGTAGCCTTGTACAGCAAAGTGGGCCTGCTGATAAAAATGGAGGGCGGCTTGGTTGTGATGGTAGACCTGCAGGGTAATGGCCGCCAACTGCTGCTGGGATCCCCACCGTTCCACCTGCTGAATGAGGGCCTTGCCCAGGCCCTGCCGACGATGGGCGGGATCCACCCAGAGCAGAAAGATGTAGGCCACCCGCCGATGGGTGGCTTGATCGGTTGAGATACCAGCCCAAACACAGCCCACCGGCTCTGCAGTTTCTTCTTTCAAGATCCACCAGCAAGGGGTACGGGGTGGGTCGAAGAGGCGATCCAGCGTCTCTTCCAGGTGATCCCAGTTGCTCTGTTCTGGAAAAGATTCCTGCAGCGTGGCCTGCAATCCTCGTCGCACCCAGGGCCGATCCCAGGCTGAACCAATGCGCCAACGATAACCCACAGGCAGAGGGATCCCTTGTTCAGCCATCCTCAGGCATTTGCAGAAAGGGCCACAGGCGTTGCTTCTTCTAGAGGGGCAGGCTGGGCCATATCCTCCGGCAGAAACGAGCGAATGCTCACCACCACCAGAGTAAACAGAAACACCAACAGAATGAGGGCAGGAAAGATATATTGCCGCAGGATGTTCATGTTTCTACATAACCTTGGTCTCTACAGCATAGCGTGCAGAGGGGGATCCCTGAGCATCAACTCCCTAGGCACTCTTTCGGAAATCTCCTCCATTTTTCCTCTCTTAATCCCCATCTCAATCCCTATCAACTGACCCTGGGGGATCCCATGCGTCAATAAGGTGAGAAGGTGTAGCCTATGATTCCAAAGTGAGGTCTGCTGTGCATTAAGGTCGAGCGTAGTTGTGGGTTATCACTCAACTGTTCAACCTGATCCCACTGCTGCGCGACGCGAGCGGAGAATCCATGAGCACCCCCAATCGCCCCTTGAAGATCCTTGGGATCCCTCCCAATGCCTGGGCTGTGAATGCCGAAATGGCTGACATCACCCGTCCGCCCTTGGATCCGCGGCCTATCCTGCTGCCCACCTCCAGCAAAACCCTGCGCTTGGATCTGGCCAAAGCGGCGCTGCTGGTGATCGACATGCAAAACGACTTTTGTCATCCCGACGGTTGGTTGGCCAGCATCGGCGTCGATGTTACCCCGGCGCGGGCTCCTATCGGCCCTCTGAAAACCCTATTGCCGCGCCTACGACAAGCTCAAGTGCCGATTGTGTGGGTGAACTGGGGCAATCGCCCCGACCTGCTCAACATCAGTGCTGGCCTGCAACATGTGTATAACCCCACCGGAGAAGGGGTGGGACTTGGGGATCCCTTGCCCAAGAACGGGTCTTTGGTGCTCACCCACGGCAGTTGGGGTGCATCCGTGGTGGAAGAGCTAGAAGTCAAACCTGAGGATATCTGGGTGGACAAGTTCCGCATGAGCGGCTTTTGGGATACGCCTCTCGATAGCATTCTCAAAAACCTGGGGCGCACCACCCTCTTTTTTGCCGGTGTGAACATCGACCAGTGCGTCATGACCACCCTGCAAGACGCCAATTTCCTCGGCTACGACTGCATTTTGCTGGAAGACTGCGCCGCCACCACCTCTCCTGAATACTGTTTGCTGGCCACCCTCTACAACGTCAAGCAATGCTTTGGCTTTGTCGCCTCCTCTCGCGATTTGCTGGCGGCTCTCCCCTATTAGCACTTGCCCGCTATTCACCCTCTATCTCTTGAGTGGAGGATCCCGATGCAAACGCTCTCCCGCTGTGTGATCCCAATTGTTAAAACCCCTGCCGATTATCAGGCTTTTCGCATCAGCCCCCACGATACCAATCGCTTGGCCATTGTGTTTGATCCTTCTCATGCTCAGATTTCTCTAACTTTTTGTGTGGAGATCTTCGATGAAGGTGGCAAAACCCCTCCCAACCGCCATCAAATGGCTGTAGAGATGTTCTTTATCCTCAAAGGTGAGGGCATGGCCATTTGCGATGGAAAAGCTGCCCCCATCAAAACCGGAGACAGCATTTTGGTTCCGCCAACAGGCGTGCATGAAATCCGCAACACCGGCCCAGGCCGCCTCTACGCCCTCTGCTTCATGGTGCCCAACGAAGATTTTGCCGAGCTCATCCGATCCGGTACTCCTGCGGACTTGGATGAGGAAGATTTGCAAGTGCTGTCGGGGGGCTGGAGAAGGGCACTTGCTGAGGCTTAGACCTCAGGGGCTCTGGAAGCTGTAGAAGTTGGAAGTCAGGGGTATTCCGAATCCATCTTTTCCCAGAGTCTCAGTTTCCCTAAAAAAAGTCTGGGGGAGGCCGCGCTTGCGCCAGCAGGCCGGAGATCAAGGACAATACCGGGGAAGAGGCTCAAACTCAGGTGGGAGTTCCTCTCTCCTAAAAGCTTCTGTTTTATCCTGGGAAGAATCCACCCAGGGATCCCTTGGGTTTCCTTGGCTGGTTTTCTTTTGGCAAGACTTGCTAGCCCAACTCAGACCATGCTGCCCGTTCGTCCCCGCGAAACCGTTTCCATGTTCACCCGCGACGGGATCCAACTGGACGCGGATGTCTATCGCCCGGAAGGCGGGGGGAGCTACCCCGTTCTGCTGATGCGACAGCCCTATGGGCGGGCCATTGCCTCGACGGTGGTGTATGCCCATCCCAGATGGTATGCGGCTCATGGGTACATTGTGGTCATCCAGGATGTGCGCGGACGGGGAACTTCCAAAGGATCCTTTTACCCCTTCCGCCATGAGGTGGAAGACGGGTTTGACGCTGTCAATTGGGCGGCTGCCTTGCCGGGCAGCAACGGCTTGGTGGGTATGTACGGCTTCTCTTATCAGGGCATGACCCAACTGTATGCCGCTTCCAGCCGTCCGACAGCTTTGAAGGCCCTCTGCCCCGCCATGCTCCCCTACGATCTCCGCGCCGATGCCGCTTACCCAGGGGGGGCCTTTGCCTTTCAGAACAACCTCAGTTGGGCCTTGCAACTGGAGACCGAGGGGGCCCGTCTCAGGGGGGATGCCAATGCCTACCAGGCACTTTTGAAAGCTGCCCGCAACCTTCCCCTCTACGACCCTATCCCCCTCAAGCCGGGCGTGCTGCAGCAATATGCGCCCCAGTCTTATTACTTCGACTGGCTGGAGCACAGCGAGCCGGATGAATACTGGCGCAAGCTTTCTCCCCGTCTAGAGGCGGTGGATCTGCCAGTGCTGCATATTGCCGGCTGGTTTGACAGCTACCTGACGGGCAGCCTGCGTCTCTACAAGGAAATGAGCGCCCGCAGCCAGAATCCTCAGCACCTGATCATTGGCCCTTGGGCCCATCTCCCTTGGGGGCGCAAAGTGGGGGCGTTGGATTTTGGCCCAGAGGCCATTAGCCCTATCGATCGGCTGCAGGTGCGCTGGTTTGACCAATTCCTCAAAGGCAAAGATACAGGGATCCTCCAGGAGCCGCCGGTACGCCTGTTCGAGATGGGATCCAACCGGTGGCGCAGCTTTGAGGCCTGGCCTACCCCTGAGCCAAAGGCTTTTTACCTACACAGCACCGGCTTGGCTGCCCTCTCAGAAGCCGAGGGATCCCTCAGTCCTGAACCCTCACCTGCGCAACAGTCGGATACTTTTGTTCACGATCCCTGGCGACCCGTGCCAGCCCTGGGGGGCCACCTGGCTCAGCCTGCCGGGCCACAAGAGCGCTCTGCCCTCGACTGCCGCACTGATGTTCTCACCTATACCACTCCGCCACTGCAAGCCGAGCTGGCTCTGGCCGGGGACATTGCCGTGGAGGTGTACGCGGAGGCCGACAGCCCCAGTTTCGATCTCTGCGCTGTGCTCTCGGTGGTAAGACCTGATGGACAGGTGTATAACTTTTCCCAAGGCTATTGTCGCCTGCGGGATCCCCAGCCCCGTACCTCCATCCTGATTCCCTGTCAGCCCACCTGTATCCGCATTCCTTGCGGTCATGCTCTGCGCCTCAGCCTCAGCGCGGCTTGTTTTCCGGCCTACCCTATCAACACGGGCACGGGGATGCGGGAAGAGCGGCTGATTGAGGCCCGCATTCTCACCATCACTCTCCACAGCGGTGGCGAAACCCCTTCACGGCTGCACCTGCCCATAGCTTGAAGCTTTGGGATCCCGTTCGCAATCGCCCCTTACAAAGAGACATCAAACGTTAGGATGGAAGCAGGCAGGGCAAGGGAACACCATGTTGCAAGACCCAAAGTTGATCCGGCACTATCAGGCTTTGACCGACGCTCTGGTGGACACCTGGCAGCGGGGCTATCGGCGCACCGATGAGCTACGTCTGCTGGTGGATGGCTACCTGCTGGCCTTGCGAACTGGCAAACAATTGGAGCCCTTTGAGATCTATCGCATTGAAGACGAGGTCAACCGCTTCCTCTACGATCCGTCTAACTTTGTGGAGCCGGAGCTGGAGCGGGAGACGGAGCCGATGCGGGGTTACTGAGTTCCGGTTTTACGGAACATCTTGCGCCTGGTAAGCTGATAGGAATTGATTCCTCTCAGATTCCAGTCCTATCGCGTCAGCGGGACGGAGTCCTATCGCGTCAGCGGGACGGAGTCCTA
>DVDX01000068.1 GCA_015295985.1 Synechococcus sp. M44_DOE_062 | reverse complement strand
CGCGTCTGCCGTTCCGCCACGTCCGCCCTCACCCATCCTAACTCCCTACCCCCGCTACGGCGATCTGAAGCTCATCGGTGGCATCCAAAACCATCCACCCTTGTCCGGCAGAGCGTTTCCACAGCTCAAAATGCAGGTGGGGCCCGGTCGCCATCCCGCTTGCCCCCACATAGCCGATCACCGTGCCCTGTTCCACCTCATCCCCCACGCCCACAGCAGTCTTAGACATATGGCCATAGCGGGTGCGCTGGTTACCGGCATGCTCCAGCACAACGGTGATCCCCAGACCCCCCAGGGATCCCGATGTAACCACCTTGCCGCTTAAAGAGGCCAAGATCGGTGTGCCCATGCTGGCCCCCAAATCCACTCCGGCATGAAACTCCGGCTCCCCCCGGATGGGGTGAATTCGCATGCCAAATCCAGAAGTGATCGGCACTGGGTGAGGTAGGGGGTAGAGCAGTCGTTCCTCACCTGCCGCCAGTTCAGGCAACCTCGGCGTTTGCGGTTCAGGAGCTTGGGGCTGGCTGGGATCCTCAATGCGAACCTCTTGTCCAGGGGTGAGGATGATGCGGCGACCGGAGCTGCGTTCCATCAGCACCACCGGCACCCCACTTTCAGGCTGAGTAGGGGGAATCAGGTCATGGTTCTTCTGGGGCTCAATCACGATCTCGCGGCCCACTACCGTCTCTAGGCGGGTTTCTGCCTCAAAGGTCGCAGGGCTGCCCTCTCCCAGGGGAATGGCTCCATCCAGTAGCAGGGCTGCCGCCCCAGGCGTGTCCAGGGCCGGTTCCACCACGGGCGGCGGGGGCAAAGGGGTTGGTTGGGTTTGGGCCAGCAAAGCAGTGGGATAAAACCAGAGCAGAGCCAGCCCTACCTTTAGCCAAAAGCGCAGCCGCCGAGCTTGGGGGGAGAAAAGGCGCGCTGCCATAACCCAAAGCTTCATCACCGAGTTCAACACAGGCCACATGAGAAAAAGCACTGGAAAAACTACGGGCTGCCGCCCGCCGGAATGTGATAGCTTAAGCAAACTTGGTCGGGCGCAAGCGTCAGAATGGATGGCTGCTGTTGCCAATGTCGCTCCCCTCGTGTTTGTACCCGCATCCGCCCATCCTCGGCAAGGCCCAAGATTGTGAGGCTTGTCTCCCCTTGAGGCCATTGAACCTGCGGCTTAACCATCCAGGCTTCGTACTCTGAGCGAACGGGGGCAAATCCCCCTTGCAACCAGACGTGGAATCCCCGCTCCATCCCCTGCAGAACCCAGGCGGCAATCTCGGTGCGGTCGAGGGAGCGGTGCAGAAGGGATCCCAAAATTTGGGCTAAGTTGACCGCGCCAACAGGAACGGGGTTGTTGACATTGACCCCCACACCAGCCACCAATCCCAGCAGTTGCCCGCCCCCCCCAAAGCGGCTTTGCACCAGGATCCCCCCCAGCTTGAGCAGAGAATCTGGGTGCTGCTCATCCACCACCACCAAATCGTTGGGCCATTTCAGCCGCAGCGGGATCCCAAGGTTTTGCTGTAAACGGGCTGCAATGCCCCAGCCCAAGGTCAGGGTCAGCTCCAGCAGCGAGTGATGCAAGGGCGGGGATCCCAGCCAAACGGACAGGTACAGCCCCCCCGGCTGCGAGTGCCACACCCGCCCATGTTGACCTTGCCCGGCCCGTTGGCGGGTGCTGACCAAAACTGTGCCCACCGGCAGCGGCTGTGGAAAGCGGCGGCCCCAATCCAGAAGCAGCCGGTTGGTGGAATCGGTCACCGCCACCTGTAGGAGATAATGGCCCCACCGGCCCGCCCGGGATGCCAGTCGCGAGGGAGAAAGCATCTCTGTCCGGGATCAGCTCAACACAATGTCTTCTGCCGGACGCTGGGCCAGCCGCTTGAGGTTTTGGTAGCGCAACATGTCCAGCAGATCATTGCCCGAGCGCCCCTCCAGACGGGCCTCCACATGCAGCGCCTGCCCCAGGGCTTCCACCGCCTGCAGCCGCGGGATCCCACGCAACACCAGGCGATCCACCGCATAGGCATCGGCAGCCAACAGACGGCGGTCATTGGTTTGGTCGCGGCGCAACTGCCAGAGGGCCAAGCCACTCAAACCACCCGAAACGGTTGCCCCCACGGGATCCTGTTGTACAGCCTCGAAGATCAAGCTCAACCCCCCCAAAGCTGCTATGGCCAGGTAAAAGTCGATCTGCCGCGACACCGCCCGACTGTAGTAGCCCACCTTGTGCAGAAACAGCCCCGCCCGCTGCAGGGGGGTAAATTGCCGCCACTCGTAGGGCTTGATGAACAGCCGCATCTGCCGTTCCCAAGGCATCTGCCGGCGGCCTTTGATCACCACCGTCTGCCGTTCCGAGGCAGGTAAGATCTTCACACTCTCCCGCATACTGGCCGGCAGCAGATCCAACAGGCGCTCGATCTCCGCCTGCTCCAGAACATAGTTTTCGTAGCTGTAGTACTCCGCGTTCATGCCGGGCCTGCTCCTCAGTTTAATCCCATCGCCTGACGCATCTCTCGCACCGCCCGATCCAGCCCCACCAGCACCGCTCGGCTGATGATGCTGTGGCCGATGTTCAGCTCCTCCATTCCCGGGATCCGCGCCACTGGGCCGACATTCCAGTAGGTGAGGCCATGTCCCGCATTCACCCGCAAGCCCAGTTGAAGAGCCTGTTGGCTGGCTTTTTCCAGGTGGTCAAGTTCCACCTGCCGCTGAGCTTCCGATGAGGCTTCTGCATAGCGCCCCGTGTGCAACTCCACCCAGCGGGCTCCCACTTGGGCAGCAGCAGCAATTTGGGTCGGATCCGGGTCGATAAACAAGCTGACGGGAATGCCGGATCCCTGCAGTTGGCCAACCACATCCCTGAGGCGGGACACCTGCCCCGCCACATCCAACCCACCTTCGGTGGTGATCTCCTCCCGCCGCTCAGGAACCAAAGTGACGTAGTCGGGCTTAATCTCCAAGGCAATCGCCACCATCTCATCGGTGGCTGCCATCTCTAGGTTGAGGTGGGTGCGCACGGTTTGCCGCAGCAGTCGCACATCCCGCTCTTGAATGTGACGGCGATCCTCGCGCAAGTGCACTGTAATGCCATCTGCCCCCGCCAGCTCGGCAATTACCGCTGCCGCTACCGGATCCGGCTCCACCGTGCGGCGTGCCTGTCGAAGGGTGGCAATGTGGTCGATGTTAACTCCAAGGCTTAACAAGGCTTGACTTCTTTGGGTGTAGAGGATCCTAGAATGCTCCTAGTATTACATTATTCAATTTGCACCGGTCAGACGAGCCAGGATGCCATGGGCCTCAGGCCGCGAGGGTGTAGGCTTTACTCTATGATCAGGTAGCGACGTCTCGCCTGTGCGGGATCCACTCCAGGCTTGCCATGACTGATCCAGATGCCTCTCTGGCGGTGGGACAACACTCCATTATTGACCGGGCGCTAGTGCCGGCTTTAATTGCCCAGTACTTGCCGGTGGAGATCTGCATTTACTACCAAGTCGTCCCCTTGGCCCTGGATACCGACAGCCTCATCTTGGGCATGGTGGATCCCCAGGATTTGGCGGCGTTGGACTATGTGAGCAAGATGCTGGCCTATTCCCAGATTTCCGTCCAGCCAATCCCTCTCACCGCTCAGCAGCAGCAGGATTTGATTGCCTACTACTTCAGCCATCCCCCTAATCCGGCAGAGGTGGAGCGGCTACGCCTCCAGGCCCAAGCCAACCGGGTGACTCGGGAAGTTCCTGCTCCCCTGTCGGGGCCACCCACGCAGTTGACACCAACCCAGCCTCTGTCCGTCCGCACGACTGCTCCGCCTGTACCCGCCGACGAATCGGAAGAGACGGTGCAGCAGTTGCTCAACTCGATGCTGCGGCGGGCTTTGGACGAGAAAGCGGAGCAAATTTTCGTGGAACCTCAAGAGGGGCTTTCTTGTCGAGTGCGCTACCGCCAGCAGGGGATTTTGCGGGATCTGTTCAAAGATCTCTCTGAGTCCATACGGGCAAAGTTGATCACTGCTATGAAGCGGATGATGGCGCTGGATCCGGAGTTGATTGGGGAGCCACAGCAGGCAGAGGTGGAGCGGATGTACCGGGGGGAGCCACTGGTGTTGCAGTTGCGCATCATCCCGCAGCGCTCCAAGGGTGCCCAGACTGCTGCCTCCAGAGAGGGGGCCATCTTGAGCATCCTGCGGGGGGAAGCTCTCCACAAATATCAACAGAGCCAGAATAACCTCCGCGTCTCTGAGACCCTAGCTCTGGCCCAACAGACCCATCAATTGCTGCAACAACTGCAAAGTGCTCTCAGCAATACAGTTGACAAGCTTAAGCAGTACCCCAGTCCGCCCCGGAGCGACTGGCCCTTGATGACGGAGGTGTTGGCGGCTATTCAAGCCCAAGCCCAGATGATCGCCATCCACCAGCAGGACTGGGAAAAACTGAGTTCCAGCAGTTGATCCCCTAAAACCGCCCCCGGCCAACATCCCTTCAACGGGATCCCTCCCGCAGCAGTACCAAAATCACTCCGGCAATAATGCTGATGGTGGCGCCGGCAATTAGGCTGGTGGCCAGACGTTCTAGCCGTTCCCCGATGGTTTGGGAGGTGTCGAACTTAAAAGTGAGTTTTTCAACATCACCGGAGAGTTTTTCGACATCACCGGAGAGTTTTTCAACCCGCTCCGAGAGTTTTTCGCTATCCTCTGAGAGCCGGTCGATCCGCCTCAAAACTTCCTCTTGTTGCTGGGTGAGGCGAGCTATCGCTTGGCTGTTGGCCTCAACCAGGCGCTCGACCCGCTCCAGGCGCTCTTCTGTTGAAATCGTCATGGGGGCTAACAGTCGCAAGTACGGTACACCAGGATACTGATCCTAGGCTACTGTCGGCTATCCGGCGCAGACCTAACGGGGCGGTATCCCATTCCGCTGCTCTAAGTTGGGTACGATAATCTTGGGATTGTGAAGTCTTGTCCGTTAGCTTCCATGCCGTCAAAAGATCCAACTTCTCTGCCCAAGCCCCAGTCACCACCAGGGGAAACCTCGGCCAGCTCGGGATCCCGCGGCTGGTGGCAGGCGCAGCGGGAAAACCTTCTGACGGTGGTGCTGGCTCTGTTGCTGGCCTTTGGCATTCGCACCTTCGTGGCGGAGGCGCGTTGGATCCCGTCCGATTCGATGCTGCCCACTTTGGAGGAAGGGGATCGGCTGGTGGTGGAAAAGGTCAGCTACCGCTTTGGTTCGCCCAGACGAGGTGACATCATTGTTTTCAACCCCCCTGCTAAGCTGAACTTCGACGGGGCCTATATCAAGCGGGTGATCGGCCTGCCGGGGGATCGCATTCGCATCGCCAACGGTGAGGTCATCATCAACGGGATCCCGCTGCAGGAGGATTATATTTATGCCCCCCCCAACTATTCTTGCCCTGGCGAGCGCTGCCCTGGAGTTCCCAATCAGGGATCCGAATTCGTAGTGCCTCCCCGCTCCTATTTCGTGATGGGGGATAACCGCAACGATAGCCAAGACTCCCATGTGTGGGGTTTCTTGCCGGAAGAAAACATCATTGGCAACACCATTTTTCGCTTTTGGCCCCCGAATCGCCTACACTTTTTCGCCCCGCCAGAATATCCTGAGCTTCTTTCAGAAGTCCAAGTGCTGGGCAACGCAGCCCAGTAGAGCACCAGGGCTAATCAGTGCAGCCGCTCCAGCACATAGTCCACCATCTGAAACAAAGCACGGCGCGCCACAGAGTCGGGTAGGCTGTACAGCGCTTCGGCAGCCCGCTGGGCGTAGTCACGAGCCAACTGACGAGAGCGTGGGATCCCTTCGCTTTGATACACCCACTCCAGGGCCTGCTTCAGATCTTGCGGGTTGGACAGTTCTCTGAGAATGAGCTCTCGCATCTGGGGAAACTCCTCTAGGGCAAACAGAACAGGTGCAGTGAGGTTGCCCTGGATGAGGTCGGATCCCACTGGCTTACCGAGCATCTCTGCCGAGGCGGTGAAATCCAGCAGATCATCGACGATCTGAAAAGCAATGCCCAAATCCCGCCCAAAATCAAACAGGCGATCCGCCACCTCCTCGCTAACCCCGCTCAGCAGCCCGGCGGCCTTGGAACTGCCGGACATGAGTGAGGCCGTTTTGTAAAAGCTCTTGGCTAGGTAGTCTTCCATTGACACATCTGGGTCGAAGCGGGTGAGGCTCTGGCGTACCTCTCCTTCTGGCAAGTCCATGATGACCTTGGAAAGGAGCTTCACCACCTCTAGGTTGTCCAGATTGGCCAAATACCAGGCAGCTTGACCGAAAAGGTAATCCCCTGCCAGCACGGCTATCCGATTGTCGAAGAGGGTATTCACCGTATCGATGCCCCGTCGCACGTCGGCAGCATCAATCACATCGTCGTGAACCAAGCTGGCCGTGTGGATCATCTCGGTGATCTCTGCCAGGCGCCAATGGCGGGGAGTGATCTCTCCATCTGGGGTGGTGGCACGGGCAATGAGGAGCACAATGGCTGGCCGGATCCCTTTCCCTCCCGCCGAAAACAGATGTTCGGCAGCCATGGCCAGAATGGGGTGCTTGGCGCTAACCAACCGCGTCAGGTTCTGGCGTAAACGCTCCAGATCCGCTTCTACAGGGCCAAAGGGGGAGAGCACAGAGGTCATGGAGCCAAAGTATGAGAGGTTTTACAAAATTTCATATCTTTTCCTATTGTAGAGTACCCCATCGTTCTCGGGGAAAACCAGGCAGTATCATGCAAGCAGTCTTTTGCCCTTCTCATGTCGGATCCCGTTCCCCCACTTCGATCTCATTCCGTTCCACCCCTCTCCCCAGAACCCGATTGGGAGGAGGAGTGGGAGCTGGCGCTGGAACAGCCGCCGCTCTCTGGGCGGGCCCAGCCTCACCATCATGATCCCCAGTCTCGGCGCAAGTTGATCAACCGCTTGGCTCGCATCGAAGGGCATGTGCACGGGATCCGCTCCATGATCGAGCAGGATCAACCCTGTCCAGATGTGCTGTTGCAAATTGCTGCTGTCAAAGGAGCGCTGGATCGGGTGGCGCGGCTGATTTTGGACGATCACATTCGCCACTGCATCCGCCATGCCATCGAGACTGGCAATATCGAAGTGGAGCTGGAAGAGTTGCAGCGGGCTCTGGATCGTTTTATCGGCTAGGTTTTGATGGTCATTTTGAGTCAAACTAGGACATTGCACCTACACCTAAAACGCCGGTCGCATTGTCGCGTCTTCGCGTCAGTGTTGCGGTTCCCGTCAGGGTGCCGTAGGCATAGCAACAGCGTTGTGGTTCCCGTCAGGGTGCCGTAGGCATAGCAATAGCGTTGCGGAGCAATAATACACGAGGCCAGAAGACTTCTCTCAGTAGCCCAGACGTATCACCCTAAACTAGAACGACCATATGAAACGACCGTATGATCTGACTACTGAATGATCTGACTCAATACTAAAAATTCCCCTCTCGCTTGGTTTAGGAAAACACCAAGCCGGAGTATCGACTCTATGGCTAGGGCTGGCTGTTGCTAGACTACCTGGTACCCCAGTGTTATTCAGAGGGTTGGGGAGAGGGCTGGGCATAGCGCTCCAGCAGGGATGCGCTTTTCAGTTGCCACTGCAGTCCCATGAAGGCCCAGTCGATAAACTCGTTGATCTCCTCAGCACTGAACTGCATGGCTTTGCCAATCTGGAAAATAAGCTCCTCTTCTTTTTCCACCAACTGGCTGTTCACCACCGCCATTGCCGCCAGATCCCGCAGGATCAAGGCCCCCGCCGCGTTGCGCATGGGCGGGATCCCACTGATATCCAAAGGCGCACCCGTTTCATCCGCCAGATAGGTCTGGGCCAGTGGCGCTTCGATGCCTACCCCTTCTGCGATTTGCATAAAAAAAGAGGTTTCTTCTTCGTCCAACTGGCTATCTACTCGGGCCACCGCGATCAGGGCCTTGAGGTAGAGCTGGCGCTGCTCGTCTGTCAAATCGGCGTAGTTGATCATGGGGGTCGTCGCTGAGTGTGGGTTTTCTCTTTAACTCTGCCATGAAGATTGCCCTCCAAAGCGGGATCCGACATTTTCCAGTCGAGGGGAAGATCGCCTAAAATAGAAAGCCTGTGTCTACCGGCCAAGCGGCGAGACTCCGGGTAAGGTTCTGGGGCTTTAGCATGCTTGGCGGGTTTGCGTGAACTCTTTTTTGTTGGATTTGGACTTTACAGATTGCGGAGCATCCCTTAAGGAGCGGATATCCCATGGTCAAATTGCGGCTCAAGCGCTACGGAAAAAAGCGGCAACCCAGCTATCGCATCATTGCCATCGAAAGTAAAAGCCGTCGTGAAGCCCGTCCGCTAGAGGAACTGGGCTACTACAACCCACGCACCAAGGAGACGGTCTTGGAAACGGCGGGCTTGTTGAAGTGGTTGCGCTGTGGCGCTCAGCCCACAGAGACGGTGGACAGTCTCCTCAAAAAGGCCGGCATCTATGAGATGTTGAAAGCAGGGGAAGGGGGAGTGGTGGCCTCGATTCGCATTCCGGCCATCGCCAAGCCTGAAGCTGGGATCCCTGAGGCGGCAGAAGAGACTGCTGCAACAGAATCCGTGGCCGAAGCTGAGGTCGCCGATGTTCCCGAATCGGAATTGAGCGAAGCTGCCACCGAGACAGCAGCAGAATTAAGCCCTCCGGAAGCTGAAGTTGAAAAGCCTCAGGTTGAGGAAGCGGTTGAGACCTAGGGTCAACTACGTTTCGGCTAAGCTTAGCTTGGCCAGTTGTTCCCTCCTGTCGTCTAGCTCTCTATGCCAGACTACGAGGTTCTTGCCCATCTTTTGATCGAACCGCTGCTTAGCAGCGCCTCTCTTCAAACGGATGTGGAAACCACCTGTGGCGGGCGAAAGGTTTGGCTGCGACTGGCCTTCGACCCAAAGGATCGCGGGCGGGTATTCGGGCGAGGCGGGCGCACCCTGCAGGCGATTCGACAGGTGATGATGGCCGCAGCTCAGCTGGCGGGCCAGTCTCTGTACATCGACATCTACGGGGAAGCGGGAGAGCGGAATCGGGAGGAGCGGGAATGAGCCAAATTCTCACCTTTCTGGGCAAGGGAGGCACAGGTCGGAGCACCTTGGCTGTGGCGGCAGCTCGCGCAGCAGCTCAGCAAGGGCGGCGGGTACTGTTGGTGGGCCATCAGGCGGGGCCAGGGTTGGAAATGCTCTTGGGCGGGATCCCGCTTTCCGGCGAGCCGGTAACCATTGCTGCCAACTTGAGTGTGGTGCAGTTGCGGACAACCCAACTTTTGGAGCAAAGCTGGACGGCAGCCAAAGAGCTGGAAGCCCGATACGTGCGCACTCCCTTTTTCCGGGAGATCTACGGCCAGGAATTGGGGGTGTTGCCAGGCATGGATCAGGCCCTGGCCCTGGAAGCTCTGCGCCGTTACGATGCCAGCGGCCAATACGACTGCATTCTCTACGACGGGCCGGGGGATCTGACCACCTTGCGGGCTTTTGGGATCCCAGAGGTGGCCAGTTGGTACTGGCGGCGGGCTTCCAAGGCTTTTTTGGGATCCGACTTGGCCAAAACCCTGCGACCCTTTGCCGAGCCGTTGCTGCGTTCGGTGAGCACTGTGGAGTTTTCCTCTCTGGAGGATCTGCCGGAGCGGTTGGGGGGCATGACCGACCTCTTGGAGCAGGGACAACAGGCCATTGCCAATCCACGCCGTGTGCTGGCCCACCTGGTGACCACCCCAGACCCGATGGCCGTGCAAACCGCCCGTTACCTTTGGGGGAGCGCTCAGATGGTGGGGTTGACGGTGGGTGGCCTCTGGGTCACCCCTCTGGCTCCGGGGGAGGTCTCGGCTGCCGATTTTTTCCCGCTGACAGTACGGACACTCCCCCTGCGTCAGGGATCCGATTGGTCGGCTTTGGAGGCAGCGGTGGGGGAGATGTTCACTGTGCCGGATGTGCCGCCGCCCGTGGCCATTGACGAGGGATCCCGTACAGTCAAGCTGTTTATTCCCGGCTTCAGCAAGGCCCAAATCGAGCTGAGCCAGTCAGGCCCGGAGCTGACCATCACTGCCGGGGATCAGCGGCGCAATTTGTTCTTGCCCCCCAGCTTGGCAGGTCGGCAGGTGACCGGGGCCAAGTTTCAAGAACCCTTCCTGGTCATCAGCTTCGGCTAAGACCATCCCCAGGTGTTCCCCTCTGTTGGCGTCAGTGGGATGGAGTTCTTGGGAGAGAGCGATGTTGGCCAAACGGATCATCCCCTGTCTGGATGTGGCGGCGGGGCGCGTGGTGAAAGGGATCCAGTTTGTGCAATTGCGGGATGCCGGAGATCCGGTGGAGCTGGCCCAGGCTTATGATCAGGCGGGGGCCGATGAGCTGGTCTTTTTGGACATCACCGCCACCCACGAAGAGCGGGAGATCTTGTTGGACGTGGTGCGGCGCACCGCAGAGCAGGTGTTCATTCCCCTCACGGTGGGAGGGGGGATCCGCGATCTGGAGGGAATCCGGCAACTGCTGCGGGCCGGGGCGGACAAGGTCAGCCTCAATTCGGCGGCGGTCAAGGATCCAGATTTGGTGGCTCAAGCCAGCCGCTGGTTTGGATCCCAGTGCATTGTGGTGGCCATCGACGCTCGCGCCAAACCGCAGGGAGGGGGATGGGAGGTGTATGTGCGCGGGGGGCGGCAGCCGACGGGGCTAGACGCCGTGGAGTGGGCCAAAACCGTGGTCGCACGGGGGGCAGGGGAGATCCTGCTCACCAGCATGGACGCCGATGGTACCCAGGCAGGCTATGACCTCGAGCTGACCCGGCAGGTGGTGGATGCGGTGTCGGTGCCGGTGATCGCCTCTGGGGGAGCAGGGGAGTGTGCCCACGTCCGCCAGGCTCTGCAGGAAGCAGGAGCAGAAGCAGCGCTGTTGGCTTCTCTGTTGCACTATGGCCAGTTGACAATTGCCCAAATCAAAGCCGACTTAGCCGCCCACGGCATTCCCGTGCGTCGGTGAACCACCTATGCCCAAAGGCACTCCGCGCCACTGGCGTGGACGACCGTTTCCAGTGCCTTGAACAGACGTTTCTGGCGCCCGCATCTGCACCCTAGCAAAAACTGCCATCAGGAAATCGAAATGACCATAAAGACCATCTCATGGATATTTTGTAGACTGTTCCCCATCCAGTCTGTATTCTCCCTCACCCATGCCGCTGCGCCCTTTTCCCATCAGCCAATGGCTTTGGATCCTGTTCTCGCTGGGGGTGCTGCTCTTTCTCCATCTGCCTTTGCTGGTGATTGTCCTTTACGCCTTTAGCCCCGATGAGGCAACTTTGCGCTTCCCTTTGCCGGGGCTGACCTGGCGCTGGTTTGCCGTGGCCTGGGGGCGGGCCGATATTTGGCGGGCCTTGTTCTTGTCTTTGCGGGTGGCTTTGCTGGCTACTGGAGTAGCGGTGGTGCTGGGATCCCTGGCGGCAGCGGCAGTCTACCGCAGCCGATTTTTTGGTCGCGAGACGATCTCGTTTTTGGTGCTGCTGCCCATCGCCTTGCCGGGCATTGTCTCTGGGATTGCCTTGCGCTCGGCGATCCATTTGCTGCATATCCCCTTCAGCTTTTGGACGATTGTCATCGGCCATGCCACCTTTTGTCTGGTGGTGGTGTACAACAACGTGCTGGCCCGGTTTCGCCGCATGGGACGCTCTCAATGGGAAGCTTCTGCTGACTTGGGGGCTAACCCTCTGCAAACTTTTCGCTACATCCTTCTGCCCGAACTGGCCTCGGCCCTATTGGCGGGATCCCTGCTCGCGTTCGCGCTGTCTTTCGATGAGATCATTGTCACCACCTTCACCGCCGGCCAGCAGCAAACCTTGCCGATTTGGGTGTTTAGCCAGCTCACCAAGCCTCGGCAGCGTCCGGTGATCAGCGTGGTGGCTCTGGGGGTGATTGGCTTGACAGTGCTCCCCATTTGGCTGACCCATCATTGGACCCAAGAGAAAACCACGACTCGCTGATGGCTCTTTCCAGCCTCAGGCAAGGTTTGCGGCTTAGAAGGATCCCCAAGCATTGGCCGGAGTTGGTGTAACAGCAGAGAACACTGGCCCTGGTTGATCGCGGATCCCTTGTGAGAATATGTAAACAAGCATTTCATTTCTGAAATTGAGGTATCTATGGCTGTCACTCGTGCCGGACGCGCCCCTCTAGTGCGGGGCAGCAGCGAAGGAAATCCTGCCAAGTTCATGGAAATGGCCAGCTCTTTGCTCAACACCCGCACCCGCCAAGGCAGCGGCAAAAAGGTTCAAGATCGCTCTTCTTACGGCAAGGCGGGCAATCCGCAAGAGTTTATGCAGATGGCCAGTGAATTGCGCCGATCCCTGGAGCAGCAGGGGCGGTAGCCAATCCTGCCCACCCCCAGGGGATCCCCGTCCAGTTGCCTAAGCTGGGCGGTTTTGTAGATGCCCCTCTCCAGCCCAACACATTCGGATAGCATTGGTAGCCCCGTACTTTAGTACGGGGTGGAAAAGCCCTTAAGCGACTTCAGTCGCTCTATGCTGTACTATACCTGGTCGCCTTCCTTGGTGAAAAACCCAACCGGCGATGTGAAGTTCCAAAGTAAGCAGAACCCTGAAGCTATAACTTTAGGGAACTGTCTAGGGGCGTCTTGACAACGCCTTTGCGAGTCCGTTTGTGGACTGCGTTTCGCGGCAGCGGGCCGTAGGCCTTAGAATCCCCCGACTTGAGTCGGTGGGAGTGTCAAAGCCAATCCCTTCTGAAGCCACTCACCTGCGTTGGATCCTGTTATAAGCCCAACTTCGAGTCCAGAGCTCCGCCCTTGAGCTTCTGGGCAATGAGCCGGCAAAAGAGCAGCATGTCAGGATGGGAAAAGTGCTCATCCGAGCGCTCTTGCCGGTGGACGTGATTGAGGCCGAGACAACATGAAAAACAAGGGCTTTTGGCTGGCTGGGATCCTAGGGGTGATCTTGGATCAGGCGACCAAGCGCTGGGCAGTGGAACGGCTGCTGCCAGGGCCAGAGATTGAGCTGTGGCCAGGGGTGTTTCACCTCACCTACGTGGAGAATACCGGCGCTGCTTGGAGCCTGTTTGAAGATTCGGCAGAGCTCTTGAAGTGGATCTCGTTGGGGGTGGCGCTGGCTTTGGCACTGATGGTCATTCGCGGTGGGATCCTGGGCCGTTGGGAACAGGCTGGCTACGGCCTGGTGTGGGCAGGAGCGGTGGGGAACGGCATCGACCGCTTCGTCAATGGGTATGTGGTGGACTTTTTCAATTTGATCTGGATTCGCTTTCCGGTGTTCAACGTAGCGGATGTGGCCATCAACCTTGGGGTGGCCTGTCTGCTGATTGGTTTGCTACAGGACAACTCGAAGAAAACGGGATCGACTTCCGCTTCGTCCCGTCTGGAGAAAAAGCCCGGTCGCGACAGCACCCACTTTAAGGATTGACGAGCCGCTGAACAGCCTTCAGGGATCCCTGGGGATGCTTGTGTTCTTGGCAAGAGGGATCCCTGGTCAGCTTCAAGGACTCTGTCCCGCTATCGCGAGCGTGAATGGCTGGCTTGCTGGGCCACCTGGCAGAAGCGCTCAACATCCTCAGGCAAAGTGTTAAAAGCCGTCACCAGGCGGATCAAGTTGTGACCTTCCCCCAGCCAGCGGTAAAACCGAAACCCCGCCTGCTCCAGGGCCTGGAGAACCGGCTCCGGCAGCTCGATAAAAACCTCATTGGCCTCGGTGGGATATACCAACCTGGCTCCCGGTAGGGATCCCAGTCCCTGCGCCAACCGTTGGGCCATCGCGTTGGCATGGCGGGCATTGCGCAGCCACACCCCATCCTGGAGATAAGCCTGCAATTGGGCAGACAAAAAGCGCATCTTCGAGACCAGATGGCCACTGCGCTTGCGGCGAAACTCAAAATCGCCCACCTGCTCTGGATGAAAAAACACCACCGCTTCCGCAGCCCAGGCCCCATTTTTGGTGGCCCCAAAGGACAGCACATCCACCCCCACTTTCCAGGTCATCTCGGCAGGGGTGCAGCCCAAACCGACCAAGGCATTGGCGAAGCGGGCCCCATCCATATGTACCTTGAGGCCAAAGTGATGGGCCAAATCCGCCAGGGAGCCAAGCTGCTCCAGGGAGTAGAGGGTGCCGGCCTCGGTGGCTTGCGTCAGGCTGAGGCAGGCAGGTTGTACGTGATGAACCACCCCAAACCCCGCCCGCTCCAGGGCCGTTTTTAAGTTGCCCCAGTCGATACGGCCTTGTTCCCCTGGGATCCCCACCAACTTGGCCCCACCCGTGAACAGCTCCGGCGCTCCACATTCGTCCAGATTGATATGAGCTTCGGGATGGCAATAAATGGCCCCGTAGGGCGGGGTGAGCACCGAAAGGGCCAAGGCGTTGGCAGCAGATCCCGTTGCCACCGGAAACACCGCCACTTCATGCTCAAAGACCTCGGCGAAGAGCCTCTGCACCTGCGCTGTGCATTCATCCCCTCCGTAGGGCATGGCGGATCCCCGGTTGAGGGCCAACAGGGCTTCCATCACCTCAGGACAAGCGCCTGTAACATTATCGCTGCAAAAGTTCATGGCATGGACAACCCAGGGGATCTCGCCGAGGAAGGGTTAGGGCCGGCTTACTTCGCGCCAACCCAACCGGGATCCTCCAAAGTATCCCAGTCCCGACCTGCCTCTCCCTCGACCGCTTGCAATGGCGGGATGGAGTCCTGTTCAGGATAGGAAGGCGGCGCAGGCTGGTCGCGATAGGGGGATGGAGTCTCTGCGCTCCACCACAACCCCAGAGCGGGCCCCAACCCCAACAACAGGCCCAACCCTGCCGGCGCAACAATGCCGGATCCCAGGCTCATCAACAGGGCAAAAGCAAAATTGGCTACGTAGAGCACCAGCGGCCCCACCAACTGGCGGCGGTCAAGGATGGGTTGATCCTCGCCCCACAGCAGATTGGCCACCGTCATAAAGGCAGCCCCGGTCAGCATCCAACCGCCGAAGTTTTGCAACGGCATGCCGAAGAAGGGCCCTGGCTGAAACCACGTCCAGAAGGGAATTGAGCCGCGGGTCATGGCCGGATCCAGCACGAAGTCCCAAGCAGTGAGCAGCAGCGCCCCCAACATAATGGCCTCGAAGTGGATCAGCCAGTGGCGCTGGGCTTGCAGAGCCACACGTGCCAATAGGTAAGACGACAACCCCACATAAAACCAAGACAGAGGGATGGTAAAAGGCACCAACCCGGCAATCTTGTAGCCCAACCCACTCAGGTAGCCGTAGTTGCCGAAGGGGATCCCGGTGCTGGTGCCCAACAGCTCACTGCCCAAAGAAATGGCCACCGCCGGAAGCAAAAACATCAATAGGCGCCGCACCCCCAATAGCCGGGATCCCATCAGAGCTGCCGCCAGCGCACCAAACACCATGTAGGCAACGCCGCCATTGCCCATGCTCAAGGAGAAGGCTTGAAGGCCAATGGGGGGCAAACTGGCCACCCACTCTGGATGGGGTACAACCCAGAGCAACCCTGCCAACCCAAAGAACAAAGACAAAATGTGCAAACCCAGAGCCAAAGTTTCCAGCTGCCGCCAAATTGAGCCAGACAGGGGCAGAGCACTTTGCCCACCAGAAAGAAGCTGGAGAGGCAGACTGACGAGAACACCAGAGGACGAAAACCAACGCATGAGAAACTCCCAAAGAGTGGTTAAGCAAAGCCGCTCTGTCTCCTTGCAACCCATACAGCGGCTGAGGGGAAAAGCGGATGGCCCAAAGAGAGAGCCTGAAGCCAAGAATGAACCCGCTTGTTCGCAGGCTGGCCGACTTGGAATGGCCCTCTGGACAGGGACGTCACTACTGCTAACGGTGACACTGCTGATATTTTGCTGTCTATTGTATCAATTCGTAAACATCCGGCCTGTTTTTCCTCAGGTCTCCTCCCCGTCTTCGCAGCAGGGATCCCTAGCGGGGGTGTACGCCCAGTTAGCTCGTGCTGTGGAGCGCCAAGACTGGCTTCAGGCCCTATGGCTGGTGGATCTCTTGCAGCAGCACACGAACGATCCCGCCCAGCGTCAGGATCTGGAAAACTACCGGCTGGAGCTGGAGAGACGTCTTCATCGGGGGGATCCGCCGCCGACCCCACTGCCACCCCACTGGCCTTTTTTGCACAAGCCCTTTGTCGGAGAATTTCCCGTTACCAACCTCTTCGACCACGATTTGCCTTTGGGGGAGGAGGATGGCAACGGACGGTTTGTGAGTGGGCAAGGCCAAGTTTGGATCCCCGGCCCGCTGCACCCCTGTGGCAAAAGCGATGGCCATGCCGGTTACGACTGGGAGATGCCGGTGGGCACCCCGATCTTGGCCGCCGCTGCCGGACGGGTCACCCTGGCCCGCGAGGAGCCGGAGTTTTTTTGCCCCAGCTTGGGCCGACCGGTCAGGGGGTTGCGGGTGCGCCTTCTCCACGAGCCAGAAGTCTCGGATGGGGAGAGAACGGATGGAAAAACCCTTCCCCGCTGGGAGACCCTCTATGCCCACCTCAGCCAAGTTGGGGTGCAGGAAGGGCAAGTGGTGGCCGCAGGAGAAGTCATCGGCTTATCGGGAGACAGCGGCTGTGCCAGCGGGCCCCATCTCCATTTCGAGGTGCGTCGCTTCGACAACACCAACTCCGGCCAGCCGGCTGCCGTCGATCCCTATGGGTGGTTTGGGTCTGGCCTGGATCCCTGGAGTATTCACCCCCTTGGGGCCGAGAGTCTGTTCCTTTGGCAGGTGGGACAAGCCCCCAGTTTGGGAGCTTGCTGGCAAGGGCAGTGATAGCCGAGAGGGACATCCGCTCCGCACGAGACCTCCCTGAAAAACCATTGATGGATATTACTGATGGACAGATTCGCAGTAGATTACAGGTCTCGGCGGACAAAGCCATCTCCTTCCCATTGGTAGAGGGTAGCCCTCAAATCACGGCTGGCACCTGGCGGGTTTGAGATGACCAGGATTCCTTGCGGGCTGACCCGCAGGCTGGCATTGCTCAGATCTGTTACGTTCAGCAGCGGCACAAGTCCCTCAGGCCGGTGTTCCAAGATCAAGACAGATCGCAGCAGGCTGATGCCCCCTCGCTCAGTAAGGAGCACCAACTTGGGCTGGGGGCTGGAGGTAATGTCCGTGCGCAGGTGAGCTTCTACCAACCGTCCTGGGATCGGCTCAGCCGTGTGGAGCAGACGAAAGCTATACCCCCCCTGGTGCTCGAAGCTAAGAACGCGCACCACCGGCTCCACGGTGGGCTGCCGCTGGATCTGAAACACAGCCACCACATCCTGGCGAGATGGGGAGGTTAGGCTGGCCGGGAACAGGCGTAGGTTTTCGCCGCGATTGCCGCGAATGAAATCCCACCAAATGGATTGATTGAATAAAGCCACAACCCCGCCTCGAGCAGCGCTACCCTCGGAAGGAACCGGCAGCAGCGGAAGCACAGGCTGGGGATAGGCAGGAACAGCGGCAACCGGTAGAGTAGCAGCCAAGGCCGCTCCCCAGGCTATTCGACCACAGGAACACAACAGCTTCCGCATATTTCCTCACTCCTCGCCCCTAAAATTCTAAGGGACTCCAAGGTTCCCCCGGTCAACCAAACAACCGGGATGAGGGATCCCTCTTATGATGAAGCGTCAAGAATCCCCTGCCTTTAGGCAGGGGGGTATGTCAATTTTCAGCAGCCAAAAACAATTGGGCCCGCCAAAAGCAGGCAATGGACTTGCTGTCCAACTCCATTCCCAAACGGGCCATTTCTGTGAGTTCAGAAGCAGAAAACTCCACTACGGTGATATCCTCATCCTCATCCTTATCAGGGGGAGAATCCAGCACTTCCAGCTCCCGCGCCAGATAGGCATACATGATTTCGCTGGAATAGCCGGGGCACAAATAAAATTGGCCAAGGGGATCCCAGCGATGGGCACGCAGGCCCGTTTCTTCTTCCAGCTCGCGGCGAATGGTGTCATCGGGATGCTCCCCCGGCTCGACCGTGCCTGCCGGAAATTCATAAAGGTAGGAGGCAACCGCAAAGCGATATTGACGAATGCAGACGAACTTGCCTGCTGCAGTGATGGGCACTGCCACCACCCCACCGGGATGGATGAGGTACTCTCGCTCCCCCTCTTTGCCGTTGGGAAAACGCAAACGCTGGCTGACGAAGGTGTATTTATGGCCTTGATAGCGTAGGCGCTCACGAATCACCTGAGATGGGTTTTGCATGGCAAGGGATCCCGAGAGTAGAGCCGCTCTCAGCTTAACGGTTTCCGGCGCTGTTGCAACCAGGCAATCCAGAGGGATCCCTGCGCCTCTGGGATCCCGGCTCTGGGGTAGAGTCAGGAAAAGCAGGGATCCAAAAGTTGCAGACCATGATTTACCCTCCCTTGAAGGAGTTTCTTGCCCTCACCAAGCAGGGCAACTTTATCCCGGTGTACCAGGAATGGGTGGCGGATTTGGAAACGCCAGTTTCTGCCTGGTATCGGGTTTGTGCTGGCCAGCCCTACAACTTTCTCCTGGAGTCGGTGGAGGGAGGGGAACAGGTAGCCCGCTACAGCTTTCTGGGCTGCGATCCCTTGTGGGTTTTGGAAGTACGCGGGGATCAGGCGCTACAGCGATACCGCGATGGCCGACAGGAGCACCACCAAGGGGATCCCTTTGCCATCTTGGCCCGCTGTTTGCAGCCCTATGAGCCGGTGCATTTGCCGGAACTGCCCAGCAGCATTGGCGGGCTATTTGGCTACTGGGGCTATGAGCTGATTCGCTGGATCGAACCCAAGGTGCCCATCCACCCCCTGCAGCCGGGGGATCCCCCTGACGCCGTTTTTATGCAGGTGGACAGCATTTTGCTCTTTGACCAAGTAAAGCGCAAGATTTGGGTGGTGGCCTTCGCCGATACCCGTCACCACGCTCCTGAGGAAGCCTATGCCCAAGCCTGCCAGCGGGTGGAAAAGCTGATGCAGCAGCTCAGCGCTCCTCTTTCTCTGGCCCATCTGCACCTCAACTGGAAGACCCACCTGTCGGAAAGGACTCCATCCCGCTGGCGCGAACAAATCCCCCCCAGCACCCTGAGCCGCCCGGCCTACTGCCAAGCGGTGGAACGGGCTAAGGACTACATCCGCGCCGGAGATATCTTCCAGGTGGTGCTCTCGCAGCGGTTTACCGTCTCCTTTGCGGGGGATCCCTTTCACCTGTACCGCTCGTTGCGGCTGATTAACCCTTCCCCTTACATGGCGTTTTTGCAGTTTGGGGAGCTCTGCCTCATTGGCTCCAGCCCAGAGGTGATGGTTAAACTCAGCCGGGTGGGAGAAGAGTGCATTGCCACCGTACGCCCCATTGCCGGCACCCGCCCCCGTGGCACCACCCCTCTGGAAGACCGGCAGCTAGAGCAAGAGCTGTTGGCAGATCCCAAAGAACGGGCCGAACATGTGATGCTAGTGGATTTAGCCCGCAACGACCTGGGACGGGTCTGCCAACTGGGATCCGTGCAGGTGGATGACTTGATGCAGATCGAGCGCTACAGCCATGTGATGCACATTGTCAGCAACGTGGTGGGGCGGCTGGATCCCCAGTACAGCGCCTGGGATCTGCTGCGGGCCACTTTCCCCGCCGGAACCGTTACGGGTGCCCCCAAAATCCGCGCCATGCAGATTATTTACGAGCTGGAAGGATGCCGCCGCGGGCCCTATGCCGGTGCCTACGGCTACTACGACTTTTCTGGCCAACTGAACACCGCCATCACCATCCGCACCCTGCTGGTTCATCAGGGCCAGGTGAGCTTGCAAGCAGGGGCAGGTATTGTGGCCGACTCGGATCCGGAGCGGGAATACCAAGAATGTCTGAACAAAGCGCGGGGCATGTTAATGGCTGTGGCCAGTTTGCAGGAGACATAGCCCATGTTGGCCCAGTTGCGCTTCAGCCATGCGGAACAGGAGCGCCAGCAGCCGGATCCTGAGACCGTAGAGCAGGCTTTTGAACGGTTTTCCAAAGAGGGCTATCTGGTGTTGCCGGAGATCTTCCCCCCGGAGGTTATCGACAAGTTGCACAGCAGCTTTCTGGCCACCTACAGCCGCTACTGCACCCACGAAAACCACGCCGATGCCCTGTTGGTGGGCAATAGACGGGTGATGGTGACGGTTCGCCTGGAGGGCCCCTTCAACGATCCCCTCCTCTATATTGATAACTGGTTGACTTGTGTGAGTAACCTGGGGCATAGCTTCATCATCGATG
>DVDX01000046.1 GCA_015295985.1 Synechococcus sp. M44_DOE_062 | reverse complement strand
AGCAATAATGCAGGAAGCCAGAAGGCTTTTCAAGGACTCCGTCCCGCTAGCGCGGTCGCGTCAGCGTTGCGTAGCAACACAGTAGCCTAGGCGTCTCACCCCAGCCTGAAACGACCATAGTTCCTGAGAGCTATCATCTCCAGACAGCCGTGAGCCCAAGCTTTCTTCCCCCCTTCGGAAGAGGGATCAGAGGTGGTTGGGTTGGCGTTATCGGGTCGGAGACCGAACAAACGCCGGAGAATGTCTCAAGCTTGACTTTGGAGCACTGCCGCTGCTGAGCTGAGGGGCTGGGATCCCCTCTGTTGCCGCCGGCTTTGCCAGAGCCAGTAACCCCGTACCAGTTGGCTATCTCCAATCAGCTTCAACATCACCGCCACCGTCGCACCTGTCCAACTGAGAGGCCCAAAGGCAGTGCCCGCTGCGGCCAACAGCGCCAACCCAGAAAGATTCAGCCCCAAGCCTTGCACCCACATCCACAAGACGGTCTCGCGCTCTGACATCTGCCTGCTCCTAGAGGAGAAATAGAATAGCCCTACTGTCCTGAATCTGAGCGGAGATGGGGATGGGGTTGAACCTTGGCACGGCTGCCCAAAGCTGCACACTTCAGGGGGGCAGTATTCCCTACGGACTGGCTGCTTAACCCATCCACTCCTGCAATCGGGCCAGGGCCAGCCGCTTTCGGGCGGCAGAGCGTACCGTGCCCTCTGTGAGTCGATTGAAGCCATGCACCAACCCCTTGCCCCCCAAAGCCACCAGCGTCACCCGATGGGTTTGCCCTGGCTCAAAACGCACTGCATTGCCGGAAGGAATGTTGAGGCGCATGCCAAAGCTGGCGGCGCGATCGAAAGCCAGGGCCCGGTTCACCTCGAAAAAGTGAAAATGGGATCCCACCTGAATGGGCCGATCCCCTCGGTTGGTGACCTCCAGCGTCACGGTGGCCCGCCCGACGTTGGCCTGGATGGGATCCTCTGCCAGCAGCAGTTCCCCCGGGATCAAGGCTGGCTCTGTGTTGGCAGCAGGTGTGGTTTTGGATTTGCGGCCAGGGGACATGGGAACAACCTCCTGAAGTCTTTATATCTTTGGAGCATCCGGGGGATCCCTGAAAGCGGGCAGCCCCAACGCTAGCGAATGGGGTGGTGCAAGGTAACCAGCTTGGTGCCGTCGGGGAAGGTGGCCTCCACTTGGATTTCGGGGATCATCTCCGGGATCCCGGGCATTACGTCCTCGCGGGTCAGCCATGTCAGCCCCTCGCTCATCAATTGGGCAACGGTTTTCCCTTCTCGCGCCCCTTCCAAGACCGCTGCGCTCAAGTAGGCCACTGCCTCAGGGTAATTGAGTTTGAGGCCCCGCTGTCGCCGATCCCGAGCCAACTGGGCAGCCAGGTAGATCAACAACTTGTCTTTCTCCTGAGGAGATAAGTACATGGGGCAACCTCAAAGATACAGAGGGATACAAGGGGGACAGCAGCAGGCCCAGTTGGCCTAGAGTTGACTTAACTCCTGCGCAGAAGTCCCCAGTCTCAGCGCAGCGGACTGTTCTCCGCAACAAGGTAGTTAGACCTAGTTCATCTTTTACCACTTCTGGGCAAAAAAGGGGGCAGGGGGTTTCCCTCTCTGCTGCACAACCAACAGCCTCAACCTTTTTTGGCAGCGGGTGTTGCAACTCCCTTCCTGGGCAACTCGTTCTAAAAGAGTAACAATAGGTGCATATAGATTAGAGGACGTAAAATAGATTAGAGGACGTAAAAGTTTGTCTGGATTCCTATCTCAGCTCTGAGTTGGTTTATCCTGGAGCAATTTACCGGCTCTGTATTAACAGTTCCCTTTGATAAGTGTTGACTGGTTCTTTTGATCGGCCATGAAACTCGAACTGACTCCCCGCCAGCGGAAGATTCTCTGGGCAACGGTGCGCAGCTACATTGCGACGGCTGAACCTGTCGGTTCCAAAACCTTGGCCCAGTCCTATAACTTTGGGGTGAGCACGGCCACCATTCGCAACGACCTGGCCACCCTTGAGCAGGTGGGGTTACTGTTTCAGCCCCACACCTCTGCCGGGCGGGTTCCTTCCGACTTTGGCTATCGGGTTTATGTCAACGATTTGTTGAACTCCGCCAACAGCGGTGGGATCCCTCACGATGCTCCTCAGCCGGATCCCCATCCCGCTCTGCAACAGTTGATGGATCAGCTTGGCCGTGAGTTGGGGGACGACTTAGACAGTCTCCTACAGAGGGTGGCTCAGCTTTTGGCCCATCTGAGCGGTTGCCTTGCTCTTATCACTCCTCCTCAGGGGCCGGTGGTAGCCATTCATCATGTGCAGTTGGTGGCGGTAGCACCAGGGCGGGTGATGGTGTTGGTGGTCACCGACTCCTATCAAACCCATTCGGCTCTGGTCAGCCCCCCCGACTGGCCCAGCGACTCCCGAGAGGATTTGGAAGATGAATTGCAATTGCTCAGCAACTTTCTCACCCTAAAGTTGCGGGGCAAAACCTTTGCCGAGTTGCAGGATCTAAGCTGGCTAAAGCTGGATGAAGAATTTCGTACCTACGGCCATTGGCTGCAGCAACTGCTGCGCTCGGTGGTGCAACGCTGTCTACAGCCCTCTCTGGGGCAGGTGTTCAGTGCCGGGATAGCCGAGTTAATGCGTCAGCCGGAGTTTTCTCAGGCCCGGCAGGTGCAGGCGGTGATGCAGTTGATTGAGGAAGGAGCCAAGCAACTGCAGGGGATGATCGGGCTCCATTTCGCCGATGGGGGTGACCCGCAGTTGGCGCACCTGCCCTCTCTGCCAAGCCCAACGGAGATGGATCAGGAGTCAGGACAGTATACCCCCAGGATCCCGGTGATCATCTACATCGGCAGCGAGAATCCGCTGGAGTCTCTGCACCACTGCACAGTTATCGCCTCCACTTACCACCGTCGCTCGACTCCTCTGGGTACTGTCACCTTGCTGGGGCCGACCCGGATGGCCTACGAGCGCAGCATTGGTGCTGTGCAGGCGGTGGCCTCTCATCTGACGCAGGCTCTTGCCTAGGGGATCCCCTGGGGGCAGCAGGGTCTGGGTTGCACCTGAACAATAGCAAGCTGTGGCCAGGCTCTCTCCTCTCCACCTGCGGGTACAGTGCGCCATCCGGCAGCGGCAACTTCTTCACCCCAGCCAGCGGCTGCTGGTGGCTTTTTCGGGCGGGCAGGATTCTTTTTGCCTGCTCCAAGTCCTGCGGGACCTACAACCTCGCTGGGGCTGGCAGATTTTCGTTTTGCATTGTGATCACCGCTGGTCGGTAGATGAAACGGAATGTGCTCGCTTCTTGCAGGGGTGGCTGCAGCAGCAGGGGCTACCCCATGCCGTTGAGACTGCGGATCCCATCCGCCGAGATGAAGCAGGGGCCAGGGCTTGGCGCTACCAACAACTGGACAAATGGGCCCGCATCTGGGATTGCAGCGCTGTTGTGATGGGTCATACAGCCAGCGACCGGGCCGAGACGTTTTTGTGGAACTTGTTGCGGGGAACAGGAGCCGCCGGGCTGAGCAGTCTAGATTGGCAGCGCCGCCTGGACGACCGGGATCCCACCTCTGCCCAGGTGGTACGACCCCTACTGGGTCTATACCGTTGGGAAACTGAGCAATTTTGCCAACAGCACCAATTGCCTGTCTGGCCGGATCGTAGCAACCAAGATCTGGCCCATGGCCGCAACCGCCTCCGCCTAGAGGTGGTGCCCTACCTGAAGCAGCACTTCAATCCACAACTGGAAGCAGCTTTGAATCGGGCTGCCACACTGCTCCAGGCAGAACATGAGCTGGTGGTAGCCCAAGCAGCCCAACTATGGCCACAGGTGTATGAGCCTGCTTTGCCAGGGCTGCGACGGGATCCCTTGCAAGCTGCCCCCTTGGCTCTGCAGCGGCAGGTCATGTTCCAGTTTTTGTCCCTGGTGTTGCCCCACTACCCCACCTTTGACCAGGTGGAAGCCGGGATCCAGCTCTTGAAAGCAGGGCAAGGCAGCCGCAGCCCCGATTACCCAGGTGGGCGCTGGCTAGAAGTGAAAGGGGATCACTTGGTTTGTTTCCATTAGTTTTTTCCATTAATTCCACTTCCCCAAAGGGAAGCGACTCTCCCCGATTGTAACCCTTGCCCAGAGCGGGATCGACCGGGTGAACGGAAGAATCAGGGTTTGAGGCTTGTCGCCGACCCTGTCGCTGACTATGTTGGTGTAGAAATTAACATGGGGCCCTGTGTTTGTGTTGAGGTTACCAGGGAGCTGCTTCTGAGAAGCTGAAGCAGGGGGCCAATGAAGCGAAAGGGAGAGGCTAGGGAGCAACGACATAGCAATCCTGAAAGAGGCGCTCGTTGTCTCCCCATTTTGCTAAGCTTGCTTCCGCTGCAGGCATGAAGACTAGGCTTGAGGCCCAATTTCTGGGTAAAAGTTCCTAAGGAGCTGGGATCCCTGTCTGGGCAGCTTGCGAACCTTAAATTCCTGGGGATTTGCTGGGTGGGCTCTCTCTGGCTACCTCTTGCCTGCGGCGATCCCCGATACCGCAGTCACCGCAGCATTCCGGTCGCTTGAAGTCATCCCAATGGATGCAAGCCCGGCAGCCTTTCAGCATTTCTGGCCAGCGTTCTCGAATTAACAGTTGCCGCAGTTTGACTTCCCGTGACTCCTGAAAGGGGTGTTGGAATTGCTCCATAGCTATTGGGTTTCCCAGCTCTCTTATCTGGTATAAAAGCAGATTTGAGTTTGGGATCGAGAAACATCAGTATAGCTTAAGGTTTGGGTGCCTCAATCTTTTTTGTTGGTTTAAGGCAGTTGATATAGACCAATCCGCTTTTATCCATCACCTTGGGAAAAGATTTACCAAAAAATGTAAATAGGTTACATAAAACTTAGCTCATTTTTTCTCCGCTTAAAACAAAGGTGGGATCCAGTGCCAGCAGTATTTGAGTCCGACCGCGGTGTTCCAGGCGGTTCACCGCCGATTGAATCACCTCCACATGATGAGCTCGCACAGCGGCCAGGCCGGCGGAAAGGCCGTAGAGCCCATCCAAAGAGTTGGTCGTCGCCACGACCCGTCCGTTGGGGCTGAGATGGCTCCAGCAGGCTTCCAAGATCTCGCGTAGGGGATGGCCCCCCTCAATGCAGATGCGATCCGGTGCTGGAGAAAGGTGTTGCAGACAAGCGGGGGCAGTACCTTGAATCACCTGCACGTTGGTGAGGCCAAACTTCTGGCAATTGCTCTCGATCAGGCTGACCACCTCTGCATCTCGCTCGATGGCGATCACGCGAGCTTTGGGGCACAGAATAGCCGCTTCAATGGCAATGGTGCCGGTTCCGGCGCCGATATCCCATAGGCAGTGGTTCTCCCCCAGGCGCAACTGGCTCAGCACCAACACGCGCACCTCGCGAGGGCTCATCGGGATCCCTGGGATGCGTTCAAAGGCAGAGTCCGGGATCCCTGGGGTGCGGTAGGGCCAAGAGAAGGCAGTTGACATGGGAAAGTACTGTCGCAGAGAAAGTTTGCCTATACATATCCCTCAGCATAGAGCGAATGCTCGACAGGCCATCACCAATCTGAGGAAGGTGTCGTTTCTCCCGCCCAATCACCTTGTCCAGATGTGCGTCACAAACCCCCTCCGAGCCCGCCGGAGTGATTGGAGCAAGTCCCAACCGGGAAAGCTGCAATCTAAAACCAAAATGATCCTGCTCCCCTCAGGAATCGAGTTGGACGCTATTGGAAGTTCTGGAGATAAGCGGGATCCCTGTTACTCAAGAGCTACTTTTGTACTGGATGTAGCCGGTGCTGCCGGAAAAAGCTGTGGTTGGAATGACGATTGCCATGAGAAGATCTTAAGGACGTTTGCTGGAACTGGAGCCTATCAAACCATTTATCCAGAGGATAAGCCTTGCTCGCAGATGTAGCCAAATCTCATCGTTGGCTCGCAACAGGAATAGAACATATAGGCTCAATACGACCAAGATACATAGGTTCCCCAAAAAAGTGTAGGTTTGAATAATTTGATCAGGGCTCCAGCCAAAGTCGTAGTTTAGGCGGTTCATATCCCCTCCGGCATCTCCTTGACCGCCCAACAAAGTTCCCCAGGGAACCTCGGCCAATCCCAGTCTGATGCTGCGCCATTCCCAAAAGCTTCTCCACAAGCTGCTAGCTGCGATCCCCAGCACGATAAATCGCCAAAAGTCCCATCGCCAGCGGTCTGGCAGGGGGAAGTAAAAGCTGGCCATCAAAAAGGTGCTGAGATAAAACTCCCCTCCAACACCACCAAAGGTAATTAACAGATCCTGGGTGCGATTGGGCATCAGCCAGGTCATACAGAACTGTGATAGGGCAAGAAGAACGGCCAGTGCCTGCAGCCATCTTATCTGCTCCTGGCGAGCCGACCAGAACAGCAAAATCAGCAAAAAGAGGATTCCAAAATACACAAAGGGATCCCTCTGCGAGCTAATGCTTGTCCAGCCGATGGGCAGAGGCAAAGCCCGATACCCGCTCCACCAGGCGATGGTGGCATGGCCGAGCTCGTGAATCCAAATGTGCCAGGGCAAATGCAGCAACTGCAATAAGCCGATGTTGTTCACCATCAGGGCCATTGCCAAAGCAGCCGGGTAAGCCCAAGCGTTCACCGACCAGTTGCCAAAAGAAAACCGATCCCAACGCTGCCGGGATCCCAGCTTTAGGCTCTGCCGCCAGAGCAAACGTGAGCCGCGGAAAGCGCAAATTTCCACTTGCTCCAGCCGTGGGATCCGCAGTTGCTTCAAGATCAGAAACAGCTGGGCAGCGGCAACTTGGGGGGAGAGCGCAGGCTGGTCGAGGGATCCCAGCAGGTGGACGTGCAGGGTCTCGTCGGCAAAGTCTACTCGGGCACACCAGCGACGCCGCAGTAGCTCCATCCGCACAACCTGCACAATCGACTGGACGTGTCCAGCTCGCGCCAGGGTTAGGAGATCCGGTGGTCTGGGCATCCCAAGATACCTCATCGGAGAACAAGCAGGGAGAAGAAGGGGCGAGCCTCTCCATATCATCCCCCAGCCCTGCAGGCAAGAGCGGAATTGCGCTCCTTCCCAGGCTGCTCCGAGAGCGGGTTGGTATAGTTGAGGGCAGCAGGTGTGGGGAGTGGATGGAAGGTCATGCCTGAATTGGGCAAGCCGAGGTCAAGGCGGATATGGGGAGCGATGCTGCTGTTGAGCTTGGCGGGAGCAGGACTGTTTCCCCCTCCATCTGTCCAAGCCCAGACGACCACAATCCCAGGGTTATCTCGCATCGACCGCTGGCACTACGACCCTCAGCAAGGGCGGCTGGAAGTCAACACCCAGGGAGAGGTGCGGCCTTTCCTGTTTGTTCTGCAAAACCCCCCCAGAGTGGTGCTGGACTTTCCCAACACCCGCTTTGGACGGGAGTCCCAAACCCAGACCTTTGCGGGCCGTGTTGCTTCTCTGCAGATTAGCCAGCTTACGGATACCATCACCCGCTTTGTGCTGTATCTGCAGCCGGATCAGCCCCTCAGCCTCAATCAACTGCAACTGCTCACCGCCGGCCCCTCCCGCTGGGCTGTTCAATTCACCCAGGCCGCTCCCCCTTCGCCACTGTTTCCCCCCTCATCTGCCGGCTCATCAGCTCCCATCCCACTGCCCCAGAGCCAAGCTGTCGGATCCCCCCCACCCCTGCCTGTCTCCCGCTCCGGCCATCAAATTTTAGAGGTATCCCCGCAAGCAGAGGGCTTTTTCATCCGTACCCAGGGCAGCCCCTCCACCACGGTGCGGCGCATCCTCGATCCGGATCGGGTGGTAGTGGATTTTCTCAACACCACACTCAGCCCTGCCCTCACCCAGCGAGCCTACATCATCAACCGTCTGGGGGTTTCGCGGCTGCGCATTGGGCAATTTGAGCCCACCATTGCTCGGGTAGTGCTGGATGTGGATTCCTCCGGTGGTGATTGGGAAGCCCGCTACGACCCACAGCGGGGCGGGATCTGGATCCAGCCTGCCGGTGGTGCTGCCCAGGCCAGCCTTCTGCCTGAAGTCAGCTCTGCCAACAGCAGTGGGCCGCTGGCGACGTTGCAATCGGTTCAGCTCCAGGGCAACCGATTGATCATCAGCGCCGATGGATTCATGTTTTACCGGGCTGGCTGGGATCCTGAGAGTGGTGGCTACCGTATCAATGTGGCACCGGCACGCCTGCCTCAGTCCATGCCGGATCCCGGCTTGCCCGTCAATGGCCCGGTGGAGCGGATCCGCTTTGTGCAGGAAGATGCCCGCACAGTCAGTATCCTCGTACAACCTGCCGAAGCCTTTAATGTCTTCGAGCCCAACCCCGGCCAGGGATCCCGCCGCATTACCCTGCAACTGCAACCTCTAAATGCTCCTCTCCCTGAGCAGGCGCCTGCCCAAGCTCCGCGTCCTCCCCAGAGCCAGCCGGTTATCGCCATCGACCCCGGCCACGGGGGACGGGATCCCGGTGCCATCGGGGTAGATGGGATCCAAGAAAAGGACATCGTGCTCTCCGTTTCCCACCAGGTACGACGACTGTTGCAGGAGCGGGGGTATGGAGTGGTGATGACCCGCACCGATGACCGGGAAGTGCTGCTGCAGCCGCGGGTGGATATGGCCGTTCAGGCCAACGCTGCCCTGTTGGTGAGCATTCATGCCAACGCCCTGGATCGCTCCGGCGTGCACGGCATCGAGACCTACTACCTGCGACCCGATAGTGCCGAGCTGGCCGCCATCTTGCACCGCAGCTTGGTCAGGGCCACCGGCGCTGCTGACCGGGGGGTGAGACGGGCCCGCTTCTTCATGGTGCGGGAAACACCTGTGGGCATGCCCTCCGTGCTGCTGGAGTTGGGGTATGTAACCAACCCAACCGAAGGGCGAAAATTGGCCACTGCCGAATATCAGGCCCTCTTGGCGCGGGCTATTGCCGACGGCATCGAGACCTTCTTGCGCAGCCGCTAGCCGTTCGGTTGAGCTTGTTCATGTCTATCCGGATCTCTCAGGATCTCTTTTGATCCAATGATTGAGTCAACTGTTGATCTGGTTGATCTCAGAGAGAAGCCAGGGAAGCTGTCGCCGAGATTCTCGAAAGCAGGGTAGGATACAGCAGCTTAGGCCAAGTTGACACTCCTACGACTTGAGTCGTGGGATTCTTACACAGTCCACAAAGAGACCCGTAAAGGCGTTGTCAAGACGCCCCTACACAGTTCCTTGGGGTTTTGCCCCAAAGTTCTGCTTACTTGCTTGTAAGTCGCCGATTGGGTTTTTCACCAAGGATGGCGACTAGGTATAGTCTAGCCTAGAGCGACTCAAGTCGCTTGCGGGCTTTTCCTCCCCGTACTGAAGTGCGGGGCTACCCAGCTATCCGAATGTGTTGAGGAGAACGGAGCATGCAGTGGGAGTGGGGATCAGATCCGGATCCCAGTTGGCCAATTGGGGTGTTTGACAGCGGCTTGGGTGGGCTGACGGTTTGGCGAGCTCTGCGCCGCCGGCTCCCCCACGAACGGCTCATCTACTTCGGCGACACGGCGCGGGTGCCTTATGGGGAGCGCTCGCCAGAGGAGATCCTGGCCTTTGTGCGGCAAATTCTGACGTGGATGCAGGCGCAGCCGGTGAAGCTGGTGGTGATGGCCTGCAATACCAGCTCGGCCTTGGCCCTAGAACAGGTGCGGCAGGAGTTTGCCCTGCCCGTTCTGGGGTTAATCCTGCCCGGCGCCCAGGCAGCACTGGCCCAGGGATCCCGCATTGGGGTGCTTGCCACGGTGGCCACGGTCAAGAGTCGCGCATACTCGAAGGCCATTCAGGAGTACAGTGCCCTGGATCCCAGACGCTTTCCGCACCCCGTTTATTGTTGGGAGCAGGCCTGCCCTGAGTTTGTTCCTCTCATTGAAGCCGGATGGCTGGATAGCCCCGCTCTGCGACAAGCGGCTGAACGCCATCTGCAGCCCCTGTTGCAAAAAGGGATCGATACCCTTGTCTATGGCTGTACCCACTACCCCTTGCTGGATCCAATTCTGAAGCCTTTGCTGCCCCCCTCGGTCAAGCGAGTGGACCCAGGGATGGCGCTGGTGGGATCCCTGGCCCGCGAATTGAGTTTGTGGGACTTGCGTCGCCCCTCGACCGCTGCCTGGGGAGAGCCCCACCGTTTCTGTGTGAGCGGGGATCCAGAGCGGTTTGCCCAGTTGGCCACTCCTTGGCTGGGCTTTCGGCCCCAGGTGGAACGGGTGGAATTGCCGGCTTTGGATGTCAACAACTCCCTCCGTCCCTGAAGACCTCATCTTCTTGGGGAAAAGATTGGGGGCCCCTCAACGGGTCATCACCTGCAAGGGGAAGCGTTCCGCCAACTCCCCCTCCACCTTGGGGAGCCATTCCTCTTGGAACACCCACACTTGCCCCTGCTGCACGCGGCCATCGGGGTTTTGCGTCAGCTCCAGCCAATACACGAATTGGTTTCCCCGCAGCACCACCCCTTGGATGGCAAGGGCCAAGGTATAGCCCGGACTGCTTGCCAGAGCCTCTGGGGACGGGTAGCGAATCACCTCCACCGCTTGGTCCAGATCGGCGGCAATCTCCGGCCCATAGACATCGCGAATGGCTTGAAAGAGGTCTTCTGCCGTCAGTCCTTGGGGGCGAAAGAACGTCATCCGCTCCGAGCGAATCGTCTCCCGATCCAGCGGGTTGATGATCCGTCCCGGCGGAGCTACCGAAGCCAAGAACGTAAAGCGGGATCCATCCGGCTCCACTCGGTTGATGTTCAGGGTTTCGCCCGGACGGGGTCGCAGCACAGGATTGTCCCTCACCCAGGCCGCCACCTGATCCGGAGACTGCCCAGGGATCCCCCAAGCTGCCAACTGAAGGCCCGCCGCCCAACAGGCCATCGTCAAACCGGCTCCTTGCGCCCAACGCAGCCTTTTACCCCAGCAGGACAAAGCCTTTATTTGCTTTGCACCCAAGACCAGCCAGCGATCGCAACGCACGTTTCCCATTCCTCCGGGCGAACAACACAAAACTGAAAGAATTAAGAGATCCATTGGGCGGGCATAAGCAGAGCTATCCTCGCTGCAAGCGCCCAACAGTCTTGCCCTTCCCCACTGTATCTGAAGATGTCGGCGCGCCTGTTGCGTCCGAGCGCGAGCATCACGGCCAATGGTTGCAAAGATCCCTCGGCAAGATACGCAGATCCCCACGGCCTATCCCGCAAAACGTAAAAGATACCTTAAGATCAACGGTAAGCAAATCTCATACGCACTAGGTCAGCACCTTAGGAGGTAACCGATGGCTCTCGTTGCAATGCGGACGCTGCTGGATCATGCCGCCGAACATGGCTACGGCATTCCTGCCTTCAACGTCAACAACATGGAGCAGATCCAAGCAATCATGCAGGCAGCCCATGAAACCAACAGCCCCGTTATCCTGCAAGCCTCTCGAGGGGCACGTAAGTATGCGGGTGAGAACTTTCTGCGCCACTTGATCCTGGCAGCGGTGGAGACCTACCCCCACATCCCCGTCGCCATGCACCAAGACCACGGCAACAGCCCGGCTACCTGCTATTCCGCCATCCGCAACGGCTTCACCAGCGTCATGATGGATGGATCCCTCAAGGAAGATGCCAAAACCCCGGCCAGCTACGAGTACAACGTGGCCGTGACCTCCGAGGTGGTGAAAGTGGCCCACGCAATCGGGGTGAGTGTGGAAGGGGAACTGGGCTGCCTGGGATCCCTGGAGACGGGCCGTGGGGAAGCGGAAGACGGCCACGGTGCGGAAGAGGCGCTCAGCCATGACCAACTCCTCACCGACCCTGACCAAGCGGTGGACTTTGTGGAGCGAACTCAGGTGGATGCGCTGGCCGTAGCCATTGGTACTAGCCACGGCGCCTACAAGTTCTCCCGTAAGCCCACCGGCGACATTCTGGACATGGAGCGCATTGCTGAGATCCACCGCCGCCTGCCCAACACCCACCTGGTGATGCACGGTTCCTCCTCCGTGCCCAAGGAGCTAATCGACATCATCAACGAATACGGCGGCTCCATTCCCGAAACCTATGGTGTGCCGCTGGAAGAAATTCAGCGGGGCATCCAAAATGGGGTGCGCAAAGTTAACATCGACACCGACAACCGCCTGGCTATCACGGCTGCTGTGCGTCGCGCCCTGGCCGAAAATCCGAAAGAGTTTGATCCCCGCCATTTCCTCAAGCCTTCCATCAAGGAAATGCAGAAAGTGTGCGCTGAGCGCTATATCGCCTTCGGCTGTGCTGGCCATGGCACCAAAGTTCCGGTGGTTACCTTGGATGAAATGGCAGCCAAGTACGCTTCGGGAGCTTTGGCAGCTCAGGTGAAGAAGACCGTTGCAGTCTAGTTCCCCATTCCACGGCCCAGAACTCTGGGGCGTTGCCAAGGCTTTCCTTAGAGATCGGTTAGATCACCAGAATAGATGGATTGAAGAGGTAAGGGGATCCGTGCGGGATCCCCTTTTGCTTCGGAGGAACTTGATGCGTTTTGGCGGTCAGGCAACTTTTGCCGCAGAACGTTTCTCTGCTTCGATTTGATGGTTCAGCAAGGCCAAGCTCAGGCAATCCAACATTTCCAAGTCCGCCTCGGAGTAATGCCGCCGAAAGAGCAGCTCATTGATGAGATTCTCTTGACTTAGGCTGAGAAAGCCGCTGCGGAACACATGCTCCACGATTTCTTGGATGCTGGGGACTGGAGCAACAAGAGAGTCAAGATCTATATTCATGGCTAGTTCTGTTTGAGAGATGGTCTTTGACAGAGGAGAGATTACTTTCGCCGAGGGATGAGGTAGCACTGCTCGATGCGCTGTAGGAAGAGGGAGGAAACTCCGGCCTGAGGCTCGTTCTCAGAAGAGGCATCGTTCTGCCATTTGAGGGAAACTCCCAGCAGTGCTCCCAAAGAGAAGCTCTCGCTCAATAGGGCCGCTATGCGGTAAGTACGGTAGTCCAGCGTTGTATCCACACCGGCTTGCATCCGTGTTTCCTCCGTATTTCTAACGTTCATGCCCCCATCATAGCTTGGAGATCAGGGAAATACAGAGAAACACCGAGGATTTACGTAAGCCATTTCTACGCTTTTTCTACGCGATTTGGCGGATATCCGCGGGTCCCAGGGGTCTTTGGGGCAGGCTCAGGGTTGCGTCAGGGATCCCAGCCCAGCAGAGCGGAGATTTCCGCAGCCAGGGTGGCCGCGTTGAAGGGTTTGCTGATGAGGCCATTGGCTCCAAGTTGAGCAAGAGAGGCATCCTGGGGATCCCGGACTTTGGCGGTTAGAAGGAGCACGGGGATCCTTTGGGTTTCCGGCAAAGCTCGTGAGTGGGCCAAGGTGGTGGGGCCATCCATCCCCGGCATCGTCACATCCAGCAGGATGGCCTCGGGTTGCTCTCGGATAGCGATTTGGATCCCTTCTGGGCCGGATCCCGCCGTTAAGATCTGCCAGCCGGCCAAGTTTTCCAGGATCAGTTGGATCATTTCCCAAATATCGGGTTCGTCGTCGATGATCAGCAGACAATGGGTCATGTTGTTTCAGCCAAGAGTTGGTGTACCCGTTCTTGGAGTTCTGTCGGACTAATGCGCCCTTTGACGTAGATTTCGGTAACTTGAGATTGCCAGCGGATACGCTCTGGGTGCTCCACATCGCGGGCCGTGTAGATCAAGACGGGAATGGGCTTGGCGGGAGGATTCTTGTTCAGCCAATCCAGCAGGGCAAACCCCTCGTCGCCAACCAGTTCCAAATCCAGAATGATGAGATCCGGTCGTGAGGCTTGGCAGTGACCGATGGCACCGGGAACCGAAGCAACCACCACAAGCTCTGTATTCTCTCGCTCCAGCAACAGGCTAAGAACATAAGCAAGACTGGGATCATCCTCAACGATCAACACCTGCTGCGACATCGTTTGCTCCTGGGCAGAGCTGCGAAACCAACAATCTGCGTAAGCCTTGACAGGCTTTTGCCCAGGGTAGCGAGGGAGAAGGGTAAAACTGGGGAAAGTTAGTCGGTGTTTTCGTTGCTCACAAAAGCTGACCCATCAGCCTGGGGTTCGGGCGATTCCAGCGCGTATTTGAGTGCATGCCAGGCCAGGTTGGCGCATTTGATGCGTACCGGGAATTGGGCTACCCCTTTCATGGCGTTCAAAGCCCGTTGCTCCCGCGGGAACTCTTCGCCACCGCGCATCATGGCTTGGAAACGCTCCACCAACTGCAAAGCTTCGGGGATGGTGCGCCCCCGCACCGCATCCGCCATGAGATCGGCAGAGGCCAGGGCAATGGCACAGCCTGCCCCCTCGAATTTGATATCGACAATCCGCTCCTGGCTGGGATCCAGTTGCAAGGTGAGGTCGATGGTGTCGCCGCAGGAAGGGTTGTGGCCGCGCTGGTGGCGGTGGACGGGATCCACTCTGCCGAAGTTGTGGGGCTTTTTGTATCGCTCCAGAATGACTTGCTGATAGAGTCCGCGCAGGTTATCGAGAGGCATTGTTGCTCCTGATTGGTCGCTGCTCTGGCCGGTAGGCAAAGATCGGTAAAACGAATCAAGAGTTTTGGGCGGGCTGAAGGTTAGCGTAGTCACTCCAACAGTTCAGTCTGAGACATGCTCTCTGGTGCTCTGCGCCAACCCTCACCACTTCTTGCCTCAAAGGGGAGAGGGGAGTTAGAGCACCGTTTCACTGCTACTTGGAATGACTACAGGGTACTGCTCGTATCCCATTGCTGCTGGGAATAGCCACAACTTGGATGTTCGGGATCTGGGGAAAGGAGCCCGACTTGACCCATCTGGTCTTGATCTTAACCCCGTTCTTGGCAGGGCACGTACTAGGTCTCGAACTGACTGAACTTTGCTGTGCAGTACTTTACAACCAGCACAGCCCAGGCTAAATTGGAGCTCACAAGGCAGTTGTTTAACGCACGCACTTTGCGTAAGTTAAGGTTTGCTCCATCCTTAACTTGTGTATCCGTGGAGCAAGTACCTGCCTCGCGTGAGCGGCGCGGAGCGCTCACTTGCGGTAAACTGACGCCTGCGGAGACTCCTCTGGCGGGGTGGTAGGGATAGACTCTGCTGCTAGTCATGGGTCGCTGAAGCAGGAAGAAAGCAGCGATGCTGGGCAAAGTTCAGCTTTGTTGGGACTCCGTCCCGCTAAAGCGAGCAGTGTTGCGTAGGTCTTTCAGAGCGGCTTGGGTCAGTAGAAAAACTCCTGCCAGCGCACGGGCTTGAGTTTGCGCATGTACAGCCAATCAAAAAAGTTCTTTAGCACTGTGGCCGCATAGCCGCGCCAGACCAGCCCGCCTTTCTCAGCAACGGCAACGCGGTTCCCCACCGTTACACAGACAAAAACCGTGGCCTGGGGTCGGTAGGGGATCAGAGGTTGGCCGCGGATGAGCCGCAGCAGGTTTTGGGCTGCAATCGGCCCCTGGCGCACTGCGTACACGCCGATCTTGGGCAAGAGGCGGGATCCCCAAACAAAGTCGGCGCAGTCCCCCACCGCCAAGATGCGCTCTGAGCCTTGCACCCGCAGGTATTGATCCACAAGCAGGGATCCCGTTGGCCCTGTCGGCAAGCCGCAGGTGCTCAACCAGGCCGGCGCCTGGAAGCCACCTGCCCACAGGCGAGTCTGAGCCATCAACTCGGTGCCATCCGAGAGCCACACGTGCTCCGGCCCAAAGGCTTTCACCTGGCGTCCGGCCCAGATTTCCACCCCCGAGCGGCGGATTTCCCTTTCCACGGCACGGCGGAAGCGTTCTGAGAACCCCTCCACCAGATGGGCCTGGCGATGGATCAGGATCAGCCGGGCTTGAGCCAAGGGGATCCCCGTTTCTGCGCTCATCTCCCGACAAAGATCGTAGAGTTCTCCCATCAGCTCTGTGCCAGTGCAGCCTCCCCCTGCCACCACAAAGGTCAGCAGACCCGGCGTCGGATCCCCCTGGGCAGCCCGTTGCCAGCACTGCCGGATCCAAGTTCGGGCGGCCACCAATTGTTCTGCCGGTCGAATGGTGAAGGCATGTTGGATCCCATCAATGGGGCGCAGCTCCCGGCCCACATTCACCAACAGATAGTCGTAGGCAAGGGTTTGGATCCCGGCTTCGCTCTCCAGGGTCAGGGTTTGGGCTTCGGGTTGGATGTGGGTGACCCGCCCCGGCAAAAACTGGGCGTCGTTGGCTTGAATATGCTCCAGCAAAGGGATCCGCACCAGCTCCGGCGAAAACCGACCACTCAGCAGCCGCGTGGACATGCCCGAATTGACGATGTAGGGACAGGGGTTGATGGCGATCACCCGTGCCTGCCCTTGGAGTGCCCGCAAGGCATCGATGGCCCCATAGCCACATCCGGCCAAGATCACGGTGGGCAGGGATCCCCTCATGGCCGGAGCGGGAACTTTTGGGGATCCCCGGCTGTCCATTCCAGGATGAAGCCGGAATAACTTTTGGCTTTCCGGCCCAAGTGGGTCAAAACCACCGTGACCCAAGCGGCGCGAACCCCGGCTGTGCAGTAGGCAACGATCTCGGCTTCTGGAGAGATCCCGGCTTTTTGCAGGCGGGCGTGAATTTGATCAGGCGGCAACAGGGATCCCGCCGCATCCATCAGCTCTTTGTAGTGGAGATGCACAGCACCGGGGATGTGCCCACCGCGCACCTCACCATAGGGGGTGGCTCCCTCGTATTCTTGGGCTTCGCGACAGTCGATGATTGCCACACAGTCGGAGCCAAGGCTGGCCCGCAGGGTGTCCCGGTCAATGTCCCACCGGTCGGTTCGCTGCACTACGAAGTCGCCCCGTTGCAGTTTGTCGGCACTTCGTCGGGTTGTGGTCAGCACTCCCTCCTTTACCAGGGCCGGATAGCCCCCGTCCACCATGACCGCCTGGGGGTGACCCAAGCTGCGCAACATCCAAACCATTCGTCCATCTTCTCCCCAGCCCCGCAGCGGATCGGCCACCACCACCGGACACTCCCGAAACACGCCAATGTCCTGCAGCTTTTCGGTGAGAAGGGCATCATCTGCCAACAGCTTGCCGCTGTTTGCAGCCTCTGGTTGAGCAAACTCTGTCCAGTTCACCGGAATTGAACCCTTGAGGATCCCATCGGCTTGCAATTCCGCACCGCGTGCATCCAGAAGCGTTGCCCCTTGTTCGATGAGCTGGCTGGCGGCTGCAGGGCTGACTACCCAACCTGGCGTTGGTGTCATGGGTTGAGCTTGGATTGAGAGAACCTTAACCGCAAGATCCTATCCCACCTCCACAGGGGGAGTAGGTCGGTATGCGCCTCTTCCGTCTGCTTGGAGAGAAGCCGTTGCAGCCTCCCTCTGGCTTCGGAGAAGTTGGGAGCGATTTCCAAAGCCGAGCGAAAGTGTTCAATAGCCTGATCCAGCTTGCCTCTGCGGGCAAAGACGGATCCCAGGCGATAGTGAGCTGCTCCATAGCTGCCATTGCTGCGAATGGCCCGTCGATAGCTAGCCTCTGCCGAGGCCAGATCCCCCTTGATGCGCAATGCCTCTCCCATGCCAAAGTGAGCTTCGGGCAAATCTGGGTCTCCTTTCAAAGCCTGTTCAAACTGCTGCATAGCCTGCTGCAACTGTTGAGGCTGGATGAACTTGCGCCCAGAGGCATCCCGTTGTTTGGGCCCCAGGTAGGCCAGGCCAATGGCGGCCATCGCTTCGTGCAGATCGGGGGCCAGCTCCAAAGCCCGACGGTAGTTCTTCACAGCTTCGGTGTATTGCTCTTGGTTTGCCAACACCAGGCCCAAACCGTAGTAGGCGCGAGCCTGCTGTCTTTTGAACTGGCCATTGAAGATCACCTGGCTGAACTCCTGGCTGGCTTGAGCTAAGTGTCCTGCATGTACCATCGCCAAACCCAGATCCACCCGCACAGCGGCTGCCGACTCAGGACTGAGATCCAGGCTGAGGGCAGTTCGGAAGGCTGCTATTGCCGCTTTTAACTGACCTTTGCGCATCAGCGCTTGTCCCATCACGGCGTGGGCCAGGCCCAGGCGATCATTCAACTCCAAAGCAGCCCAACAGGAGTCGATGGCCTCTTCCCATTGCCCCAGCTTGAGGCGAATTTGAGCAACGCAGAGATGGGCCTCGCTGAAGTGGGGATCCAGCCCCAAGGCCTTTTGTTGTTGAGCCAACGCTTCTGTCCAGTTGCCCTTCTCTGCCCAGGCTTGGCCGAGCAGGCTGAAGATCTCGGCTTGAGCGGATCCCTGGGTGAGGGACAGCGCTTCGGGTAAATGGATCAAGACTTCATCCGGCTGATGCTGGGCCAACCACTGCCGCCCTAGAGCCTTCAGGGTTTCCACCAGGTGGGTGTTGATGCCGCTCAGGTTCGGGTTCAGGCGTTTGGCCTGTTGGTAGTGGCTCAATGCCTCCTGCAGTCGGCTGGTTTTTGCCAACAGATGGGCCAGCTCAATGTGGGCCTCCACGTGATCCGGCTGTTGCCGCACGGCCTCCTGAAACCGCTCCACTGCCTCAGGTATTTGATTAGCTTGTAAAAAGGACAGCCCTTCTGCAAAGGGATCCTGGGATCCCTCTCGCTCAAAGGTGGCATCGGCACGCCGGCCTTTCCATCTTAGCCAGCCCCCCCCTGCGGCCAAGGTCAATAGCGGGATCCCCAACCCCAGCGATCTGGTTCGGGCAGAGACATCGGGCTGCCGGAAGGAATGTACCACCAACCCAGCCCCCACCAGGAGAGACAAACCCAGGGCTCCCCCCAGCAAGGGCCGTAGGGCAGGTTTGTGCAACCATCGGCCAAGTGTCCGAACGTTGACCGGAACAGTGATAGGAAAACCGGAGCGAGCAGTTGTAGGCAGAGGGGTCGGGATCCCGGTTTGGGAAGGGGCATGAGCAACTGAGGGCTGGCTTGAAGCCGGTTCTACTTTGGGAACCGGCGCCTCTAGGGTTTTGACTTTGCGAAAATCGGGGTTGCTGTCGGGATCCACGACAGGTTTTTGGGCCTCCAGCACCTTGATTTCGGAAATCTTGGCGTCCGGCAATACAATCTGCGTGGCATCAGCACTGCTTCCCCCAGAGGACAAGTAGAAGACTTTTTTCCACTGCGGCTGCACTTCCCCCTGGAGCCGACCGTATACCACCAGTTGGCTGACTCCCTGCACAGGCAAGCCCCCCAATTGGCCGGCAACCCGATGCAACACCATCGAGCGGCTAAACATCCCCTCCTTTGGGAGATCCACCATGAGGGAAAGGACATCTTGCTTCAGCGCCGAACGGGTCGGCAGGGGAGCCAGGGCTTTCTGCAGAGTCTTGATCAGGGTTTCCACGCTGCGAGCAGCAGATGAGTCAGCCATAAGGTCAGGGTCTTAGTAAGTAAAAAAAGTAATCTTGAAGTAACTTTGCAGCAATTGCAACCTAATGGAGACCCACTTCTCTTGGCAAGGGGAACACTTCAAAGCTATGGGTTAGAGCATTTGACCCTACCTCAATGCTTTCTCGATGCTTTATTGTGCTCAATCTGCCGAAGTCGGTCAACATACTGAAAGAGCCTGTTACAAACGGGGCTGCTGGCCCATTTTGCGACGGAAAAGGTGGGTGTGGTCAGGGCTGTACAGCCGCGAGCGGGCAGATCTGGATCTTGACAAGCCTTCCAAGGCAGGGCTGATGAGATAAAGCACCGTGCGTTCTAGGCCAGCTTGCCGGGTGAGGGCGGCCATCTCGGCCAGGGATCCCAGCCAGATTCGTTCGTCCGGCCAGCCCAAGCGATAACAAACGGCAACCGGGGTATCGGCGGGGTAGTGAGTCATCAGATCTGCCTGGGCTTGTTCCACGTGGCGGGCGCTCAGATACAGACACAAAGAAGCGCGGTGGGCTGCCAGACTGGCCAGGGCTTCCGCTTCTGGTACCTGGGTGCGACCGCTGGCGCGGGTGAGGATAATCGTCTGCACCAACTCGGGTATGGTCAGTTCCACCTGCAAACGGGCGGCTGCCAATTGAAAGGCGCTGACCCCCGGCACGATTTCAAAAGGGATCCCGGCCTCCGCCAGCCGGATCAGCAACTCATGCAAAGCGCCGTAAAGGGACGGATCCCCATCCTGCAGCCGCACCACCCGCCGCCCCTCTTCCACCCGTTGGATTATTTGTGCCACCAGCGTTTCCAGTGTGAAGGAGCGCGTGTCGATGGCCTCAACCCCAGGGCGGCAGTGCTGGAGCAGTCCCTTCGGCACCAGAGATCCCGCATAAAACACCACATCGGCTTCCGCCAGCAGCCTTTGCCCCCGCAGGGTAATCAGCTCGGGATCCCCGGGGCCAGCACCGACAATGTGGACGGGCCAATGGGGTGCAGTCTGTTCGCTCATTCGGTCTCTTCCTACCCCAGCAGCGTGCATCCTAGCAGTAGGGAACCACTTCAGAGAGGATGGAGCTAATCACTCCGTCCATAAGGAGGTTCGAAGGTCTCTTTTTTTGAAGATTCCTTTTCTGAAGTCTTTACAAACAAGTCTTGACAAACAAGACGAGTATCGATCAGCTTAGAGTGCAGACTTTGGAACTGCGCTTCAATGGCGCTGCCGACACCTGGGTTTGGAGACCATAGCCCGCTAGCGCGAGCGAAGCGGTTAATTACTCTGACCTCTGGCAAAGCCCCAGGGCAGCCTTGAAAGCTGTCATGGCCAAGAAGATGACTTTAGACCTAAGTCTCTCAGTAAAGTGCAACGAAGTGCAATACGAAACTTCTAGAAAGCTCACCTGAAAGCTCAAGCTCCATATCGCCGGCTATGGAAGTCCAGAGCAGGCATTTACACCCGATCCTGAAGTATGTTCGGGACGACTATTATCCCTATGTTGTTCTACCCCATCCGATTGATCTCCACTTGAGGGGGCCAGATCTTCCACCTCGTCCTCCGGAGCCGGAGCCACCAC
>DVDX01000075.1 GCA_015295985.1 Synechococcus sp. M44_DOE_062 | reverse complement strand
ACAGCGGTGCGGAGCACTTACGCGACAGCGGTGCGGAGCACTTACGCGACAGCGGTGCGGAGCACTTACGCGACAGCGGGACGGAGTCCTTAGTTCAAGCCAAAGAGGATCAGATTGACCTGAGCTTACAAGCTGAGAAGGGTGGCCTGCGCTTGATTAACCTCTTCACCGACCAAGTGCGCTGGGAAGGCGGCCAAAGCCAACTGGAGCTGACCGTCCGCGGCACCTTACGAGAGCCCAGCCTGCAGGGGAACTTGAGCGTCAACTCCGGGATCCTCAAGCTGGCAGCCCTGCCGGAACCCATCACCGACCTGACAGGCCAGATTGCTTTTAACCTCAATCAACTGCAAGTCCAGGAGCTGCGCGGACAGTTGGGGGGGGGATCCCTGGTGGCGGAAGGTATTTTGCCCATCAACTCTCGCGGAGCTTTGCAAGAAGGAGAAGCTTTGCAGCCGCTGAGCCTGCAGCTCCAAGGGATCCGCCTAAACTTGCCCAACCTCTACACGGGCCGCCTGGAAGGAGAAGTGGTGGTGGAGGGACTGCTCCTGCGACCGTTGATTGCAGGTCGCTTAGAGGTTTCCGAGGGGATCGTGGATGTGAGCCCTCGCCCTGAGCCACCCCCCACAACTCCAGCGGCTGAGGACTCTGCACCTTTGCAGACGGAACCCCTTTGGCAGCCGCGGTTGAATGGGTTGGAGCTAGCCTTGGGATCCCGAATCCGGGTGCAGCGGCCTAACCTGTTTGAGTTCAATGCTTCCGGCACCTTGCGCCTTTTCGGCACCCCCCAAGATCCGCGCCCGGCAGGTACCATCACTCTGGAGCGAGGCCGGGTCAGCCTGCCCATCGCCAACTTTCGCCTGGATCGCTCCCGCCCCAACACCGCCACCTTCGACTTGGACAACCCCCTCGATCCTTTCTTAAACCTGCGCTTGCTGACCCAAGCCTTCGAGGTGTACCGCTTCCCCCAAGATCTTTCCCCCTTCGACACCAACCGCAACCTGCCGGGATCCCAGCAGAGCATTGATATTTTTGCAACGGTCAACGGGCGGGCCAGCCAACTTGCCGAAGCGGATCCCCGTAATGGGGTTCTGGCCCTTTCCAGCAGCCCCAGCCGCTCTCCAGAAGAGATCGTCGCCCTGTTGGGGGGAACGGCTTTGGCGCAACTCAATCCAGAAGCGGGGGTGGCCGGGCTGGCGGGAACTGCCCTGCTCAGCGAACTGCAGGAAGCTTTGCGGGATACCCTTGGTCTGGATGAAATTCGCCTCAGCCCCATTCCCCAGATTGATACCCGCGCTCCCAACCGTTCTTCAGTGGGGCTGGCCTTGGAGGTGGCCCGAGATCTGGGGCCGGCCACTTCCCTCTCGCTGCAGCGGAACTTGACGGATCCCTTTCAGCCCACCCGCTACAGCGCCCGCTACCGCTTCAACGAGCAAACCCTCACCCGTGCCAGCACCGATTTTGAGGGCAACAATGTCATTTCCATCGAGTTTGAGACCCGCTTCTGACGGGATTCGCTCTGGCCAGGTTGAAAATGGTTTTACCCAAAAACTGGGTCTAAAACCCCCTCGTTCCCGTCAGCGGGACGGAGTTCATTTTTGACTGTGCCAGAGCTTGGGACAAGCTGGTGTAAGATTTTTCTTCCCCGCCCTTCCAGGGAGACAACATGAAAGCACATGAGTTTTGGGCTCGTACCGATAGCCAAGGTCAACTGATTTTGCCCATGCAGGCCCAGGAGCAATTGCCCAAAAATCGAGTTGTGCGGGTGCTGGTGTTGGTAGATGAGCGGGAGCTGGCTCCGGCAGAGGGGGCGGATCCTTCACAGGAGCAGTTGCCTACGGCCTCGCCAGATGAGGAGCATCTCTGGTATGGAGCTCCCACCGTTCCCTACGATGGCATTTAGCACAGGGGATCTTGGCCGGACAGCCGCCAGTGATTTAGGCGTGAGAGGGTTTCTGCATCCAAGTAGGCATCAATGCCCCGCTTGCTCGATAGCCGTTTCGGCTGGATGCGCCGGATCTGCTGCTGGGCCTGCTGCACTTCATCCCACAGTTGTTCTGCCGAGATCCATTCGGCGTTGTAGCCGCCGATCACCAACTGCTGGACACGATCGGAGGTAGCCACCCGTACCCGACACCCATCCCTCTGCAACTGAGCACAGAGCCGTTCAATGCAACTGTCGGCAGTCTCGCCATAGGATGTATACAGAATCTCGATACCCGAAGGGGAGCGCTCTTGCCGGGCTGGAGTGGGTTGGGTGTAGGCATCGTACACCACGGTCGCCCGGTAGCCTCGGAAGGCCACATAGTTGGCCAAAGATTCCACCAAGCGCAAACGGGCCAATTCCATCAGGGAGCGGCACGCCAACTGGTTCAGGGTGGGCCAAGCTCCGATGATGTTGTAGCCATCAACCAAGAGGAAGGTGGGAGAGGAAGCTTGCATGGAGAGGGGTGGATCCCCTGTCCGGGATCACACTTTTTTAGTCTTTATCTTTTATTAATCTTAGTACCCAGCCTTAAAAGTTATCCCACTACTCCGAATGCTCCGCTACTTTGCCGGTTGTGAGCAGATCACGGTCTGCGCTGAATCCAATAGGTGGTGAACAGCTCGCCACTGGCCTGTTTCTGAATTTTGCCTCCCAAGGCTGTGATGCGCCGCTCCCACTCCGTTAGGGGGGTGAAAATTGGTTCAGTGCCTTTGAATAGCTCGATGAGGCCCCATTGTTCTGCCCATACCGAGTCGGGATTGACCACTTCAATAATCACAGGTGCAGCCGGTCGCAACACCCGCATCAACTCTGCCCAAACCGCGTCGAAGTACTCAATCGGGTAGTAGTACAAAAATCCGGTGGCAATGGCCAGATCAAACTGCTCGGACTCGTAGGTTTCCAGATGGTGGGCGGATCCCTGTTGCATCGATTTGAACAGCTTGGAGTTGAGCTGGGGGGCCCGCGAGCGAATAAAGCGCACAATCTCACCACTCAACTCATGGCCGTAAAAGTAGGCTTGCCAATCGCTCCAGGGATAGGTCAGGAAGCTTACCCCACAGCCCAAATCCAAACAGGCTTCCCGTTTTTTGGGGGCACGCAGTTGCCAAAAAGGGATCCCGAGGCGCTCTTGCAGGTGGTCCCGCTGCTGGGCTTGCCAAAAAGGCAGTTGCTCCAGGTCTGGGGGAAGTTGCCAACCTGGCCGACCCAGTTGAATTTCCAGCTCCCGATTGAAGCGAGCAGCCACAGAGGCAAGGTAGGGATCCCAGCGTTCCCCGGTTTGTGGTAACTCCATCTGTTGATGGCTTTGTCGTGGATGGTTGTGGACTTAACTTGCGCATGAACTACCCCACCGCGTAGGCGGGTGGGGTTTCCCCACTCGCTGCATGACGGTGAGATTTCTGTCTCTTCCTCTGCCCCAGTTGCTTCAGAGACCCGCAGGTCTTTGAAGTAGTGCTGAAGCATCCAAGACTCACGAGGCTGATTCCCGTCGCGTCAGCGGGACGGAGTCCTAACCCCGGTTGCCGATTGGTGGCAACGTTGTACATGACCAACACCGTGCCACGGTCTCTTGGGATTCCAAACCCACAAGCAGGGCAGACATGATAGCGGTTGCTCAAGTCCGCCCACTCCTTGTGTACCACACCACACTGAGGACAGCGCTGTGATGGTTTGATGGCTTGTGTAGGAAGCCTGAGGACTAGACCACCTTTCTGCTCAATTTTGTCGGTCAACATTTGGTTGAGCGTGCCAAGCCCCACTGACAGAATGGACTTGTTCAGTCCTGCCTTGCGCTTGCCACCTTTGCGGGTCATCCCTTTGACGTTCAACTTCTCAGTCACCCCGTTCGCCTACGGCGGCGCGGAGCGCTTTGTCATAACGACGGGCAATCTCTGAGGTAACCTTATGCTGCCAGTCCCTACGCTGACGGCCAACTTTGGCTTGCAGCCGGGACTCCAGCTTGTGGATTGTCTTCCATCGTCTGGAAGCCTTTACACCCCTTTTAGGAGCGCGCTTGCGCCTTTTCAATTTCCCAAGGCGGCGCAATTGCTCCTCACTCTTCTGCGTAAAACGGGGATTGGTAATCTCCTGAAACTCAGTCCCATCAAACAACGTCAAGGCGGTCTCGGTACCAAGGTCATAGGCAACAATCGACTCGTAGCGTAAATCTGATTGGGAGCCAAACTTCGGTTCAGGTACTTCTACTTCCACAGTAAACGACGCATACCACTGGCGCTGGGATGGTTTGTACACAATGGTCAGTGTTGTTGGTGTCCCCCAATCCTTAGCCTGACCCCGCATCTTGAGGGTAATGCCCAAATCATTGAGCGTTACCGTGCCGTGCTTGCCTGTGCTGTTTACCTTCCACCCCGACTGGGCAGGATAAGTCCAGCCCGAATACCGGCGAATGGACTTGAACTTAGGCCTACCACTTAGACCTTGAAAGAACCTTTGGTAAGCAAAATCAACCCGTTTTACGGTAGCCTGCAAGGACTGGGAGTGCAGTGCCGCATACTCCACCCACACCTGCTTGAACTCAGGCAATAAGTTCTGCTGCTCTAAGTAAGTAACCGTTCGGCGGTGTAGCTTGGACTCCGTTTCTCGATGGGCAAGGCAAGCATTGTAGAGGTAGCAATGCAGACGACGCGCATACAACAAAGCCTTTTCCTGTGCTTTGCTGGGATACAGTCGAAAGGTCTGCCTTCTGGTTACCATGTGCACACTCTATCCCCATTCTGAGGACTTTATCCCCTAAGCAACTAACTCAGTGGTGCTATCCAGCCCCACCCGGGTGGGGAATTCCGCACGTTTAGTTAACCTACACTACCAGGACTCTCGGCCCGTAGGCTCCCGGCTGCAGGGATCCATTCACCCAACTGTGGCTGCCGAGGATGGTGCCTGCCGGAATCTGAGCTTGGGATCCCAGCCGAGTGTGGGCGCCAATGTAACAAGGAGCGTGCAGTTGAGCGCTGGGATGGATCTCAGCCGTTTTGTGCACCCATATCCCCGGTGCTTGTTGCTGCACATCCTCCAGGGGAAAATCCTTCATTCGGCCCAGAAGAATGTCCAGTTGGCCGTGGTAATAGCTGGCCGGTGTGCCCAGATCCCGCCAGTAGCCTGCGTGGAGGTAAGCTTGCAGTCGGTGCCCTTGCCTGAGCAAGTCGGGGAAAACACGCCGCTCAAAGCTGAGGGGATCCCCACTGGGGTAGTCTTTAAAAATGGCCGGCTCCAAGACATAGGTACCGGCGTTGATCGTGTCGGTGGTGAGGGTGAGGGCTTCTGCAGGGGTGGGTTTTTCCCGAAAAGATTGGATCTGGCCCCCTTCCCCAACTTCCACCAGGCCATAGGCGGTGATATCGTCCACGCGGGCGAGGGTGAGGGTGGCGATGGCCTTGCTCTGCACATGACATTCCATCAACGCTTGCAAATCCAGATCCGTGAGGATGTCGGCATTGAAAACCACCAAGGGATCCCCGGTGAAATAGGGCTGAGCCAGCACCAAGGCTCCTGCCGTATCCAAAGGCGTCTCTTCGGGAATGTAGCGGAGTTTCACCCCCAAAGCAGCGCCATCTCCCAGAGCAGCCTCTATTTGTGAACCCAGATAACCCACACTAAGCAAAATATCCGTCAGACCGGCTCGGCGGCAGCGCCCGATCAGCCATTCCAAAAAGGGCACATCCAAAAGGGGCAACAAAGGCTTGGGCTGCAAAAAGGTAAAAGGCCGTAAACGAGTTCCTTTCCCACCTGCCAAGATCACCGCCTGCATAACCACCCTCAACCCTGCTCTCTTCACAAGATATTGACATCCTCTCCGCCCAATGGCTATGCGATATGGGCTGGGATCCCTTGGGTTGAGCCAAATGTTTCCTGCTACACAATCAGCCAACCCAACTGGGCATCACTTCGACTTCATGAGCATTGTCAACGCCAATCGTTTGCTGCCCACAAAGGGGCCTGGGCAACACAGCAGCAGTCTTGATCGCAAGTCTCAGTGGATGCCTTTCTGGAGAAGATTTCATTTATCGGGATTCTTGAGCTCAATCCTGAGACAGTTCAAGAAGATTTGCCTTTTTTAGAGCATTTTTGCAGAATTGTGACCTGCCCGCCCCTGTCCAGAATGGCCCCTGAAGCAGCAGTGTCAGGTGATACTACCTTGCAACGGGAATTGTGACAGCCTTGGATAGCTTGGATGGATTCCAATGGGTTTGCCCTTTACCTTCATCTGAGGTTTTGCCGATGTCTGTTTCTCGACGTCAATCCTTACAAGCCCTTTGCTTGACGCTGGCCGGATGCTGGGCTCTAGGCACACACCAGGGATCCCTGCTGGCCCAAAGCAGCGATTTGTTGGCTCAAGTTCAAGAGCGGGGGGTGCTCCGAGTTTCCACCGACTCCAATTACCGACCTCAAAGCTACCTCAATCCCGACGGCAGTTGGGAAGGATTTGATGTGGATGTGGCCCGTGAGATTGCCAAGCGCTTGGGGGTAGAGGCTGAGTTTTTGGATATCAACTTCGATGTCATCACCGCTGGATCTTGGAATGGCCGCTGGGATGTCAACGTTGGCTCCATGACCGTAACTGCCGAACGCCAGAAAGCTCTGCTGTTTACCATTCCCTACTACTACACCCCCGCCAGCTTCGTGGTCCACCAAGCCTCGACCTTGACCGATATCGCCGCCCTGGAAGGAAAGCGAGTTGGGGTGGGCACTGCCACCACCTACCAAGCCTACCTGGAGGGCAACCTCACCCTGGAAGGAGAAACCATCCAAGTTCCGGCCCCGCGGGTGGACATTCGCATCTACGACACCGATAGCCTGGCTCTGCAGGATTTGGCACTGGGGGATGGCACCCGCCTGGATGCAGTCTTGACAGCTTTGCCGACGGCTGAAAATGCCATTCGGGAAGGGCTGCCCCTGAAAACTCTGGGGGATCCGGTCTACTACGAAGCCTTAGCTGTGGCTTTGGATCGCTCCAGCCCTGTTCCTTCCGAGAGCTTGCAAGCCAAAATCAACGAAATCTTAGAATCCATGCACGCCGACGGCACGCTGACGGCTCTCTCAAAGCGGTATTACGGCATTGATCTGACGAAAAAAAAGTAGCGAAAAAGGCTGAGTGAGCAAAGACTCTATTCCACTGGAGCAGCCGATTGACCCACCGCCCCGGGTTCGAAAAGGGATCCCGTTCCCCGTGGCACAGAGGCTGTGGTTGGTTTTGTGGCTGCTGTTGTTGGTGTTTGTCTTCAGCGGGGTGCAGTTGGAGTTGGCCGGGATCCCCATCCGTACCTTGCGTCTCAACGGCAACTTTGTGCGGGAGTGGTGGTGGTTTATCTCGCAAGGGGTGGGCACTACTTTTCAACTGTCCTTGGTCTCCATCCTCTGTGCCACCACCTTGGCCTTTTTGTCGGCACTGGCGGGCCTCTCCCAGATTGCCCCTCTGAGCAGCCTCTCCGCTCTGTATGTCTCGCTGATGCGGGGTACACCTCTATTTCTGCAGTTTTTGTTTATCTACCAGGCTTTGCCGCAACTGGGTCTGGTGTTCGGCTCGTTTACTTCGGCAGTGCTGGCCTTGAGCCTGAACTATGGTGCCTACATGAGCGAGATCTTCCGGGCCGGGATCCAAGCCATTCCCGTTGGGCAGCGGGAAGCTGCCTATGCCCTGGGGCTTAAGCCTTGGCAAACCCTGTGGCGCATTATTCTGCCGCAGGCTTTTCGAATTGTCTTACCGGACATTGGTAACCAATTCATCGCCATGCAGAAAGACACTGCCCTGGCCAGTGCCATTGCTTTGCAGGAGTTGATGGGCCGGGCTCGACAGGCGGGTTTGCCGCGCCAGCATTTTTTTGAAGCTTTGGTGGTGGCAGCGCTGTGGTACTGGCTGCTGACATTGGTCTTGTCGTTTTTCCAGGGGCGCTTGGAACGGTACTTGGCCCGCTAGAGGGGGGAAGTCTGGTTGCAGAAAGGGTGGAATGGATCACCTGGCCAGCAGAAGGGCCTGCAGAACTGATAGAGTTTTGGCACCTCTGCCTTTCCATTGCCCATGACCAAGCCCAAAGCCGGGATCCTCTACAACGACGCCAAACCCGCTGCCAAACGCAGCAGCGAAACCCTAGCCCGTTGGTTTCAGGAGCAGGGCTGGGAAGTCTGTGTGGCCCCCAACTGGGGCGGCATCCTCGGCTATGCCAAGCCCGACAGCCCCATCTGCTTGACCAGGGTAGATAGCCTGGCCCCGGCTGGATTTGATCAAACCATGAAATTTGCAGTGGTGTTGGGGGGAGATGGCACTGTCTTGGCAGCAGCGCGGCAACTGGCTCCCAAAGGGATCCCCTTGTTGGCGGTGAACACCGGCCACCTGGGCTTTCTGACGGAGACCTACCTTTCTCATCTAGAGGAGGCAGCCAGCGCCGCCATTGCCGGAGAATACACCCTGGATCGCCGCAGCATGTTGCTGGTGCAAGCCTACCGAGGGCAGGAATTGCGCTGGGAGGTCTTGAGCTTAAACGAGATGGTGCTGCACCGCGAGCCTTTGACCAGCATGTGCCATTTTGAGATCACCATCGGGGATCACTCACCTCTGGATGTGGCTGCCGACGGAGTGATTTTGGCTACTCCCACTGGCTCGACAGCTTATGCCCTCTCGGCGGGTGGGCCGGTGATTACACCGGGGGTGCCGGTTTTGCAGTTGATCCCCATCTGCCCCCATTCCATGGCCTCGCGGGCCTTGGTCTTTCCTGACTCGGAGGAGGTGTGGATCAGCCCCGTTACCCCTCAGCCGCTGGTTTTGGTGGTGGATGGGAATGCCGGCTGCTATATCATGCCGGAAGACCACATTCGGGTGGTGCGTGCCCCCTATTGGACGGATTTGATGCGCCTGCGCCGACCGGAATTTTTCCGCGTTATGCGCGAGAAGTTGGGGTGGGGACTGCCCCACGCTTCCAAGCCCACGTCGGTAGAGTTGCCTTGAACCAGAAGCAGATCTCAGCTTTTGCCCAGCTTCAGCATCTGATCCACCACCCCTAGGGTTTCTTCGTAGAGGTAGTCGGGACCAGGCCGCTGCAACTCGGCAGCCAGCAGGGTGTCGAGGGAGTCCTGCTCTAGGGGAGCCACCTGGCGAATCACGCACCTCTGGGCACCCCCCATGGCTTCCATGCGCATACACCCTGTGGTTTCGGAGCACAGCACGGTACAGGCGTCGGCTTCCTGGTTGCTGGAGGTGAGGCGCAGCCCGATGAGATCCCCCGGCTGGCTGATTTCCGAAGCCAAGGGCACAGCAGCCAGTTCTGCCATCACCTCGCCGCCCCTTTGGGCTTGCAAGCGGATGCGATCGATCTGGTAATTGTGTTCTTGAGCCTGAACCCGCTCTGTGGGAGTCCATCCCAGGCGACTGGCCAGCCAGCCCAGGAAAAGGAACGCCTGGCAGGGATTGCCGGCTTTATAGTCGAGGGTTACGCGATCCACAAGGTAGAGGGACTCCCGCCGGTCAGGAGGGTCGAAGGCTTGGGCAGTGAGTTCCTGCCAAGGCAGCAGCCGCCGCCAGTTGAGATCCCCGCAGTGGCGCCCCTCACCCACCAAGAGGTGGATTTCCTGCAGATCTTCTTCTGGATTGACAAAGCCCCGTGAATCGACGATGACCCGGTTGCTCAGGGCCACCAATTTTTGAAACAGCAAGCTGTTCAAATCCAGATCCCCCTGCCACCACAAAAAGGTGGGCAAGTTGGGGATCAACAGCGAGGCAACCGTGCTACAGGCCCGCACAAAGGCGGATTCCGGCGCTTTCAGGGTGATGTATTCGCAACAGACCAACGAGCTGCGCTGCTCGCGGGTTACCGGACAATAGGCGGCCACCTGGGCCTCGATGGCATCGTCTGCGGATCCCTCCCGTTTGGCTCGCAGGTCAATAACGCGACAGGGGTTTTGGGTGGCGATGGCCTCGACGGTGGGGGAAGGCAGCAACAGGGCATCGTCCAGAGATTCGTACACCACCAGGGTAAAGGTGGCAGCGCGGGCGGCAACGCCCTCTCCTTTGGAAGACCAGATCTTGTTCAGCTCCTGCTCAATCTCTTCGATGGAGACATCTTTCGGGGTTTGTAGGGGCAGGACGGCAGCAGATTGATCCATAGTCTCCTCCTGGAGTGGACTCTTGCTCGATTCTAGGCAGGCGGGTCGGCTGGCCGGGAGGGGCTTAAGGCGAGGTACAGATTGGCCAACTCAAGCCTGCTCTCCGCACCCGATCCAGGAAACCCGAGGATCAGGCGGGCCGAGGCTGGATGTTCAGCTCCAAGGGGCGGGCGGGATCCCCTGTCAAGAGCACCCCGCGACCATTGGCGTGCAGGTGCCGCACAATCCAGTACAGGGTTTCTATGCGCTCCGGGCAGCCCAGTTGCTCTGCCAGTTGGGGCAAAGTCAGGGATCCCTGCTGCTTCTGTACCGTCTCTAGCACCCGCCGTTGCAGCTCCAAGACGGCGCTGGCGGCTTTTTTGCCTGCTTCCACCCCCGGTTGATGATAAGCGTTGATCTGGATTAGGGAGGCGTAGAGGCCCACAGCTCGTTCGTAGAGGGCAATCAAGGCCCCCACCGAGCGGGCATCCACCCGTGGCAGCGTCACGGTAATGGAGTCGCGACCATTTTCGTAGAGGGCCTGGCGGGTACCCTGCAGCAGGCCGCTCAAGTAGTCGCCACTGGTCACCTGTGGCTCCACGAAGGGGGAAGGGATCCCAGGCTCCCGATCCTGAAGCACCTCGATGAAGGTAACAAAAAAGTTGTTCAAACCATCCCGCAACTGCTGGACGTAGGCATGTTGGTCGGTGGTGCCTTTGTTGCCGTAAACGGCAATGCCCTGCTCCACACGGTTGCCGTTTAGATCATGGGACTTGCCCAGGGATTCCATCACCAACTGCTGTAAGTAACGGCTAAACAACAGCAGGCGATCCTTGTAGGGCAAAACCACCATGTCTTTGCGCCCTTGCCCTTGACCGACGATGTACCAGGCCATGGCCAGTAAAGCGGCGGGATTGCGCTCCAGGTGGGGTACGCGGGTGGCCTCGTCCATGGTGGCTGCCCCGGCCAGCAAAGCCCGGATATCAATGCCTTGCAACGCTGCCGGCAACAGGCCCACTGGGGACGTTTCGGAGGTGCGCCCCCCCACCCAGTCGAAGATGGGGAAGACCTCCAACCACCCCTCCTGCCGCGCCTGCTGCTCCAATTGGCTGCCAGGGCCGGTGATGGCCACCGCATGGGCAGAAAAAGGGATCCCGACCTTTTGGTAGGCCAGCTTCACCTCCACCAAGCCATTGCGCGGCTCTGGGGTGCCCCCAGATTTGGAGGTGGTGATCACCAGGGTTTGCCCCAGCTTGTCTGCCAGCCGCCCCAGCACCCGGTCAAACCCGTCGGGATCCGTATTGTCGATGAAGTGGATATTTAGAGGAGGGTACAGCGGAGCCAGGGCCTCAGCCACAAATTGCGGCCCCAGAGCTGAGCCGCCAATGCCAATGCAGAGCAGCTCGGTGAACCGCCCCCCCCCGCTAGCCGGGATGGTTCCGTGATGGATCTTTTCGGCAAAGGTTTCCACCCGCTCAATGGAATCCTGAATGGCCTGCCGGATCTCGGGGGTGGGAGCCAGCTCGGGCGCCCGCAGCCAATAGTGGCCCACCTGGCGGCCTTCGTCGGGGTTGGCAATGGCCCCGGCTTCCAAAGCCTGCATATCGGCAAAAGCCTGGGCAAAGCGAGGCCGCAGCGCTTCCACCTGAGGGGGAGTGAAACGGATGCGGCTGATATCGACGAAAATCTCCAGGCTGGGATGGTAGTAAAGCCAGTTGCAGTAGCGCTGCCAGAGTTGAAGGCTGTCCATGGGATCCCTTTTGCCAGAAGCCCTAACCAGCTTACCAAACCTCTCTCTACTCCCAGCCGAGGGTTGTACGCTCCAGCCAGGACTGATCCAAACTGATGAGCGCCTCTTTGACCCCCACACCTGTCTCAGGGTGACGCCAATCGGGAGCAATCTCCCCCAAGGGAGCTAAGACAAAAGCACGTTCCATCATGCGGGGGTGGGGTAACGTCAGCTCAGGGCTGTTCAGGATGCGGTTGCCCACGGCCAGCAGATCCAAATCCAGGGTTCTGGCCTCCCAGCGGATGCGCCGTACCCGTCCTGCTTCCTGCTCGATGATCAGCAGCGCCCTGAGCAACTCCAGGGGAGACTGGTAACGAGGAAAGGGATCCAACGCCACCACCGCGTTAAGGTAGTCGGGTTGTCCGGGTGGCCCCCCTTGGGCTGGGCTGCGGTAGAGACTGGAACGGGCCACCACCTCTCCCAACCGGGGCAACTTCTGCACAGCCAGGCGCAACTGCTGCAGCGGATCCCCCAGGTTGCTTCCCAAGGCAACATAGGCCAGGTCGGGATTCATAAGGCTTCTGCCCTGCTTACGGCTCGTCGGCGGTCGATCTCGACGTAAACATCCTTGAACAGCCCCGGCAGGGGAGCTTGCGGCTTGTGAACCCGCACAATTAGGGCCTCCAGTTGGGGATAGCTCTGCCACAGCCGCTCTGCAATCTGGTCTGCCAAGGTCTCGATCAAGCGGTAGCGCCGCTGGGTTACCTCTTCTCGTACCACCTCGTACACCGCCGCGTAGTTCACTGTGCGATCAAGGTCATCTTTCACTGAGGCCAGCGCAAGCTGCATCTCCACATCCACTACAAAGCGCCCACCCAAAACCGCTTCCTCCGGGCAGTGGCCGTGATAGGCATGAAAGACAAGGCCCTGGAGCACCAGCCTACCCTGCGTCATCGTGCAGAGCTTCCCAAGTGGCGAGGGCAGAAACATGAGCTGGCACGTTATGAACCCGTACCAGGGCAGCCCCCCGGCTGGCTGCAAACAGATGGACGGCCACGCTGGCGCTGTCTCGCTCGCTGGGTACGGCAATGCCGGAAAGCTTACCCACAAAACTTTTGCGGGAGGCCCCCACCAAAACTGGGTAGCCGTAGGCCACCAGCCGCGGTAGGGCTTTGAGCAGGGCTACATTCTGCTCGGCAGTTTTGGCAAAGCCCAAGCCCGGATCCAAAACAACGCTGGGCACGCCCGCCGCCAAAGCCCGCTCTGCCTGCTCCCTAAGGAAACCGAAAACCTCCCCCTCCAGGTCAGCGTAGTCCGTCTGTTGCTGCATGGTGCGCGGCTCTCCCCGCATGTGCATGATCACTGCCGGCACCCCCGCCTCGGCACACACCTGCACCATCTGCGGATCCCGCAGCCCGGTTACATCGTTCACCAAATGGGCCCCGGCAGCCAAAGCCGCCGCCGCCACCTCCGGCTTGCGAGTGTCAATGCTAATCGGGATCCCGGATCCCTGCAAAGCTCGAATTACCGGCAAAACCCGGTCGCATTCCACTTCCACCGGCACCGGCTCCGCCCCTGGGCGGGTGGACTCGCCGCCAACATCCACCATCAAAGCCCCTGCCGCCGTCATGGCCTCGGCTGCCTGCACGGCTGCTTCCAGGGATCCCCACAGGCCGCCATCGCTGAAGCTGTCGGGGGTGACGTTGAGCACCCCCATCACCGCAACCCCGCGCCACGAGAGGCGATAGCCTTCCTCCACCTTTTCGGCTCTGGGCAGAGGACGCCGAGAGATCAAGCCGGTGGTGCTTGTAACTGGTAGGAGATGATCCTGTTCAAGAAGCATGCTGACTTGTGCTGCCGGGACAAGGCAAGAATCTTCCGTAGCTCAGGATACTACAGCCCAGGCCCCACGCAGGGCTGAAGTTTGATGGAAGACTTTGCTGTCTCCAGCCTGCAGAATCAAGCTCAGGGAAGAGCCCCCGCTAACTCAGAGGCAGGGATGAGCCTGAGTCGGCAGGGGGACTCCTCCCATCCTAGAACATGATGTCGTCTTCCGAACGACCCCAAATGCACCAAATGATAGAGGCAAAGATTGCCATGTAAACCCAGGCCATCGGGCCGTATTGCAGCAGATCCATCAATACATCCCTAAAACATTTGTTTATCTAGTCCAATTATTGTGATGTTTCGTTACAGCGTCAACAGTTCTCTCAGGAAAAGGCTCCTTCTCAGACCAAACCGGCGCTGTGCCGGGATCCCCTGTCCAAAGCGGGCTAAGTCTTTTTGCCTAGAGACAGGGAGCACGTCTTAAGTTTCTGAGGAAACCCAGCTTGCCTGAGAGAAACGGCTGAAAGATGCAGAGCGGCTGGGGAGCTAGACATTGAAGCGGAAGTGCATCACATCCCCTTCCTGCACCACGTAGTCTTTGCCCTCGCTGCGCAGCAGGCCCTTTTCTTTGGCGGCACTCAGGGATCCCGCCGCCACCAGATCGGCATAGGCCACTGTCTCGGCCCGGATGAAGCCCCGCTCAAAATCGGAGTGGATCACCCCGGCTGCCTGAGGGGCTGTGGCTCCAATGGGGATTGTCCAAGCGCGGGTTTCTTTGGGGCCAGAGGTAAAGTAGGTGCGCAAGCCCAACAGCTCGTAGGTGGCTCGGATGAGAGCTTTCAGCCCGCCTTCTTTTACCCCCAACGAATCCAGGTAGGCCTGCCGCTCGTCGGGGGGCAGCTCCACCAGTTCTGCCTCCACCTGGGCTGAGACCACCACCACCCTTGCCCCTTCCGCCTCGGCAAATTGCCGCACTTGCTCCACCCAGGCATTGCCGCCGGCCAGATCTGTTTCCGCCACGTTGGCGGCGTAGATGACTTTTTTGCGGGTGAGCAGCCCCAACCCTTTGATCAACTGCTCTTCTTCGGGGCTGAGGGGCACCAGGCGAGCCGGTTTGCCCTCGTCCAAAGCGGCCTGCAACTGTTCCAAAGCCTGCAACTCCAGTTGGGCGGTTTTGTCGGACTTGGCCTGCTTGCGCACCCGCTCTGTGCGCCGCTCGATCTGGGCCAGATCCGCCAAGGCCAGCTCTAGGTTGATCACCCCGATATCCCGCAAGGGATCCACCGAGCCGGCCACATGCACAATGTTCTCGTCCTGGAAGCAGCGCACCACATGCACCACAGCATCCACCTGGCGAATGTGGGAGAGAAACTGGTTGCCCAGACCCTCCCCCTTGCTGGCTCCAGCCACCAGCCCGGCAATGTCCACAAACTCGATTTGGCTGGGGATGATCTCGGCAGAACCGCTGATCTTGGCCAGTACCTGCAAGCGCTCATCAGGCACTGCCACCCGCCCCACATTCGGCTCAATGGTGCAGAAGGGAAAGTTGGCCGCCTCGGCTTTGGCATTCTCACAGAGGGCGTTGAACAAAGTAGATTTGCCTACGTTGGGCAGGCCGACAATTCCAGCTCTTAACATCCAGCTCTTGGGGAAAAAGCCAAAAACAGAGTAACGGGATCCCTTGCCCAGCGGAAAGTCCCTACTCCGACGTTAACATTTGCAATCCCTCGGCAGTGCGCCTTCCCAACTGAACGCAACCACCCCCGGCCCCGCTCCCAAGGGAAGAGGGAGGTCTTGCCGAAGTGCGTAACCCTTTCCAATTCAAACTCTGCAAACTCGCTCCAAAAAGGCCACCCCCTCCACGTGCCCGGTTTGGGGAAAGAAGTCAGCCGCCCGCCATTGGGTGAGGCGATAGGATCCCTCTGCCAATAAGACCTGTAAGTCTCGCGCCAGAGTGGCAGGGTGACAGCTAATGTAAACGATGCGCGGTGGTCGCCGCAGCTTTAAGGTCTCAAGCACTTGGCGGTCGCAGCCGCGCCGCGGCGGATCCAGCACCACAATGTCAGCAGGGGGCAGGGTTGGCAAAACCTGTTCTACCGTGCCCTCGAAAAATTGGGCCGAGGTGATACCGTTGAACTGGGCATTGTAGCGGGCTTGGGCCACCGCTTCCGGCAAAGCTTCCACCCCCATCACCCGTTTCGCCCGCTGTGCCAGCAGCAAGGTTAAGGTGCCGATGCCACAGTAGGCGTCCAGGATGGTCTCTTCTCCCCGCAGGTTTAGTTGGTCGGCTATCCAGGTGAAAAAGGCTTCTGCTTGCTCTGTGTTGACCTGGAAGAAAGAGGTGCTGTCGATCCAGAGGGAAAAACCGGCAAATTCCTCCCGCAGAGCCCCTCGACCGGCAATGACCTCAGTCTCTGGGCCGAAGATGGCATTGGTACGAGCCGAGTTGAGATTGAGACAGACCCCCACCAGGTCGGGGTAGCGCTGCATCCAGCGTTCGGCCCAGCTTTCCAGATGGGGCAGGCGACGACTACAACTGACCAAGGTAAGAAGCACCTCGCGGGTGCGGCGACCGATGCGCAAACCCAAGTGGCGGAGATGACCTTGGTGACGGCTTTCGTCATACACACTCCAGCCCGTTTCTTGGAGATCCCGCTTGATTTCCCTTAGGAACACATCCAGCCGCTCATCTTGTACGGGGCATTGGTTGAGGTTCACCAGGCGATGACTGCCCCGTTGGTAGTAGCCCATGCGCAATGGCTGGCCCTCTGGTTTGGCCATGGGGTAGGTGACCTTGTTGCGATAGCGCAGCGGCTGCTGGGATCCCAAAATGGGGACAGGCTCCGGCAGAGCAAGACCGCCAATCCGCTCCAGCGCATCTCTGAGGATTTGCTGCTTGGTGGCCAACTGCTGGCTATAGCTGACGTGTTGCCATTGGCAGCCACCACATTTGTCTGCCACGATGCAGGCTGGCCGCACCCGTTCTGGAGAGGGAGAAATCAGCGACCGAATTCGCCCGACCAAGTAGTTGCGCTTGACCTCGGTTACTTGGGCCACCACCTGATCCCCGGGCACTGCTTGGGACACAAACACCACCCGCCCTTGTCCAAGCCCTGCCGTGTGGGCAATGCCATCTCCCTGGGGGGTCAGGGCTGTGACCTCCAACACCAAGAGATCCCCAGGTTTAACCGGATCAGAAAGGCCAGAAGGGATCGGGTACTCCATTAAGCCGTTTTACCGGAATTGGAAATGACTATAACCGTACGTCTGTGTTGGCCGTAGGCAGTATTGCCGGAAAAAGCTGTAGCAAGGTCAAGAGTATGTTGGTCACCTACTACTTACCAAAAAACTGAGTCTACAGCCCCGTCCTTTGGGACAGCTTTGCGAGAGAGCCACAGCAGCGGCAGGGTAGTCAACCGCTCTATTCGCGCAACCAGGCTGTAGGCCCAGTAGGATGGGGGATACGTCAATATGACCGCACCGAAATCCTTGGTCAATTGGGGTGGCCCAGCTCCTATTCCCCTTCGGTAGGTGCTACTGCCTCGGGATCCAAAACGGCCCCTGCCCCGTAAGAGTCAATATCAATGGCCTGGGATCCGCCCGTAGCCAACAGAGCCATCAGGGATCCCAACTGCCACCACACCAAGCCTGCCGTCCCCAGCACCAGGATCCCACCCACACAGGTCGCCAAAACCACAGACAGGCCAAACACATTCAAACAGGCAGCCACAAAGCCAAAGGTAAACAAGCAACAGAGACTGTAGGTGAGGATCACCCCGGGAGTGCGATAGCGAATTTGGGCCTGGCTATCCCGGTTGAGCTGCCAGAGAGCTACCTGGTATTCCAACTTGTCCTTGAAAAGGATGCCAAAGATGATGGCAAAAAAGCTGAGCAGAGCAATGGCAGAGTAAATGGGGGGATTGGCGAAGGGATCAGAAAAATGACCGCCGGCGTAAAGGGATTCCATCGGGTTCACCTCGATTTAGGATCCAAGCTCCTAGCTTAACATTTCTTAGCATCACTGCCAGTAAGCTGGGCAGAAGGTTTCTGGCAACTGATATTCTTCCCACACCCAAAGAGGAGGGATCCTTACCACCGCTCACCAACACAACCTATGAAGACCAAAGACTATTGGCTTGGCTCTGACAATACAGCCGCGTCTGGATCTACCGACAGATGGGCGATTAGCCGATCCACCAACCGCGAGAGGGTTGCCCGTTCTTCTGGGGTGAGACAGCCGTAGGTTTGCTCCCGCAACTGCCAAATCAAGGGGGGCAAAACCTCTTTTAGCTCCTCTCCTGCGGGTGTGAGGTAGACCCGCCAAATCCGCCGATCCTCAGGATCCCGCTGCCGCCGGATCAGCTCCCGTTTTTCCATGCCATCCAACACCCCGGTCATGGTGCCCCCCAACTGCTGCAAGCGCTCACAAATGGTGGAAGTCGGGATCCCGTCTTCTTCCCAGAGGCAGCAGAGCACCACCCAATGGGAGATGGTCAGGCCAAAAGGCTCCAAATAAGACTGGAACTTCCGCCTCACCAATTGAGACAACAGCCGAATGCGATAGCCCAAGGAATTGGGGGCAAGAATGTCGTGCCACCGTTCTAGGAAAGCTTGTTTTTCTGACTGAACTCTCACTCTGGTTGGACTGTTTCCCATTGGCGGCCTGAAATGCTTAGAGTCTAAATCGCCCTATTTTATCTTTTACTCAAGAGAGAAGGGGCTTATGATCCATCTGGTACAACTGGTACAAAGGTTGTGTGAGCCATCTCCCACCCTTTGCAGTACAGCCTAGCTCTTGCGCAGCCAACGGACGATCTGCAGCCATTGCCGTTGCAAAAGATATCCATCAGGCAACACAGCATTTTCTGGCTGCGTGTCAGGTTACAGCCGAGGGGGATCCCTGCCAAGCCAGAGATGGGCTTGCATGGACTGGAGTCGATAGCGCTGGAAAAGGGTGCCCCAAAGATTTGCCAAGGCGGTTTGGATGGCACTAGAGTAGCGTCAAGTCTTAACCAGCCCGTTGTCCTTTGCAAGTGTCTTGGTGAGGTCATCATGCCGCTTGTCCCACAGGGGTTGCGCCCCTATCTTCGTTTCCTCTGGGCAGGGATCCCGTTGGCCGGTGCTTTAGCCTTGGGGGCCTGCTGGAGCCACCGCACAGGTGCTGAAGTCGAGTTTTCCACATCGGCTCAGAATCCCTTCCCCCCCATCCCCACCCCACCGCCGCCGCTGCCTTCCCCAAGTGGGACTCCGGGCCTTCCCCCCTGGTGGCCTCGCCCACAATCCCCCGAGTGGAAAGATTCTCCTTACGCTCCGGTCTTGTCCGGCTTTTTGCAGGGATTGGCGGCCCAAGGAGGAGCGCTCTCCCAACAGGGGATCCTGCTCTGGACACCGGAAGGAGAGCTGCTGGCGGAGCATTTGCTGGATCGGCCTTTGCCGGTGGGAGCCTTGGATCAGTTGGCCATCAGCTTGATGGCCCTGGAGACTTGGGGCTATGAACATCGCTTTGAGACCCGGTTCTACACCACAGGCCATCGGTCGGGCCATCGCTTGACGGGAGATTTGATCCTGGTGGGGGGCGGGGATCCCTATTTCACGGAAGCAAATGTGGCAGAGCTGGCCCGCCATTTGCATAGCCTCGACATTCGCCAGATCGACGGTGAGGTGAAGGTGCTGCCTCCCTTCCGTTTGCTGGGCCAACCCGATCCTTTGGCCAGCGCTCGGCGTCTGGCAGAACTGCTCAGCGATACGCAGCAGCCCCATCCGGTTGCCATTCGTGGCTCGGTGTCAACCCTGACAGTCCTCCCCGCCGACGCCCACTGCCTGGCCAGCTATACCTCGCTACGCCTGGGATCCCTGTTGCAGATCCTCAACGGCAGCAACGACCGGGCCATGGCAAAAGCCCTGTTGGCAGAACTGGGGGGCGAAACAGCCCTACTGGAGTACCTGCGGCAGCGGTTGGTGGCTCAGCCCATTTCCCGCCTGGATCCCAACATGGCCCCTGCCGAGCAAGACATTCGCCTTGGGCAAAGAGGGCAAGCCCTGTACCTTTCCCCTCGCGCCCTAGCTCATCTCTGGGAACACCTGGTAGATCTGACGGACGGGGATCCGACTCGGATCTTACCCAGATCGGGCATCGGCCACAGCACCCTGCAGGCGCGCACCTTGCCCTCAGGCACGACGGCTCAGGTGGGATCCGCTGCCGATCGGCTGATGATCATGGGGCAATTGCCGAATGGCACCCACTTTATCCTGCTCAACCAAGGCCCTGACCTGGGTATTTTGCGCCAACAACAGGATCAGTTTCTGCGGGAGGTGGCGGCCATTTCCGAGCCCCTTCGCCGCTAATGCCGATTTCAATTCAGACTTCATTTGAAATATGTCCCTCTCCCCCGCTTCCCGTCAGGGGGTGAGAGATTGCGGCCTTGCAGCTATGCAGGGCAGAATAGTGCGCTCGTTACTGACTTGGGCGCATGGAGCGTTCAAAGAGCGGCTGAAGGCGGTGGCTGAGCAGTACGAGAAGCTGGTAATTGCAGTTTCAGCTTACTAGCGCAGGAGCCCCGCCCTCTGTCCGTAGGACGAGGGTCGGGAGGAATGCGGAAGTTACGATAGAACCATGACCCAAGTCCTGACCGTCTCCTGCAAGCTCAAGGTGTCCCAGTCGCAAGCCGCCAAATTGGACGCGACCTTGGAGGCTTTCGTTCACGCCTTGAACTGGGTCAACCAAAACACACCCGAGAAAGTCGTCAACCCACTTAAACTCCAATCTCTGTGCTACCGCCAAATCCGTGCCCGGTTCGGCTTGTCCAGTAACTTGGCTCAGCAGGTCTGCAGACGGCTGGCCGGTGCCCGTAAAGTTGCCCGACAGAAAAACCGCCCCGTCAAAGCGTTCAGGGGTGGCTTCGCGACCTACGGTCGCGCTAGCGGTGCGTAGCACCATGCCCGCATCTTTTCGTTTCGCGAGCAAGACTGGACGGTGTCGCTGACCACGGTGGAGGGTCGAGAGCGCTTTGAGCTGGCGATTGGCCGTTACCAGAGAGAACAGTTGGCAGGCTCCAATCCCAAATCCGCCACTCTGGTCAAGCGCAAAGACGGTTCCTACTCCATCCAGATTGGTGTGGAAACGGAGCCGTCCCCACCGCAGCGCACGGATAGAGTGCTGGGCGTGGATTTGGGCAGGACGGATATTGCTCATACAATGGCGCTCCGCGCCGCTGCGCGAACGGAAGGAGATAACTGGCATGGACAGCAGTTGAGCAAAGTCCGAGACCACTACTCCCGGTTGAGGGCGGTACTCCAGCGCAAAGCCAGTAAGGGCACACGCAGTTCACGGCGCAGATGCAGAGAACTGCTGCAACGGCTGTCTGGCAAGGAGAGACGCTTTCAGTCGCGGCAGCGTTGCGTAGCAACAACGTGGGTCCATCATCGTATCTCTAAAGCTATTGTCTCTAGGGCAAAAGCCACAAACAGCGCTCT
>DVDX01000059.1 GCA_015295985.1 Synechococcus sp. M44_DOE_062 | reverse complement strand
CGCGAATGACGTGACTGGCCTGCCGGTGGCGGTGGAGGGGGTGGTAGGGGGATCCCTGACAGTCACCGGATCCTTGGATCGGCCACAGATCCGGGGACAGTTGCGGGGGCTTTCGCCGGGGCGGGTGGATCGCCTGCCGGTGTCGGAGTACGCCTTTGGCTTCCACTTTGCGGATCAAACCTTGACTTTTGAGGCAATCGACCTAAAGGCGGCAGGGGGGCGCATTCAGGGATCCGGGCACGTGGAATGGGCTGCTGGCTTGGCGGGCCAGTTCCAACTGCAGGTAACGGGGATGGATGCGGAGCAGGTGCTGGCTTTCTACGGGGGAGACTTGCCGCGCCGGGGCGCTCTTCCTTGGGTGGGACCGGTTTCCGCTCAAGTGCAGGTGACGCTGACGGGATCCCAACCTCAGGTGGAGGCCATCTGGGAAACCCAAGAGGGAGAGATCGCCGGAAGAGGGCAGCTCCGGCTCTTGCCAGAGGCTGACGGTTGGGTGGTGGAGGTGCCTCAGGCGGTCTTATCCGTGGGGGAAGGACGGGTAGAGGTGGCGGGGCGATGGGCCAGAGGGCAAGTGCAAGCCCAAGTGAGCCCCCAGAATGTGCCGCTGACTTTTTTTAACCCCCATTCGCGTCAGCGGTGCGGAGCACCATGGACGGGATCCCTTTCGGGAACCCTCACGGCGCAGGTGAAAACGGCTGAGGTGTCGGAGCTGGGCTTTTTGGGGGCGCTGCGGGCGCAGGGCTCGGTGACCCTGTCGCAGCCTCTGGGAGAAGCAAGGGGCCAGGTGGCCTGGGATGGGGCGGGCCTGGTGATCCAAGAAGGAGAGATCTTGGCCGACACGACTCGGCTGGCCGGCATACGGGGGCGGATCCCGGTGGATCCTCAAACCCTGCAGGTGGGATCCCTGGATTTGGCCTTGGCTGTGGATCGGGTTTCCTTGGCAGAAGTGCCCGGCCTGCCACCCTTGGTGGAGGGCGTGCTGCAAGGTTCGGGGCAGATCCGGGGATCCCTAGACAACCTAGAGGTGGAGGGAGAGGCTCGGCTGCGGGGCCTCAGCGTAGCAGGAGTTGAATTTGAAGACTTGGCCGGATCCTTCCAGGGGTCTGCTCGAGGGGTAGAGGTGGATCTCCAGGGGCAGCAGGACAGGCTGGCGCTGCAGTTGGATCCCCAGTTTCAGCCTTTGCAATTTCACCTCCGGCGAGGGGAGGCGGAGGCAGTGGGCCAACGACAGCAGGAACAGCTCCAGGTGACGGTGAATCGGCTGCCGCTGGCTTTGCTGGGGGGCTTGGCTGCCGGGCCGTGGGCCAGCCTCCAGGGGAGCCTCGATGGGGAGGTGGCAGTTGACCTAGCAAGTGGCGCTGCCCAAGGACGAGCTGCGGTGGTGGATCTGCGGTTGGGAGGGATCGAAGTGCGGGGCTTCTCGGTGGATTTTGACTACCAGACTGCAGGCGACTCCGGCTCTCCCCGCCTGACCCTTGCTCAAGCTCAACTGGATCTGTTCGAGAGCACCTACACCGCCAAGGGTACCTTAGAGCTGCCTGCACCCCCTCTGGGAACTCCGTCCCCCCTGCCTGAGGATCCCATTCCCCAGATTGAGCTGGAGATCAGCACCCGTCAAGGCCGGCTAGAGGATATCATCTCTGCTTTCAAGTGGCGGCAGTGGCGCGACCTCACCACCCGAGGTTTCCAATTGCCCCCCTTGGGCCCTGCCTCGGTGTTGGAGACCGATCCGGTTGGTTTGCCCAACCACCCTCTCCTGGAGCAGCTGGAGTACTATGCCCAGATCCTGGCCGCCCACCTGGAGACTCTGGCCAGCCGCATGGATCCACTGATCCCACCGCCCACGAGTTTGCGAGGGGAGTTTCAGGGCAGCTTGAGTATTGCCGGCAACCTCGCCCAGCCCCGTGTCAGCTTTCAACTGGAGGGCCGGAATTGGCAAGCCGAGGAGTTTGCTATTGAAAGTCTCACTGCTGCCGGCAGCCTTGAAGATGGAGCGGTGGTGCTGGAGCCGCTGCTGTTGCGCAGTGGAGAGCGGCAGGCTCTGTTCTCCGGCAGGCTGGGGCTGGAGGAACAGTCGGGATCCCTGCAAATTCAGCGATTTCCTCTGGCTTTACTGGATCGCTTCTTGCCGCAGGAGCTGGAGCTGCAGGGGGATCTCAACCTGGATGTGGAGCTGGCCGGCAACCTGCGGGATCCGCGTGCTACTGGATCCCTGACGGTGGTCAACGCCCAGATTAACCAGGTGCCCCTGCGGGAGGTGGCGGGACAATTCGACTACCAGCAAGGACAACTGCGCCTCAATAGCACCCTTCTCGCCAACGGCGACGAGCCGATCCGCATTGCTGGCCTAGTGCCCTACACCTTGCCCTTCGCCGATCGCGACAGCGGTGCGGAGCACTTACGCGACAGCGGTGCGGAGCACTTACGCGACA
>DVDX01000077.1 GCA_015295985.1 Synechococcus sp. M44_DOE_062 | reverse complement strand
GACGCGAGGACGCGAAGACGCGGCGACGCGACGACGCAACCAACGTTTTCGGTGTGGGTGCAGTGTCCTAATTTGCACCGAAGTGGTCATACTTTCAGAGCTGGCGGATTAGAGGAAGCGATCTGCCCCTGAGGATTAAGCCGGAAAGAGGGAGACCATCCAGTTCGGAAAGCCAAGGCTGTCGCCAATACCGAGGCCCAAAGGCTCTACAGACTGCATCCGAAGAGTTTGACCGGCCTCAGAGGACAGGGCAATGAAGGTAAAGTGGAAGAGTGCCCTTTACTGGATCACTGCCACTCTATGACCGCAACCATCGAAGTGCCTAAGCGAGGCTTGCCTGTTACCATCATCACAGGTTTTTTGGGCAGTGGGAAAACCACCCTTCTCAACCACATCCTCAACAACCAAAGAGGGATGCGCACAGCGGTGCTGGTCAACGAGTTCGGCGAGATCAGCATCGATGCGGAGCTGATCGTCTCCAGCGAAGAAGACTTGGTGGAGCTGAACAACGGCTGCATCTGCTGCACCATCCGGGACGACATTGCCGAAAGCGTGTTGCGGTTGATGGAACGCTCCGACAAAATCGACTACCTGGTGGTGGAGACTACGGGATTGGCGGATCCCTTGCCAGTTGCTCTCACCTTTTTGGGGCCAGAATTGCGAGATCTGACGCGGCTGGACTCCATCATCACCCTGGTAGATGCCACCAACTTTGCCCCCGATCTGTTCAACAGCAACGTGGCCTACAGCCAAATTGCCTATGGGGATGTGATTCTCCTCAACAAAACCGATTTGGTCGAGGAAGCTGAAATCGAGCGTCTGGAAAAGCGCATCCGCGAGATCAAAGAAGATGCCCGCATTTTGCGCACTGTCAACAGCGCTGTCCCCCTGGAGCTGATCTTGGATACCGATTTGTTTCAGGCCAGTTCCTTGCCCCGAGAAGAGGCCCACGTTCACGACGGTCACGACCACCATGACCATGAGCACGATCATGACCACTGCGAGCACCCTGACCACCACCACTCCCATCCCAGCCACATTGAGGCTGACGGCTTTAACTCCCTAGCCTTCGAGAGTGATCAGCCCTTCTCTTTGGATGCTTTCCAAAATTTTCTCAACGAGTTGCCCGATGCAGTCTTTCGTGCCAAAGGGGTGTTGTGGTTTGAGGAAAGCCCAGAGCGACATATCTTTCACCTCAGCGGTCGACGCTATACCCTCAGCAGCGATGAATGGCCTCGCCAGCCCAAGAACCAGTTGGTGCTCATCGGCCAGCGTCTCGATACAGCCCGGTTGCGGGAAAAACTCCAAGCCTGTATTGCCCATCCGGCCACGCGGGGCTAAGGGTTTGGTCGCTGAATTGGGGATTGGCGGCAGTCCAGGCTCAAAACAGTCGGGCAATGTTCCAGCAGCCTCGATCATGAAGCCCTGAGGTGATGGCCCACGCTCCATGTCCGACATCTTTGTGATGATCCGCAATCAGGCCAACAATGCCCTCACCTCCATCGATGGGATCCCTTTTCTCAGTTTCCTGGAGCGAGAGGGGCAGTTGATTGCGGAAGAAACCATTGAGTTGATCTATGCGGACGCTGGATTTGATGACCTGCCGATTGGAGAATACACTGTGGGGGTACGGCATGAACGGGTGGAGCCCCCGAAAGCCACCTGCCCAGTGAGCATTGCCTCTGAGGACGAGGTTGTTTTGGTAACATTTGTTTACCTTGAGCCCGAGCGGGTTCTGCTGACTATTCACGTCTCTGTGGAGAAGAGGTTGTAGCTATGACTGTCAAGGTCATCCCATCGCACTCGATCAAAGCCTTTCGCTATCGGGTGTTCTGTTTGGGACAGGATCTCTGGAATGCGCGGGATCCGATTAGCCGTGCCAACCTTGCTCTGCAACTGGCGGATGCCGCTACAACTTTGGCCCGAATGGAAGTCCAAGCCGCTCAGCCCTTCGGCTCAAGCTCTTCCTATTCCCTGCCGGAAGCCGGCCATAGCTAGTCATCGATCCAGCCGGAAATGAAGGCCAGAGGCAAGGGATCCCGCCTGACAAGCCTCACTCCCACTCAATGGTGCCAGGGGGCTTAGAGGTGATGTCGTAAACCACGCGGTTAATGCCGGGCACCTCATTGACAATGCGGTTGGAAATGGTGGCCAAGAGGTCGTAGGGAACCCGCGCCCAATCGGCGGTCATACCGTCTTCGCTGGTAACCAGTCGCACCACCACCGGGCAGGCATAGGTGCGCTTATCCCCCATCACCCCCACCGACCGCACTTCCGGCAGCAGCACGGCAAAGGCTTGCCAAAGTTTGGGATAGTAGCCGGAGCGGTTGATCTCCTGCCGCACGATCATGTCCGCATCTCGCAGGGTTTCCAGCCGTTCTTTGGTAACTTCGCCCACAATGCGAATGGCTAGCCCCGGCCCAGGGAAAGGATGGCGGCCAACAATTTCTTCCGGCAGACCCAGAGAGCGGGCCAGTTGCCGCACCTCGTCTTTGAAGAGCTTGCGCAAAGGTTCTACCAGCTTAAAGCGCAGATTTTCGGGCAGGCCGCCGACATTGTGATGGCTTTTGATCTTGACGGCAATCCGTTCTCCGGTAACTGGATCCACATTGGTATTGGCAGACTCGATCACGTCTGGGTAGAGAGTGCCCTGGGCTAAGTACTCAAAAGGGCCCAGCCGCTGCGACTCCTCCTCAAACACGCGAATAAACTCTGCCCCAATCCGTTTGCGTTTTTCTTCGGGATCGGTGACCCCCTTTAACTGCCGGAGAAACCGCTCTTGCCCGTCCACATAGTTGACGGGGATGTGAAATTGCTCTTGGAAAAGGCGCAGCAGCCGCTGGGGCTCGTCCTTGCGCATAAACCCTTGATCGATGAACACGCAGGTGAGCTGGTCGCCGATGGCCTTGTGCAGCAGAAAAGCCAAAGTAGAGCTGTCTACCCCCCCGGAGAGGGCCAACAGCACCTTCTTATCGCCCACACGGGCACGCACCTCTCGAATGGCTTCCTCCAGAAAAGCTTCCGTTGTCCAGGTGGGCTCGCAGCCGCAGATGTGATAAACAAAGTTGCGAATGAGGAAGGCACCGGCCTCAGAGTGGGCCACCTCGGGGTGAAATTGCACCCCATAAAGATGGCGAGTGGGATCGGCAATGGCGGCGCAGGGGGTGTTGTCGGTGTAGGCCAGCGAATGAAAGCCTGGAGGCAGCTCGGTTACCGAATCTCCGTGGCTCATCCACACGATGCTGTTTTCCGGCAGGTTGGTGAGCAGATCGGTGGGATCCAAAATGTGCAGGGCGGCACGGCCATATTCCCCCTTCTGGGCTGCCTCCACCTTGCCCCCCAACTGTTGCACCATGAGTTGCATGCCATAGCACACTCCCAGAACCGGGATCCCTAGGTTCCAAATCTCGGGGTCGCACACCGGAGCGCCTGGCTCATACACCGAGTTGGGGCCCCCGGAGAGGATAATGCCCTGCAGTCGCAATTGCCGCAGTTGCTCAGCAGAGGTGCGATAGGAAAGGATTTCCGAATAGACGTGGGTTTCGCGGATGCGGCGGGCAATGAGTTCAGAGTACTGGGATCCAAAATCGAGAATGACAATCATCTGAGGCTGCACCTCAAGGGGGAAGAGGAAAGACTGGGATCAAGCATAAGAAGAGTTGAGGGGATGACAGAGCCTCACACAGTGCAGAATACCCAAGCCTGAAAAATTGGGTTTAGATTAAGAAACCTAACTGGAGCGCCTCTCTATCCTAGCAAGGGGAGGGTGACCTGCTGCCGTCCCTCAGAACTGCCCCTAAGCCAGGATTGGTTTTGCCCTGCCAGAGGGTTTACACCGGTGCTTGGGATCAATTGGCAATACAGACCCACGGTCTATCGACTTATGATCAAGCAAGGCTGAATGGTCGAAACTAAGGCGGATATCGGCAGGGATCCCTAGAGCTGCTTCATGTCCATCACTGCTGAGTCATTTCAAACGTACATTCGCCGCCGCCGTCGCCGGCTTGCCCGCCGCCTCAAACGACAGCAGGGGTGGGGTGTGGTTTTGGCGTTGTTGGCCCTGTATCTGCTCAGTTGTGATGGACTGGGGGAGGGTGGGTCGCCGCCGCGGCTGTGGACGGGGCAGCCCTTGTGGCTAGTGGTGATCCCTCTGGTGGGGGGAGGGCTATACAGCTTGGGCACGGGGCTCCTCTGGATGCTGCGGCAGTGCCGACTTCCCCAGGGATCCGCAGGTTCTGCCCGGCTTTTGGCCCAGATGATCAGCTTGCCCCACTTGGCTTTGGCTGCCTTGCTCTGGTTGGGGTTGGCAATTTGGGGAGAGCATCTTCTGCCCTTCCTGGCACGGCAAAAGCCCCAATTGTTGGCGGGCCTGTTCGTCAGTTGGCTACTGGCCCAGGGGTGGAGTTTTTTCCAGACGGGTTGGGTAGTAGAGGCTGGGCAACTGTGGGCTGACTATCTGCAGGAGCTGCGCGGTTCTGTATTGCAGCCCTGCTACCAGCGCCTGGAAACCTGTCGTCGCTCGCTCCATCTTTACCACGCCATTTGGCAAGACCTGCAACTGGAAGAACTGGAGGCCCGGCACCTGATTCAACTGTTGTCTGAGTCGTTGCTGCCGCTGACCCTGCCCCTCAAGGTGTATGCTCAGCGGGTTCACCATTGCTGTCAGCAGTTGGCAGCCCTATTGGCACAAATGCAGGAGCGGGTAGAACGGCTGGAGCAAGCGCTACTGAATGTGGAGCTGGAATTGGCCTCTCATCAGTTGCTTCAGGCTCAGCCGCAGCCGATTAACTTGCTGGCGGAAGATTGGGCCAACTATCAGGAGCTGGATTTGCAGGAGTTGGTTTGCCTAAACCAAGAGCTGCTGGGCACCGACCGCTCTTTGCAGGGCTTGACCCAAGAGCTGAAAGGCTGGGCCGACAGAGCCATTCCCGCTGGATTGAAACTGGGATCGCCATGGTTGGGATCCCTGGGATGAAGAAGACTGACACTCCTTCCTCTGAGCCTCCAGAGCTCAAGGCCCTGTGGGCAAGCTGGCTGGCAGATCTGGGTTGGCAACCTTCTGAGCAGCAGCAGCAGCAACTGCAACAGCTCTATCCGCTGGTGATGGCTGGAAACCAAACCCAGAACCTGACCCGCATCACCGATCCCGTCGATTTTTGGGAGAAACACCTGTGGGATTCTCTGCGGGGCCTACGCCTGCTGGGATCCTGGGAGACAATCCAAGCTCAACCCTGGCGGGGGATCGACATCGGCACCGGCGCAGGGTTTCCAGGGATCCCGGCCCAAATTGCTCTGCCCCAAACCCGCTTTACCCTGCTAGACAGCACCCAACGCAAGATTGCCTTTGTGCAGGACACCCTGCAGAGGCTCTCTCTTACCCAAGCGCGGGCGGTGGCTCAGCGGGCCGAAATCTGGGGGCAAACTCAGCAGGAACGGGGCAGCTATGATATTGCTCTGGCCAGGGCTCTGGCCTCGGCGGAGATCTGCGCCGAGTATTGTCTGCCACTGCTCAAAGTCGGGGGGCGTGCCATTCTTTATCGCGGCCATTGGACGGAGGCAGAAGCCCAAACGCTGGAGCGGGCCCTCAAGCTCCTGGGGGGAAAACTGATCCATGTGGAAGCCTTCACCACCCCCCGCAGCCGTGGGGTGCGCCACTGCCTACTGCTGGAGAAAGTGGCCCCAACACCGCCTCTATATCCCCGCTCTCCCGGCACTCCCAAACGCCAACCGTTGGGCCAAAGTCATTGCCCATGAAGGTTAGGATACTGAGTTTCCATCTTGCTACAAAAGCTTCTCCCAATTCTCGGACAAAAAGCTGGAAGAATGGCTTTGCAAATGCCATTGGGAAGACTAAGATGTGGTTGGCATGAGGTTCGGATTGAGCGAATGGTTTAACCAGGTGAGCCTCCGAACTGAACGCTAAAGGATAAGGTTCGGAGTTTGCTACACCATGACCATTTTCGTGGGTAATTTGTCCTTCAAGGCGAGCGAAGAAGATCTGCGACTTGTGTTCGCTGAATACGGCACCGTTAAGCAAATTAAGCTGCCGGTGGATCGGGAGACTGGCCGTAAGCGAGGCTTTGCCTTTGTGGAGCTGGAAAACGAAGCCGATGAGCAAAAGGCCATCGACGAGCTGGATGGCGCTACTTGGATGGGCCGGGATCTGAGGGTCAACAAGGCGTTGCCTCGGCAGGCCAGCGCAGGTGGCAGTCGGGATGGCCGCTCTTCCCGCTTTTGAGTTGATTACCTATAGCTTTTCTGCCCTTTCTCAATGAGGCTTGAGCCAGGGATCCCAGCCCGCGATCCCTGGCATCTAGCGTTTCCCCAAGAGCGATCTGCCCAGAAAGGCCAGGCCAAACCAGGCGGAGGCCACCAGGACAATGGCCGGGCCAGAGGCGACATTGAGGTAATAGCTGGCGTACATCCCCAGCAGGCTGGCGCTCACCCCAAACAGGGATCCCAGCAGCATCACCTGGTGCAGTTGAGGCACCAGCAGGTAGGCGGTTGCTGCCGGCGTGATCAGCATGGCCAACACCAAGAGCACGCCCACTGCCTTCATGCTGGCCACCAACGTCAGGGAGGTAAGCACCATCAGCCCCCACCCCAGCCGCTCGGTGGGCAGGCCGGCTGCTTTGGCCCCCAGGGGATCGAAGCTGCAAAAGGTCAGTTCCTTAAAGAAGAGGGCCACCAACCCCAACACCAAAAGGGTGATGCCCACCACCGTCAGCACATCGACAGCATTCACCCCCAGGATGTTGCCAAAAAGGAAGTGGTTGAGATCGATGCGAGCCCGCCGCTGGATCCAGGTGATCAACAGGATCCCAAGGGCAAAAAAGGCCGAAAAGACGATCCCCATGGCCGCATCCGGCTTGAGGGGGCTGGCGGAGCGGATCCATTGGATCAACAGGGCGCTGAGGAGACCGGCCACGAAGGCTCCCACAAACAGGTTGAGGCCCAGCATGTAGGCAATGGCCAGGCCCGGCAGCAGCGAATGGCTAATGGCATCCCCCAGCAGGGCCAAGCTTTGCACCAGCAGATAGCTGCCCACCACCGCACAGAGTATGCCCACGGCCACCGCCACCAGCAGAGCCCGCTGCATGAAGGCAAAACTCAAGGGATCCACCAAGCCGTGCCAGAGGCGTTCCATGATGCTCCCCTCAGGGTCAAGCAGCCAAGCTCAAAGAGATGGCCTGGCCATAAGCCTGTCGCAACACCTGCGGTTGTAGCACCTGCTGCGGGGATCCCTGGGCAATCAACACCCGGTTCAGCAGGAGCACTTCATCGAAGCGGGCCAAAGCCTGACCCAAATCATGGTGAACCACCATCACGATGTGGCCGGCATCTGCCAGCTCCCGCATCACCTGGAACAAAATGGCCTCACTGGGCTGATCGATCCCGGCAAACGGCTCATCCAGCGCGTAGATCTCCGCTTCTTGGGCCAAGGCCCGCGCCAAAAACACCCGCTGCTGCTGCCCCCCCGATAGCCGACCGATGGGCCGATCCCGATAGGATCCCATCCCCACTCGCTCCAGAGCTTGGGCAGCCCGCCGCCGTCCCTCCTTGCCGATGCGACGGAACCAGCCGGTGGGTTTCACCTGACCCATCAACACCACATCCCACACCGTGGCGGGAAACGTCCAGTCGATGGCCGAGCGCTGGGGTACATAGGCCACTTGCTCTCCCCGCAGCGCTTGCCCGCCGTAGCGCACTTCCCCCCGTTCCAGCGGCACCAACCCCAACAGCCCCTTGAGAAAGGTGCTTTTGCCGGCCCCGTTGGGCCCCAGGATGCCCGTGATGCGCCCCGGCGCGATTTCAGCCTGGATCCCTTGCAGCACCTGCAGGCTGCCGTAACGCACCGTCAGATCCCGCACCACCAGGGATCCCCCGGCCGGACGAAGAGGGAGAGGAGCAGATTGCTTTTTCATTTTGCTTTCATTTTCGAGTAAGTCCAGTGTACCCTAAAGGGACATCCAAGCCATGAAACGATGATGAAAAGCCCTGTCTTCCTTTGGGAGCGGCGCCGTTGGGTAGCGGCCTTCGGCTTGGCGATCGGCAGTTTTCTGGCCCTGGCCGGTTCGGGTTGGGCGCGTCCCCGCGTCGTGGCTACCACCACCCTGATTGCCGATTGGGTGGAGCAGGTGGGCCAAGATCGCATCCGGCTCACCAGCCTGCTGCAGCCGGGAATGGATCCCCACATCTACGAGCCGGCACCGGCGGATGGAGTGGCCCTAGAGCGGGCAGACCTGGTGTTTTACAACGGCTACAACCTGGAGCCGGGATTGATGCGCCTCATCGAGGCCACAGCCCAAGGGGCGCGGCGGGTTGCCTTGGCCGAGATCCTTGAACCTATTGTTGCCAACGAGGACGGGATCCCCACTCCCGATCCCCATGTGTGGGGCAATGTGGAAAACGTCATCCTCATGGTGGAGCGCATTGCCCAAGAGCTGGCGGAATTGGCCCCCAGCGAGGCGGCTTTTTTTCGGGCCAACGCTGCCGCCTATCAAGCGGAGCTGGCAGAACTGCACGCCTGGATTGCCCAGCACATTCAAACCATTCCCCCTCCCAAGCGGATTCTGGTGACCACCCACGATGCCTTTGCCTACTACACCCAAGCCTACGGTCTCAAAATGGGGGGATTCCTTTTGGGGATCAGCACTGAAGAACAGCCCAGCGCCCAGACCGTGGCCCGGCTGGTGGCTGAGATCCGCGCTCTACAGGTGCCGGCTGTCTTTGCCGAGACCACCCTCAACCCGGCCCTAATCCAAACGGTGGCCGCTGAAGCGGGAGTCAAGGTAGCCGAACAAGAGCTATACTCCGATTCTCTGGGGGAAGCAGGCAGCGGTGCTGAAACCTACATCGCCATGATGCGCCTCAACACCTGCACCATCGTGGCAGCCTTGGGCGGATCCCCCGCCTGCCCTTAACAGCGCCGATGGGATCCCAGGCAGGGGCTCTGAGTTTGTATGATAGGGGCTCAGACTGCCGTTATCTCATGCCATCCATGCCTGCTGCCATCCGTCGCCCGGCCCGCTCCCTCTACTGTGGCGAAGTCCGCCCGGCCCACATCGGCCAAACCGTCACCCTCTACGGTTGGATTGACCGCCGCCGCGATCACGGGGGGGTGATCTTTCTGGATTTGCGGGATCGCTCCGGCATTGTGCAACTGGTGGCCGACCCGCAGAAAACCCCACGGTCATACCCACTGGCGGGGGAAGTGCGCAACGAATACGTGGTGCAGGTCACGGGAACGGTGCAGAAGCGACCTGCCGACTCGTTTAACCCCCGGCTGGCCACTGGCGAGGTGGAGATCTATGCCGAACAGTTGGAAGTGCTCAGTCGAGTTGGCAAGCAGCTTCCCTTCAGCGTGTCGGGAGAAGAAGCGGAGGAAGTGCGGGAGGAGATTCGCCTGCGCTATCGGTACCTGGATTTGCGGCGGGAACGCATGGCCCGTAACCTACAACTGCGCCACCGGGTGATCCAAGCCATCCGTCGTTTCCTGGAGGATGAGGAGGGCTTCATTGAGGTGGAAACCCCCATTCTCACTCGCTCTACTCCAGAAGGGGCCAGGGACTACCTGGTGCCCAGCCGTGTCAACCCCGGCGAGTGGTTTGCCCTGCCACAGTCGCCCCAGCTCTTTAAGCAGTTGCTGATGGTGGCGGGGGTGGATCGTTATTACCAGATTGCCCGCTGCTTTCGGGACGAAGATCTGCGGGCGGATCGGCAGCCGGAGTTCACTCAGTTGGACATGGAGATGAGCTTCTTGGATCAAGAAGGGATCCTGGAGCTCAACGAGCGGCTGATCTGCCACCTTTTCAAGACCGTCAAGGGGATCGAGTTGCCCCGTCCTTTTCCCCGCCTCACCTATGCCGAGGCCATGGCCCGCTATGGATCCGACAAGCCCGATACCCGCTTTGGGATGGAGTTGGTGGATGTCTCCGAGGTGTTTCAGGGATCCCGTTTCCAGGTCTTCGCCAAGGTGCTGGCCGAAGGCGGTTTGATCAAAATCCTGCCGGTGCCCGGCGGCGACGAAAAGATCTCCAACACCCGCATCAAACCGGGCGGAGATCTGTTCAAGCTGGTCACTCAATATGGGGCAGGCGGTTTGGCCTTTATGCGGGTGCGTCCCAACAGCCTAGATACCATTGGCGCCCTCAAGGAGAGCTTGAGCCCCGACCAGGAGAAGCGGTTGCTGGATCTCACCCAGGCCAAGCCGGGGGATCTGTTGCTGTTTGGGGCAGGGCCGGCGGCGGTGGTGAACGAGTCTTTGGGCCGACTGCGGCTGCACCTGGGCCACGAGCTGGGCTTGATTCCAGAGAATGCTCTGCATCTGCTCTGGGTTACCGACTTTCCCATGTTTGAATTCAACGCCGAAGAAAATCGCCTAGAAGCCCTGCACCACCCCTTCACCGCCCCCCACCCTGAGGATCTGGGCAACCTAAAAACGGCGCGGGCCCAGGCTTACGACCTGGTGTGGAACGGCGTGGAGGTGGGTGGGGGATCCCTGCGGATTTACCAGCGGGAGATTCAGGAGCAGGTTTTTCAGGCCATTGGCCTCACCCCTGAACAAGCGTGGGACAAGTTTGGCTTTTTGTTGGAAGCTTTTGAGTATGGCACCCCACCCCACGGAGGCATTGCCTACGGCCTGGATCGGCTGGTGATGCTGCTGGCAGGGGAAGATTCCATCCGGGATGTGATCGCCTTTCCCAAAACCCAGCAGGCCAGGTGCTTGCTCACTGGCGCTCCTTCCGGCGTTGAGGCCAAGCAGCTCAAGGAACTGCACGTGGCTTCCACCCATCAGCCCGGCTAAGCGGAGCGAACGGTAACCATCTTCCGCCAGTTCTAGGGCGTAGTGGGCCTGTCGCAGGACTGAGGCTACCCAACCGGCCAGCACGGGATCCTCTTCGACCAAAAGGACTTTCATTGAGGTAGAAGCCGGGCTTTTTAAGGAAAGTTCAAGGCAGGAGTGCCTGGGATCCCTTCCCCCAGCCCCAGCCCCCACCTGTGGGAGGATAGAAAGGAGTACACCCCTACTTTTTTTACCATGCTAGATCTGACGGGAAAAAAAGCCTTGGTAACCGGCATTGCCAACGAGCGCTCCATTGCTTGGGGCATTGCTCAGCAACTGCACAAAGCGGGGGCCAGCCTAGGGGTTACCTACCTGCCGGACGAGCGGGATCGCTTCAAAACCAAAGTGCAGCAACTGACAGATCCCTTGCAGCCGGATTTCCTTCTCCCCTGCGATGTCCAAAGCGACCAGCAAATTACCGATCTGTTCCAGGCGGTGGCCCAGAAATGGGATCAAATCGATGTCTTGGTTCACTGCTTGGCTTTCGTCAAAAAAGAAGAGCTGAGCGGCCATTTTAGCGACATTTCCCGAGAAGGGTTTGCCCTGGCCATGGACGTGAGCACCTACTCCCTCATCGCCCTGTGCCGGGCTGCCAAGCCCCTGCTGAGATCCGGCAGCAGCATCCTCACCTTGACCTACTTGGGAGGAGTGCGGGTGGTGCCCAATTACAACATGGCAGCAGTCACCAAAGCGGGCCTGGAAACCTGTGTCCGCTACCTAGCTGCCGAGCTGGGCCCTGCCGGGATCCGGGTGAACGCCATTTCTGCCGGCCCGATCCGCACCTTGGCCTCTGCGGCCATTTCGGATTTTCATGCCATGCTGCATGCCGTGGAGGAGAAAGCCCCCCTGCGGCGCAATATCACTCAGCTAGAGGTGGGCAATGTGGCGGCTTTTCTGGCCAGCGATCTGGCCAGTGGCATTACCGGCCAGGTGATCTACGTGGATAGTGGGTATAGCATCCTGGGTTTTTAAGCGCTTTGGAATCCCTCAGGGATGGCTCCGGCATGAATCGTTTCTCTCCTCTGCAGCGGTTGCTGCTCACCTGGATTTTGATCGTCATCAGCGGTTGGCTGGCCATACAGGTGGGTCGGCTGTTTGGGCATTTGCTCACCACCATCCTGACAGCGGCGGTGCTGGCCTTTTTGCTCAACTACCCCGTGCAGGTGCTGCGGCGCTATCGGGTTAGTCGAGGTTTGGCGGTCACCCTGGTTTTTGCCCTGTCGGTGGTGCTGCTGGTTTTGGTGGGGATTGCCTTGGTGCCAGTCTTGGCCAAGCAAGTGGTGCAACTGGGGGCACGCATCCCGGATTGGGTGGATACTTTACAACGCTGGCTGGATCAAATCAGCCTGTGGGCCGCCGAGCGCAACATTAACCTCGGCCCGACGGAGCTGGTCAATACCTTTCTCAACCGACTACAGGCCAGTGCTGAAAAAATTGCCGGGCAATCCCTGGACATTCTCTTGGGCACCTTTAACCAGGTGATTGACTTGGTGCTGGTGCTGGTGCTGGCCCTCTACATGCTGCTCTACGGGGGTCAGTTCTGGCAGGGGCTGCTCAGCTTGTTTCCCAAACCTTGGGGACCCCGCATTGGCGAAGCCCTAGCCCTCAGCTTTCAGAACTTCCTGATCAGCCAGTTGGTGTTGGGGTTCATCATGGCCTTGATGCTGGTGCCGATTTTTGGGTTTTTGCGGGTACCTTTTGGGCTTTTGTTCGGCCTGCTGATCGGCTTGCTGGAAGTGATTCCCCTGGTGGGAGGCGTAATTGGCATTGGGGCGGCGGCGGTGTTGCTGGCCTTTCAGGACGTTTGGCTCAGCCTTAAGGTGGTGTTGGTCTCCCTGATTGTGCAGCAGGTGAAGGATCGGGTGATCGCCCCCCGCTTGATGGGGGAGCTGATTGGGCTGAACCCGGTGTGGATTTTAATTGCCCTTCTGGTGGGGGCGCAATTGGGGGGCATCTTGGGCGTGATCGTCGCCATTCCTCTCAGCAGCGTGGTCAAGAGCCTCTACGAGATCGCCCGCTCTGCAGACCCGGCCGCCGAGGATGGGTTGGGTTCGGACGTAAAAGGATCCCCCCACGGACTCCGTCCAGGTAGTGGGAACGGCGAAGCCCGCCGGGATCCCACCCTGCCCAAGCCGGAGACCCAGCAGATCTAGCCACCCGCAAAAGGAAGAAGCTCTGTCCATCCGCTTCAGGGGATCACCCTAACCGGCAGCGAAACAGAGGCTCAATCCTGGTGAACCCAGTTGCTGTATCGATGGCTACCCTTTCCCTCGGGGAGAGGGGCCGGAGGTGTTGGGTCTGGGAAACGGTCTCAAGCTTCCCAGGGATCCCGGCTAGCGAATTTTGCCCTCGATAAAGGGCACCTCCAGCACCTTTTCGTGGTGGATAGGGCCGTGGCCAAAGTAGCCCCCCTCCCCAAACAGCTCGCCGTGATCGGCGGTAACCGTGATGTAGGTGTTTTGGGGAACCAGGTCAAACAATTGCTCAAAGATCCCGTCCAAGTAGCGCACGGCTTGGATCTGTCGCTGCCGCAGCTCTTCCAACTGGGCCGAATTGAAAAAGGGGATCCCTGCTTCTTCTCCCTGGTCTAGGCGCTTTAACACCCCATTGACCCCAGAAATACGAGGCCATGAGCTGGGATCCTCATCGGGCAGTGCGTAGGGATAGTGAGTTTCGCCCACATTCAACAGGTAAAAACTGGGCCGATCTGGCTCGAAGTGCAATTGTTCCACCATGGCTGCCATGTCGTTGTGCTGGGGCATGAGGCGATAGGAATCGAAATCGCGATTCAGGAGGGTACTGGGGTTGAGCACGGGCAAAGAGACCATGGCGTGGGTGGTGTAGCCCAGTTGATGCTTCAGCAGAGTCGGCAAATAGAGATGGGGCAGCAGATGCCTGAACTCAATGGGCTGCCGGGTGCCGAGCCGCTCGTTGTAGCGCAGATAATCCTGCTTGTAGTGTTCGGAAGCAAAGACTTGGGTGGGGCTGGTGTGGGGCAGCAGGCCCATGAGCAGGTTGTAATGGGCAGGAGCCGTCCAAGAAGCATAGCTCCAGCGCCTTTCCAGGGATCCCAGCTTGAGCAGATGCTTGGGGTTAGCGGCCAGCAGGCTGTCGAAGCGGCAACTATCCAAGACGATCAACAGGTAGTGATTTTGTCCCTGCGGCTCAGGTCGGGGGGCAGGCTCAGGCAAGGAAGCCGCAGAAGAAGATTTCCACCAGTTTAAGAGTCCCATTCTTCCTCCTCGTCAGAGCGCCAGTTGGGAGCAGAAGCATTGCCGACCTCCTCCTCCCGAATGCGTTCCGGCGGGATGTTGGAATAGGAGTATCGGCCCGCGTAGGGATCCGGAGCATATTCTGGCTCTGGCAGATCTGGGGGCAAGTAGTGGTCAGGGGGGATCATCTGGGCTTCCAAAAAGCGAACTCGGTCGCTCAACTGATTTAACTTGCGGATGGCCTGTCGCTGGAACACCCGGTCGTGCAGCCGCCAAGAGCCTACATACAAAAATCCCAGCCCCATCCCTGCTCCATAGGAGGCCAACAGCACCAACGACAAGGGAATCGGGGATCCCGCTTGCCCACCCACCACAACCGTTACCGGGGATCCCCAGTTTTGGATGAGGAGAATGAGCAGGATCAGGATCCACAAGCCCAGGAGTATGAAGCGGATGTTTCTAAGCACGTCAGCGGGACGGACTCCTTGCACGGCCTCAACCCTATCCTTTACCAGGCTACCATTCTCTCCCTTCTTCACCAGTGCGGCAGTAAAGATGCTGGAAGGTTAGGCGGATTCGCCCGTTGTTGTTCTCAATGGCCATTAGCTCCCTCCCTAAGACGTGTTTTAGGGAGAGTTTTAGGGAGACCCTGGGGCCGAAAAGGCCACTTCCAGCCGCCTATGTCTCCTCTCCGGGAGAAGGACTTGGATCGTTAAAGCCCGCTCCAGAAGTGGGCTTGCGGATATGGGCGGTACAAGATTCGAACTTGTGACCCCTTCCGTGTGAAGGAAGTGCGCTACCACTGTGCTAACCGCCCGTAGATACTACTCTAGCAGCTACCCGACTAGAGCAGGACTTCTATATTACCAATCACGTCAGCCATTGAGCCAGAGGATTCGGATCCGCGTGGGAGATGGTCGGGATCTGAGCTGAGGGCTACAGTAAGGGTCAGGGAGCTGTGGGGCACCATGGCCTACTCACCAACCGAAGAGGCAATTGCTCTGCTGATTGATTTGGCAGAACGGGGCGAGATCGACCCCTGGGACGTGCAGGTCATTGAGGTTATCGATCGCTTTCTGGCCCGTATGGCTCCCACCAGTAGCAGCCATGACCTGTCTGAGTCGGGACAAGCCCTGCTCCATGCGGCTATGTTGGTCTACCTCAAGGCGATGGCTTTGGCAGAACCGGAAGCAGAAGACAGTGAGCCCAGCCCGGTAGAGGTGGAAGGGGATCCCTGGCCAAGCGGGTCTTTGGCGCACTTGGATCGGGTGTTGCAACCCAGGGCAGTGCCGCGTCTCCAACGTACCCGGCCTGTCACCCTCAAAGAACTCATCGCCCACCTGCAAGAGCTGGAAACCTTGCTGGAACACCAGCCGGAAGCTGCCCCAAAGCCCCTGGCCCAACGGATTTCTCGCCAGCAAGCGCTGTCGGCCATCACTCAACTAGCCCACCCGGAAAACCTTTTGGAAACCACCGCCGAGCTGGAATCTCTGCTGGCTCAACTTTGGCAGCGGGGTCTGACCCTGATCAGCTTTGCCGATCTCCAGGAACACTTTTGCCAAAAAAGCTGCCGAAACGGCAGCAGCGCTATTCACCCCATTCAAGTCTTCTGGTCATTGCTGCTGATGGCTGCTCGCTCTCAGGTGGAGCTGTGCCAAGAGGAGTTCTACGGCCCACTGACCATCCAACCCTGCCCAACAGGGGACCGGGTAGAGTGAAGCTCACCCCTGGGATCCCTTCACCTGCTGAGGTGAACTCCAGAGGACTTTTCTGGCCGTGGCTGCTCGATCTACCTCTAGGCTCCCAAGTTGGCGTCCGAATCTGAGGATGTTGAGCGCTCTTCTGTGCCGCTTGCGCAACCGACGAGATCCGGCAAACGGAGAACTTAATCTGTGCCTTCAGCATCGTGCCGGGCACGATCCACCCGTTTGAGATCTTCCCCACTGGAGCGCACCGGCAGCTCGGCAGGGGTCTCCCGATCTAGGTAGTAATCTTCTACGAGACGCTCGCTGCTGAGATGATCTTCTCCTTCCGTAGGCAACTGTGGCGGATGCAGCAATTCAGCCGGGGGGCAGTCTTCTGAGGTGAGTAAATCTGACGTGCTGAGCATCCCTTTGGGAATGGTGGAAAGGCGCTGAGCAACAGCCCCAATGCTTTCCAGGCGAATCATCTCCTCCCAGGAGCAGATCTCCTCCTCGTCTTCCGTCTCGTAGCGAACTAGGATGGTATCCCCTTCGATATCGAGGATCTTGGCTCGTTCCAGCCAGCGTCCCTGATCGCGCAGATAGATCCACACATCCTTGCCTTCGCGGCTGAGTTGATAGATCCTACGATGAAGCACGGTCCCCTCCTGAAGTGAAAGATCCGGGTGAGTTGTGGGGGCTACCCAGCTCATCCCTCCATCTTAGCGGCTGGATACCGAGGCCAGACAGAGTCTTTAGCGAGACACCATGCGCATTGCCATTGTTGGGTTGGGCTTGATCGGCGGATCCCTGGCCCTGCAACTGACCGAAAAGGGATATTCCGTCTGGGGGATAAGTCGCAACCCGGCCACCTGTAAACAGGCTCTGGAACGGGGTGCTGTTCAAGGCTGCGGAACCGAGTTGGCCCAGTTGGCCCGCTTTGATCCTCAAAGGGTGCTGATCTGTACCCCTCTGGAACAGGTGTTGGCCACCCTAGCCGCTCTGGTGCCTTATTTGTCGGCAGAGACCGTGGTGAGCGACGTCGGCTCGGTTAAGCAACCCATCGTTGCACCGGCAACCGAATTGTGGCCGCTGTTCGTGGGGGGGCATCCCATGGCCGGCAAAAGCCTGCAAGGGATCCAAGCGGCAGAAGCCGACTTGTTTCGGGGGCGGCCTTACGTGCTCACTCCCATTGCCGAGACCCAACCTCAGGCTCTCGATGCCATGAAAGAGCTGGTTGCTGCTGTTGGCGCAGAAGCTGTCCTCACGGATCCCGCACGCCATGACCGAGCGGTGGCCTGGATCAGCCATTTGCCGGTTATGGTCAGTGCCAGCTTGATCGCAGCCGTCAGCCAAGAGGAGGATCCCGCGATTCTGGAATTGGCCCGCACCTTGGCCAGCAGTGGATTCCGCGATACCAGCCGTGTTGGCGGAGGGATCCCGCCATTGGGTTTGGAGATGGCCCGCCACAACCGGCAGGCGTTGCTGACTGCCCTGCACAGCTACCAAGCCCAGTTACGACAGATAGAGCAGTTGATCGATAGCGAAAGGTGGGACGAATTGCTCCGGGTGCTGCAACGAACTCAACAAGAATGGCAGCAGTTCCCGGTCAATCGTCCTCGCAGAATTCTCCACAACCTGGGCGGTGGGAATGGATAGCAGAGATATCTTGAACGGGATTGGGGATCCTTCATGCTACCCTGGGCTTATGTTGACAGATTGAGCTTATGTTGGATACAGCTCAGCTTTGGCTTTACCATCTGGAACAATGGGCAACTGAGCTGGTTCAGTTTCAACTGCAGCACCTTTCTCCCGTTAGTCTGTTGGTGGTGGGTCTGGCGGGCTTGCTCACCAGTCTTTCCCCCTGCACGTTGTCTATGCTGCCGGTGACTGTCGGCTACATCGGCGGCTACACTCCCGCTTCTGAGGAAACGGCTGGGGAAGGGCGGCGGCAAGTTTGGGCTCAATCTCTGGGTTTTGCGGCTGGGGTGGCTTTTACCCTGACCCTGCTGGGCTTGTCGGCAGCTTTGCTGGGTCGTGTTTACGGACAAACCGGATCCTTGGGGCCTGTTGTGGTGGGGGGAATTGCCGTCTTGATGGGGCTGAACTTGTTGGAGGTGATCCCCCTGCGTTTTCCCGATTGGTTTAACCGCCTCGAGATTCCCGGAGAATGGCCCAGGCTGGGTCGGGCAGTGTTGCTGGGGTTAACTTTTGGCCTGGTGGCCTCTCCCTGCAGTACGCCGGTTTTGGTGGCTTTGCTGGCTTGGGTTTCCACCACAGGGCGACCCTGGGTAGGGGGCGGGCTGCTGCTGGCTTACGGGCTGGGGTTGGCCTTTCCCCTGCTCTTGGCGGGGGTGTTTACCGGAGCGGTGAAGCAACTGCTGGCCTTGCGGCGCTGGTCGGGCTGGCTTACTTATGCCAGTGGGGTGGTGTTGGTGGGGTTTGGCACCGTAACAATCTTGTCGGCTTGGGCCTAAGGGATCCCTGCTGTTGCAGGCTAAGATGGGGCTACATCGACAGCGCCCTGTTGGGAACTGCGCCTTGCCTGGCAAGAGGGGCGGTCTGAATCTTGAGCCGACAAACTTCCCATGATCATCTACTCTCTCCCGCTTGCCCGCTGGGTTTCCTCGCTGCAGCGGTATTTTCGTCATGAGCTGATGCCGCTCCTGGCGGATCTGCGCCTGGCCATCGGCCTCTTGTTGGCGATTGCGGTTTTGAGCGCCATCGGCACGGTAATCGAGCAAGAGGAGACGGCAGCTTTTTATCAGGCCCACTATCCAGAGCATCCGGCCCTGTTTGGCTTTCTCACCTGGCGGGTGATCCTGGGCTTGGGATTGGATCACGTCTACCGCACCCCTTGGTTTCTGGCCATGCTGATCCTGTTCGGCAGCAGCCTTGCCGCCTGTTCCCTGACCCGCCAATGGCCGATGCTAAAGGTGGCCCGCCGGTGGAGCTATCTCACCCGCCCGCAGTCTTTTCAGAACCTGCCGTTTTGGACTTATCTGCCTCAGCAATCTTTACAAGGGCTACCGGAGCAGCTGCGCCGACAGGGCTATCTGGTGTTTCAGGAGGGCCATCGCCTCTACGCCCGCAAGGGGTTGATTGGCAGGATCGGCCCCATCTTGGTGCATGTCAGCATGCTGCTGATCTTGCTGGGGGCAATTTGGGGCAGCATTAGTGGCTTCAAGGCTCAAGAACTCATTCCCAGCGGCAGCGTGGCTTCTATCCAACACTTGACCGGAGCAGGGGATCTGGCTCGCGCTCACTTACCCACCTGGCAAATTCGGGCCAATCGCTTCTGGATTGACTACGCCCCCGATGGCCGTGTCAAGCAGTTTTATTCCGACCTCTCGATTTTGGATCAGGGTCAGGAGGTCAAACGGCAGACCATTTCCGTCAACCATCCCCTCTCCTACCGGGGTGTGACCCTTTACCAAGCCGATTGGAGTATTGACAGCATCCGCATCCGCGTCAACAACAGCCCCACTTTTCAAATCCCGGTGCTGCCGGTGCGTACCGAGACAGGCAACAAACTCTGGGGCGCTTTTGTGCCCACCCAGCCGGACATGAGCCAGGGCCTCACGCTGCTGCTGCCGGATTTGCAAGGGACAGCCCTGCTCTACGACACTGAAGGGCAATGGATGGGATCCCTGCGCCAAGGCATGAGCTTGGCCCTTAACGAAGTTGCTCCCCAGCGCTTCCCCAGCCCCCTCACACTGTATCTGGATGAGGTGATCGGCGCTACCGGCCTGCAAATTAAATCGGATCCAGGGATCCCTGCGGTGTATCTTGGATTTGCTCTGTTGATGGTGGGGGTGGTGATGAGCTACTTCAGCTACAGCCAAATCTGGGCTTTGCAAACAGAGACGGGGCTCTACTTGGGGGGCAAAACCAACCGGGCCTTGGTTACCTTCGAGCGAGAATTCGACCGCTTGGTGGAGCAACAAAAGTTTGCCTTCTCTCTTTCCCAGATCCCGGTGGAAGCTGAGATGGGCTAGGCGCAGCTTTTCCCGGCGAAACCAGCCTCCTGCCCAATAGGGATCCCATCAGGTCGAAAGCCCTCATTCGGTCTTCCTCGCCACACCCTATGGTTCTCTGGGAGGATATATGCCATCCCGGGATCCCGTGACCGGCGCTGTTGGCTCAGGGGGGATCCCTCTGGTTGGGATAGGCTTTCCCTGGGATGTTCTGGAGCTTTCCAACGGGAAGATGAGCCTGAGAAAAATACAAATTACTGTTTCTTACTGTTTCAGTTTCCACATACTTCTCCACATCTCGAAGGTTTGCTTAGAGGTTGAGCTAGAGTGTTTCCAGTGGGTTCCTGTGGTGGGCCGCCTTGTTAGGAGGGCAAGACATGAAAGTTGGAGATCGGGTGCGGGTGCGTACCAGCGTGATCGTCTATCACCACCCGGAATATCGCAATCGACCTTTTGACCTCAAAGGTATGGAAGGGGAGCTGAAGGCTGTGATTCGGGATTGGAATGGCCGCCCGATCAGCGCCAACTTCCCCTTTCAGGTGCAGTTTGACAACAGGTTCCGTGCGCATCTCCAAGCTGATGAGCTAGAGGTGGTTGAGCCGGCCAACTCTGAAGAGACCGCCGGGACGGCGGCCTAGTTGAGGCCCAGTAGCGTGCGGTTGGTTTCCAGAATCGGCCTGATCAACTTGGCTTCCTCGGGGGTGAGGTAATTGGCTATCACTTCTTGCAGAAAGCGATAGGTGGCCTCGCAACTGCGCTGGGTGCGAAAGGCCCGCATCAGGGTCTGGAACCAGTAGAGAAATCGGTCTTTGTAGCGCTGCTCATCATCCAGGAGCATGGCCAAGGCCGAGAGGCGTAGAACCCGAACGGTGTCAGCTTTCCACTTGTTGCTAAAGTCTTCCACCCCTCGCATGAGCAAGTAGGGATCCAGTGCCCGCATTTTCATCTCCACATCCCGGATGATCTGGGCTTCCGCCGCTTGAATCTTGCGATAAGCACTTAGGCGTAGCTCAAAGGAAGCTAGGTAGGTCTCCATGAACTGCAGCTCCTCATCCCTGAGATAGCGCCCGTCGGCAGCGATGCTCAGTTCGCGCAGTTGAGTCAGCATAGGGATCCTTGGACAAGCTGGAATAAGAATGGAAAAAACACCACCTATCCTGGCTGACGGCCCAGCCTGGGTCTCTCAATCCTATCCCCAAACTCCTGGCCAGAAGAGCGGGATTGCAGGGATCCCCGGCAACCCTCTCAGGCAGGTTAATATTAATTAACAGTCTGTTGCTGCAAGAACCCACTCGACCCCAGATTGTTACTCGCAAGTTGCCATCTGCGAGTTTGATTCAAAAACACCCTTTGGGAGGAAACACTTCCGTGAGTCAGAAAGGTAAAAACAAGAAATGGAGAAGCGCGGGGTTATATGCGCTACTGGCCATCGTCTTGATCTCTTTAGCCACCACCTTCTTGGGTACCCGCCCGGCTGAGCGTTTGGAGATCAGCTACTCCGACCTAATCAGCCGCGTCGAACGGGGCGAGGTGAGCAAGGTTTTGGTGGAGACGGCCCCGGATGGCCGCCAAGTTGCCATTGCCGAGGCAGAGATCAACAACCGCGCCACCCAAGTGCAGGTGAATCTACCCCCCCTCACTCCTGAGTTTGAGAACACCCTGGTTGCCAACGGGGTGGAGCTGGCCGTGCGCCCTGTCCAAGAGGAGGGGCTACTTGGGCGCATTCTCAGCACCTTCTTCCTGCCGGTTTTGCTCTTGCTGGGGCTCTTTTTCCTGCTGCGGCGGGCTCAAAATGGCCCAGGCAGCCAAGCTCTCAACTTCGGCAAATCCAGGGCGCGGGTGCAGATGGAGCCGAAAACCCAGATTACCTTCAACGATGTGGCTGGCATCGATCAAGCCAAGCTGGAGCTGGCAGAGGTGGTGGATTTCCTGAAAAATTCAGAGCGCTTCACTGCTTTGGGAGCCAAGATTCCCCGCGGGGTGCTGCTGGTGGGCCCACCCGGCACCGGTAAGACCTTGTTGGCCCGCGCCGTAGCCGGAGAGGCGGGTGTGCCCTTTTTCTCCATCTCTGGCTCTGAGTTTGTGGAGATGTTTGTCGGGGTCGGTGCTTCTCGCGTGCGGGATTTGTTCGAGCAGGCCAAGCAAAATGCTCCCTGCATCGTCTTCATCGATGAAATTGATGCGGTTGGTCGCCAGCGGGGAGCTGGCTTGGGAGGTGGCAACGACGAACGGGAGCAGACCCTGAACCAGTTGCTCACCGAGATGGACGGTTTTGAGGGCAACTCCGGCATCATCGTCATTGCGGCCACCAACCGCCCGGATGTGCTGGATGCGGCGCTGCTACGGCCTGGCCGGTTTGATCGCCAAGTGACGGTGGATCGCCCCGATTTTCAGGGCCGGCTGGAAATCCTCAAGGTGCATGCCCGCGGCAAAACCCTGTCTGCCGATGTGGATCTGGAAAAATTGGCCCGCCGTACCCCTGGGTTTACCGGTGCCGATTTGGCCAACCTCCTGAACGAAGCGGCCATTCTGGCAGCCCGCCGCAACCTCACCGAGATCTCCATGGACGAGATCAACGACGCAGTGGATCGGGTGTTGGCCGGCCCGGAGAAGAAGGATCGGCTGATGAGCGAACGGCGCAAGGAGTTGGTGGCCTACCACGAGGCGGGCCATGCCCTGGTGGGATCCCTCTTGCCCAACTACGATCCCATCCAAAAAGTAACGATCATCCCCCGGGGACAGGCGGGTGGCCTCACCTGGTTCATGCCCAGCGATGACGACATGGGGCTAACCACCCGTGCCCATCTGAAGAACATGATGACCGTTGCCTTGGGTGGGCGCGTGGCCGAAGAAGTGGTCTACGGAGAGTCGGAGATCACCACAGGGGCAGCCAGCGACCTGCAACAGGTGGCCCGCATCGCCCGCAACATGGTGACCCGCTTTGGCATGAGCGATCGCCTGGGAAATGTGGCCCTAGGTCGCCAGTACACCAACATTTTCCTGGGCCGGGAAATCGCCGCAGAACGGGATTTCTCGGAGGAAACAGCGGCCCTCATCGACGAAGAGGTGCGGCGGCTGGTGAACGAGGCCTACCAACGGGCCACCTACTTGATTCGGGAAAACCGTGCCCTCTTGGATCGGATTGCCCGTCGTTTGGTGGAGGCCGAAACCATCGATGGAGAAGAGCTGCAGGCCATCATCGACAACTCTGAGGTGGTGATGTTGCCCCCCGAAGAGGAGCCAGAACCGCTGACGCTTCCTATGGCCGTCAACGCCGGCGCCTAGTCTCTTGTCCCCAAGCGCAAACTTGGGATCCCTGCTTTTCCTCTTGAGGGGAGGGGGATCCCAAT
>DVDX01000008.1 GCA_015295985.1 Synechococcus sp. M44_DOE_062 | reverse complement strand
ATCGGCAACCGGGGTTAGGACTCCGTCCCGCTGACGCGACGGGAATCAGCCTCGTCAGTCTTGGATGCTCCAGCTCTACTTCAAAGACCTGCGGGTCTCTGAAGCAACTGGGGCAGAGGAAGAGACGAAAATCTCACCGTCATGCAGCGAGTGGGGAAGCCCCACCCGCCTACACGGTGGGGTAGTTCATTTGAGGAAAACAAATCTGGTAAAATTCGGTAGCATCCTGCAGCCATTGGGGTTCCCAATCTTCGGGCCAGGGGACTACAGAGGCTGTTGCGTTTTGCCCCGGTTCTTGGTTGCAGTTGCCAAGGATATTCCAGTGTGAGGTCAGCTTGTGCGAATTGCGGTTGATGCGATGGGGGGCGACTACGCTCCCGAAGAGATCATCAAGGGCGCCTTGCTGGCCCATCGGCAGCTCCGGGTCGGGATTGCACTGGTCGGTCGTCCAGAGTCCCTCAAGCCCTTTCTGCCCCAACCCTTGCCTGCTGGGATCACCATTGTGCCTGCCGAAGAGGATGTGGGCATGGCAGAAGAGCCGCTGATGGTGCGCAAAAAGCCCAAAGCCTCCATCAACGTCTCGATGCAGCAGGTGCGCTCCAACCAAGCGGATGCCGTGGTGGCTGCCGGGAATACCGGGGCAGCGATGGCTGCGGCCTACCTTCATCTGGGCCGCCTAGCAGGGATCGATCGCCCGGCCATTGGCGCCCTTTTGCCCACTTTGAAAGGCAAGCCGGTGTTGCTTTTGGATGTGGGGGCCAATGTGGATTGCCGCCCCCGCTTTTTGGAGCAATTTGCCCGCATGGGATCCCTCTACTGTCAGTGTGTGCTGGGGGTTGAGCGTCCGCGGGTGGGCCTGCTCAACATCGGCGAGGAGCCCAACAAGGGAAATGATTTGGCTCTGGCCACCCACCAGCGTCTGGCCCAGTTACCAGGGATCCACTTTGCCGGCAATGCCGAAGGGCGGGATGTGCTGACCGGGGAGTTTGATGTGGTGGTGTGTGACGGCTTTGTGGGCAATGCCCTCCTCAAGTTTGCCGAAAGTGTCGGACAGGTGATCACCCAAGTGCTGCGGGAGGAGCTGCCCCGCGGTTGGCGTGGCAAGTTGGGCTGTTGGCTACTCCGGCCCAACCTGAAACAGGTGAAGCGGCGGATGGACTACGTGGAGTATGGCGGCGCTTTGCTGCTCGGCGTTAACGGTATCTGCGTGATCACCCACGGCAGCTCCAAGGCAGCGATGGTTTATCACGCCATTCGTTTGGCCAAAGAAGCGGCGGAGCAAAGAATCCTGCAGCGACTGCAAGCGGAAATGGCAGATCCCCGCGAGTCTAATCCCAGCTCCGGACGGCCTTCAAGGACTCTGTCCCGCTGTCCCGAACGGCCTTTGAGGAGTCCGTCCCGCTGTCGCGAACAGTCTGCCTCTGACGCCAGCCCAGAGGTGCTGCCTCTGCGACCCTTGGATTACGTGGAAGGGTAGTGTCCATGCCCAGCAATGGTCTCCCGACCGTGCGCCTGGTGGGGGTGGGGGCCGCCCTGCCAGATCCCTGCCTGAGCAACGACGACCTCAGCCAGATTGTGGCAACTTCTGACGAATGGATTTGGCCCCGCACCGGTATCCGCCAACGACGCATTCTCCCTCCCCATCTGAGTTTGGTGGACTTGGCGGCTCAAGCGGCAAAGGCTGCTCTGGCTCAGGCTGGGATCCCTCCCCAAGACCTGGATCTGATCCTGCTGGCCACTTCCACTGGCGTTGAGCGGTTTGGCTCAGCCCCTCAGGTGCAGGCAGCTCTGGGAGCAACACGGGCGGTGGCCTTTGATCTGACGGCAGCCTGCACAGGCTTTGTCTTTGCAGTGGCCACGGCAGCGCAGTTTTTGCAAACCGGGCTGTACCGGCGGGCTTTGGTGGTGGCGGCGGATGTGCTCTCCCGCACGGTGGACTGGGCAGATCGCACCACCTGTGTCTTGTTTGGAGATGGGGCTGGGGCGGTGGTTCTGGAGGCGGGGGAAACCGACGGGATCCTCAGCATTGAGCTGCGCAGCGATGGCAGTGGCAGCGAGCTGCTCAGCTTGTCCATGGCTACAGAGGCCAAGCCCCTGGTGGGATCCCTGCAGGTGGGGCAATACCGCTGCTGCCCCATTGCCATGAATGGCCGCGAGGTCTACAAGTTTGCCGTCCAGGCGGTGCCGGAGATCATCGAGAAGGCTCTCTTTCGAGCCGGCATCTCGGCGGAGGCCGTGCAGGGGTATTTTATTCATCAGGCCAACCAGCGCATTCTCGATGCGGTAGCCAAGCGTTTGCAACTGGATCCGCAGCGGGTAGCCAGCGTCTTAGAGTATTACGGCAACACCTCCGGTGCTTCGGTGCCGATTGCCTTGGCCACCTGGATCGAGCAGGGACGCTTTGGCGCCGGCGATTTGGGGGTGATGGCGGGCTTTGGCGCCGGCCTTACCTGGGGGGCGATTGTGTTTCGTTGGGGGAAATGAATGGATGACCGTTGCCTGGATCTATCCCGGCCAGGGATCCCAAGCGGTAGGCATGGGAAGGGACTTGCGGAACTGGCAGGGAGCAGCCCAGAAGTTGGCTTTGGCCCGTGAGATGTTGGGATGGGATCCCCTAGATCTACCGGAAGACCAGATCCACCAGACTGGCTACACGCAACCGGCTTTGTTCACCGTATCGGCCCTGTTGACAGACTATCTCTACGCCCAGGGTCAGGCTCCTGCCTGCACTGCCGGCCACAGCCTGGGAGAATACAGCGCCCTCTATGCTGCCGGCGTGTTTGATTTCGAGACCGGCCTACGGCTGGTGGCGCTGCGGGGCCAACTGATGGAAGCTGCAGGGGATCCCCCGGGCAGCATGGCGGCAGTGATGGGGTTTGACCGCGACAAGCTGGAGCATCTGTGCCAGATGATCCCCGATGTCACCCTTGCCAACGACAACAGCCCGGATCAGGTGGTGATCAGCGGCTCGGTGGAGGGGGTGCGGGCCGTCTGTGAGCAGTTGCAGGCCAAGCGCACCGTTCCCCTCAAGGTAAGTGGCGCCTTTCACTCGCCCTTTATGCAGGCTGCTGCCGAGGAGTTTGCCCACACCTTGCGCGCTGTTGACTTTCAGCCGCCGCGAGTGCCCGTCTACAGCAACTGCACTGCCACCGCCAGCCGGGATCCGCAAGCCCTTAAGCAGGCGCTGCTGGCCCAGATGACTGCCCCTGTCCGCTGGCGAGAGACGGTGCTGCACATGGCCGCCGACGGCATCCAAGAGGTGTGGGAAATCGGCCCCGGCAATGTTCTAACAGGCTTGGTGAAGCGAACGGTGCCGGCCCTGACGCGGCGCAATTTCAGCAGCCTTAGCGGCTAGTGGTTCTGCTTTCAACACGAAAGAACTCTGTCCCGCTAACGCGACCGGGATCCCTCCGGGTGGGATCCAACCGGCAGGCGACCCCGGGCCGGGATCTGTCCCAACAACACCTGCAGCAACGCCTGCAGAGAGACGGGGGTAGTGCCGTAGCAGGACAAATAAACCGGGATCTGGGGCAGGGCAAAGGCATCATAGGGGGATCCCAAGGCCAACCCAACCACCTTTTCTGGGGGAAGGGATCCCAGTAAGTCCGCCAGCAACTCCTTCTGAAGCGGGTAACGAAACAGATCAAGGGATCCCACCAGCACTTGGTCAGCTCTTGACGCCCCTTGCAGGGTTGTTTGCAAATCCTCAGGGGTAGGCTCTGGGCTGATCTTGAGGATCTGAGCACCGGGCCAGGCATTTTGGAAAAGATCCCCCAGAAGAGGCACAGGGGTAATGAGCAGCAAGTCAGGAGCCAAGGGGGGCAGGGATCCCCGCACAAGGGTGATGCTGTCTTGGGCAATTTGGCGGGCCAGCACCTGGTGACTTTCCAGGGTGGAAGGGGGGAGAGGAGGGCAGGGGAATCCCAACCTGTAGCGCCGCTTCAAGGTCAAAATCCGCTCCACCGACCGATCCAACTGTTCAACCGACAAGCGCCCGGCGCGAAACTCCCGCAGCAGATGGGCATAAGCTTCTTTTTGGATGGCCGGGGTAAAGCCGGGATCTGCCCCAAACAGCAGCACATCGGCCCCTGCCCTAAAGGCCAGTTCTGCCGCTTCGGGAATGCCGTAGGTGCGGGCAATGGCCCCCATGGTCAGGGAATCTGTCAGGACGAGACCCTGGAAACCCAGCCTCTGCCGCAGCCAGCCGGACACCACCTCAGGGGCCAGCGTTGCCGGTCGCACGGATCCCAGAGCCGGCATCACCACATGCGCCGTCATTATTGCCTCCGCCCCTGCCTGGATCAAAGCCTGAAACGGGCGCAATTCCGTGGTTTGTAGCGCCTCCAGAGGGCGATCCACCCGCGGCAACCCCAAGTGGGAATCGATATCGGTGTCCCCATGGCCGGGAAAATGTTTGGGCGTACAGAGGATCCCGGCTTGCCGGTAGCCGCGCCACAGGGCCAGGCCATAGTCCGCTACCTGTTTCGGGTCTGACCCAAAGGCCCGGATGCCAATGATGGGGTTGTGGGGATTGCTGTTCACGTCCACAACAGGGGCGAAGTTGAGGTTGAACCCCAAGCTTTTCAGCTCCGTTCCCACCGCACGGGCCATGGCTTCTGCCTTGGTCAGGGATCCCGCTGCCGCCACCGCCATGGCGCTGGGAAACACCGTCACCCCCTCGGTGAGGCGCACCACCGGCCCTCCCTCCTGATCAATGGCTATCCATAGGGGGACACGGGCCTGTGCCTGAGCCGCGACAATAAGCTGGGCCACCTGAGGCAACGTTTGAATATTTCCGGCAATCGAATAGAAGATCAGCCCGCCCACGTGGTAGTTCCGGATCATCTCCTCGAGAGCGGGGGAAAACTCAGCTCCCTCAAAATAAACCAGAAACAGTTGCCCCACCTTCTCCTCAAGGCTCCAAGCCCTGGGATCCCCTGCGGCGGCGGGCAAAGCATTCGCGTCAGCGGGACGGGATCCTGTCAAGCGTGTCAAAGCAGATGTCCCTATCAAGAAAGCTGGCTGGGTTTAGATTGAAGCGGCTTTTGTTGGTCATCGTAACCACTCCACTCGAGTCAGCGGGACGAAGTCCTCTATCGCAGTGAAGCAGCTTGCGGATTCCCAACCCCCTCTGTCGGTAGACGAGGAACAGAGGTTGAGGGCTGTTCCTTCTCAGCGGCTCAGAGTTCTTAACTTGGTTAGGATGATCACTCCCACCAAGGCCAGAGTGATGGTATTGGCGAGAAGAATAGCCGCGTCTCGGCGCAGCAAACCGTATAGATCCCACATTAGGATCCCCATCCCAAACAGCAGCAGGTAGCTCCAGGAGAAGTCATCCGCCCTTTGACTGCGCCAAGTTTTCCAGGCTTGTGGAAAGAAGCTGGCGGTGGTGAGAGTGGCGGCCAGCAGGCCTACCCAAAAGGTGAGACTCATAACTTTAGTCCAGCTCGCTAAAGCCCCGCAAAGGGTGAGCATATTCTGAGGGGGTCAGGCCCTTGGCCTGCACCAATACCCCAAAGCCCCCCAACCCCATGGGATCCAGCAGCGCGTGAAGAGCGTGTCGCCGCTGCAAAACCTGGCCTACATCCACAGCTTCGCCATCAACCGGGTTCCCCATTTGGCTGAGGGCGGCCAGCCGCTCGGTCAATCCCAGGTTCACCAAAAAGTTGCTCTGCCGGGTGAACCCCAGATATCTTAGCCCCAGAGATTCTCCCACCTGCTCTAGGGTGGTAAAGTCCACATGAGCGGTGAGATCCTGGGATCCCACCCGAACATAGGGATCCGTGTAGCTGCCGTGCTGTCGATAGGCCAGGAGTGTACCTTGGGCGCGGTGGGGGCTGTAGTAGCGCTGGGCGGTGTGGCCGTAATCGATGGTGAGCACGTAGCCTCGCCGGAGCTTGCGGGCCAGGAGCTGCAGCCACTCCAAGGCTTTCAGGTTCACCTCGGTTTGGTAGCCCGACGGATAGGTTTCTACAGGGATCCCCAGGCGGACAAAATACTCTTTTAGCTTGGGGGTGGACAGATCCCCCAGCACTTCCCGGAAGTCGCAATCAACGTAGATTTCCCGCAAAGCCCCATCCTGCACCTGCACCCGATGCACCGGAAAAGCATCCACCAGCTCATTGGAGAAAAAGCAGCCTGTGACCGACTCATCCGGGATCCCGTCCCAATCCAACCAGCGCACCTTCTCCCCAAAAGGAGCCAATCGCTCCTGTTGGAGCTGCCGCAGGTGGGCAGAACGCTCCAGGATCCCATATTCCAGTGCCTGCCAAAAAGGGGGGTTAGCGGAGCGCACGTAGGTCAGCCAATCCTGGGCCAGGCGACCGCTGCCCGCCCCCATCTCGATCACCTTGAAGGCAGGGGGGGATCCCAAAATGTGCCAGAATTGGTGAATCTGCTCCGCCAACAGTTGGGCAAAGTCCGCCACCAGGTGGGGAGAGGTGAGGTAGTCGGAGCCCACCGGGGATCCCCGCTCGTAATAGCCCAACCCCGGCTCGTAGAGAGCCCACTCCATAAACTGGGCAAAGGTCACCGGCCCCTGAGCGCGAATGCGGCTGCCGATCAACTCCTGCAACTTCTGCGTGGCCTGAGGTGATGACAGCGGTGATGACAAAGGAAGGCTTGGGTCGCGTAGATGTTGCTCAGGAGCGATCACAGGTGAAGATTTCAGGGATCCAGACTCAGTCAACTCACTTGTTCAGGGGACGACGCCAATTTTGGCGAAACTGACGGTTCGAGACCAACAACACGGGCCAGAGGGCCGATACCACCCACTTCCCGGAGCCCGAATAGATGCGATCCGCCTTGCGGGCCGAGTACCAAACTCCACCTGCGTAGATTGCCAAGAGCAAAAAAGGCCACATCTCAACCCATCCTGTTAACGCTGCTCACCGAGTCAGGGATCCCCAATCAGTAGGCATCCTGCAGCTCATAGAAGTCAGGCGTGATGTAGTCCTTGCGCAGGGGCCAACCTATCCAGTCTTCCGGCATTAAAATCCGCTTCAGGTTCGGGTGTCCCTCGAAAACAATGCCGTACATGTCGTAGGTTTCCCGCTCCTGCCAATCCGCCGACTTCCAAATCCAGTATACGGAAGGCAGCCGCGGATCGTGGCGAGGCAACTTCACCTGGAGCCGCACCTCCTGAGGGCGATCCGCCCCATCTGACAGCTTGATCAGGTGGTAAAGGCTGACCAGCGGCTGCCCTGCCCCCAGGTCATACCCGCACTGGCACTCCAGGTAGTTAAAGCCGTAGGCATAGAGGGCGGTACACAGGGGCAGAAGAAAGTCTCGCTCCACCTCCAACAGCTCCACCCCCGCCGCATCTTTCCCCAAATACTGGTGATCGAAGCCGTTGTCGGCCAGAAACTGGGAAACTGGGCCCCGCTCCACCGTCGCCAACGGCTCCGACTGCTCGCCTACCGCTGGCGGCGCTTGCCTTTCCCGAGCATTCTCCTCCGCCATCTCACATCCCTCCTCGCAAGGCTTTGAGCTGCTGTTCCGCCTGCTTGAAGTCGGCAGTTTGCAAAGCCGGGGGCACCGGCAAGCCGATGGCAGCAGCCAGTTCCGGCGGAGGAGCTTGGCGGGTCTCGCTCTCCAGATACTTGCCGGTGATGATCTCCGGCACGGGCTTAAGGTTGTGCTTAACCGTGTAGTAGCGGTGAGTTTGTTGCAGACGGCCCCGCTCCCGCATGTCTTCTGCAGCGATCTTCTTGCGCAGCTTAACAATGGCATCCATGATCGCTTCTGGACGAGGGGGGCAGCCAGGAATGTACACATCCACCGGGATCAGCTTGTCCACTCCCCGCACTGCCGTGTAGGAATCGGAGCTGAACATGCCACCGCTGATGGTGCAGGCCCCCATGGCGATCACGTACTTTGGCTCAGCCATTTGCTGGTAGAGCTTGACCAACGCCGGAGCCATCTTCATGGTGACCGTGCCCGCCGTGATGATCAAATCAGCGGTGCGTGGCGAAGAACGAGGCAACAGGCCAAACCGGTCGAAGTCAAAGCGGGATCCCAGCATGGCAGCAAACTCGATGAAGCAACAGGCAGTGCCGTAGAGCAGCGGCCAGAGGCTGGACATCTTGGCCCAGTTGTACAGGTCGTTCACCGTCGTCAGAACGACGTTGTTGGAGAGGTCGGTAGTCACCTGGGGGGCAGCCCCCGGAAACAGAACCTGCGATTTCTCGGATGTCATGACCATTCCAGCGCTCCTTTTCTCCAGGCGTACACAAGACCCACCACGAGGATGGCGATGAAAATCAGGGCCTCCACAAAGGCCAACAGCCCCAAGCGGTGGAACGCCACTGCCCAGGGATAGAGGAACACAGTCTCTACATCGAAAATGACGAAGACCAGCGCGAACATGTAGTAGCGAATGTTGAACTGGATCCAGGCTTGCCCAAACGGCTCCATGCCCGACTCGTAAGTGCTGCGCCGCAGGGATCCCCGCCGCTTTGGCGCCAAGAGTGCAGAAGCCCCCAGAGCCAAAACCGGCAGCAGAGAGCAGAGGATCAGGAAAACCAGCAAATACTCGTAGCCGGACAGAACAAACACGACGCCAGACCGCCTCAGTTGCTCAACATTTAGATACGTTTCCAGTATAGAGCCAGTCTGTGGCTCCCCTGCGCCACCGGATCTTCAGTTCTGGTGATGATCACGATTACATGATTATTGGGAGCGGCGTTTCTCCAGCCAACCCCACACTCCGCTCACCACCGCTCCGGCCATCAGGATCCCCAAAGCCGGCTGAAACAAAGGCAGCCAGAGCCGCATCCAAAGCTTGTACCCCAGTGGGATCCCGACAAAAGCTCCCGTTACGGAAAAAACAAACCAGACAAACCCGGCGAACACCAGAAAGACAACAGCAATCAGGAAGTTATCCAGCCAGCGCTTAAGGTCAGAGGAAGTCATGGGGATTGAGGTAGAGCAGCTTGAAGGAGACCCAGAGGCAATGTGGGAACCGAACTTTTTGGCTACCCAATGCCAATATCTCAGCATCTTTCACCCAGGCAGACTGCCGGAACAAGTCCGACAGCCAGGCTAGCCTAGCTCAGCACTTGGGAAGATCCCACGTGCGTTTCTTGTGAGGGTGAGCCATGCCGGCTCGGTTCTTGCCTGCTGTGAGCACAACTCAAAACCACGGTAGCGCCAGTAGGATTCCACGGCCAGCCTGCTAGCAACATATTTTCAAGCGAGATTCCCGCTCTGCCGCTCGGGCCATGAGCTTGGAGATTACCCCCAAATCTGCTTGCTGTCGTTGGCCCTCCACCAGTTGTTGACTTGTCAATATATAGCAGTAAAAATCTGCTTATACACAACCTGTAGCGTTAAGCCGATGTCCATCTCCTCTGGTTCTTCTTTTGCAGACCGCTTACGACAGGTGATCGGCGATGAAGCCGTTTATGCGTTTGGGCGACGGGCCGGAATTAGCGATACCGCCTTGCGCAGCTACCTGAAGGGATCCGTGCCCGGCATTGACAAGGTTGTGAAAATTGCCCAAGTGGGCCAAGTCAACCTCAGTTGGCTGATCACAGGGGAGGGATCCCCGCAGTTGGATTCTGGCTCGAAGACAGAGTATGTGTATGTGCCTTTTGTCGATGTGGCCGCCTCTGCCGGAACGGGGGCGTTGGTGCGGGAAGAATCGATCGAATCGGTGATTGCTTTTGAGCGAAACTGGCTGCGGGCGCACTTGAAGGGAAACCCTGCCGATCTAAGTCTAATTCGGGTGCAGGGGGATAGCATGTCTCCCACCTTGGAGGATGGCGACTGGATCTTTGTGGAACGGCAAGAGGGCGGAGATTTGAGCTGTGAAGGCATTTACGTCCTTCAGATGGATGGGGATCTGTTGGTCAAACGGCTGCAGCGCCTGCCCGGATCCCAGGTGAAGGTGATCAGCGACAACCCCCGCTTTCCCCCCTTTGTGGCGGATTTGGCGGATCCCGTCAACGGCTTAACCCTCATAGGACGTTATCGAGGTCGCATCAGTTTTGATTAGCCTCTGACAGCAGATGGCGGCAAGTGGCAGCTTGAACGACCGAGAATCCCCTTGGCGAGATTGGGTCGCCGGTTAAGATGGGTTCCAGGGGCTGAGTTGAGAGGAGTTCCCGCTCCTTACCTGTGCCCATCCCGAAGGTTTGCCAGCGATGCCTCGTTCCTCCCAACGCTCAACAGTTGCTCTCCATTTCCTAAGTGGGATCCTCTTGGTCGGCAGCGGGATCTGGGTCGGGATGGTGCTTCCCCAGCAGGCTCAACCTCAGCCCCAGCCGGAGCCCAACACCTCTCCCGGTCAGCCTATTTCTCCCACACCACCAATCCTGCCCACCCTGGCCCCACCCCAGGCCAATCCCCCAGTGGCCAGCCCAACAGCAGATGCAGAGGAACATCACGAGAGCCCCACGGATCTGGAAGGGGAGATCCGGGAAATCCGCCAGCAGGTGATCCAGCTCTTGATCAGAATTGAGGAATTGGAGTCGCGGCTGCAACGGCTGCGTTCTCAAACAGCTCCTGAGCCTGTCAGGGAATCTTCCACTGCTGCCGAGATGGTTCCAGGAGAAGAAAGCACCCCAGCTCCGACCGAAACGCCGACCTCTTTTCAGGTGGGAACCCAAACCATCAGCCTGCCGGGCGATTTGCTGTTCGACTTTGACAAAGCCGAGATTCGACCTGAAGCAGCGGCGCTGTTGGCCCAGGTGGCAAAATCCTTGGAAGCCATGCCCGGCGCCCGCGTTCAAGTCAACGGCCACACCGATAACATCGGGCCCTTAAACTACAACTTGGCTCTTTCCCTGCGCCGCGCCAATGCGGTTAAGGACTATTTGATGAAGCTGTTGCCGGAAGACCATCCCATCAGTTGGACAACCTCTGGTTTTGGCCCCACCTTGCCGGTGGCCGATAACGACACAGAAGCGGGACGGCAGCGGAACCGCCGCGTGGATTTGGTCATCGCTCCTTAGCTGCACTCCCCCAAAAATGGGGGATGACACGTCTCGGCAGGGCTCTAGTCTAGAATCTGGTAGGCTCAATCCGGCTAGGATTGGTGGGTGCAGGTTAAATCCTTATCGTTGGGGTTCAGTTTTGAACGCAGCAGGGATCCCTTCGGGCGAGAGGCAGACATTTGCGCTGAGGGTTGACACAACCCTAGATGCTCTGGGAGAAGTATTGACGTGGTTTGAAGCCTTTCGCAATGCCGGCATCCCGGATCCCATTTGGACGGAATGTCAGTTGGCCTTGGCAGAGGGGTTTACCAACGCCGTTCGCCACGCCCACCGCGCTCTGCCGGAAAGTACGCCCATTGACATTGAGCTGCTGCTGATGCCGCAGGGGTTGGAGTTGCGCATCTGGGATCGGGGGCAGGAGTTTGATCTGGAGGGATTTGCCCGGAACTTGTCGGATCCCACATCGCCCAACGCCAATCTTGAATCCGAGGGGGGACGGGGTATTTTGCTGATGAAAGCTCTCTCTACCCACCTGAGCTACACCCGCCAAGCCGATGGTCGCAACTGCTTGGTGATCGGCAAGCGCTTCGACGATCCTGTTCGAGTCTGTCAGTGCCGGGCCTAGGCCAGTAGACCACCGCTTAACTTGCGAATGGCTGAGCTGGCCACATCACTATAGCGCAGTTCACCGGCCAAGATCTGGCCCATACGCTGAGTAGCTCCTGGTCGTTTGACACCCACCCTATAGCCCACGCCCGGAAAGCGATAGAACAATGCCGCAATCCGCTTGGCCCAACGCATCTCGGATCCCCATTCCTGCTGTACGCGGGCAGAGTAGTTTGCCAGAGCTTCCGTATCCCCCCCCAGGGCTTGATCAATGGCCTGGGCCGCCAACATGCCGGTGAGAAGGGAAGGGCGGATCCCTTCAGCAGTAAACGGATCGATGACGCAGGCGGCATCTCCCACCAAGAGGGCATTTTGGGTGTGAAGCGGTTGGTCTTCGTCCCAGAGGCAGATGGGATGGCCAAATGACTTGACCGATTTCAAGTCCACACCAAAGCTTTGGGCATATTGGGCGGCCATTTCCCGCAGGTTTTGTTTTTCTCCACCCCGAAAGGTGCCCGCTCCAATTGAGTAGCCATCGGCCTTGGGGAAGTTCCAGATGTAGCCATTGCTCACAGCACCGAAGTCAAAATGGGCGGCTGCAGTTTGCGGCTGCGAGAGGGGCACTTCTGCTTCCAAGGCGGCAGCCAGGCGACGACGGCGTTCCTGAAAGCCCAGCCACTTGGCCATCGAGCCTTTTGCTCCATCGGCCCCAATCACGTACCGACCCCAGACCGGGCCGGCAGATGTCATCACCTGCCAGTGGTCACTTTGCCACTCAAGGCCGGAGACGGGGCATTCTGCCTGGAGCGCAGCCCCTTGCTTTTGCGCCTGCTGAATCAAGTAGTGGTCGAAAATATCCCGCCGCACCATCCAAACGGGCTCTTTTAAATCCAAATCGACCACCACCGGATCGCCACCACGCCAGGTGTAGCGGATTTGCCGGATCTTGAGGGAAATGGCGGGGCCAAAGTCGAAGTCAAACCAAGCCGCCACCATGGGAGAAACTCCCCCCCCACAGGGTTTGTAGCGGGGCAAGGGATCCTTTTCCAGAACCAGAACTGAGCGTCCCCGCTTGGCCAGATGGTAGGCAGCAGATCCGCCGGCGGGGCCAGCCCCGACGATGACACAGTCGTAAAGTTGCGGCATGGTTTTCGATCTGCAAGCCCTCTTGACCGGGGTTCTGGTTACCAGAAGAACTACCCAAAAGAATTATATTGGGTCTACGAATGACGGTTACAAGGGATCCCTTCACAGCAGCCGGCTAGACAGAAGACGATGCGAATTCGATGGCAGCGGCTTGCCAACCAGCCCTCAACTTGCTACTGTGCCGCCTGTGGAAAGCGGTTTACGGGCGGGAAGCGAGTTCGTCGCCTGTTCAACGATAGGGGTTTGGATCTCGGCCCCATTTGCCCAGGGTGCTTTGCCCTTCCCCCAGATCGGTTGCGAGAACAGATCCGCCGCTACGCCTGTTTGATTCGCCTGAATCGTCTGCGGCATCCCGGCATCCAAGACCACGCCCATCATCTGGAGCAAGCGGCCCAGGAGCGCTCCATTCGCTATCCGGGCCTGTGGGGCTGGCTGCGGCAGTGGTGGTAGCGTCGGCAAGAGCATTGGGCATTCTGGAAAAGATGCAGGAAAATCAGGAGAGGTTGCCTTCGGGATCCCAGATCCATTTGGATTTTCCAGACCTGTTGGCCTGTTTGATCTTGTTGGTTGAGGAACCTCCATGCATGACCTGGACAGTTTGCCAGAACCGGTAGCCGATGCCTTGATCAAAAGCCTGCTTACGGATGTGGAACGACTGATCAACCAGCACGGCCTGTCAGAGGTTCTGGTGGGGTTGGCTATGTATTGCAACGTGCAGTTCAAGGCCAAGTTCAACAAGCCCAACCGCACGGAGAAGGATGAGGAGTTGGGGTTTTATTTCCGCGACGCCGCCAAAGCTCTGGAGGTGGCTGCCAGCCTCACCTATCGCACCATCGACCGCTCCCAACCTGCCCGACCCAGCACCTAGTCGCTGGGATCCCTTTTTAGCCCTCACCCATGACCTCTCTTGCAAAGGGAAAGGGGAGCTGGCGATTGAGCATTGGATTGATCTTGATCTTCTTGACCTTAAGGATCTTGAGGTGGCAAGGGATCCCCCTGGGTTTTTATGCTGGTGGGCGATGAGTCGCATTGAGGCTGAGCGTGAGAATTGTTTGGGAACGCAGCATTTATGCGGGCAATGGCCGAGTGCCCTGCATTATCTGTGGGGGATGGGCTAACCCTATCCAGAAAAAAGGGCATCAAGTGTTGCTGGCGGTGGTCTATAACGACCGCGGTCAAATCTACGGGGAAGTCTGCCGCAGTTGCCTCGGTTTGGGGGCCAAAGGCATCAAAGAATGCCTGCAAGAGCGGATCGCCCGCCTGCGCAAGCAACTGGAAGACTTGGAAGAGTTGGAGCAGGGAGAAGTGCAACTGCCCACACTAGAGCAGGAGTTGAGCGCCTATTTGGATTAACGACTACACCTTCTGCCGTTCAACCGGGATCTTCAGCCAGCGGCTCAGCTCTGCGGCCAGCCACTCTAACTCTGGCTCTTGCAGATCCTTTAGCTCGTACTTGCGGTTGCCTGCCCAGATGTTCAACTGTGGGCGTACTTCCACCCGATCCCCATCGGAATCCCGTCGGGTATGACGCGGGATCAGCTCCAGCCGGTCGATATCCCACCGCCGACTGGGGGGAACATTGCCAAACCTCAGGCCAAACACCTCGTGAGCCAGGCGAATGTGTTCTGTGTCGATCCGTAGGTGGGCTTTGCCAAATAGGCCGTAGAGGATCCCGCCCACCATCCCCAACCCCACCGTCCAGAAGGGCAGGGTGAACAGGCCAAACACCAAATTGGCCGGAAAAGGCGCAAGCCCAACCGACATGATGGTGAAAAAGGTGATGAAGGAGTTCCAAGCGATGGCGAAGGGGAGCAACGCCAAAACACCGATTTGCCGGGCCGGGATCACCACCTGAAAGGTCTGTTCGGACTTGTGCAGTTGAATCTGGCTGCCTGCTGGTTGTCGAACCGGGACTGCCGCCACCGCTGAAGGAAGCAGTGCTGGGCGACGATCCAAATGCTCCAGCGCCTCCAGGGCCTGCCGGGCGGAAGCGGGACGATTGGCCACCAAGGGCTCCGTCATCCACTGCAGCCAGTCGCGAAAGGGCGGGCTCAGTTGCACCGCTTGCTCGAACGCAATCCGGGATCCCTCCTGGGGCAGATCCGCCGGGTGTTGGCCGGTGAGCAGGTGAATCAGGGTGGCACCCAGGCTGTAGAGGTCGGAAGCGGGCACGGTTCTGCCGCCAAATTGCTCCAGGGGCATGTAGCCGTAGCTCCCCACCACGGTGTAGGATCCCTGCTCCCGTGGAGCAGCCGCCTGAACCGAACCAAAGTCCACCAGGTACACCTGCTGGTCGGATCCCAAGAGGATGTTGCTGGGCTTGAGATCCCGGTGAATGACGGGGGGATGGAGTTCGTGCAGATAAACGAGAATGCGCAGCAACTTTTGCGCCAGATCCCGCACCTCCGGCTCGGCAAAGCGCCGCCCTTGCTCTATCCACTCCTGCAACGAGGGGGCGTCAATGTAGGTTTGCACCAAGGCCAGGCCCCGTCCCCCCTCCAGGCTGATCTCGAAGTGGTCGCGGTATTGAGGAATGGCCGGATGGGAGAGGGTCTGCAGGATCTGGGCTTCCCGCTCGAACAGCTTCAGGTCGGCCCAATCGAAGTCTGGCCCAAAGAGCAGCAGCTTGATGACAACCCGCTCCGAGGTGAGCAAGTCCTGGGCCAGATAGGTGTGTCTGCCGCTGTGCTTGCTCAACCGCCGCTCTGGTCGGTACCGCTGGTGCCAAATTGGGCGCTCTGGAGCCATACCCCTCCTCAGGTCTGACCCTGCTGGTTGCTTCAGCTTTAGCTTATCCTTGTCCCTTTCGGATCCCTGCCGCCGCGCCTTTCAACAGCCAACATGACTCCTTGGACGGCGCAGAAACTGCTCTGGAACCCAGAACCCCTGGGATCCCTTTTTGGGGGAGTGTGTCTAGAAGCTTGGGATCGCAACCCCCCTGATTTTGGCCGCGAGGTGATGGATATCCTGGAGCGTCGTCTTGGCCCGGAAGAGTGGGAAGAATCCCTGAGCGCGCCCCTGACAGGGGTTTACGTGTCTTAGATCTTGGCCAGGCAGCCTCTCTAACCTTGGAGGACTATCAGCGCATCTCCGCCAGTGCCCAATCAGATCCGCAGGTGGCAGCCGCCATCACCACAGCCATGCGCCGTTGGATGGCTCCATCGCGCTAGCAGGACAGGATCCTTGCACCCAGCCGTGGAGAAAACACCTCGTAGATGACAGTCAAAGGCTTGCCCCTGTGCAACAAAAGATAATGCCTAGCCCAGAAGGGGCCAGGACACTGTAGCAGCCGAGCCACCGGCTCTGCCTCACCGTGGTAAAGACCACGCAGCTCGCGAAAGGTCTCCAGTTTTTCTTGGATCAGATTTTGGCCAATGGGCTGATCGGGATGGGGCAAGTATTGGGCCAAATGTTCAGAGTTCCACCAAGAGGTGGCATAGAGCAAGGGCTGTTGAGAGGTTGCCCCGCACAGCCAAACCCGCCGCCGCATCAAAGGGGATCCCAGCCGTGCCAAATCCTTGGCCAGCCGTTGCATGGACTTGGGGGCAGTGCCCTGCTCCGCCAACAAATCAACCCGGCCCGTGTCGAGCAGATGAGCTTGGATCGGCTCTTGGATCAAGGCAGCAAGACTGCGGGTGGTAAAGCCATCCCCCAAGAGCAGCAAGCGCAACAGGGGATCCACCTGCACCAGCTCAGGTTGTACCGGGTCTGCCTCCCCCTGCCAATGCAGTTGTAGAGGCCACCAATCGCCTTGGCCAGAGGAGACATTGCCCAAAGAGCCATCTGCAGAACGGAGAGCAGCGCTCCAAGGGGAGCCGGCAGCATCGGCAGGGCAGGTGAGTGGAGAAGGGGAAAGTTCCAAGGCGGCGGTTCAGTTGTTAAGTTCTGTATCGCCCTTAGTCTAACCCACCCACCATCTCTGCTCCGAAGGTTTTCCTAGCTCGTGCCCGGCTGAACCAATAGCCGCACCACCCAGGGGACAACCACGACGACGCTGACCAGGCGCGCCAAGTGCATGACCACCACTGTGCTGGTTTGGGCTCCCATATCCAGAGCTATCAGGCTCATGTCGGAAATGCCTCCTGGAGCTGTGCCCAAGATGGCGGTTAAGCGCTCGATCCCCAGCCAACGGGAGATCAAGTACCCCGACAAGACCCCTGTGCTCACCGCAATCACCGTACAGAGCAAGGCCGGTCGCCACAGATCTTTCAGAGCCAAAAGCGTATCGGCAGTGAGCTTGGTACCCAAGAGGATGCCCAATACCACCTGCATGGCAAAGCGGATCCCGGCTGGGGGAGTGGGAATTGGGATCGCTCCCCAAACATTCACCAGACCCACTGCCACCATGGAGCCCACCAGCGCTCCCGCCGGAAGCCTCAGCTTGACCCCGATCAGGGCGCCGGCCAGCCCGATCAACACCGTCCAGAGATAGCTCATCATTTGGGCTTAGCTTTGAGAAAAGAGGAACGTTGTGAATCCAGGCTTGGCTCAACTCCTCCGCGGCACTGGGCACAGACGCCGTAGAAGTCAAGCACATGGTACTCGATGGCGAATTGGTATTGACTGGAAAGTTGTGCCTCCAAATCTTCCACCGGGCAATCCGGCAAAGGCACCACCCGCCGACATTCAGTACAGATCAGGTGATGGCGGTTGTGGCCATTGCTGGGCAGAACCTGGTAGTAGGCTTGCTGATCTCCCAAGTTGACCGCTTGCAGCTTGCCCTCATTGCGCAGAGCATCTAAAACTCGGTAAACCGTGGCCAGACCAACGGTGTGGTTGGCATTGCGCAACTCCAGAAAGATCTCTTGCGCCGAGAGGGGCTGTGAACGATGCTCTAGCACCTCCAGAATCAATTTCTGGTTGCGGCTCTGGCGGGAAGAAGACATGATCCCTTTGGGTAGGTCATTCTTGGGAGTCAACGCTCAGCATCTGCCTCAGCTTTCATGCGCTCTAGGGTCTGGTGCATCTGGTCGAACATTTGGGACAGGGAGAGCCCAAATCCCCCGAGCTGGGTTTGCAGTTGTTTGATGGTCATTTGAGCCATGAAGTCGTCGGAGAGTTCCAGCCGCTTCATGAAAATGCGCTGGCGCTCCAGCAATTCCTCCATCTGTTCGATGAAGATCTTTTTGCCTTCTCGGTCGAACTGGCCGTACCGTTGACCAAGCTGCATCAGGTTTTGGAAATCCTGAAACAGTTGCTTGGCTTCCTCTTGTACGATCTCAGAGTCGAAGAAGCTCATGGTCTTCCGTCTGCCCTGAATAAACTGTATTGGGTATACCCATCCTATCCGAATCCGATTGCCTCAGCAGGAGGCAACCCCTCCTGCGAGTACGGGATCCCGCCCTTCTGGCTCAGGAAGATTCTGGCTTGTTTGCCTCGGTGTCCGGTATGCTTCCGTTTCCTTGCGTTAAGGCCTACACTCAGCCGGCTGTAGCCCGGCGGTGGTGCGAACGGGTACAGGGATCCCGACCTCTGTTTCTGGCCTGCTTGGGGTTTACCGAAACGGCTCTTGTTCCGGGCATTTCGGCTGCCGGGGCTACCCCTTCCTTGCGTCGCTACACAGCTCTTGCCGATGGCGAAGTGTTGCTGGCGGGCTATTCTCACCACTTGCCCACCTCTCCGGATGGCTATCCTTCTCCGGTGGTGATCAGCCGCGCCATCCTAAGGGAGTTGGGGATCCCGTACCGGGTGTTTGATTGTGGTTTGCCGGAATCTTTGCCGGGAGCAGAAACGGTGAGCTCGGGGGGGGTAGCCCGCTGCTTGAGCACAGGGCAGGCTTTGTCTTTGGAACAGGTGGGATCCCTGTGGCAGGAAGGGTACGACCTGGGATCCCGGCTTGAGCAAGGCTACTGCGTGATCGGGGAGTGTGTGGCAGGGGGCACCACCACGGCGCTGGCAGTGTTACTGGGGTTGGGGTGGGCAGCAGAGGGCATGGTAAACAGCAGCCACCCGGTCTGTAACCACGCTCAGAAGCTGGCGTTGGCCCGGCAGGGATTGGCCTATCTGCCTATGGGAGCTTCTGCTGCTGAGGTGGTGGCCGCAGTGGGGGATCCCATGCAGCCCTTTGTGGCCGGGTTGGCGATGGGCGCAGCGCAGCGGGGAGCGGTGCTGCTGGCGGGGGGAACCCAAATGCTGGCGGTGCTGGCCCTGATGCAGCGCTGGGGAGAAGAACAGGGGATCCCTTGGCCCCCGGAGAACGTGGTGGTGGGAACGACCCGCTGGGTGGCAGAGGATCCCTCGGGCAATACAGTGGCCTTGGCAGAGTTGTTGGGGTTTGCCCCCCTTCTGGCCACCCAACTGAGCTTCGCCGATAGCCGCTATCCCCCTCTACAAGCTTACGAGCGAGGCTATGTCAAGGAAGGGGTGGGGGCGGGTGGGCTGGCCATTGCCAGCAGCCTTTACGCCGGTTGGGGGCAAGCAGAGCTGTTGGCAGCGGTTGAGCGCAGCTACGAACACCTGGTGCTTCAGGCCGGCTCCAAGGGGGCCATGGTCAACCCCTCCCGCAGCAATTGCTGATGGTAGAGCTCCGCCTGTTCTTGAGGGCCGACCCAAACAACCGCTTGCCCTTCGGCATCCACCTGCACGGTCAGTTGCCGCGCTAGAGGCAAAGTCATTCCGGGGATATATTTCAGCAGACATTCTGTAACATGCTGAAAGGTATTGAAATCGTCGTCCAAGACGATCACCTTGAAGTGGGGGTAGGGCTGGCGAACCTGGGTTCTCGACGGAGAGAACTGCTGAGCAGGTCGAGTTGGAGCTTCTGTAGTCATGGCAGAAGAGATCGACACAACGTCAGAGTAGCTTGAGTAACTTGGGTTTCTCAGGAGCGAGAAACCGGTCGCATCTGATGATCTATCTAGTTTCTAGTCTAATTGCCATCCTGTTGGCAGTCTGTATCCGGATCCCTTGGCGGTTGTTCCCGTCAGCGGTGCGAAGTACACAGGGGGTAGGGTTTTGTATGGATCCCTGGTTCCTCTAAAGTTCTTCCCGCAGCGGGCGGCGAGGCTTTTGCCCACCGAAGTGGCGCTCGAAATACAGGGCGGTGGCCCGGTGTAGGATTCCGGCTTGGGCAAGGGCCTGACACAGGGATCCGCCTGGCGGCAGGTGCTTCTGGATCTGTTCGATTTGGGCGGCACTGACCAACCCAGAAGCCTTGAGGTAATCGGCCACGTGGCGTCCCCCCGCCAGTTGAACGGAGTAGCCCCCTTCGCTGAAAAATTTGACGGTCTCCGGCTTGAGGCCACTGTGGTGGGCCAGCACATCTGTGAAAGGGCCCCCTGCCTTTTCCCAAGCGTGAATGACGGTTTCGATGCCGGCATTGTCGATCAGGCCAGCCGCCCGCAATTGGGTCAACACCCGCTGTACCCAGGGGGTGGCCCGCTGCAAGGCTTCCAAGTCCTCTTCCCCCAAATACCGCTGCGGGGGCAATTCGCTTTCTGGAGCACTCAGTTCTGCTGCCCAGTCGGCTATGGTCAGGGCCTTGAGATCCTCTGTCTCTGGCCGGGCTTTCTCTGGAGCTGGGGTGGGTGCGGCTGAAGGTGGGGAAGTTCGCCGGGCTTCGGCTACCGCTGCGGCTAGAGCACGGTTTTCCGCTTGGGCCGCCTGCAGTTGGGCCTGGAGCTGGCTCACTTGGGCTTGGGCTTCCTGCAAGCGATCTTGAGTTTCTCGCAGTTGGGCTTGGGTTTCTTGGAGCTGCACTTGCAAGCGGTGGGTGGCCTTGGCAGCTTCTTGGCGAACGTGGGCCAGGTCGGCAGTTAAGCGCTGTTTCGTGGACTGGGCCAGTTGGAGTTGATGCTGGTGCTCCTGCAGCGATTGGTTCAGGGCGGCCACTTGGGCCTTCATGTGCTGCAGGGTATGACGCAGGTGGGCTTGCTCTTGGAGCTGCTGTGCCTGAGCTTGCTGTATCTTCTGCTGCTCCTGCAATCGGGATCCCAGCTCTTGCAGCTCGTGTTTGGCTTGAGATTGCCATTCTGTCAGCTCGTGGCAGCGGCGACGTAGGATTTCCAGCTCTGCTTGGGCGGCTTGCAGTTGCGCGGATCCCTGAGTTTGCTGGGCTTGGAGTTGCTCCTCCAGTTCCCGAATGCGCTGTTGGGCAGCTTTTTGTTGTTCAGTCCCCTGTTGAATCTGGGTGGCCAGTTGGGCTTCCAGTTGGGCAATGCGCTGCTGCTGTTCCTGCTGGCGGGCTTGATAGTCGGCGACCTGCTGCAGCGATTGTTCAACCAGGAGCTGTTGCTGCTGCCGCTGCTGCTCTAGTTGGGCTTCTAAGATGGCAATTTGCTCTTGGTAGCGCTCCAGTTGGGCTTTGTACTGCAGAGCGGCTTTGTAGGCCCCTCGAGCAGCTTGCAGAGGAGAAGGGTAGAGGGGGGGCTGATCGGGAATGGTGGACCACTGCTCCACCATCACTTCCCAACTGTTGGCAGCTCCTTTCTGACGCCGCAGCCGCTGTTGCTTGTCCAAGGCCCATTCCAACCAGTGGGGTTGCACCCAGCCCTGCTGCACCAAGATCTCCCCCAGCTTGCGCTCCGGGTGCTGCCGCTGCTGAATCAGGGCCTGATGGATGTGCTCCAGCTCCAGATACCCATGCAGCATCAAGATCTCGCCGATGCGCACCAATTCGACCGGGATCAGCGGATAGAGATCTTGCGGGGCAACCCAGCCGTGCTGCATACACAGCTCCCCCAGCATCAAGGGGTTGTCGGCCTTCTCCCACATGGCCTGCGCCAGTTGGGCGGGGGTGAGCAGTCCTGCTCGGTTGAGGGCTTCTCCCAAGCGGATCTCGAACTTTTCCCCCTGGATAGCTGCTGGGTTAGAACTGGTCGAGCGATTCATCGGGCCTCTCGCATGGGGAGAGTAAGCTTAGCTACAACTATTGTAGCGGAAAATCCTTAGAAGAATAGAGTGATATAACCAGAACACATTTTGTCAAGCCGAGGATCTACGGATTTTGCCGGAAGGTCGATCTTTCAACCTCAAGAGGGGCGCTGTTCTTGGCTTTGGGCAAACTGTTGCAGTCGCCGCAGCATCAGCAATTGTCCCAAGCCCAAGGGCAGGAGAGAGACGGCCTCTACTCGCAACTGCACCCAGCCGTTCCCCCACAGCCAGTCACAGTAGCCATCGGCTCCTCCCCACATCAGCAGGCGCAGCCGTTCCGGCAGCAGGGTTTCGACCTGGTGCATGATCGAGAGGGTACCCCATTGGGCGGCAAAGGTGCTGCCCAGCTCCAGCCTTTCGGGAAGGGATCCCTGCAGTTGCTGGGGCCAGATCCACTGCTGCAACAATCCCACCTCTGTCAGACAGCGCTGCACGGTCGATGCACTGGCCTCGACTTCAATCCGGATGGTGGATGATTGGAATGTCCCTAGCATGTCCATTCCGCTCCGCCTGGGCGATCTGGTGACCGGTGCCACGGTTCCCCCAGCGATGCCTGACTCTATTCTGGCCAATTTATGGGGTTTGCCCACCCTTTCCCAGCAATCTTGTCTTTGGATCGTCCTCACTTGGTAGCTATCTTCGCCCAGAGCTTGGATGGCAAGATCGCAGCCCATCGAGCGCAGAGGCCCTCCTTCAGCAGCCCTGAGGACTATCGGCATTTGGAAACCCAAGCTGCCCAGCAACAGGCTTTGATCATGGGGGCCGCCACTCTGCGGGCCTACGGCACCAGTCTGCGTATTCGGGATCCCGAGTTGATCCAACGCAGAACCGCTCAGGGCCTCTTTCCCCAGCCGCTGACGATCATCTGCTCTGGCAGCGGAGATATTCCTGAGGATTTGCCGTTTTTTCGCCAGCCCCTCACCCGTTGGCTGTGGACAACTCCCAAGGGATCCCAGATTTGGCGGAACCGCACCGGCTTTGAGGACATCTGGGTGGCTGCCGATTGGGATCTGTCGGCACGGCTGGCGCGCCTACGCAGCTTGGGCATTGAACGGGTGGGGCTGTTGGGTGGGGGACGGCTTTTGGGAGCGTTTCTGCAGGCAGGAGCCTTGGATGAACTGTGGGTTACCCTCGCTCCGGTGCTGCTGAGTGGATATGCCGATGCGCCTGCCAGCATTGAAGGTTGGCAAGTGCAGGGATCCCTGCCCCAGTTGGAGCTGCTGGAATGCCGCCGCGGTTCCAAGGAGCTGTTTTTGCGCTACCGAGTTGAGTGGCCCTGAGAAATGCTCGACACAAACACAAAAATTTTTGGAGAAATTCAGATTTCCCGGAAATCCACAGGTTTTCCCCAGACTTTCCACAGGCGGGTGGGCTGTTTTCCACAGGGTCTTTCCCTCAGGAGGCGGCATCGGGAGTTTTTGTGGAAAAGTGGAGGTGGGTAAGGTTCAGGCGATTACACCCTGAGAAACGTAACGGGATCGCGCTGTTTTTTTCGATCCCATCAGGGCTAATGGAGAGCTTTTGTCCTGTTGGATCCCTGGCTTGGGATTGACATCCCCCATAGGCCAGAGGGCAGAATAGCCCCACCTGAGGGTGAGTGGTGCGGAGATTTTCCCAAGCGCTCTCCTTAGATAAAGACTTCA
>DVDX01000090.1 GCA_015295985.1 Synechococcus sp. M44_DOE_062 | reverse complement strand
GCTGTAACAACATTCGGGATTGCCCAAAATGAACATCGCGCCTTGCTTTTCAAGTATCCGAGAATACCGGCCTCCTGTAGTCAAAATGGGATGCTGCCGGGGCACCTTTTTGGAGAGATAAACCACTACCAGAATCTGTTGCAGAGCGCTGTCCCTTGCAAGGGAGAAAGAGCCCAAAGGGTGGTTTCGGTACAAGAGGCCGACCCCAATCAAGGCGACGAGTCCCCTACCTGGCCAAAGGCTGATAGAGGGCCGCTTCTAGAACTGAGGCTTTAGCATCCTGTGGAGACCCGGGATCCAGGTTTGCGTTCAGACCAACTCCAGGTGGATCTCGGCTTTCAGCCGTTGGGGGAGGGAAATTTTGAATACATCCCCCTGATTCATTTCCTGGGCACCTTTCATGCTGGCCAGGGCTTCCACCACTTCTTCGGAGTTGGCGGTTAGCACCACAACGGGGCGCTCGCAGGCAATGGGGAAATCGTGCCACGTGCCGAGGTGCAGCAGCAGCCCGTGCCCGGCAGGGAATCGCAGGGCTTGTACTTTGTCGAGATCGGGAGCTTCTTTGGGATGGTTGGGAGGAGCCATCACCATGATGAACGGCTCTTGCCCCAGGCCGACAAACAACTGGGTCATACGCATATGGCGCTCTAGCCAGAGCACAGGTGGATATCCGGGCAGGATCTTGGCGGTACGAATGACAGCTCTGCCGGTGTATTGGAAGTCGATGTTTTGTCCTTCCAGGACACGCTCCTGATAAAAGGGGATCCCCAGGCCAGGATTGGCCACATCGTCCCCTAAAAGTTGGCCGAAGGGCCGCACATTTTCTGGGGTGGCATCCACAATTGGTACCCGGACAACGGTGGTGGCAGTTGCAGTCGTGCTCATGGTTTGCATCCTCGCTCTTTCTTTATTGGACTGGCTTTATTGGACTGGGGTCAATTGGATTGGAGTCAGACTTTTTATCTTATTGAGAGCGACAGGAAAGAAACGGTTTTGCCGGTAACGGTCTATGCGTCTTTAATCCTTACTTTGTTCTTCTTGAGGTCTGTGCGGGTTAAACCACCGCTCGATGATGTGGCAAATTTGCCGGGCGGCAGTGCCATCGCCAAAGGGGTTTTGGGCTTGGGCCATGCGGGCATAAGCTTGTGGGTTTGTGAGCAATTCTCGGGCTGCCTTCAGGATCCCTTCGGGATGGGTGCCCACCAAGCGAGCGGTGCCGGCAGCAATCGCTTCAGGACGTTCGGTGGTTTGCCGCAGCACCAGCACCGGTTTGCCCAGGGCAGGGGCTTCTTCTTGAATGCCGCCGGAGTCGCTGAGAATGAGGGTACAGCGCTGCATGGCACTCACCCAGAGGGGATAGTCCAGAGGCTCGGTGAGAAAGGCCCGCTCATGGGATCCCAACAGGGCTTGCAGGGGATCTCGCACCACGGGGTTGGGATGGAGGGGCAAGAGAAGGGCGGTATCGGGAAACTCGGCCAAGATCTGCAGCAGAGCCTTGCCGATGGCAGTTAAGGGATCCCCCCAATTTTCGCGTCGGTGCAAGGTAACCAACAGGACACGGTAGCGCTGCCAGTCCAGGCCGGGAATGAGGCAGGGGATCCCTTGGGAGGCTACCTGCAGTAGGGCGTCGATGACGGTGTTACCGGTGCAATGGATGGATCCCACTACGTGGCTTCGCTTCAGGTTGTCAACAGCTTGGGGGGTGGGCGCAAAGTGCAGGCTGGCCAACTGGGAGATCAGGCGGCGATTGGCCTCTTCGGGGAAAGGATTGTAGAGATCATCGGTGCGCAGTCCGGCTTCCACATGCCCGACCGGGATCCGGTGGTAAAAAGCTGCCAAAGCAGCCGCGAAGGCGGTGGTGGTATCTCCCTGAACCAAGACCAGTTGAGGATGTTGCTCTTGAAAGTAGAGTTCTAGGCCCCGCAAGGTGGCTTCGGTGATGTCTGTCAAGCTTTGGCGGGGGCGCATAATCGCCAGATCCCGATCCGCCTGCAGACCGAATAGCCGCATTACCTGATCCACCATTTCCTGGTGTTGCCCGGTCAAGATCACCTCGGTACGCAGATGGGGACTGGCACGCAGGGCTTGGATCACCGGGGCCAGCTTAATGGCTTCAGGCCGTGTGCCCAAGATCACCGCAACGAGGGGAAGGAAGACCATAAGCTCAAGAACATCGGCACCTGTAGAAGATGGGAAGAGCTGACCCACTCCGCAAAGCTCATTGGGGCAAGGGTACTGAAAAAACAGAGGTGGCGAAGGGTGTGGGTTGCTCAAGGTCGCAAGCTACCGGGGTGTGGACTCTGCTGAGTCAGGCTGAGGGCAATGTCGAGACGAGAGGAACCACGAGGGGGCTATTGCTGCTCACTCCGATCTTACCCTCAAGCTGCTCCACCGATTGTTCACCGGATGAGCTGGAGAAAAAGGGTTGACGGGATCCCACTCCTGCAACTAGCCTAAAAGGGGCTGAAGAGATCCTCTTCTGGCTGTCCGGGTTTTCCAGTT
>DVDX01000047.1 GCA_015295985.1 Synechococcus sp. M44_DOE_062 | reverse complement strand
AGCAATAGCGTTGCGGTTCCCGTCAGGGTGCCGTAGGCATAGCAACAGCGTTGCGGAGCAATAATGCGCAGAGCCAGAAGGCTTTTCCGAGTAGGCCAAGCGTCTCACCCTAATCCGAAGCAACTATATCTCCATGTATTGCCAACCCTTGGGTTTGAGTAGGATGGGGAGGGCCATTTCTTCCAGGATCCCCGCGAGGCCACGGAACCAGAAGGCGGGATCCGCGACCTAGAAAAGGAAATCAACGCCCTGCAAGGCCAACATCTGCAACTCAAAGACTTTGTGGCCCAACAAATGCAAGAAGAGCTCCTCACAGGAACTGCAACGCTGTCGTGAGTGCAGCAGATACTTGCAGAATATGTTGACTCCAGATCGCCCAACCGAGAACTGGCCTCTTTCCTAGCGGAAGTGCTGCGGCAAGCCTAAGCCGCAACAAAGCTAGTGGGTAAACTAAAGGGTGGGCTGGGTAGCCTATTGCCTAGCGGACTGTGTGCCCATTAACTCGGCGTTCGCGGCATCTTTTTCTCCCTCAACTCCAGCACATTTTGTTCGCGACAGCGTTGCGGAGCAATAGCGAGTCTATGAGCGAGACCCCCACTTCGCCAGCAGAAGCGTTCGCAGCACCGGAGCCGGCCATTGCCATCACCGGCCTGACCAAAACCTATCGCACAGGATTTTGGCTGAACAAGGTGGTTAGCCCCCTCAAGGATTTTTCTCTAACCGTGGCTCGCGGAGAAACCTTTGGGCTGCTGGGGCCCAACGGGGCCGGGAAAACCACCACAATCAAATGCCTACTGGGCATTGTGGAGCCCACCCGCGGCAGCGGCACTTTGCTAGGCAAACCTCTGGGGGATCGCTCCATCAAGCAACAGGTGGGGTATTTGCCGGAAAACCCCTACTTTTACGATTACCTGACGGCATGGGAGTTTCTCCATTTTGCCGGGAAGGTGTTTGGCCTGCCCAATAGCCTGTTGAAGGAGCGGATCCCTCAACTGCTGGAGTTGGTGGGGCTTTCTATAGACACGGCTCGCAAAAAGCAACTGCGCACCTACTCCAAAGGTATGCTGCAGCGCACTGGCATGGCCCAAGCGCTGATCAACGACCCAGAGCTGGTGTTTCTGGATGAGCCGATGTCGGGGCTGGATCCGATGGGCCGCTACCAAATGCGCGAGATCATCCTGTCCCTCAAGCGGCAGGGCAAAACGGTGTTTTTCAACAGCCATATCCTGGCGGATGTGGAAGTCATCTGCAACCGAGTCGGCCTGATCATCGGCGGCAAATTGGTGCATCAGGGAACCTTGGATGAGTTGCTGGGAGAGAGCAAAAGCTATCGGGTACAAGGGCACGATGGCGCCATCGAGCAGTTCCGCGACCGCCTAGAGCACTTCTCGATTCAGGGATCCCATTGGTCGGGGGAATGGAGTGGATCCCTATCGGAGTTGCTGAGCCTTTTGAATCAAGCGGGGGCAGTGGTGACCGACTTGCATTGGCAACGGCAATCCCTAGAAGAATTCTTTGTGGATCAAGTGCGGGCTATTGAAGGGGATCATCCGGTCTCTGCGTAGACTGGCCGTTTACATTGGTGAGAGCAAGACGGAGTCCTTATAGCGCCCTGAGCCTTTCCCGCTGGGGAACCACTGCTAGCCGGCGGCAATGACGGCTCGGTAGTAGCCTTCCAACTGTTGGGTGGCTGCCGACCAACTCCAGCGTTCTGCCTCTTGGCGGGCTTGCTGTCGGAAGAGCTGCCGCTGCCCGACGCTGCTGAGCAGTTGCTGAGTAACCTGGACAAAGTCGCTATCCGAGTTGGGATCAAACAGAAAGCCATTGCGCCCACTGTCCACCACATCGGTAATGCCACCGCAGCGGGGGGCAATCACCGGACAACCGGCAGCCATGGCTTCCAACAGAACCAGCCCCAATGTCTCAGTGCGGGAGGGAAACACAAACAAATCCGCCGAAGCAAAGGCTGCTGCCAGAGACTCCCCCTGCAGATAGCCCGTGAACACCACGTCGTAGCCGGCAAAATGTTGCTCCAGGGATCCCCGCTCCGGCCCATCTCCAACAATAGCCAAACGGGCCTGGGGGATCTGCTCCAACAAGACCCGGATCCGCCCTACTTCCTTTTCAGCGGAAAGCCGCCCCACATAAAGCAAAAGAGGCCGTTCCGGTTGCCCCGCCGTAAGCCGAGCCCGCATCTCTGGACTGGCAGCCCGGGGATGAAACAACTCCGTATCCACTCCCCGCTGCCACAGTTGCACCCGCTCAATGCCGTGGGCGCTCAGCTCCTGCATCATGGCCGTCGAGGTGCAAAGATTGACCCGCGCCAAATTGTGCCCCAGCTTCAGGAGATTCCACAAAACCCCTTCCAGAAAGCCCAGCCCATAATGCTTCAGATACTTCGGCAGATGGGTATGGTAAGAGGCCACCAGCGGGATCCCCATCGTCTGGCTGTAGTAGAGGCCCCCCAATCCCAAAACCGCCGGGTTCACCACGTGGATCACATCCGGTCGGAAACGGCTGAGCAACTTGCCAATGGCCGGGCCGGGGGCGGCCAGCTTCAGCTCCGGATACAGAGGCAGTGGCATCCCCGGGATCCCGTAGACCCGTGCCCGCGCAAACCGTCGCGGAGCTCCCCGGGGTGCGACGATGAGCACCGAGTTACCACGAGCGGTTAGGTGATGCACCGTGTGGCAGAGGCGGGTAACAATGCCGTCCACCTTGGGCAGAAACGTCTCCGTAAACAGGGCTATGCGCATCAGGGATCCCAAACCTACCGTTCGTGCTACTCGGATGGAGCCCTTAGAGGCTCTAGGATGAGTGTTGCACAAAACGGCAATCCTGTTGCGACCTCTGTCAGCAGACCTAGGTACCTCATTCCACCGGTGCAGAATAGGGCGTCGGCTCAGGTTCGGTGAAAGTCTGTACCTGGCTTTGGCCCAACGTATCTGCGGCAGTTTTGCTGATCAACAGTAGGGTTGCCGCCAGAGCCAGCCCGATAATATCCCGCCACATGCTTCACTCCTCAGCTCCTCACTCCTCTTGCCCATTACTGTAGCGGCGGTTTTCTCGACTGGGCAGTGATGGAAGACGGACTTCTGCGTGACACGAATTACTGCCAAAATTGCGGCTTTGCCCCCTGCCGGCTAGTCCCGAAACGTCAGTTGCAAGCTGGTTATCAGCAGCACCAAAGAAGATACTGCCATCACCCCTCCCCAAAACCAGTAGGGCAAGAACAAGTTTTGGGCAATCTGGCCAGAATCGGAGTGGATCACCTGCCCATTAATCACAGCAGAAGCCGTAAACAAGTAGTCGAGCTGGTGGTAGGTGCTCACACAGGCCTGCACCCCCAAAAATTGTGCGGCAAAGCCCCGCAACCAAGGAGAAGCCCAGCAGCCCACCGCCAAGATCCCCAGCCCGATAGCCGGGATCAGCAACAGGCCAAACAAAGAGCGCACCCAGAGCACTGCCGACAGCAACAGCAGGGATCCCAAAGCCAGCAACCCAAACTGGGCTGTACCCTGACGACGAGAAGCCAGGATAAAGATCGCCCCGGCCATTGGGGGCCCCATTGGCCCACCGGCAGCCACCAGAGCTCGACCCACCGGCCCCAGAAACAAACGCCCACTGTGAAAGGCCAACCCCGACCCGTCGGGATAGATCTCCAGACGATGAAACTCCCCACCCAACAGCATTGCCGTCAGGCCGTGGCCCATCTCATGAAACCAGGTGGCCAGAATCGTAAAGGGGTAGAGAATATAGTTGCCCCAGGGGAGCTGCCAGAGCAAGACCGTCAGACCTGCAGCAGCCACTAACCAAACCAAGCTGTGCCGGCCAGGTTTTTCGGAAGGAGCGGGAGGCAGCTCAAACTGAGTCATAGAGCAGCAGTGGGTTAAGTAGAAAAAAGCCTAAAACGCCTTGTCGTTTTAGACGACTGCCGGCAGGGGAGAGTTCCACGCCAACCCCGAGAAAATCCAGAAAAACATATGTCTCAAACCAGTTTGCAATGGATGTAGGTCAGGTAGGCTGAAAAAGACTCTGAGGGATCCCTGGCGATGGCCACCTTCCTGCGAGATTGGAGCTATCGATTTCCTTGGCTTTACCGCAGCATCAGCCGCGGGGCTGCTCTGGCAGTGGGCGGATATGAGCGGTTGCGGAGATTGCCCCTGCAAGGGATCCAGATTCATCCCCAGGATCGGGTGTTGGATCTCTGCTGTGGCCCGGCTGAAGTGACCCCACTGTTGGCGGAGCTGAGCCAGCAGGTTATTGGGTTGGATGCTTCACCGAGGGCCTTGGCAGCGGCCCGCAAACGCCTCCCCAAGGTGGAATTTGTGGAAGCCTTTGCCCAAGATATGCCCTTTCCCAATGCCAGCTTTGATTGGGTGCATACCAGCTTGGCTCTGCACGAATTCTCCTTTGCAGATTTGGAGCAGGTGCTGCGGGAAGTGTGGCGGGTGCTCAAGCCGGGGGGAGGGTTTTTGATTCTGGATCTGCATGCGCCTCGACAACCCTTGATCTGGCCTGGGCTGGCCCTCTTCCTGGCCCTTTTTGAAACCGAGACTGCCTGGGAGCTGCTCAAGCTGGATTTGCCCGAGTATTTGCATCGGCAAGGGTGGCAGTCCATCCGGCAAACCTTACACGCTGGGGGAGCCCTACAGGTGATCCAGGCCCATTCACGATAGCCGTGCAGAGCACCCAAGCCTGCCGAATGAGCTGCTCAACCTGCTCCGCACCACTGACGAAAACAGAGAGAGACGGCAACTCTAAGCAGGCACAAAAGACTCTAGCCTTGATGCCAGAAGGGGGTGCCAAGGACAGGCGTACTGGGCTGAGCTGTCTCCTGAGGGATCATGGCCCCGGCAAGGTAGGCTCGGCGGCCTGAGCACACTGCTTCTGCAAAGGCCTCGGCCATAGCCACTGGATCCCGGGCCAAGGCCACCGCTGTATTTAGCAGCACTCCGTCAAACCCCCACTCCATCACCTGGCAGGCATGGGAAGGCAGACCCAAGCCAGCATCCACAATCAGCGGGGCCTCAATCCGTTCCCGCAGTAGGCGCAAGCTGTAGGGGTTGAGGGGGCCTTTCCCGGTGCCGATGGGGGCTGCCCAGGGCATCACCACCTGACAGCCGACATCCAGCAACCGCTGGCACAACACCAGATCATCGGTGCTGTAGGGCAACACCTTGAAGCCGCGCCGGATTAGCTCAGCCGCCGCCGCCGGCAGTTGTAGGGTGTCTGGCTGCAGCGTGTAGTCATCCCCAATCAACTCCAGCTTGATCCAGTCGGTGCCAAAAACCTCACGCGCCATCTCCGCCGTCGTGATTACCTCCTGTAAGCTGTGACAACCGGCGGTGTTAGGCAGAACCGGGATCCCCATCTTCTGCAACAGGGCCCAAAACCTCTGTGAAGTTTCTGGCCCCAGTGCCCCCTGACGCCGCAGGGAAACCGTCAACAAACAGGGTCGTGCACGAGCCACTGCCTGCTCCAAAATGGCCGGCGAAGGGTAGCGAGCCGTACCCAACATCAGGCGGCTGGGCAACGGTTGGCCATAGAGAACCAAGGGATCCTCATCGGCCAGAGTTGAGGGGGAGCCGTGGAGAAGGGTGGACATACCTGAGGCAGATAGAAAAGCCAACTTGAGCGCTAGCCGCCGGCAACCGGCGTGACGATCTCCACCTGGTCGCCTTCTTGCAGACGGGTTTGCTCATGCTGCGCACGCGGCACAAACTTTAGGTTAACCGCCACCGCGAAAGGGCCACCGGCCCCCACCTGAGCCACTGCCTCGGCCAAAGTGGTGCCTTCCGGAAAATCGTAAGGCTTTTGGTTGATCAAGACACGCATGGCAATAGGGACTCACCGGAAAAAGGGGCAGCCTGCACCTGAAAGGGGATCCCAAGCTGCTGAGCCAAGCGACAACTGCCCTGGTGGAGATACTCCAAGACAGCATCGTGGATGGCCGGGGAGATCAGAAAGCCATGGCGATAGAGGCCATTGATCTGCAACAGGCGGGGTGAGCGCTCCACCACGGCTGGCAAATGGTCTGCCAAGGTGGGACGACATTGGCTGCCCAATTCCAGGATACGCGCTTCTGCAAAGGCAGGATGCACGGTGTAGGCGGCACTGAGCAACTCCAGAGCGGAGCGGACGCTCATCGGCGAGCGATCCTCAGATTCGATTTCGGTGGCCCCCACCACAAACACCTGATCCGGCTTGGGAGCGATGTAGATCGGGTAGCGAGGGTGCAACAGACGGGTTGGACGCCGCAAAGAGACTTCTGGGGCATACAGGCGCACCACCTCACCCCGAACTCCGCGCAGCAGTCTTTGCCCGCCCCATTCTTTTTGGGATCCCAGGCCGCGGCAATCCAAAACCCACCCGCCGGTTTGCTGCTGCCAGGCTTGGGCCTGCTCCAGATCCCAGGGGCAACCCCACTCCACTTCCACCTCGTGCTGCCGCAACTTAGCCAGTAAAGCCGCCAACAGTTGGCGGTTGTCCAGTTGGCCCTCTTGGGGAAGATACAGGCCCTGGGCAAATCGCCCGGCTACCGACGGCTCCAGCTCGGCAATAGCCTGAGCATCCAGAGGCTGGGGCTTGGGAAGAGCGGGAAGGCGCTCCACCACAGCGGCCAGCAGGGATGAGAAACGTCTGGCTTCCCCGGCATCTTGGCGGTGCCAGAGGATCAGGGTGCCGTCTTGCTGAAAGAAAACCGGCTGCGGCAAGCTGGCCAAAAGAGAGGGCCAACGGGAGAGGGCGTAGTACCCCTGTGCTACTACACTGGCTTCGGCAATGGCAGACTCGGCTAGGGGAGCCAGCATAGCAGCGGCAAAGTAAGCAGCACTGCTCTCAACAGCAGTGGCAGGAGCCGCTTCCACAATGCGAACAGGATGCCCAACCTCAACAAGGCTGGCGGCCAACAGACGCCCCATCAGCCCAGCGCCGAGGACAAGGATGGGATCCCCCTGCCCTGCCCAACGCAAAGTGATCCCTGACGCTACCGTGGCGGGGGATGAGCCCGTCAGACTGGCTGCTGGGTTTGTCTGAGAAGAGGAGGGTGGAAGGGTCAAAGTGCCCCGCACTGCTGCCATGATGGATTCCATACTGGATCCCATGATAGGCTCTTGGGCTCGGCGATGAATCCAATCCCCCCTGTGCTTGCATTGGAAAGTGCTCTGCACCGCTATCTTGAGGGAGTGCTGGGCCAAGCTTTGCTGGAACGCCTTTTCACCTGGAGCTTTTTGACCTTGTTGCTGGTCTCTGGGATCCGTTTGGCGGTGCCGGTGTTGCTGGCGGTGTTGGGGGAGATAATCACCCAGTGCTCTGGCGTTCTCAATTTGGGCCTGGAGGGGATCCTGCTCATGGGATCCCTGGCCGGGTTTGTTACTTGCGGGGGCAGGGAGGGGAGATCCCCTGGGCTGAGAACCACCAAGAGCGGGGATCCCTCAAGCAGTGTAGTAGGCTGTGCCTTTGTTGACAAAGTCCAGCGTGTAGGCAGCTCGGTAGTTGATGGTTGGCTCAAATACACCGGCCACTGTCATGCTGTCGAAGAACTCTTGCCAGCGTTTGTCGGTCATAGCACCAATCCCTTTTTCCAGCGCATCGCCGGACAAGATGATGCCGTACTCCTGCAATTTCTCGAAGCTGTAGGCCAACTGGGCATCGGTCATCTCCGGGTTATCCTGCTTGATCAAGCGATAGGCCGGACGGGGATCCTCCAAGAAGCTGTACCAGCCCTTAATCGAGGCATCCACGAATCGCTGAACCAAGTCAGGCTTGGTTTCCACCAGTTGGCGACGGGTTTCGATGGTGGTGGCGTAGGGCTTGTAGCCCAAATCCGCCAGGAGGAAGACCACTGGCTCAAATCCCCCTTCCTGCTGGATGGCAAAAGGCTCGGACGTCAGATAGCCTTGCTGAGCCGAACTGGGATCCGCCAAAAAGGGGCCGGGGTTGAAGTTATAGGGGCGAACTTGGTCGTCGGTGAAGCCAAAGCGGGCCTTCAGGTAGGGCCAGTAGGTGGCAAGGCCACCTTTCGAGACGAAAATGGGCCGACCCTTGAGCTCTTCAAAGCGCTGGGTGCCGGGGTGGGCCATGATGATCTGCGGGTCTTTTTGAAAAATGGCCGCCACGCACACCAAGGGGATCCCTTCTCGCACGGCATTGATCACCCCTGTGCTTCCCCCCATGGCGAATTCGGCAGCTCCACCGGCCAAAACTTGGGTGATGTTGATGCCAGGGCCACCCATCTTGATGGTTACATCTAGGCCATGCTCGCGGTAGATGCCAGTTGCCACCGCCTGATAAAAGCCGCCGTGTTCCGCCTGGGCATACCAGTTGGTAGCGTAGGAAACGCGATCCAGACCGGATCCCTGAGCCACAATCAGGGTGGGAGAGGGTTTGCGCTGAGCTTGGGCACCCCCGGCAGCCAATAGACCGCCCCCAAGGGCTGCAGCTCCCACTTTGAGAAGTTGACGGCGGCTCAGAGCGTTGGTGTTCGAGTCAGAGGGTCGAGACGAAGCCATAATTCCTTTTTCCTATTTCCTAACCCAGTCCCTTCAGAGTGTGAGGCAGCCAAAGACGCAGGTAATCTGCAGTACTCTATCAAGCCAGAAACCCGTAGGCAAAGCAGTATCTCCAGCTACCGACACTTGTAGACGAGATCCCCTGGCATCCGGTTCCATCGGCTAGAGAGCAACTTGCCTAGCGGCCAGCACCTCAGTTTAAGAATGGCAAGGGGAACAAAACCCGAAACCAACCTTGCCCCGATTTATACCCAAACCTGCAGCCACCGAACCCGACCGGCGCTCGAAGTATGGTCATTCTGATCCAAACTAGGACACTCCACCCGCACCTAGGGCGTCGAATGCACTGAACCAGAAGGCCTGTCCCAGTAGCCCAGGCGTCTCACTCTAATCTGAAACAGCTATAACCTGTAGACCCCGTTCTGTCGCAATCCTGCCCGATCTAGAGAGTTCCACCCATTGGGCATTTGCCGGAGCTGATGGCAATTTATCCCCAGTCGGGATGGAGTTTCGGCCAATTGGAGAGCTTGCTTTCTGCTGAGGCAACCCGCTATGCTACCGCCCAGATTGAGGCATTCTCCCGTGGCAAGTCAGCAGCTTCGTGTTTATGTTCCTCCTCACCCGCTCATTAAGCACTGGCTAACCGTGGCTCGGGATGCAGAGACGCCCATGCCTCTGTTCCGCACGGCTATGTCGGAGCTGGGCCGTTGGCTGACCTATGAGGCAATGCGGGAGTGGATCCCCACTCAGACCGTTCAGGTGCAAACCCCTTTGGAACCCGTTGCCGCAGAGGTCATTGCGCCGGATACCCTACTGGGTATTGTGCCTGTATTGCGGGCTGGCTTGGCAATGCTAGAGGGTTGTCAGGCCCTTTTGCCCCAGGCGCGGATTTTTCACATCGGCATGGTGCGGGATGAGGAAACGCTGCAGGCCAGTTGCTACCTCAATCGCCTTCCAGAGCGGATCCCCGACCAGATGCGCATTCTCATTCCCGAGCCAATGTTGGCCACCGGGGGCACGCTGCTGTGGGTTTTGGATGAGCTGAAAAAACGGGGGGCGGATCTCAGCTTGGTCAGGATTGTCTGCGCATTGGCAGCGCCCCCAGGGTTACAGCGGTTGGGATCCCATTACCCGATGGTGCAAATTTTCTGCGCCATGATCGACGAGCGGCTGAACGATCGAGGGTTTATCTTACCTGGACTGGGGGATGCAGGGGATCGCGCCTTCGGCACAGAGAACTAGCCACCGACCCACTCAATCTGTCTGTCTTCTCTGCTGCTGGTGTTTGCAGGTCAGGGTCTTTGGCAACACACGCATTCTGTCTATGGTGCCCAGTCGAGCTTTTTGCCGCTCCTGGCGCTGCACTCAATCCCTCATTCATCTTCACTCATTACACGAAGATGCTGTAAGGGGGAGCATTTGGGGCCAATCCCCCTCAGGTTGGTCAAGCTATTGGATCATGGGTAATGTTGGCCGCTTCAGGGATCCCGGTCGCGCCACTTGCAATTCTGACGGGGCCAGTGCCTTTTCTCTTCCTGCGCCTATGCGACTTGTCCTTACCAGTTTGGATGGCAGCTTGCTGGATCTGGAGTCCAACAGCTATGGTGCTGCCCGACAAGCCTTGGCTGCTCTAGAGCGCCGCTCCATTCCCTTGGTGCTCTACAGCCTGCGCACCCGCGCTCAACTGGAACATGTGCGGCGGCAGTTGCGCCTGGAGCATCCATTCATCTGCGAGGATGGATCCGCCGTTTACGTCCCTGAGCATTACTTCCCGGCGGGCATTCTGGACGAGCAGTGGCAACACCGACCGCCCTACTACGTGTATGCTTTGGGTCTGCCCTATTCTCGCCTGCGCAGCATCCTACAACAGGTGCGCCAAGATTTCCACTTGGACTTGATCGGGTTTGGGGATTGGACTGCCTCTGAACTGGCCGCTGCCACCGGGATCCCTTTGGAAGAGGCAGAGCGGGCGCAGCAGCGAGAGTACAGCGAGATTTTCAGCTATTCCGGGGATCCCGAAACCCTACGGGAAGCTTTTGCCCAACAAGAGACCAACCTCACCCAGCATCTGCTGCGGGTGCGTCAGCTCCACTTCTCCAGCCTGCCGCAATGGTATCTGACCGGATGGATACGGCCAACGATGGCCGCAGAACCCAATTTCTCGCCGGGGGAGCAGGCCGTGCGGCGGCTGCTGGATTGCTATCAACGGCATTTGGGCCCTATCAAGGCTTTGGGCATTGGTTGTTCCCCGCCAGATGTGGCCTTTTTGCGATGGGTAGAACAAAAAGTGGTGCTTCCCAGCCCAATTGCGGATAGCCTCTGGAGTGAGGCCTTGCCCCAATGGCAGTTGGCTCCGCTCCCCGGCCCAGAGGGGTGGAATGAAGTGGTGTTGATGTGGTTGGAGGAAACAGATCATGGTGGTGAATAAGCAGCAGATGAGTTGTCAGGTTGTCCCCTTGGGCTTGAGAACGGCGGGATGCCTGCTGAGTTTGGCGATGGCCATACCTGCCTACGCGCAACCGCCCATGACCCTACTGACAGGGGAGCCGACGGTGGCCCAACTGAAGGAAGACGGAGCTCGCTATCTGCAGATGGGCTTTCATACCTTGGCCATCAACGCCTACCGAAGTGCAATTGAACTGGAAGAAAAAACCTTGGTGCTCCCCAGCGAACGGGATCCCGACGTGCCTTTTAACCTCGGCTTGATCTACGCCCGCCAGGGCAAGCTGGCGGAGGCCCGCGCCGCCTTTCAACGCTCGGTAGAGGTGGATCCCAGTAGCTTTAAGGCTCGCTATCAACTGGCTTTGGTGGATCTCAAGCTGGGGAACCTGGCCGCTGCCAAAGAGCAGCTCACCCTCTTAGCCCATGCCGCTAGCAACCATCCCGAAACCCACAGCCACATTCAAGCTCTGCTAGCCACTCTGGAGTCTGTTCCCTTGCCCGGCCAACAAAGGGACAACCCGGCTCGCCCTCCAGCCGTTGAGTCAGAAGCCGCCAAGCTCTTGCTCGAACCTCAGAAAACAGAAACAGCCGCCTTGCCAACCGCGACTGAAAGGAAAGAACCAGAGGAGACAAAACCTCTTTCGCTTCTGCAGCGGCTCCGCCACCAGGAGCGGGACTAGACCCCTCCCTGCATTAAATTGCCTAAGATTGCTTAGATTTGGAAAGCGTGGGTCTGCCAGGGATCCCCCCCGTCACCGAGCCTTGGGCTAGGCTCACCCCTTTTTGGAATCCGACTGGGGATCTTCGGGCTGGGGCCCTTTGGTGGTGAACACCGTGGTGAACATCATGAGCATGCCTCCCCCCAAGATCAGCAGGGCCAATCCGCCGAACATCCAATTCATCCAGGTTTGGATTTCCATGGGGGGCTCTCCAGAATACGTAGGTAGTTTTGATCCTACATCTGGAGAAACGGTGCCCAGCGGCTATTGATTGGCTCGGTAAAGCAACCCTAGCCCTACGGCGGCACAGATCAAGTTGGGCAACCAAGCTGCCATTGCCGGCCCCAGCGTTCCAATTTGTCCCAGCGCCTGGGTGATGAACAGCAGCACATAGAAGGCGAAGATAATCAGCACACTGATGCCCAACCCCAAAGAGGAACCGGTGCGCTGCGGGCGCAACCCCAAAGGCACCCCAATCAGGGTAAAGGCCAGACATGCGAAAGGAATGGCATACTTTTGGTTGAGGCTGACCTGTAGACGGCGCACCCGTTGCAGATCTCCGGAACTGGCAATCACCTCGATGTAATGCTTCAGCTCTCGAATGTTCATTTCCTCAGGGCTGCGGATCTCCTGAGCCAGCTCCAGCGGCGCGCGAGGCAGGCGTAACTCCTGCCGGCTAAAGGTGGCAATGTTGCTGTAGGTGCCATCAGGAGAAACGATGTAGTTGGTGCCATCCTCAAACACCCAAAGATTCTCTTGGGGATCCCAGCGCCCCCGTTGGGCCAGCAGAATTTGGTTGAGCGCCTCATTGGAAAAATCCAGGACGATAATGCCGCGCATTTGCTTCCCATCGAAGCTGCGGGCGTAAAACTGACGGGTTAGCCCTTGTCGCCGGGAAAAGGTGCCATCCGGCTCAGGCGTGAGGATCTCGCCAAATTCTTGGTAGAGGATATTCTCCCGCTGAAAGTCTGGATCCAGATTTAAAGCTCGATTCAAAGTCGTGGCTGCCTGACGATTGCTCACGGGAACCACCAGCTCATTGAACAGAAACGTTAACGTCGTCACCAGCAAGCTGAGGATGAGGGCAGGCACCATGAGGCGGTAAAGGCTCACCCCGCATCCGCGCAGGGCCGTGATTTCGTTGTCGGCAGACAAGCGCCCATAGGCCAGCAATGTTGCCAGCAACATGGACATCGGGAATGTCAGGACGATGATCCCCGGTGCCCGCAGCACAAATACCTGCAAGGCTGCCGAAATCGATAGCCCCGCCTCCACCACCAGGCGCACCAGCTCGAACAGGGATCCCACCGCCATCACCAAGGTTGTGAAAGCTCCCACCCCAAAGAGAAAAGGCAGCAGCATCTCCGAGATGATGTAGCGATCCATCAGGCCCACCGCACAAGCAAGGGAGAACGTGCTGGAGGAACGGCCAACCGGATGGGTGGGGGGAGAATAAAGTTTCACGAAACCAGAGGCAATAGCGGGCAGAACAGCACGATCCTTATCCAGCCAGAGAAGCCGGAAACTGTTAACGACTTTAGACCGGAACGTCGGGGAACGAAAGGTTCATAGCCTCAATCGATCGACCTATGTCGAGCAAAAATGAGCCTCAGCCTAGAATTGGGCTTGACGGGCTGCTGTCAGAAAGCTTCGAGCATGGCTCCCTCTTCCTCGAATCTCAAATGCTTGCTGGAGAAACTTCTGGAACTGCGACAACAAGTTGTGGAGGGATCCCAGAGCTACTTGGCTGCTTGGGGCTGCCCTGCTGTCCCCCCTCCGGCCATTCATAACCTGGCACGGTATCTGGCTTTGCGACAACAGGATCTGCGCAGCCTGCAGTTGGAGTTGGCCGCCCTCGGACTGTCGTCGCTGGGGCGATGTGAATCGCGGGTTCTGGAAAACCTAGATGCTGTGATTGCTGTTTTGGCAGCAACTCAGGGCTTAGCCTATCCGGCACCCAGCTATGAACAGTTCTACGCCGGGGATACGGCACTAGAGCAGCACGCCGAGGCTCTGTTTGGCCGTCCTTCCCCCCATCGCCGCGCGCGCATCATGGTGACCCTGCCCAGCGAAGCCGCCGAGCAGCCAGAGCTGTTGCTGCAGTTGTTGGAGCGGGGCATGAATGTGGCTCGGATCAACTGCGCCCACGATGAGCCTTCGGCTTGGGAGAAAATGCTGGCCCATCTGCGCCGAGCTGAAGCCCAGACCCAACGGCGTTGCAAGGTTTTGATGGATCTGGCCGGCCCCAAGATCCGCACCGGCACGGTGGTCATGCCCCCAGGTAAAACTAAGGTGTACCGGGGGGATCGGATCCTCTTGACTCCTGATGTCACCGAAGTCAACTCGGACATCTCCTGCCAAGTGACCTGTACCTTGCCGGCAATTTTGGGACAACTGCAAGTAGGGGCAACCGTTTGGATTGATGACGGGAAGATCGGCGCCCGTGTGGTGGGGATAGAGCCGGTGGGAGTCGTTCTGGAGGTGGAAAAAGTCGCCCCCCAGGGCAAGAAGTTGCGGGCCCAAAAGGGCCTTAATTTCCCCGATAGCCAGCTCCAGATCCAACCCCTAACCGACAAAGACTGCCAGGATCTAAACTTTGTGGTTCAGCATGCCGATTTGGTGGGCTACTCGTTTGTCCAGCAGCCCGCCGATTTGCAGTTGCTATTCTCTGAGCTGGAGCGGCTGGAGGCTCGTCCTGATTTGGGATTGATCCTCAAAATCGAAACCCAACAGGCCGTGAAAAACCTGCCTGCCCTCATTGCGACCGCCGCAAACCACAGGCCCCTGGGGGTGATGATTGCCCGCGGCGACCTGGCTGTGGAAATGGGTTGGCTGCGCTTGGGCGAGATCCAAGAGGAACTCCTGTGGATTTGTGAGGCAGCCCACGTGCCGGTGGTGTGGGCTACCCAGGTGCTGGATCAACTGACCAAGGAGGGGTTGCCCTCACGAGCCGAGCTTTCTGATGCAGTGATGTCTGCCCGCGCCGAATGCGTGATGCTCAACAAGGGCCAATATTTGTTGGAAGCGGTTGCCCTCCTCGACAAGCTGCTGGCCCGCATGCAGGCCCACCAACACAAGAAGAGCCAACGCCTGCGGGCTCTGTACTCTTGGCGCTAAAGGCGGAACTTCTCTCCTAGGTAATACTTGCGCACCAAGGGATCCGCTGCCAGTTCGGCAGAAGTGCCCTTGGCCAGGATCGCCCCATCGTTGAGGATGTAGGCGCGATCGGTGATCTCCAGTGTCTCCCGCACGTTGTGGTCGGTAATCAACACGCCGATGCCCCGCTGCTTGAGCTTGGCCACCACCTCCTGAATATCCGCCACCGCAATGGGATCCACCCCCGCAAAAGGTTCATCCAGCAGTAGAAATTTTGGCCCGTGGATCCCAGCAGCCAAGGCACGGGCGATCTCCGCTCGGCGACGCTCCCCCCCCGATACCTGGAGGCCCAGGCTGTGGGCGACATGGGCGATGCGAAACTCCTCCAGCAGTTGGTTGAGCCGCTGCTGCCAAAGGCGACGAGGCACCCCCGTTTGCTCCATGATCAACAGCAGGTTGTCCTGGATGCTGAGGCGACGAAAAATACTCGGCTCCTGGGCCAGGTAGCCGATCCCCAATTGGGCACGACGATGCATGGGCAGGTGGGTAATATCTTGGTCATCCAACCAGACATGGCCTCGGTTGGGCTGGATCAAGCCAGTCATGATGTAGAACGTGGTGGTTTTCCCCGCTCCATTCGGGCCCAGCAGCCCAACAATCTCTCCCTGCTGAATGTTCAGGCTGACGTCACTCACCACCTCACGGCGGCCATAGCGCTTACAGATGTTTTCTAAGTAGATCTGCATAGGGCGCTGATCAATGCTCACCGATTCTGAAAGGGGCTTCTCGCCCAGACAGGGATCCTGTACAAGTGTCTCTCCCGAAGATGCCCCAAACCTTGCCCACAATCCAGAGAGATCTGAGCAGAATTGATCCCCTCAGGCTGACCCTGGAAGTCTTCGATACTATCATCATGACGGCGTACTGTAACTGGTTGCACCACCGCTTCAGGATGAGATCCCTGACCTTCCCATGCTCCGCTGCCCAGCCTGCTATTGGCTCAACTCCGACTCCCATTATCGCTGTCGCCGCTGTGGGCACTTTTTGCGGCATTGCCTGCTTCCTGTTGCCGGGAGGGGATCCCAACTCAACCCAAGAAGGCCAAAAACAACCCTGCCGGCTGGCGGGAAATCCGCTGGGATCACGTCCTGACTTCCTCGGCAATACTCGGAGTTTTGGTGGGGTTGGGGCAATTGTCTTGGCATTGGGTACAACCACTGCTGAAAGATCCACCCCTTCCCAGTGCTGGCCACAGCTCAGCAGCTTCGGGACGATAGAATCCCAAACATCATCATCATCGCCCCTCGAGGAACTTGTTATTGGGTAGGCCAGATAGACCTATGGAGTGGCCGCAGCCAGCAGATGCCACTATCATGTGACCAACGCAGAACAACCCCGCTCTGCTGTGTCCCTTCCCTTCAACCTTCAAAATTGCGAGGCTTGGTAATCATGAACCTCAATCTCAAAGTTCCCACCATTTGGGCACTGCTGACCACGGCAGCCCTGGCTTCCACTGCCACAGCTACAACCTACAGCTCCTGTTTTATGCGCTACCTCGTGGCTTCCCGCACCTGTCCCAACTGCCGCCTGGGATCCATCGAGCTGAACAATCTGGATTTGGCGGAAGCCAATTTCAGCGGTTCCGATCTGATTGAGGCCAACCTGGAGCGCACCATCTTGACGGGTGCCGATCTCAGCCAGTCCTACCTGGTGGGAGCCAATTTGCGACGGGCTCAATTGAGCGGAGCCAACCTAAGTGGCGCTTACCTGGAAGGAGCAGATTTGCGGGGGGCCAACCTGCGAGGGGCCGATCTCTCTTCTGCCTCCCTGTATGGTGCCGACTTGCGTGGAGCCGATCTGCGCGATGCCAATCTGGTTGGGGCTGACCTGCGCTTTGCTCGCACCTGGGGCGCACGCCTGCAGGGTGCCGTTCGGGAATAGCGCAAAAGCCCGAGCTTTACCTTCCCTCTCCCTCTCTGGGAGAGGGCCTAATGCGGATGGCGAGACTCGAACTCGCAAGGCAAAGCCACACGCCCCTCAAACGTGCGCGTATACCAATTCCGCCACATCCGCTTCTGAGCCTAACCATCATAGCGGCAGAAGGGTGGGGTTGTTAAGGGCATTGGCCATTTTGCAGCCGATGGCCCCTATCGTGCCGACCCGGCAAAGTTAATCCTCTGTCCAGAAACGCTCGGAAAGATACTTATCTGCCCCATCGCAAAAGATGGTCACCACCACTCCAGAGGAGAGCTGACGAGCCACCTCTAGGGCTGCCACCACATTGGCCCCGGCAGAGATGCCCACCAGCAAGCCTTCTTCTAAGGCCAAGCGCTTGACCATTTTCTGGGCTGCTTCTGTGGAGATCTCGATGTGCTGGTCAGGTAGGGTGGGATCGTAAATCTCGGGTTTTAGAGCGGTGGCCATGTGCTTGAGCCCTTCTAGGCCATGGAAGGGAGAGTCAGGTTGCATGGCAATGATTTGGATATCCGGGCGATACTCTCGCAGGCGTCGCCCCACCCCCATACAGGTGCCGCTGGTGCCTAGCCCGGTAACAAAATGGGTAACCTGCCCCTGGGTTTGCTCCCAAATCTCTACCCCTGTGGTTTCGTAGTGGGCTTGCCAGTTGGCGGGGTTGCTGTACTGGTCAGGGTAGAAATAGAGCTCGGGGTTTTCGGCGTAGAGGGCACGGGCTTTCTCGATGGCCCCATCGGAGCCCAGGGCGGGATCCGTCAAAACCAAATCCACGCCGTAGGCAGCCAGGATTTTCTTGCGCTCCGGGCTGGCGTTGGCGGGAAGAGCCAGCTTGACCTTGTAGCCCAAGGCCGCCCCGATCCAGGCATAGGCAATGCCGGTGTTACCGCTGGTGGCATCCAGGATGATCTTGCCAGGGGTAAGCTTGCCCTGGCGTTCGCCGACTCGAATCATGTTGAGGGCCGGGCGATCCTTGACTGAACCCCCAGGGTTGTACCACTCTGCCTTGCCGTATACCCGTACTGATTCCGGCAAATCGGCAGCAACTCGCCGCAGACGGATCAGCGGCGTCCCCCCCACCAGCTCAATAGGGCTATCCACAGCAGGGAGTAACAAGCGAGACGAAAACGCAGTCGGATACAAGGGGGATCCCTCGCTAGACAGGCATTGGCTGGACAACCATTGCTCATCTTACCCCGGTCTTTCCGGCCTCTTGGGAGCTTTTTAGGTTTCCCTTTCCTGCCCAAGCTCTAGCTAGGCTCTAAGATGGGGGTAGAGGAGCGGGATCTTCCCACAGCAGGATGACGCGGAGGGGCATGGCAGAAATTGGGATTGTGACTGCCCGACAGTTCGACCGGCGACGAGGCCAGATCCATGTCTACGACGGCGAGGGCAAAGGCAAGTCTCAGGCAGCCCTGGGAGTTGTGCTGCGTTCCATTGGCTTGGGAATCGAAAAGGCGGCCCCCAGCCGGGTGTTGTTGGTGCGGTTTCTCAAGGGGCCAGGCCGAACCTATGCCGAGGATGCGGCCATTGCGGCTCTGCAGCGGGGCTTCCCCCATCTCATCGATCAATTGCGCACCGGGCGGGGAGAGTTTTTCGGCCCAGACGAGATCACCAAGTTTGACCGTCAAGAAGCCCGCCGCGGCTGGGATGTGGCCAAAGGGGCTTTGGCGTCGGGGTTTTACTCGGTGGTGGTGCTGGATGAGCTCAACCCGGTGCTGGATCTGGGGCTATTGCCGGTGGAGGAGGTGGTCAGTACCCTCAAGCAAAAGCCGGAGGCCATGGAGGTAATCATCACTGGACGGGGGGCTCCCAAAGCCATCATTGACCTGGCGGATTTGCATTCGGAAATGCGCAGCCTGCGTCGGACGGCGGATCCCGGCAACGGCGAGCTTCCTGCCAGCGGCATCGAGATCTACACCGGCAACGGCAAGGGAAAATCCACCAGTGCTCTGGGGCGGGCTCTGCAGGCCATTGGGCGCGGCATCAGCAAAGATCTCTCCCATCGCGTGCTGATCATGCAATGGCTGAAAGGGGGAACGGGCTACACCGAAGATGCGGCCATTCGCGCCCTGCGGGAAAGCTACCCCGATTTGGTGGATCACCAGCGCTGCGGTCGGGATGCCATTGTCTGGCGGGGTAAGCAACAGGAAATCGACTATGTAGAAGCGGAGCGGGGCTGGGAGCTGGCACGGGCGGCCATTGCTTCTGGCCTGTACAAAACCATCATCCTGGATGAGCTAAACCCGACGGTGGATCTGGAGCTGTTGGACGTGGAGCCGATTGTGCAGGCTTTGCTGCGCAAGCCGCGGGATACGGAGATCATCATTACGGGGCGCTGCCATGCCCCTTTACCTTACTTTGAGCTGGCCTCTGTCCACTCGGAAATGGTGAGCCACAAGCACTATGCCGAGCAGGGGGCCGATCTGCGGCGCGGGGTGGACTATTGATGGGATCCCTATTGCTAGGCAGCGCTGTCGCAACTGCAGCATTTTGTCAGCCTCTGTTCCCGGCCAGTTCTCATCTCTCTTGGCCTCCAGACCCCAGGACACTGGCCCAGTTGTTGCTTACCCTTTTCCAGACGGAAGTGTGGGTGGAGGGGGGGGAGCGCGTTCCCGCTGGCCCGCTGGTGGTGGTGAGCAATCACCGCAGTTTTCTGGATGCGCCGGTGCTGATTGCGGGGTTGAACCGACCGATTCGCTTTGCCTGCCATTACTACCTGGCTCAGGTGCCGCTGCTGCGGGAGATCGCCCTGGCTTTGGACTGCATTCCCCTCAAGCAGGGATCCCGACAGCAAATCCATTTTTTTCGTCAGGCACAGGCCAGTTTGGCAGCGGGCATGGGGGTGGGGATCTTCCCAGAGGGGGCGGAGCAGATCACCCGTGAGACCTCGCCTGAGGAGGTGGGACGGTTTCAGCCGGGTTTTGCCCACCTGGCGCTGGCGGCAGCAGTGGATCCCTTGCCGATTCTGCCGGTGGCGGTGTGGGCGCAGGAAGAATGGCGGGGGGTAGATATTCCCATGGCTTTTCTCCGCTGGTTTGACCCCACTGAACCCCGGTTTCAACAGGAAGGGGGACATCCGGTGGTGTTGTATCGGCGGGTGGTGCTCAGAGTGGGATCCCCCCTTTGGGTGAGTGGGAAGCAGCGCCATGGATCCCGGCGGGAGAGAATGCAGGTGATTCAAGAGTTAACCACGGCGGCCCGAGAACAGGTGCGATTGGGATTGGTAGAAAGATGAGAAAGGTGAGTGGCGAGCCGGCAGCATCTGCCTCTAGCTTGGTCAGCCCGGCAATGGGAGCAATCGATCAGGAGCGGCCCCTGTTGCTGTATTTGCCCGGCATGGATGGCACAGGCACGTTGTTTTACCGGCAGGCGCAGGCTTTGCGGCGGGAGTTTCGCATTCGCCCCCTGAGCTTGAACCACCCAGAAGCGGGGGAGAGCTGGGAAACCCTGGCAGATTGGGTGGGATCCCAGCTAGAAGCGGGGGCCTATTTGTGTGGGGAATCCTTCGGGGCCTGCCTGGCCTTGTTGGTGGCCGCCCAATGGCCGGAACGGTGCCGCGGCCTCATTCTGGTCAATCCGGCCTCCTCGCTGCGACGCAGGCCCTGGTGGTGGGCAGGACATGTTCTCTTGCCTTTTTTGCCGCTGGAGCTCTATCACCAGTTGTCGGAGCGGGGGTTGGGGGCTTTGGCGGAGCTTAGCCAGATGGAGCCGCCGGATCGGGAGCGGCTGCGCCAGGCGGTTCACAGTGTTGAGCCCACAGTGGCTGCCCAGCGCTTGGCTTTGCTGGGATCCTTTGTTGTGGAGAAGCTGCCTCTGGAGTTGATGACCATGCCGACTTTGCTGGTGGCAGGGGGCCGGGATCGCCTCTTGCCCTCGGTGCAGGAGGTGGGCCGACTGGCGGAACGGCTGCCCCAAGCCCAGATAGAGATCTCTCCCCAGAGCGGCCATGCTTGTCTGCTGGAGCGGCAGATGAACCTGCGGCGTTACCTGCTCAAGCCAGGTGGCCTTTTCACCCCCCTGCTGCTCAATTCTGCTTCGGCCCGTTGAGCATGGAGAGGGATCCCCACAGATCTTCTATCCGCTCTGGGCAGGAGCTCTCCTTCCTCTCTCGATCCAGCCAAAGGGCCCTCAAGCCTGCTGCTTTTGCCCCCTGGTAGTCTTCGCGGTGGCTGTCGCCGATGTGGCCAGCAGCTTCGGGGGGGATCCCTTGGGCGGCCAGGGCAGCCCGGAAGATCAGGGGATGGGGCTTGGCATAGCCCACTTGGGCGGAGAGGGTGAGGCTAGAAAAGTAGGGATCCAACTGCAACTGCTGTAGCACTCTGGGCAAGCGGCTGTCGAAGTTGGAGATCACCCCCAGCTGGATCCCTTCCTGCTGCAGGGCCCGCAAAACCGGCAGCGTCTCGGGATACAGCTCCCAAGGATCCGCCCCGGCAAAGTGCTCAAACAGTTGGGTGAAGAAGTCCTCAAACCGGTGCTCTCCGAAGGCAGCCAGGGATCCCACCTGGGCAAATGTCTCCCGCACCACCTGACGCCACCAGGCCCGCTCCCAATCCGGCAAAGGGGATCCCGTCAACCCTGGGCAGGCCGGGGCTGGAGCCTGGGCAAAAACTCGGCCAAAAGCGCGATCCAAGGCTTGGGGATCCACCCTCACCCCGTACTCCGCTGCCACCTGGCCGTAAACCTGGCCCACACTGCCCCGCACCCGAAACAAAGTGCCCACAGCGTCGAAAAAGAGCACCCTCAGCCTCACGACTGCCCCTCATAGCGCGCGTAGGCATCGACAATCCGCTGCACCAGAGGGTGGCGCACCACATCCCGCTGGTCGAAGTAGCAAAAGGCAACCCCCTCCACCCCTGCCAGAATGCGCTCTGCAGCAGCCAAGCCCGACATGCGATGTTTGCCCAGATCCGTTTGGGTGAGATCCCCGGTAACCACCATGCGCGACCGAAATCCCAGCCGAGTGAGAGCCATCTTCATCTGCTCAGGGGTGGTGTTCTGGGCTTCATCCAAAATAATGAAGGCATTGCTCAAAGTGCGGCCTCGCATGTAGGCTAGCGGCGCCACCTCGATCACCCCCTGCTCCATCAACTGCGGCAGCTTGGCCGGGTCAATAAACTCGAATAGGGCATCGTAAAGGGGCCGCAGATAGGGATCCACCTTTTCCACCAGATCCCCCGGCAAAAACCCCAGTTTTTCTCCCGCTTCCACAGCCGGGCGAGTCAAGATCAGGCGCTCATACTCTCGGTTTTGCAGAGCCGTGATGGCCACAACGGCAGCCAGATAGGTTTTGCCGGTACCCGCCGGCCCGATGCCAAAGCAGAGGTCATGGGCGCGAATGGCTTGCACATACTCCTGTTGGCGGGGCGTTTTCGGTCGGATGAGCTCCCCTTTGCGGGTGCGGGCCAAAACTCCTGCTTGTGCTTGCTGATAGGCGGCAGCCTCCTGGCCGGAGAGGGCGCGAAAAGCTTGCTCTGCATCGATCACAGTGATGGGATGCCCGGTTTGCCAAAGCGGCTTCAGCAATTCTAGCCATTGCCGCACCTGCTGCCGCTGTTGAGGAGTGCCTTTCAGATACAGGTCTTGTCCGCGCAGCGTTACAGAGGCACCGCTGGAGCGACTGATCCACCTCAAGTTGGCCTCCTGAATGCCCGCCAAAGACATGGCCTGCTGAGGGTTGGACAGAGAGATGATTTCCAAATCAGCAGAGATGGAAGTGGGGTTGTCGTGCATGCGGTGGGCGCCGGGCACCCTGCGAGACCTATGACGGCGATCTTATCAAATCAGAAGCGCTTGTCCGAGCGCTCCGGGTCGGGGAGAGCCCAGGGGTCGAGTGCAAGAGTGCTCAACAGGGGATTGCACAAGTTAATGTATTCCGGAATACGAGTCTCTGGAAGATCTGCACCAAACCCGGATTTGGATTTTGGTCTTTATGGGCAGCCAAGTCACAGGGAATTAACAACTCTCTAAGGTTCCCTAAAAAAGTATTGCAAAGGGCTCTTTTTTCGGGAATAGCTCCTATTCATCAAGTAAAGCTGATCTATTGCTAAAGGGGCTTGAACTCCCAACCTCTCATCCGTTTGGGCAAGAGCTTGAGGTTTTCAGCTCCGTTGGCCATCGTGCATCTGACATTCTCTACCCAGCAGGGGAGATGTGGATAGGTTGGTCTCTTACAACCCTTCCCTAGACACATTTTTGGGATCCCTGCAACCCCTTGGTTTCTGAGCAAGGGGCTCATCCTTTCTGGGGTCATTTTGAAAAATCAAATGGAAACAGGAGAGATAGATGTTTACCCAATCTGCGTCCGGTACTCTGGGGTTGGCACAACTGGACTTGGCGCAAATCCCACGGCAGATCACCTGTGATGGCAGCGACTTGGATTGGAGCCAGGCTCTGGCCATCGAAGGGATCCAACCTGAAGAAGAGGCTCTGCAAGCTTGGATGGCTTTCCGTGACCTGCGGGTGAACCAAGAGACGGGCAACATTCTACGCTGGCAAGGGCGTCCGCTGCGGGCCAGCCGTATCCGCTTTTTCGCCAGGAATGTAGCTTGGCGCTATGGTTTCTCGTTTTCCACCAGCATCCGCTCTCCTCTTGGCAAAGGGATCCCGACCCCTGATGAGTGGCGCTACCCGGGCCTCTGCCGCTACGGGATTGTGCTGTTTCAACCCAACGCCCAACTGGTGGCCCATCAGGTGTTCGAGTCCTCGCCAGAGCAGCCCCAAGAGGTGGATCTGGATCCCAACTTGGACATTGGCTTCAACATTAACGATGCCAAGGGCAGCTACGGCGACAACAGCGGCAGCTTCGATGTTTACCTGCAGGTGGTGAGCTAGGCCCACCTAATCTCAGGAGTTGTCTCCAGAAGAGATCCCGACTGGGAGCCCTGGCAGGCCGGGTCAAAGGGCGGTTGTCGGGTGGGATCCCATCCCCTACAATAGGTGAACTGATGGCTGGATCCCAGCCTGCTTGTTGCCCCTGCTAGCCCTGGAGAGGTGGCTGAGTGGTCGAAAGCGGCTTCCTGCTAAGAAGTTACGGGGCCCAAAAGCTCCGTCGAGGGTTCGAATCCCTCCCTCTCCGTTTCTGTGGTTGATCCTTGGCTGCAACTTCACCTCTTTTTGAGCCCTTATGTGGCAAGCGTGGCTTCTGAGTCAGTGGGGGGTGGCACTCTGGCTCAACCTGGCTCTGGTGGTGCTGGGTCTGCTGAGCCCTCAGAAGGCTTTGACGCGAGCAGGGGTCATCCATGCGGGCCTTCTGGGCTTGCTGGTGTGGGGGGGGCTGGGCGGGCGGGGCTACGCGGTGGTAGCCGCCTATTTTTTAATAGGGACAGCCGTAACCAAGCTAGGGATCCGGCGCAAGCAGGCGCAGGGGATCGCCGAAAAGCGAGAGGGGGCGCGAGGGCCGGAGAACGTCTGGGGATCCGCTTTGACCGGGGCAGGATGTGCGGTGGGGTACGCTTTCTTCCCACATCCCCTGTGGTGGCTGGGGTACAGCGCCAGCTTCGCAGCAAAGTTGGCCGATACCGTCAGCAGCGAGGTGGGGAAAGCCTATGGCCGCAAGACCTTTTTGATCACCACCTTCCAGTCCGTGCCCGCGGGCACAGAAGGAGCCGTGAGCCTAGAGGGATCCCTAGCGGGAGTGGCAGCGGCGGCAGGGATGGCTGGGTTGACCTGGGGGATTGGCAGAGAGTGGGTGGGGGGAAGCCCATTTTGGTTGGGCATCTGCTGGTTGGCCGGGATCCTGGCCACCTTGGTAGAAAGCTGGATGGGAGTGGTGTTGCAACCTCGTTTGCCCTGGATGACCAATGAAGTCGTGAATGGCATTCAAACAGCCTTAGCCGCTCTTCTGGCGGTAGGACTGGGATCCCTTGTGGGCACCGGATCCTAAGAAGCGGGGTCATTTCGATTCAAACTGGGACACTGCGCCCACACCCAAAACGTTGGTCGCGTCTTCGCGTCCTCGCGTCAGCGTTGCGGAGCAATA
>DVDX01000055.1 GCA_015295985.1 Synechococcus sp. M44_DOE_062 | reverse complement strand
AGCGGGCCGGAGGCCTTTCGCGAAAGCGGGCCGGAGGCCTTTCGCGAAAGCGGGCCGGAGGCCTTTCGCGAAAGCGGGCTGGAGGCCTTGTTTCTGGATGGGATCCCTTGACCACTGGAGATCTGAGTCCCACCCTTGTTACAGAAATTTAGAATCGTTACAATAAGTTAGAATCTTTGCTTATCTTTGCATTGCAGGTTTTACCCTATGGCACTCTCTCAGCAGTTTCCCGTGCTTCTCGCCTCGGCTTTGCGTTACGACAGCGTGGCCCCGCGCTGGTCTCAAGTAGCGTGGACCGTTTTGCGGGTGGTGGCAGGGCTATTCATGATTCACAACGGCCTTGACAAGCTGGCAGATATCGAAGGATTTGCGACGGCTTACGTAGAAGTGATCGGGTTGCCCTTCCCGATCTTTTTTGCTTATGTGGCTGCCTATACCGAGCTGATCGCAGCTCCGATGGTGGCGCTGGGCTTGTTGACCCGCGGAGCAGCGTTGGGCTTGTTTGCCACGATGGCAGTGGCCATGTTCCACCACATCAAGGTGGCCGGCTTTAGCATTCCCTACCTGGAGCTATCGGCCATCTATGCAGCGATCTTCTTAGCCTTCGCTGTGAATGGGGGCGGCTGGTTCTCTTTGGATCAGCTCTTGGTGAACGCAATCGAGTCGTGGCTGAACCGCTCCAGCCGAGAAAAGTTGGAGAGCTTGCAGTCTTCGTTGCAGGCCACGGAACGGGTGACTGCACTGGGCGAGGAAGAGGCCGAGGCCGCCAGGACCACCGGATCTTGAGCTTTGGTGGCCATTCCCGAAAGCGGTGAAGCTGCTCCTTGACTGTAGGCAGGGGAGTCTAACTGAGTGACATACTCCCGCTCTCATGCCAAAGCAAAGCGCTACGCCTACGGCACCCTGACGGGAACCGCGCCGCTAAAGCGGTCGCACCGCGTTGCGTAGCAATAAAGAGAGCGGGCTTCTCAGTGACTCCTGTGAAGGACATTTCCTGAGCTTTAAGAACGGGATGCCCCACCGCCCTGTATTTGATGTTGATGGCCGCATTCTGGTCACGGCTTAGTTGCAACCCACAATGTGGACACGAGTGCCACCTGTCGGAAAGCCCCTTAGGTACTTTCTGACCACAACTCGCACAACTCTGACTGGTACCGTTTGGGTTCACTGCAATGGCCCGCAGCCCAGCTCTCTCAGCCTTGACTGCCAGAATTTGCAGGAATTGCCCCCACCCAGCATCATAGGCAGATTTTGCTAACCGGGTTCCAGCAATACCTTTGATATTGAGCGCCTCATAGGCAATATGCTTTCCTTTACTGACCAGCTTTTTGACCGTTTTGTAGTGGAAATCTTTGCGCTGATTCGCTACTTTGAGATGTGCCTTAGCTAGCGGCTTCAAGGCTTTCCTACGGCGGTTTGACCTCTTCTGCTTGCGAGACAAAGCCCGCTGCAACCTCTTGAGCCTAAGCTCTGCCTTGCGATAGTACCGAGGAACTGGAACAGACTCCCCCTCGTCGGTTACCAAAAAGGAGTCCAGCCCCACGTCAATCCCCAAAGCACTCCGTGCCGCTAAAGCGAACGTGTTCTCCAGCGTTGGCGGCTCAGGAGTAAGTTCAGGAACACGTGAATCTTGCAGGCTTAGCGTGACATACCACCCGTCCGCCTTACGGGTAAGGGTAGCGGTCTTGATGACAAAACCCTCAGGCAAAGGACGATGCTGAACCAGCTTAACTGCCCCAAGCTTGGGCAGGTGAATAAACCTGCCCTGAATACAGTCTTGCTTCATCTGGGGGAAGGTCAGGGAACGATACCGCCCCACCCCCTTAAATCTGGGTTTCCCTGCCCGCTGGCCATTGCAGTCGCCTTTTAGCCATCGGTCAAATGCTTTATGCACTCGCTCTACGCAGTTTTGGAGGACTTGTGAATGAATTGCTTGGTATTCGGGAAACCTTGCTTTGGTATTCACCAAGTCTCGTTTCTGGGAGTAGAAATCTGGCCTGTCTTTCAGCTCAGGCAAATGACAGATGAAGGGGCAAGCATTGATAGGGCAACGGTTTTGCTCCCACCAGGTGAACCGCTCTGCCAAGCGATAGTTGTACTGCTTGCGTAGCAACTCTAGCCATTGCTCCATTAGAGCAATCTGGCTAGAAGTAGGACGCAAACGGTACTGATAGGCAATTCGCATAGTAAGCGTGCTGAAAACAAGCGACACTGATTATAGCACCAGTAAGGATGTAGGCGCTATGAGGAATGATTTTGTTTCTAGCGGTAGAGCTGTATCCGATAAAGGCACATTTGGTTTTAACTACCAAGTACCGCCGCAAGGTGTTTACTGGCGAAATATTGCAATGGTGACATGAGGTTCTAGATGACCTGTGTCAGAAGTGGAATTGTAAACTTATTGAGTTTAATGGCGAAGCAGATGCTATTCACCTGCTATTCCAGTATTACCCGCAGATGGACTTGTCCAAATTGGTAAAAATATCAAATCCGTTTCTAGCCGTAGGATTAGGAGCGAGTTTGCGGACTCCATCAGCAAGATTTACTGGAAAGATGTCTTGTGGAATGAATCTTATTTCATTGCTTCCTGTGGGGGAGTCACCGTCTCAGTTCTGCGCCAGTATATGGAAAACCCAAATACCCCCGCCTTTCATCCCGACCCTATGTTGCTACGCAACGCTACGCGAACGCTCCGCGACGCTGACGCGACCCTGCTGACGCAGAGAGGGCGGGGCTTCCCGGCGAGCCAGCTAAATGCGGCTGGCCGCTCGCTCCATTAGGCGTTGGTGGGTGGAGCGCACAGGCTCTCCCGGCTTGGGTTGCCGCTGCACGTAGGTGCCATCGGGGCACAATTCCCAGGCTTGCCGGTTGTCCGTCAGACAGATGTCCAAGATCGCCTTGAGCTCCCGCTGTAAGGCGGGATCCTCTACAGGGGTGACCACCTCAACGCGCCGATCCAGGTTGCGGGTCATGTAGTCGGCACTGCCGATGAAGTACTCTTCCTGGCCGCCGTTGTAGAAGTAGAAGATGCGGGAGTGTTCCAGGAAGCGCCCGATGATGCTGATCACGCGAATGCGCTCGCTCAGGCCGGGGATCCCCGGCTTGAGGCAGCACATGCCTCGCACGATGAGATCGATCTCCACCCCGGCTTGGCTGGCCTCGTAGAGCACTTGAATCATCTGCGGGTCGGTGAGGGAGTTGACCTTGACAATGATGCGTCCCTGCTGGCCAGCTTGGGCATGGCGGATCTCCCTGCGGATCAGGGCTTCCATACCTTGGCGCAGAGTTCTGGGAGCCACCAAGAGCTTGCGGAATTGCCGTTGCCGCGAGTAGCCCGTCAGCAGGTTAAACAACTCCGTAACGTCGTTGCAGAGGGCCTCGTTGCAGGTGAACAGGCCCAGGTCAGTATAAATGCGGGCGGTTTTGGGGTTGTAGTTGCCGGTACCGATGTGGACGTAGCGCCGCAGGGATCCCCCCTCTTCCCGCACCACCAAAGCCAGCTTGCAGTGGATCTTCAGCCCCGGTAGGCCATAGGCCACGTGTACCCCGGCTTTCTCCAGCTTTTTGGCCCAGAGAATGTTGTTTTCTTCATCGAAACGGGCTTTGAGTTCCACCAAAGCGGCCACCTGCTTGCCGTTTTCGGCAGCCTGAATGAGGGATTTCACCACCGTTGAGTCCCCAGAAGTGCGGTAGAGAGTTTGCTTAATGGTGAGCACCTGGGGGTCGTTGGCGGCCTCCTCCAGAAACCGTTCCACGCTGGCGGCAAAGGAATCGTAGGGGTGATGCACCAACAGATCCCCTTCCCGGATGACGGAGAATATATCCACCGGCTCATCGCTCACCGAAGCGGTACGCAGGCGAGGGGGAGTAACCGGCCCCCAAGGGGGATCCTTCAGATCGGGCCGATCCAGGCTGAGAAACGCCATCAACCCCCCCATGCTCAAGAGGCCATCCACTTCGTACACGGAGTCACTGTTGAGGCGCATCTCTTCGCTGAGCCGCTGTCGGATGGCTGCCGGAGTTTGGCTGGCAATTTCCATGCGCACCACCGAGCCGAAGCGTCGTTTGCGCAGCTCCTCCTGAATGGCAGAAAGCAGGTCGTCCGCCTCATCCTCTTGGATTTCCAGATCTGCATCCCGGGTAATGCGGAAGGGGTAGTACTCCAGCACCTGCATGCCGACAAACAGCGCTTCCAGATGGTGGGCAATCACCTGATCCAGCGGCACAAAGCTCACCCCATCCCGCAGCGGCACAAAGCGGGGCAAGGTATTGGGCACCTTCACGCGGGCAAAGTGTTCCTTGCCGGTCTCCGGATCCCGCACCACCACTGCCAAGCTGAGGCTGAGGTTGGAGATGTAGGGAAAAGGATGGCCGGGATCCACTGCCAAGGGGGTGAGCACCGGAAACAAACGCCTCTCAAAGTAGTCCCGCAGCTCCTGCCGCTCCGGCTCAGCCAGCTCGGAAAAATCGCGGATGTGAATGCCCTGTTCCGCCAGCTTGGGCACCAGTTCCTGCCGGAAGCAAGTGTGCAATTTGCGAATCAGGGGGCGCAGGTGGTTCGAGATCTGCCGCAACTGCTGCTGCGGTGTAAGGCCATCCGGGGTTAGCACCAACACACCCGTTTCCAACTGACGGCGGATCACCGCCACCCGCACCATGAAAAATTCGTCTAGGTTGCTCTCAAAGATGGCCAGAAACTTCAGCCGCTCCAGCAGAGGTGTGCGCTCATCCAGGGCCTCCTGCAAAACCCGGGCATTGAATTCAATCCAGCTCAGCTCCCGGTTGAAATACTGCTCCGGCAGGGCATAGCCCTCCTTGATGGGTGCAGTTGGGATCCCTGGTGATCCGGCATCAGGAGGGCAGCCCGTCGTGTCAGAGTTGCAGGGTGGCCAGGAAGGGTCAGTTTCCTTGGGGCGCGGAGTCATGGTGACAGAGGGCTGGGTTGTCTCGAAGGCATCAACAACGGCTGGAGCCGAGCCAATCCTATCCTGCTGGGTTCTGCTGAGGCGAAGGGGAAGGGCTCAAAACAGGCTTGGGTGGACGTTCAGGCAGCAATCCTTGAGAGCGCGTCAGAAGAATCACCTGGAGCAGAACCCCGATCAACAAAATGCGCAGAGGGCCAGCCCGGGTGGCCCACTGGGGCGGCAAACGGTTGGTGAGCCACTCGCTGCCCGACCACACCCCCCAGATCACCAGCGCTCCCAGTAAGGCACCGCGATTGTTGCCACTGCCCCCCGCGATCAACATCACCCAAACAATAAAGGTGGCAAACTCCGGTTGAAAGGCTTCTGGGCTGATGAAATTGACAAAATGGGCGTAGAGGGCTCCCGCCAACCCCATCAGCATGGATCCCAGCACAAACGCCTGCAGGCGAAACTGGAGCACATCTTTGCCGGCAGCCATGGTTGCCGGTTCATCCTCGCGAATGGCCCGCAGCACCCGCCCCCAGGGGGAGCGATAGGCCCGCTCTGTAGCCCAGTAGACCACCGCCAAAATGACCAGCACCAAGCCCAAGTAGAGGAGGGTATCCTGACCTGGGATCCAGCCGCGAAGGGGGCGTGGAATGCGGGTAATTCCCCGCACACCGTTGGTAAGCCAGCCCTCATTCCTCAGGATTTGGCTGATGATCTCAGCAATGCCGATGGTGGCGATGGCCAAGTAGTCGGAACGCAGCTTCAGGGTAATCAAGCCGATCAAAAAGGCAATCCCTCCGGCGACGGCCACAGCTACGGCAAAACCCACCCAAAAGGGTAGATGGAAGCCGCCCAGATGTTCGGCGCTTGGGGGTGTGGTGACAATGGCGCTGGCATAGGCTCCCACGGCAAAAAAAGCTCCCACACCGATGTTGAACATGCCGGCGTAGCCCCACTGGATATTGAGGCCCAGCACCAGCACGCCGTAGATCCCCACCAAAACCAAAAAGAAAATGCTGTAGCTCAACATCAGACCTCTCCCCCACCTGGGGATCCCAGTAATCCTGTGGGTCGGAAGATCAGCAGCAATACCAATATGGCGAAGGCCACCCCGGTTTTATAGGCCGGGTTGATCACCAGAGTGGAAAACTCTTCCGCCAGGCCGATCACCACTCCTCCGGCAATAGCCCCGTAAGGGCGACCGATGCCGCCGAGAATGGCCGCTGCAAAAATGGGCAACAGTAGCCGCCAGCCCATGGTGGGGTGCAGCCGGGTATCCATACCCAGGAACACACCTGCTGCACAGGCCAAAGCTGCGCCGATGGCCCAAGTCCAGAGAACGATTCGCTCCGTATCAATGCCGGTAACCTTGGCCAGCTCAAAATTGTCAGCCATGGCCCGCATCGCTTTGCCCACCCGTGTGCGTTGCAAGAAAAGATGCAGGGCCACCACCAACAGGGCTGTTCCCACCAGGATCACCACCCAATCGGGCTTAATGCGCAGCTCCCCAAGCCGCCACGGCAACTGGATCCCGCTGCGGTACACCTGGTTGTTGGGCCCCCAGAGGATCTGCACCAGGCTGCGCAGAATCAGAGCGGTGCCAAAAGAAGAAATGAGCAAGATCACCGGGGCCTCCCGGCGCAAGCGGCGATAGATGAGTTGGTCGATCCCAACTGCACAAAGTACCGTGGCCAAAGCTGCCGGGATCAGGCTCACTCCGATTGGCCAACCCAACCCGACAAACGTCAGGCCGAAGTAAGCCCCCAGCGTCATCAGATCCCCGTGGGCAAAGTTGGCAAAGCGCAAAATGCCAAACGTGAGGGATACCCCAATTGCCCCCAGAGCATAGATGCTACCCAAGACGAGGCCGTAAATGAAAAGTTGCAACAGTTGGGTCACGCTTGCCCCCGAAAACCCCTTGCCCTGATGATGCCACGGGTTGGCCGAGAGCGGGATCCCGTCCAGCACAGCGGAAGGGTACGGCTGTTCGCGTCAGCGGGACGGAGTCCTGTCGCGTCAGCGGGACGGAGTCCTGTCGCGTCAGCGGGACGGAGTCCTAAGAAAGCTAGGGTAGGAGAGAAAGCCCCCAAGGAAGATCCATGCAGTCCAGGTCTTTGTCTATCCTCCGTTTCCTGGCCGTTTTGGCCCTGCTGAGCGCAGGCTGTGGTGGGCCGGAGCGGGATCCCGATGCTCCTTCCAAGCCCATCTCCACCCCCCAGTTGATCTACGAAGACATCACCCTCACCCAAGCCAGACCTGATGGTGGCATTCTCTGGCGCTTACAGGCTCGCCTGGCCGAATACGAGTCCCCCCCAGAAAATGGGGCCGCTCCTGTGCAGTTGGGATCCGCCCATCTACAGTCTGTTCAGGGAGAATTTTTCGACGAAGACAACCGCGCCATCCGCACCCGTGCCGAGCGAGGCTCTGCCTACCCCGGCGAACGACGGCTGGAATTGATGGGTCAAGTTGAGGTGGAATCGGAGCGGGACAACCTGCGTTTGCAGGCCCAGCGGGTGGAATGGCTGCCGGAACAGCGCCGCCTCCAAGCCGAGGGCCAGGTGAAAGTGGAGCTGTTGGATGGGCAGGGATCCCTGTGGGGGGATCGGCTGCTGGTCGACTTTGGCCAAGCCCAGATGCAGTTGGAGAACCTGGATCCCACTCAGCCTGTGCGGGCAGAATATAGGACTCCGTCCCGCCGGCACGATCAGGATCCGGATCTGGAGCTGACCGCCAGCCGTTTTCTATGGCAATTCGGCGTCGGGGAAGTGCAGGCAGTAGGGGCTGTAGAGGTGTACGCCCCCCTACAAGCTTTGCGCCTCAGGGGTGGGCAGTTGCGTGCTCCCCTGCCCTTTGCCGTTCGCGATAGCGGGACGGAGTCCTTGCTGCGCTTGCTGGACAATGCAGAGGCCAAAGCCGAGCAGACAGGGCAAGAGCTGGAAGCCCAAGAGATTCGCTGGCGCATCGGCTCCACCCAGTTGCAAGCCCAGGGCAACGTGCGCTACCGACAGCCCGGCCAGGCTTTGACTGTTAGGGGCAACCAAGGGATCCTGGATTGGCAGGCCAACACCGCTCGGATCCAAGGCAACAGCCAAACCCAGCTCACTTTGCCCTGAGGGGGCCGTGGCGGAAGCAGAAAGCTGGCCGAGAGCAAAGCGCTACGCGCCGCTGACGCGACGGCAGGATAGGAATACCTTTAAGATAAGGTGATGTGCTCCGCACCGCTAACGCAAACGGGTGGGTTGTGGTGAGCTTTGAGGACTCCGTCTCGCTAACGCGAACAGAACCTTTCCCTGCAAGGGCTGGTGCTGCTGCCGGGGAACGCCCTAACATCCTGCTGATTGTGCTGGATACCCAGCGGGCGGATCGTCTCTCCTGCTACTGGTCGGAAGCGGAGCGTGCCCGCCAAGTGCCCACCAGCCCCAACCTGGATCGGCTGGCTGCCGAATCCACCCTCTTTGAGCGGGCCATTGCCCCCGCCCAATGGACCATCCCCTCCCACGCTTCCTTGTTTACAGGGGAATATCCCAGCACCCACCAGACCGTGCAAGCAGATCTGGAGCTGAGCCCCGCCCTGCCCACCTTGGCAGAGCTGCTGAAGCTGAGCGGCTACACCACCGTGGGCTTTTGCAACAACCCCCTGGTAGGGATCCTGAAAAACGGCCTGCGGCGCGGCTTTGAAACCTTTTACAACTACGGCGGTGCTCTGCCCACCCGCCCCCCCGAGGGCAACCCCTTGCCCACCCCCCTGAATCACTGGCTGGCTGCCTACACCCAATTTTGGCGTCGGCTCTCCTACCCGGTGCAAAACGCCTTTGCCCGCTCCGACACCCTCTTCCAACTGGCGCTGCACCCCTGGTTTGCCTCCCTCTGGACCCGCTTGGTGAACTTCAAGGGCAACACTGCCGCCTCGATTGCGGACTTAAATCGCTACTTGCACCAGATGGCTCGCCGCCAGTCGGATTCGGGAGCACAGCCCTTCTTTTGCTTTGTCAATCTGATGGAGCCTCATCTGCCCTACTGGCCGCCAGAGCCCTTTGTGCAGAAGTTTGCCCCCTATTTCAAGAGCAACCGCGAGGCCCGTGACTTTTTGCGCCAATACAACGCCCAACCCTACCGCTGGATGGCGCCCCTGCCGGAACCCCTCTCCCCGCTGCAAGCTCAGGTGCTTCGGGATATCTACGATGCAGAGGTGGCCTACCAAGATCATCTGCTGGGATCCGTCTTTGACACTCTGCGCCACACTGGCCTGGAGCAGAATACGCTGGTGGCCATCGTCGCCGATCACGGTGAAGGGCTGGGGGAACACGACTTCGTCGGCCATGCCTTTGTGGTCTACGAAGAGCTGATCCGCGTGCCCCTCATCCTGCGCTATCCCGGCCACTTCCCGGCAGGAAAGCGCATTGCCACCCCTGTTTCCACCCGCCGCCTGTTTCACACCCTCTTGGAAGCTGCCGGCTTAGGACTCCGTCCCGCTAACGCGACAGGACTCCGTCCGAGTAGCGCGAACAGCCCTAGCCTCTCCCTGGCCAACAGCACCCCCCGCGTCAGCCTCAAGCTCCGCCGCGAGATCGCCCGCCTCAGCTTGGCCCGCACCTTGGCAGGGGAAGATCCTGAGCAGGGGACGGTGCTCAGCGAAGCCTTCCCGCCCCACCTTCTCATTCGGGCTATGGAAAACCGCAACGACAGCTTGCTGCGGGCGCGTGCCTGTTACGACATCCGCCGTGCCCTCTATGAGGGGATGACCAAACTCATCCAAACGGGGGATCGCCCCAGCCTCTACAACCTGGAGCAGGATCCGGCGGAGCTGCGGGATCTGCTTTGGGTCGGCAACGGGGATCCCGTGTCCTCTCTCCCTGATGCTGATCCGCAAGGCTGTCACGACGGGTCGGCGGTGGAGACCGGCTGGCCCCAAGCTTGGCTGGCTCGCCTACAGCATGGGCTGAGAGCCTGGGTGAGCTGGGCAGAATCCCGGCGGCCCAGCACGGCTCCTCGCAAGGTGAATGTGGAAAGCGATGCCGACTTGGTGCGGCAGATGCAGGAGCTGGGCTACTTGGAGTAGCTATTCCAGCCCTCCTTCTTCCCCCATATGATCCTGCACATAGCCGTTTAGATCGTAGGCATCCATCTCCAAGGACTCCATCCCGCTAGCGTGAACAGGATCTACCGTTGGCCAATCCTCATTTTGCCCGCCGATGATCACGCGGCTGAGGTTGATGTATTCCAGGCTGAGGGTGCGCAAGGCGTTGATCAGCACGTCCAGCGCCAGGGCATCGGCAGTGCCCAAATCAAACCAGCAGCGGGCCCAGTTGTCCTTCTCTTCCAGGGATCCCATGTTGTGCATTAGGGAAGGCAAGGGATCCGATTCGTTGGGGTACTCCAGATAGCTCAGATCCGCCTCTGCCTCTTGGGCCACCAGGCGCTCGGCGTTAAATCCCCCCAGCTTGCCCAGCACGTACCACGATTCCAGCACCTCGTTGAGGTACTCCAGCTCAGCTTCGACCGGCGGCTCCGCAAACTCAAACCAGATCCACAGATTTCCCGGATCGCACTCGCGAAACTCCACTTGCATGGACAGTTCCTTTGCTGGGGCCTAGCCTTTGATCTTAATCTGGCTCTGCTTACCCGTTGGTCTGGGAATCCGTCCGGCAGCACATCTTGCAGGCAGGGTGACTGACCAGAGCCGTGGGATCCCTCCTGCCCATGCCAAAGGACTCCGTCCGAGTAGCGCGAACGGCGGTCAGGACGGACGCAGCGCAAGCGATCGCAGGGAAGCCAGTGGCAACCAGAGGGCTCCAAAGCATCCTATACTGTTGCGGCTGTCCCAATCACGAGGAATCTGCCGCTTATGTCTGAGCTTCTCCCTTTGCCTTCCCTCCAAGACCGAGTGGCTGTGGTCACGGGAGCCAGCCGAGGTATTGGCCGGGCGATTGCCCTGCACCTGGGGGCCATTGGGGCAAAAGTGGCGATCAACTACGCCCGCTCCGCCGCCGAAGCCGAGTCTCTGGTAGAGGAGATTGCCGCCCTGGGGGGAGAAGGGATCCCTGTGGCCGCCGACGTGTCCTGCCCAGAGGCGGTGGAGAGCCTGTTTGCCCAGGTGATGGAGCGGTGGGGTCGGGTGGATGTGCTGGTGAACAATGCTGGCATGGCCCGCGACACCCTGCTGCTGCGCATGAAGCCGGAAGATTGGCAGGCGGTGTTGGATCTCAATCTGACGGGGGTCTTTCTCTGCCTAAAAGCAGCCGCCAAGATCATGGTGAAGCAGCGCCAGGGCCGCATCATCAACATCACCTCGGTGGTGGGCTTGGTGGGCAATGCCGGCCAGGCCAACTACAGCGCCGCCAAAGCAGGGGTGGTGGGCCTCACCAAGACGGCAGCCCGGGAGTTGGCCAGTCGCAACATCACCGTCAACGCCGTAGCACCGGGGTTCATCACCACCCAAATGACCGAGAAGCTGGATCCGGGCCCGATTTTGGCCCAGATCCCCCTGGGGCGGCTGGGATCCCCGGCAGAAGTGGCGGGGCTGGTGCGTTTTCTGGCGGCAGATCCGGCGGCGGCCTACATCACGGGACAGGTTTTCACCATTGATGGCGGCATGGTGATGAGTTGAGCCTTCTACCACGCCAGGGCTAGGCCATCGGCACGGGGTTCGGAAGCGGCAATGAAGTGATCCCCATCTCGCAAGAGGATCTGTCCCCGGCCAAAAAGACCGCAATCCGCTTCTGCGTCCACCACCTGCACTGCATGGCCGCGGGCTGAGAGTTCGCCCACCACCTGAGGCGGCACCGTGCTTTCCAGCGCCACCTGCGGGATCCCTTGATCCCACAGCACTCGCCAGCGGGGCGCATCCAGGGCCGCTTGGGGGTTTAGGCCGTAATCCACCAAGTTCACCACCACCTGCACATGGCCTTGGGGCTGCATCATCCCTCCCATCACACCAAAAGGGCCGAGGGGGATCCCTTCCTTAGATAGGAAGCCGGGAATGATGGTGTGGTAGGGGCGCTTGCGGGGGCCCACCTGGTTGGGATGGCCGGGCTCCAGGGTGAAACCGGTGCCGCGATTGTGCAGGGCAATACCTGTGCCCGGAACCAGCAGACCGCTGCCGAAGCCATCGAAATTCGACTGAATCAAAGACACCATCAACTCCCCATCGGCTGCAGCCAGATAAACCGTTCCCCCCTCCGGCAGCCCTGGCGGAGCCAGAGGGATGGCCTTAACCCCAATCAACTGCCGCCGCTGCTGCGCATAGGCTTTATCCAGCATCTGGGCAGGGCTGACCCGCACATACTCCGGATCTGCCACCTGTCGGCTCACATCGGCAAAGGCCAGCTTCATCGCCTCGATTTGCAGGTGATAGCGCTCGCCGGCATCGTAGGGGATCTGCCCCAGCTCAAAACCCTCCAAAAGGTTGAGTGCCATTAGGGCAGCAATGCCCTGTCCGTTGGGGGGGATCTCCCAGACGGTATAGCCTCGGTAATCCGTATGGATGGGTTCCACCCAATCGGCTCGGTGCTCAGCCAAGTCGGCGGGGGACAGGAAGCCACCGGTGGCCTCCGAGAAAGCCAGCAACTTCTCCGCCAGCTCCCCCCGGTAAAAACTCTCACCCCCGCTGTGGGCAATGGCCTTCAGGGTTTGGGCATGCAGGGGGCTGCTCCAGCGCTCCCCAGCTCGGGGGGCACGCCCTTGGGGAAAGAAAACGGCCTTGAAGGCCTCGTGGCGGGGATCGGGTAGGGGCAAATAGATGGACTCCGCTGCCTGCCACAGTTGAGCAACCCGGGGAGAAACCGGAAATCCCTCTTGCGCCAGACGAAGGGCAGGCACAAACAGACGCTGGAACGGCAGCCTTCCCCAGCGCTGGTGCAGGGTCTGCCAAGCGGAAACTGCCCCCGGCACCGTCACCGCCAACCAATCGTAGGGAGGGATCCGCCCATGCTCCCGGTAGTGCTCCGGCGTCAGAGCGGCTGGGCTGCGACCGGAAGCATTCAACCCGTATAGCCGACCCTTCTCGCCTCCCTCCCATACCAGAGCGAAGGCATCGCCCCCAATGCCATTGGAGGTCGGCTCCACCACCGTCAGAGCCACCGCCATAGCCACCGCTGCATCCACAGCATTGCCGCCCGCCCAGAACATCTCCATGCCTGCCATCGCCGCCAGAGGTTGGCTGGTGGCCACGGATCCCTGTCTGCCCATCACCACCCGTCGCCGCGAAGCAAACGGATAGCGACCCAGGGCCTGCTGCAAAAAAATAGGTGCTCGCATATCGCTACGCGATGCTCTCGCGAATGGGCTGTGTTCCTATGCAGGCAGTTATGGACTCCGTCCCGCTGGCGCGAACAGAAGTGCAGCCAACTCCGCAAAACTGTCCACCACCACATCCGCCCCGGCGTGGCGCAGTTCCTCAGCGGTGAAGGCCGTGGTGAGGCCAACTGCAAAGCAGCCAGCCTCCTTGGCGGCGCGGATCCCATGGGTGGAGTCTTCAATCACCAAACACACCGCCGGATCCAGCCCCACGGCGGCAGCCGTTTTCAGGTAGGGCTCTGGGTCGGGCTTGGCCCGCTGAATGTCTTCGGCGGTAATCACCGCGTCAAACCAGCGGTGCAGGTCGAAGCGCTGGAAAATCTGCACTTGATCCCGACGGATGGCCGAAGTGGTGACAGCCAGGGCAGAAAAGCGCCGGCGACTGGCCGCCAAAAACTCCAGCACCCCCGGCACCAGCGGTACCTCCGCCAGCAGCTCGCCAAAAGCCTTGGCCTTTTCCTCGATCAAGCGCTGCACCAGCAGGGGCCGTTCCGCGGGTGGGGTGTCCGTCTGGTGTTGGACAAGGTACTCGAACATGTCGCGGTCGGTGCGCCCCTTGAACTGTAGGGAGATGGGGGCCAAATCCAGGGATAGGTGGCAGCGTTGCAGGGCAATGGCTCCGGCACGGGCATGGATTGGTTCCGAATCCACAATGACCCCGTCCATATCGAAGAGCAGGCCGGCAGTCACGTCAGCCTTCCCCTGCAGTAGGCATAACGCTTGGGATTGCATAGACATTATCGCTACGCGACGCCTTCGCGAATGGGCAAGCACGGGACAGGGATCCCCTTCAACAACCATACTGCCCCGTCTCCATCGCCCACCCGCAGAAGCGGCTGGTGATCTGCCAGATGGGATCCAACACATCGGTCAGGGCGTGGTCGCTCTCCACCGCCACCAGTTGGGCCCAGGGGCGACGGGCCACGTAGTCTCGGCTGGCTTGAATGGGGATGGTTTCGTCTTGGATCCCATGCACAATTAGGGTAGGCACAGGCCGTTGTAAGGCCCCATCCGGGTAGCGTTGGGCATCAGCGACAAAGCCGTACTCCAGAGGGAGAGGGCGGCCTTCTCCGTAGTGAAACACCATCAGTTGTCCGGTTCGCTGCCAAGTCTCCACCGCCTCTGCCCCCAGCCGCGGCAGCCAATGGCCCAGAAAGCCGAAAGCCGGCGCCAAAAGCACCAAGCGCTGCACACAGGGTTGTTGTTCGGCAACCCAGGCAGCCACCAGCCCCCCCAGGCTAGAGCCGATGAGAGTGACAGGGGGATGGTTCATCTCGGCAAGCTGGTCAGAAACCTGCTGGATCTGGCGGCTTAAGGTAAGCTGGGCAAAATTGCCCTGGTTTAGATCGGGTACCTGAACAGGGATCCCCACCTGCTGCAGCCGCTGCCGAAAGAAAGTTGCCTTGGCCGACTGGGGCCCAGAGCCAAATCCATGCAGGTAAATGGCCAACACGGAAAGGGATCCCTATGGTCCTGTGGCTGCCGAGAGCCAGCCCGCCCCCAACACCACGCTGATGGAGAGGAAAAGGGTCGCTACCGTCCAGGTGATGCGGTTGAGGTTTTGTTCAGCACTCTTGGAGCTGGAGAACAATTGGGCCTGCCCGCCAATGCCCGCCAACCCATCCCCCTTGGGGCTGTGCAGCAGCACCAAGATCACCAGTAAGATGGCCGAAGCCGACCAGAGAAACTCAAAAAACGCTTCCATCGCAGCGGATCCCTGTAGGGCCAGTTACCAAAGCCATTATCGCTTGGAACCTCATCTTAGCGCACCCTGTCTCAGCATCGCTCCCATTTCAACATCAAGTCGGCAGGACAGGCTCATCCACCTTCTTTTGAGGCGGAACGGGTGGTGCAGGAACAGCCCATCGACGGTATGGGCATCAGCGCGCCCATTGTCTTGTTGTCTTGAAGGGTTGGCTGAAGAAAGCCACAGTCGATTTCTTCCGGATTCTTCCTGAAAGAGTGGGTTCCCGATCCCATTACCCAAAAACTGGCTCTAAAGCCCCCTCCTGAGCCGGGGAGAAGAGCTGGCGGAAGAAGATGAAGCTATCGATCTTGAGAATCCAAACTGACTTGCCTAAGCCACCCCTTCTGCGGGTGTTGTTTTGCCTCAAAAAACGACCCCAAACGGGGCCGCTCGGTCTTTTCCGAATCTCTATGGAGATTTCCAGTGGATCCCCAGCTCACCTGAAACAAGGGTAAACCGTATCCACCTCAGTAGCTTACACCCCGGTAAGTCAGGGGCTGATGAGGGTGAGGCATCGCTTTCTTGCTGGTGTGGTGCACACAGAAGGTTTGACCGCGATACTGAGCTTGCAACTCCTCATCACTGAGCTGAGTATGCGCGGGAACGTAGTCAAAGGTGTTGCCACGGAAAGAGAGTTTCATAAGTCGCCTCCATCAACGAAGGGTTGAGTTTGTTGTTGTTGAACCGTAGGCCACGCAGAGAGTGGCGCGATTCAGTTGAGGCGCGTTCCTTCGGGAAGACCCCTACTTCCGTCTCTGCACAGCTCCCAACCAACGGTGAGCCAACTGCAGAGATGAACGATTTATCCTATGTCTGTATCATAACTTACGGTTTTGCAGGTTTTTGGGGGATTTATAGAAATTTAATCTGGGCATATTTGCAAAAGGGATCCCCTGCCGTCGGTTCTTCCACGGCTTGTTGGGCCTGACTGGGCGATCACCCATGCCGTTTTCCGAATGGATTGCCGCAACCGGCTCCGGGCCCAGGACACCAATCCGGTATTCGGCCAGTCTCCCGAAGTGCTGATTTCTTCTATCTCACCGCCTGGGCAAGGGCCTGCAGCCCGGCTCGCAAACGTTCCTCAATGTCGGCCTCTAGCTGTGGGGTTCCGGCAGCGTCGAACTGAATTTGAGAACTCAGGATATAGACCCCTCTCAGGATATGGGTGGCCCCCATCACTGCCAGCACAGGTTTCATGGCAAAGTCGATGGACAGCAAATGGGCTAGGGTTCCCCCGGTGGCGATGGGGAGAATCACTTTGCCCGTAAGAGAGTCCTGGTCTAGCAAATCCAGCAGTGCCTTCAGCACGCCTGGATAAGAGGCTTTGTAAACGGGCGCAGAAATGACGATCCCGGCAGCTTGGGCCACCTTTTGCTGAATTGCCTTGAGCTGAGGGCTATCGAACTTGGCCAACGCCAGATCCTCTGGGGGCAAATCCCGCACCGAAACAAACTGAGTGGTTAATCCCAGATCGGACAGGATCCCGGCAGCGTGATGTAGAACGGCTTCTGAGCGAGAAGGAGTGCTGGGACTACCGGAGAGCAGGAGGATGCTGGACATAGGCCGAAGGCAGAATACTGCCTCAGTTGTACCAGGGATCCCGTGGGAAACTCTCGCTCTGCCGCAACATGCACGATAGCTTTGTCCCTCGATGTAACCCCCTGCCGGTCGAATTGCGGTCAAAATATGCCCCTGAACCACCCCAAACTCCCTACCTACTCAAGGGGGTCGGGAACGTGATAGACTGGATGCGGCAAGGACTTCAGCTTGCTAAGCTTGGATTTACGCGGGCGTAGTTCAGTGGTAGAACGCTAGCTTCCCAAGCTGGATGTCGTGAGTTCGAGTCTCATCGCCCGCTTCCCTCAACCCACCGACAAAACCTGCTTTCCCCAAGCATTCCCGGACTTGACCTTGTCCAGGAAATCAATGAGTTCAGGGCAGAAGGGGGTAGTTTGGGGTAATAGAGCATGCAACTTTACCAAGAAACTGGGTCTAAAGCCCCGCCCTTCCAGGGCGGCTTTGTGCTATGCTGCCCGCAGCGGCAGGGTAGTCAACCGCTCTATTTGCGCAAGCGGGCCGTAGGCCTTAAACCCAACAGTCTAGCGACTGGATGCAGCCTCGGTAGGTTTTGTGGTTGTTGTTCGCAACGGTACCTAAGGGCATTAGGGAACCGCCCCGTGCTTGCGTCAGTGGCACGTAGCGCTTGGGGGAACGCCTGGGGAGACAAGCACCGCTGTCGTGGAGGGGCAACCCAACGCGGTAAGTGCTGTCGCAGAACCAGGAACTAGAATCCCCTGCCTAAAGGCAGGGGAGTATGTCAAGAGTACGACTTCTATGCCTGGACGCAAAAGCAAGCCGCACTGCTGAAATCGGGGCAGTGGGATCAACTGGATATCGCCAACTTGGTGGAGGAAATCGAGGCTTTGGGCAGGCAAGAACGCCGGGAATTGCTGCACCGGCTGGGGATCCTGGTAGGGCATTTGCTGAAGTGGCAACTGCAACCCCACCTGCGAGGCAAAAGTTGGCGGGCAACGATTACCGAACGACGCCGCCAGATCCAGCGATTGCTCAGAGACAGTCCCAGCCTCAAGCCCGATCTTTCAGCAGCCCTGCAAGAGGCTCACCAAGACGGGATCCTGTTGGTGGTGAGAGAAACGCCATTGTCTGAAGCAGATCTGCCTGCCCAGTGTCCCTACACATTTGAGCAGGTGATGGATCCCGACTTTTACCCTGGCAAGGAAGATCCCCAGTGATCTGCTCAGCCCCCGGAACCAGAACCAGGGAGGGAGGGATCCCGGCCCCAGTGGGTCTCCATCTGGCTGTCCACTACCCGTCGCAGCACTCCGTTGACGAAAGCGGCGGCTTCAGGATCCCCGTATTTTTTGGCCAATTCTACAGCTTCGTTGATGGCAACCTTCACGGGGCTGCTGGCCAGTATTTCCATCTCCACCACCGCCAGGCGCAGGATATCTCGCTCGATCCGACCAACCCGCTGCAGTTGCCAACCCACCAAAGCCTTTTGCAAACGAGCATCGATCGCCTCCTTGTGGGTTCGCAGAGCGGTTAGCAGTTGCAAAGCGTAGGCACGCACCTCTTGGGACTGGGCGATGTGCAACAGTTCCGGCATGGACAGGGCAACGCCCACCCGGTTGACTGCTCTTTGAGACAACTGGACAACCTCACCCAAGATGTGGCGGACGCTGTGCAGCCGCTGTTCCAGGTGTTCTAGGGCTTGGCCGGCGTTGCTGAGAGTCACTTGCACCTGCTGGATGAGCTCCAGCACTTCCCCCCGTAAGGCATTGGGGTCAGGAACCTTCGCCTCCTTTAGAGTGATTTCCAGGCGCTGCAGGTGTCGTTGGGCCTGCTGAAGGCGGAGAGTGACGGAGCGGGACCCACCCTCTTCCTTGGGATCCGAATCAGCCAACAACAGGGGATCGCTCTCGTGCAACAGACGGTCACTGCGTTGAATTTCCGCCGCCGCTGCGGAGAGGGTTTCATGGGTCTCTTCGCTCAGGGCGCGAATGGCTGCCAGCAGCAAGTCTTGCAGTTGTTTCTCGCTCAGTTTGGCTGCCGTGGCCGGCAGTTGATTGACCCCCAGCAGGGCCAGTTCGCGGGCAATACGCCGAGGTTGCATTGCAGAATACCTATGGATCTGACCTGTGGCTTTGAAAGACTGCCCCGTCGCCCCACGCTAGCGCTATCGGGCTTAGCCATGCTAGCAGGTTGCCGATCTGTGAAGAACAAGGGATCCGCCCGGTCAACCGGCCCTAAAACTGCGACTTAACACCCGAAACACCAAAGATGAACTTTGCTCTGCCCCAGATCGAGATTGGCTGGAGACCGAGAGGGTGAGCCGCCGTTTGCTACGGGTGATGCCCACATACAGCAGCCGCAACCGCTCTGCTGCCAAATCCAAAAAAGCTTGCTTGGTGGCCGAGTCGGCCTGCAGCTCCCAACCGCCTTTGGGGCTAAGCTGTCGCAACTGGGCCAGGGCCTCTGCCTGCATGTCCACTTCATCCAAAAACTTCAGCCCCAGGGTTCGCTCCCCGTACTGGGTGGGAAACTCGTAGGCCGATACCTGGGGGATGAACACCTGATCCCATTCCAACCCCTTGGCGCGATGCAGAGTTGTGACGGTGATGCTGCCCGGCTCTGGGTCGAAGGCAAAGATCTCCGAAGGTAAGTTGTTGAGGCGGTGCTCCAGAATAGCTTGAAACTCTTGGGCGATCTCCTGCCAATCGGTCTCGGGCAGGGATCCCAGCACCTGTTCCAGTTGGTCGATTACATAGCGACCCACAAACAGCTCTTCCGGCTTGCGGTAGAGGCTTTGAACGATCACATTCAGCACCTCTGGCCAAGGGGAGCGCCCGGCCCGCAACCAAGCCCCCAGAGTGCGCAGCAGCTTGCCCAAGTTTTGCCAAGAGGGGTCATCGGGCAGAGAGGGAGCCTCACCAACGTTGGGAAACAGCAGCCGCTCCGGCAGAGAGGCGCGGATCCAGGTCAACATCGGCCCCAGCTCAGCACGTGGGATCCCGGCCCAATCCGCCAAGCAATCCACAGCAGCAGCCAAGCGAGTGGGAGCAGTGGGACGGGCAAACCAGTCGATAATTCCCTTGAGTTGCAACAACACCCGCCGCTGACTGGGACTGCCCCGCAGCAGGTCGATCACCCGCTCCGCCCCCATTTCCCGGAGATAGCTGAGGGCCTTGCCCCCCATTTCGTTGGTGGTGACCAGAATGGCCACCGTTTGGCCGGGAAAAGCTTGGGTGGCTGCAATGGCCTGCCGCGCTACCTGTTGCAGCTCCTCCTCCGGGGATCCGACGACCCGCAGAAAGTCCACCCGACCTTCGCTGTCCGGGGGGTTTTGGCCACCGGAGGTGGCCAGTTGAATGGGTTGGGGGGCCAGAGCAGTGCGCAAAGCCGGGATGGGGTGCTGCTGATTCACCCACTCCACCAGACGGTTGGCCAAAGCGATGATCTGGGGGGCACTGCGGCTGGATTCATCCAAGAGCACCACCTGAGGGCTGGCCTGGCAAAAGGCGCGAAACAGCCGTGGCTCGGCGGTGGTGAAGGTGCCCATGATGCTCTGGTTGGGATCCCCCACCCGCACCAGGTTGCCGGTGCGTTGGCTAAGCAGCCGCAGCAGGTCTTCTTGCAGGGGGGAACTGTCTTGGGCCTCATCCTCGAACAGGTAGTCGTACCAGTTTTGCACCTGTTCCCGCAGCTCCGGGCTGCCCTCGATCAAATCCACTGCCTGCCAGCCCAGGTCGTCGTAGTCCAGCTTGCCCAGGCGACGCAATTCCGCCTGATAGTCGGCGTAGATGGGAGCGGCCCAGCCCAGATAGCCCTCGCCGGGGATCGCTTCTGGCCCCAGGCGCAGATTTTTAGCCCTGCTGATGACCGTCTGCACCATCCGCTGAAAGCTGCGGCGGAATTGAGCTCGGTTTTGGGCGATCTTTTGCGGGTTAGGGTCACCGGGGATCAGCGGCTCCCAAAGCTGAGTATGGCGGGCGAGCCAAGCGCGGCACAGGCGGCTGAGCAACCGCTCCTGTTCGTATCCCTCCAAAATGGACAGCTCTTCCCAAAGGCCGGGGGCCTCCCGCAACACCCGCAATGACAAAGAATGCAGGGTAAAAGCTTGGGTAAAGCGATCCGGATACCCCGCCCGTTGCAAACGTTGATTGATGCGGCTGATCAAGTTGCCCCGCGCCGAACGCATGTAGGTGAACACTCCGATGCGCTCCGGTGGGATCCCTCGATTCAGGATCAAATCAGCAATCAACAGCTCCAGAATAAAGGTTTTGCCACTCCCCGGAACGGCGGAGATCCCCAGCGGCCCCGATTGGTAGGCCAACGCCTGTTGCTGTGCCGGACGCAGGGTAACCTCGGAAAAGGGAGAAGAAGCCAGGCCCAGCATGGGATCCCTGCCTAGCTGAGGATAAAGGTCTCGATGGCTGCCGCCACTCCGTCTTCTGCCACAGAAGGGGCAATCCAATCGGCATGGGGTAAGAGAGCAGGCGAAGCATTTCCCATGGCCACCCCGATCCCGGCATATTGAATCATCTCAATGTCGTTGTCGCCATCGCCAATGGCCATCACCTGCTCCGCCGATAACCCCAGTATTTCCTCCGCCAAAAAGCGAACGGCATTGCCCTTGTTCACCGCCGGATGGGTAGCCTCCAGAAAAATTGGCTCCGAACGGGTGAGGTAGAGCTGCTCAGGGGAATACCGCCGCCGCAGGGATCCCTGTAATTCCTGCAGGAACTCGGTATCCTCGGAAACAGCCAGGATCTTGGTGGGGCTTCGTCCGTATTGGGCAGAAGAAAACATCTGGAACGGCACCTGAGAGCGCTCAGCATAAGCCTGACTGAGAGGACTCAGCTCCCGCAAATAGAGCTGGTCATCGATGTAGAGGTGAACCCCCACCGGCTGATCCTGCAACGCCTGCAACAACTCCTCGGCCAGCGACCAGTCAAGGCTCCAGTGCTTTAAGGTTTTTTGGCTATCGGGATCCCGAATCAAAGCCCCCTGGTAGCTGCACAGGGGCATATCTGCTCCAATCGCGTAGTGGAACCGCTCAGCAGAGCGATGCATACGACCCGTAGCAATGGCTACTCGCACCCCTGCGGCTTTGGCCTTCCGAATGGCTTCCCGAACCGGCTCCGAAACCTGGTTGGAAGGCCCGGCAATCGTACCATCAATATCTACCACCAACAGCCGAATCTGGGCACGGGGTGGAGAAGATGCCTGCTCTTTTCCCTTGGCTTGGAGGTTAGCCTGAGTTTGCATTGCCTGCTCTAAAAGACCTATGAAATGCTAACAAAAGCTACTCAAGCTTCCGCAGCATCTCTGCTTTCTTCCTGCTTCAGCAATCCCTCGCGAGGTGGGCCGTAGGTCTTTGGCTAGCAGCAGGCTCGACACCTACTACCCCGTCAGAGGAATCTGCACAGGCATGAGTTCCCCCCAAGTGAGCGCTCTGCGCCGCTAACACGAGGTGGGTACTTGCTCTTGGCTCTCACAGAGAGCTACACCCAGACTAGGGAATTAAACGAATAAGATGGCCGGGTGGGGGATCGGTTCCCGCCCCTATTTCCGCCAACTAGAAAGCATAGAATTAAGGGAGACTAGCCCCGTGATGGACGAAAACATTGTGAACATGCTGAAACACATCGGTCGCGTCTGCCGGCCCCTGCTGGCCATTGCCCTAGCCTTGATCTTGGCCTTGGCTCCCATAGGCGCTGTTTGGGCACGCAGTGGCGGTCGCATTGGCGGCGGATCTTTCCGGTCGCCGACGTTCTCTGCCCCCCGCTCGATTGGCCCGCACTACTCAGCTCCCGTGTACCCCAGCTACGGGGGTGGCTTCGGTTTTCCGCTGCTGGTGCCCTTTTTCTGGGGAGGGGGTGGTGGCGGCCTGCTCACGCTGCTGCTCTTGATTGGGGCAGGTAGTTTTGTGGTGCAGACGCTGCGCTCAGCAGCCAGATCCGAAGAGGGGGACGATAGCATTGGGGTTCGCGATCCCCAGGTCACTGTTGCGCAGGTGAAAGTGGGCCTGCTGGCCAGCGCCCGACAACTGCAAAAAGACATGAACGCCCTGGCTCTGGAAGCGGATACTCAGTCGCCAGAAGGGCTGAGCCAACTGTTGCAAGAGGTCACCCTTCGCTTGATGCGCTACAGCGACTACTGGGCCTATGGCCATGCCAAGGCGGAGAAGCTGCCCCTCTCCCGGGCCGAATCGCTGTTCTATCAAGCTTCCTTACAAGAGCGCAGCAAGTTCAGCATCGAAAGCCTCAGCAACCGCAATAACCAAATCCAACAGGTTTCCCAAGCGGCGCTGCAGCGGTCTGCTGCCGGGATCCCAGATGTTGGCGAGTATCTGGTGGTCACTCTGCTGGTTGCGTATCGTGGCAACTCGGGTACACTACCTGTAGTTAACTCCACGGCGGATCTGCGGCAGTGCCTGATGCAGTTGGCTGCGATCCCGGCAGATCGGGTTGTGGCCATCGAAGTGCTGTGGACGCCGCAGTTGGAGGGAGACACCCTGTCGGCAGAGGCGCTGTTGACCGAGTACCCGGAAATGCGGCTCCTCTAAGAGTCTTTGGGCGATAGACGGCAACTGTTGGCTGAGTGTCTCAACTCCTGGGGATCCCCCCGCCGTTCAGGCTAGGGAGGTTGTATGTCCGGGTTGGATGCTTCAGCAGGCAGGGGCCGTCGTTCTCCTTGGGCATGGTCTGGCCAAGTCAAGCAGGCAGATTCTTTGTTGGATGAGCTGTTCGAGGATCTGGAGAACAGCTTGCAGGGGGGGCTTTCAGAAGCCGGAGAATATCCCTACCTGGGCACACGGCCCCCGCTGCCTTCCCGGCACTTCTCTGCCGCCGGAGGGTTGCTGCTGGGTATGGCTTTGGCCGCTACTTTGGTGGCAGGGCTGGCCTTTTGGATGACCCTGCGCCCGCGGGCGGTGGTTTTTTCGCAGGCCGCTCGGGATCCTTTGGCTGAGGCACCCGATTTTTCCCATTCCGATTCTCACCAGGAGCCCTTGCTTTCCTCCGTTGCTGACGTGGATGAAAATCCTGAAGCTCCCCCTAAGGATTCAGCCAAGGCTGTCTTGGCCGAACCGGCAAAACCGCCAACGGTTGCCGCCCCTACTGCTTCAGGGAGGGCCAGTATCCCCTCTCCCACCAGGGTACCTGCTTCTCCGCTACCGGCAAGGATCCCACCCCAGCCTGTGCCGCAAATGAAGCTGGTGGGATTGATCCACGATCCAGGTGCTCCCAAGGCCCTGATTTTGATCGACAACGTAGTACGTCAGGTGGCTGTTGGCCATGCGGTGAAAGCAGAGTGGCGGGTTACCTCCATCAGCCCCTACGGCGTGAGGGTGAGCAATGGCGCTCAAAGCGTCACCTTGCAGTTGGGACTGTCGCAGCGGATCTGAATACCTGCATAGGGATCCCTGCTGGGCTGAGAGGTCTCGGTGGCAGCAGCGGGAGGAGGGGAGCGCAGATTGAAAAGGGAGAAGAGACGGATGAAACTCGCCAAGCTGGGGCGAATAAACCGCTGCAGAGTGAGAGTGGCCTTGGTTTTGGGATACCTCTGTCTTGGGCTGTTGGCTTGTCGCAGTACACCCTCCCTGTCAGAATCCCCCTCTGGGATCCCGGCGGCCTATGCTAACCGCCCACAACTGCAAGGGAAGGCGGTGGTGGAGCTGGAGGTACAAACTGCCGAGGGGGTAGGCAAGGTGATCTTGGAGATTCACGGGGAAGCGGCACCCCTGACCGGCGGCCAGTTCGTGGATTTGGTTCAGCGGGGCTTTTACAACGGCCTCACCTTTCATCGGGTGGAAAAAGATCCACAGCCGTTTGTGGTGCAGGGTGGGGATCCTCGAGGTGACGGCACAGGGGGTGCAACAGAGCCGGGGAGCAACCGCCTGCGCACCATCCCCCTAGAAATCCGATTGCGTGGGGAACCCTACCCCCGCTACAACACCTTGATCAAGGATCCCGTTGCTCTGAGTAAGTTGCTCTTGCCCCATCGCTTGGGGGCGGTAGCCATGGCCCGTTCCAGCCCACTTGACTCGGCCTCTTCCCAGTTTTACATCACCCTCTCTGCTCTGCCGATTTTGGATGGGCGCTATGCCGTGTTCGGCTACGTCATCGAGGGGATGGAGTGGGTGGATCGCCTGCAGGTGGGAGATGTGATCCGCTCGGCACGGGTGCTGGAAGGAGCGGACTTGCTCAGGGTTCCGGGATCCCACTTGGAAAAAGCAGATCAGGCAGAGGATCCCGGCGGTTTATGATGGGCAGCAACTCTGCTGCTGGTTCGGCTGTTGTTGCTCTGGCTTTTGCCGTGGGGAAGGGAGAGTTTTGCGCTCGCCCCCTCCGCCAACATCTGGGCACCCCTCCATGCAAGAAGACGCTTTTTCTCCCCTGGAGCCCCTAGACGAGCTGCCACCTCACTCGCCGCCAGAGGTGGATGTGGAGCTGATGCTGCAGCAGTTGCAGGATCCGGATCCCTATTTGCGGATGCAGGCGGCCCGCGCCTTCTGTGAAATCGAAGAACCCCGTGCCGTTAAATCCCTGCTGGCCCTAGTCCGGGATCCCTGCCCGTTGGTGCGGGTGGGAGCGGCCTATGCCCTAGGTCGGAATCCGGATCCGGCTGAGGTGGAGGTGCTGATCGAGGGCTTGCGCTGGGATTGGAACGGCTATGTGCGCAAGGGTTTGGTGTGGGCGTTGGGCAATGCCAAGGATCCCCGTGCCTACCCGGTGCTGCTTGAAGTGTTGGCTGAGGATATCGCGGCAGTGAGATTGTGGGCTGCCAGTGCCCTCGGACAATTGGCTCAGGCACAAGTGTTGTCCAGCGCAGCACTACATGAAGTGGCAGCGGCTCTCTGCCGGGGTTTGGCTCAAGATCCAATCGCGGCGGTACGCGGCAACTGTGCCTGGAGCTTAGGGATCCTGGGGCAACAGGTGAGGCAGGCTCTCGAGGATCCCACTGTTTACACAACGTTAACAAGGCAATTGCTGACCAGCGCCAGCCGCGATCCTGACTGGGGGGTTCGGGATGACGCGCGACTTGCTCTGCAAAAGTTGGCCGATCCCAATTTGGTGGAGCAACTGGATAACCTGGGCTGACTCATTACACATTACACAATTTATTTCAAGTTAATTATTTCAAGTTAATTGAGACACCTCCTAGCTGATCCGCGGTGCCGC
>DVDX01000005.1 GCA_015295985.1 Synechococcus sp. M44_DOE_062 | reverse complement strand
AGAGACGCTTTCAGTCGCGGCAGCGTTGCGTAGCAACAACGTGGGTCAATCATCGCATCTCCAAAGCTACTGTGGCTAGGGCAAAGGCCACAAATAGCGCCATTGCTTTAGAAGACTTGACAGGGATACGGGAGCGCGTCAACCAGGCACCGCGCTCTACAACAGAGCGTAGGCGGGCTAACCGTTGGGCGTTTTACCAGCTTCGCAGCTTCATCAGCTACAAAGCCCTGCAAGCAGGAGTGAGAGTGGTGTTGGTGGATCCCAGATACAGCAGTCAAACTTGCCACAGATGCCTGCACATTCATCCTGACCCTGAACAGTCCTACCGCAGTGGGAAGCAGTTTAAGTGCGGACACTGTGGGTGGGAAGGAGATGCAGATTTTAACGGTGCGAATGTGATTGCGCTTTTGGGGGCTGCTGTAAACCAGCCTAGAGGTTAAGCCTACGGCTCGCTTCGCGAACGGGCTTGTTGTGTTCTCTTGCAGAGCATTACAAGCTCAGGGCTACCGGAAGCCCGCACCGTACCGCTTTAGCGGTCGGTGTCGGGTAGTTTACACTTACCTCAGGGGGGATCCAACTACCCTGAGCGAGGTCATGGCAACCAACCGCGAAATAGGGCTGGGGAAACGTCTCAAACTTCATCTAGACCTGGATCTAGAATGGCCCAAGCCAGTTGGCCCGGATTGGCCAGACTCGGAGCCTTAGCCCATTGCTTGCCCACGTTTTGATGCCATGAGTTCTTCCGCTGAGCCTACTTGGGATGCCCTGGAGGTGGATCCCGCCCTGCTCACCCCCATGATGCAGCACTATGTGGAGCTGAAGCGGCAGTATCCCCACGCCATCTTGCTCTACCGCCTGGGGGATTTTTACGAGATGTTCTTCCAGGACGCCCAGCGGGTGTCGCGGGAGCTGGAGCTGGTGCTCACCGGGCGAGAAGCAGGGGCCATAGGGCGGGTGCCCATGTGCGGGATCCCTTACCATGCTTTCGACCGCTACGCTGCCCAGTTGGTGGCCAAAGGCTATGCCCTGGCCGTCTGCGACCAGATGGAGCCAGCAGATCAGGCCAAGGGCTTGGTGCGGCGGGAAGTGACGCGGGTGATCACCCCTGGCACCGTCCTCGAAGAGGAGCTGCTGCAGGCGCGGCAAAACAACTACCTGGCAGCCATCGTGCGGCTCAAAGGATCGAAGCAAGCTCCCTGCCGCTGGGGCCTGGCCTACGCGGATATCTCCACCGGCGAGTTCTGGGTGTGTCAGAGCGAGGGACAAGAGCAACTGGAGCAAGAACTGGCCCGGCTGCAGCCGGCAGAGGTTTTGCTGCCCACCGAAGAGGGGCTGGGATTGGGCCTCATTCGCCCAGGAGATCCCCAAAGGCCCCTGGGTCTCCCCAACCAATACGCCTATACCCTGCGCCCAGCCGAACCTTTTGAACTGGCGGTGGCCCGGGAGAACCTCATGCAGACCTATGGCCTGCGCTCTCTGGAAGGATTGGGCTGTGAGGGATTGCCCCTGGCGGTGCGAGCAGCGGGAGGGCTGTTGCACTACTTAGAAGAAACCCATTTGCGTCAGCGGTACGCAGCACCAGAGACCCTGTTGCAGCCTTCCCCCCAGAAAGGCCACCCGCTCCTGCGTCCCCCGCGCACCTATCAGCTCACGGACTACCTCATCTTGGATGCCCAAACCCGACGTAACTTGGAGCTCACCCAGACCATTCGAGAGGGGGCTTTTGTGGGATCCCTGCTCTGGGTGCTGGATCACAGCCGTACAGCCATGGGAGGGCGCACTTTGCGGCGCTGGCTAATGCAGCCTTTGCAGGATCTGGAGCAAATTCGCCTTCGCCAAGACACCATTCAAGAGCTTTTGGAAAACCCTTCTCTGCGGGCCCGCCTGGGATCCCTTCTGGACTCTCTGTACGACCTGGAGCGGCTGGCCAACCGCGTCGGATCGGGCACTGCCAACCCTCGCGAGATGGTGGCCTTGGGATCCTCCCTGGGCAAACTGCCCCAGTTGGCCGAGCTGGTGGGGGAAGCCAAGACTCCCCTCTTGCAAAGCCTGCAACAGGTGGATCCCGCCCTGGTTGAGCTGGGCCAACGCATCGAGCACACCCTCTTGCCCTCCCCTCCCCCTGTGCTCACCGAGGGGGGCCTCATCCGAGCCGGCGTGGATCCCGAGCTGGACAGGCTGCGGCAACAGGTGGAGCAAGACCGCCAGTGGGTTGCCCAGTTGGAAAAAAGCGAGCGCGACCGCACCGGGATCCCCACTCTCAAGGTGGGCTTCAACAAGGCCTTCGGCTATTACCTCAGCATCAGCCGCGCCAAGGCCCACCAAGTCCCCAAGGAGTACATCCGCAAGCAAACCCTGACCAACGAAGAGCGGTTCATTACCCCCGAGCTCAAAGAAAAAGAGGCCCGCATCCTCACCGCCCAAACCGACATCAACCAGCGGGAATACGAGCTGTTTGTGCAACTGCGCCAGGAGGCAGGATCCCGGGCCGAAGCCATCCGCCAAGTGGCCCAGACCCTGGCTGCCGTCGATGCCCTGTTTGGCCTGGCGGAAGTGGCAGTGCAGCAGGGGTACACCCGTCCCCTCCTTACGACAGACCGCCGGCTGATCATTGAGGAGGGTCGCCACCCGGTGGTGGAAAAATCCCTGCCCCAGGGCCTCTTCGTGCCCAATTCGGTACATCTGGGATCCCCCCACGGCCCGGATTTGATCGTGCTCACCGGCCCCAACATGTCCGGCAAGTCCACTTACCTGCGGCAAATTGGGCTTATCCAAATCCTGGCCCAGATGGGCAGCTTTGTCCCCGCGCGGCGGGCAGAGTTGGGCCTCTGCGACCGCGTATTTACCCGCATCGGCGCTGTGGACGATCTGGCCACCGGCCAGTCCACCTTCATGGTGGAAATGAACGAGACCGCCAACATCCTCAACCACGCCGGCGAGCGCTCCTTGGTGCTGCTGGACGAGATTGGGCGAGGCACTGCTACCTTCGACGGCCTCTCCATTGCCTGGGCGGTGGCGGAATACCTGGCCACTCAGGTGCGCGCCCGTACGGTCTTTGCCACCCACTACCACGAGCTCAACCAACTGGAGACCTTGCTGCCCAACGTGGCCAACTTTCAGGTGGTGGTTAAGGAATTGCAAGATCGCATCATCTTCTTGCACCAGGTACAGCCTGGGGGGGCAGATCGCTCCTATGGCATCGAGGTGGGACGCATGGCTGGCCTGCCCCAGCCGGTGATCCAGCGGGCCAAGCAGGTGCTGGCCTTGGTGGAAAAACACAGCCGCATTGGCCTGGGCCTGCGCAACCACGGCAAAAACCGCCTCGCCCAAAAGAACTCCAAAAAAGAGCCCGCTCCCGATGGGATCCCCGACCCTACCGTTGGGGATCAACTGTCTTTGATCCCAGCACCTCTCTTTCCCGATTGGCCTTAGGCTCCCCTACTTCTAATGCGGATCCCGTTCTTGCAACCCCAGGGCTGCAGCCAGCCCATCCAGCTCATCCCGATGCCCCTCCACCCACAGATGGGATCCAGGGGCCGTTTGCGTTGGTGCTTCGCGCCCTTCCCAGGACGAGAGCGGGACGGAGTCCTCGTCGGCTTCTTGCAGTTTCAGGCGGATTTGTTCCGGGCGTTGGTTACGCTGCCGGTAGTACCAACCCGCCCAGGGAGAAGCCAGCACCAACATCCAAGGCCAAGCTCCCCACCTTGGCTCAAGGGTCTGCAGCACCAAGGCCAAACAAGCCAGCCCCGCCCCTGCCAGTCCCGTTAAAAAAAGGGCTAGCCCCACGCTAGCCTGACCCTGCCCTGCAAAGGTGGCGATCCCCTCAGCATCAGCAGACTGGAGACGATAGCCGCGCCCTTCCAAGTGCTCTCGCAGAGCGGATCCCATTTCTTCCAGGCTGCGACTGCTGAGATAGACGCGAGTCTCGACGCGATCCTTGCCCGAAGCTCGCAGAAAAAAGAATAGCCCGATGGCCAACAGCGTCGTCAGCGCTAAGGTCGAAACCCTTTCCCCCGTCAGCGTGCTGTCCGGTAGGGTTGCAGCGAGTCCCAGTGCCTGCGCAGAGCCTAGTCCGCTCGGAGTAAGTAGATCGACCCTTTTGGGGAGTCTGGCTCCTCCACAACTGGATGGGATAGGTGAACGGGAACAGCTCATCAAGTTTAGGCTACAATAAGGAGGGCAATCTACACACGCTACTTCTGAAGTTTAGATCCTTCAGATCCCGAAAGACAGGTGGACTTCCTCCTCCCCAAAAATGAGCCGCCAGATTTGCCGGCAAAGGCCAGCGTAAGGGCAATACGCTTTTTCGCAGTGGCGGTGACGGTTGAACTGGGGGGATCCTACGCTGGCTCTCATGCCTCTGGGCTGAGAAATGCAACTACAATTAAGATATGATAAGGGGCTCGCGTTTTACCCATCGCGGGATCCCTTCTCTGCCACTTTAGCCTTTGTCTGTGGGGTATGGGCATGAGGTCGGGTTGAGGAAGAGGTCAATGTGTAATTTTCCTCTGATTACTGCAAGGTGTTGAGCAAATCAGGGAAATACTTAAGCTTAACCCGCTCCCCATCGTTTACCATCCCTCTCTCAGTCCACTGAACTGCCTACCCCTGTCGCTCTATCAGCAACACCCTACATGTCTAACTACGAACCTGAACTCAACGACATTTTGTTGGATGGCCCCGCCGATCTCCTCGATGCTGCCGAAGAAGCAGAGGTGGATCTGGGCGATGGCGAGCTTCTGGAAGAGGAGCTAGCCCGCCGCTCCACCGATCTGGTGCGCCTCTACTTACAGGAGATCGGTCGTGTTCCTTTGTTGGGGCGCGATGAAGAGGTGGCCCTGGCCCAAAAAGTCCAAGACTACATGAAGCTCTTGGATTTGCGTCTGCGCCTGCAGAAAGAGTTGGGACGGGATCCCACTCTGGCAGAATGGGTGGCCAAGGCCAACCAGTACTCCGAGTGGGCACAACTGACCCCTGAAAAGCTGCAGCAGATTCAGCGGATTGGCAAGCGAGCCAAAGAGCACATGATCAAGGCCAACCTGCGCCTGGTGGTGTCGGTGGCCAAAAAATACCAAAACCGCGGCTTGGAGCTGCTGGATCTGATCCAAGAGGGTACGCTGGGCCTGGAGCGAGCGGTGGAAAAGTTCGACCCGAAAAAAGGCTACCGCTTCAGCACCTACGCCTACTGGTGGATCCGGCAGGGCATTACCCGCGCCATTGCCACCCAAAGCCGTACCATTCGCCTGCCCGTCCACATCACCGAAAAGCTGAACAAGATCAAGAAAGCGCAGCGCAAGCTCTCCCAGGAAAAGGGCCGCACTCCCACCATCGAAGACATCGCCTCCGAGCTGGAGATGACTCCGCCCCAAGTGCGGGAGCTGCTGGTACGGGTGCCGCGCTCTGTATCTCTGGAAACCAAGGTGGGCAAAGACAAGGACACTGAACTGGGGGATCTGCTGGAAACCGACGACATTTCCCCAGAAGAGACCATGATGCGGGAAGCCCTGCACCGGGATCTGCAGCAGTTGCTCTCAGATCTGACCAGCCGCGAGCGGGATGTGATCCGTATGCGTTTCGGCTTAGGGGATGGGCGCACCTATTCGCTGGCGGAAATTGGTCGCGCCTTGGATCTGTCGCGGGAACGAGTGCGGCAAATTGAGGCCAAAGCTCTGCAGAAACTGCGCCAGCCGAAGCGACGCAACCGGGTGCGAGATTACCTGGAAGCCATTAGCTAGTTCCGGCTTGCCAACTTGCTCCCCCAGCGTCCTGCCCGTTTCCGCAGTTGGGCTGCTACCCACTCCACTTCTGGGATCCGCAGGTAGAGGGCTCCGGCAACAAACAGGCTTAAGCCCAACCCTGCGGCCAGCCCGGCCCCAAGGATGGCCGTGAGGAGGGGGGATCCCAGTAGCTCCAGTGGGCGCATCTGCTTCCACAGCCAATGGCTAAGCCCCCCGGCCAGGACGGTGATCCCCAGCAACGGCAGTAGGGCTTGTCCCATTGCCCGCCAAGGGATCCCCGGCAGGCGCTGGTGTAGCCGGATCCCCAAGCCAATCAGCGCCACCAAATTAACTCCTGCCGTAGCCAGGGCAATGCCCGGCGCTCCAAAAGCCTGCAAAAATAGAAAGTCCAGAAGGGCGTTTAGGCCAATCGCCAGGCCGCTGATGCGCAGAGGCGTAGCCCCATCCTCCAGGGCATAGAAGATCCGCACCAGCACATCCCGCAGCAGGTAACCGGTCATCCCCAGACCATAGGCCATGAGCAGGGCTGCCACCTCTTGCGTCACCTCCGGTGTAAAACGCCCCCGCTGGTAGGCCACTTGGACGATGGGCTCGGCCAACGCCACCAACAGCATCGACAGGGGCAGGGTTACAATCGTCGTCACCATCAGCCCTTGGCGGATACGCTGGCGCAGCTCCAGCCAGCGGGATCCATCCCCTGCCAACTGGGCATAGAGAGGCATCAAGGGCACCAGCACCATGTTGGAGAGGATTCCCAGCGGCGTCTGCACCAGAAGCTGGGCATATCCCAAGTTGCCGATGGTGCGATCCCCAGGTACGAAAGAGGCAAAGAACAGATCCACGTAAACGTTGATGTGGATCATCCCGGACGAGATCACCGCCGGCAACATCAGCAAGCCCACCGCCCGTACCTGCGGGGATCCCCACTCAAAACGCAGGCGCGGTCGCCCCAGCCCTAACCGCATCTGGATCGGAACTTGGGCCAACCACTGGGCAATGGCCCCAATGAGCACGCCCCAGGCCAGCAAAGACGGGATCCCCGTCCATCCCAGCGTGACCAGGATCCCGATCACCGCCAAGCTGGAGATCAGCGGGCTGAGGGCAGGCAAGGCGTAGTGTTCGGCGGCATTCAGCGCCCCAAAGCCAATCCCAATCCACCCTGAGAGCAAGGCCAAGGGGGCCATGATCCGCAGTTGCGCAGCAGCCAGCGTGTGGACTTCGGGGCTGGCTCCCGGCGCATTCAGGCGCACCACCCAGTCCGCTCCCCACCAGAGGCCCAAACTGACCACCAGGAGCAGGCAGCCCACCAAGGTGGAAATGGATTCCAGCCAAGCAGCCGCATCCTCTGCCTGGGGATCCCGCTGTTTTTTGAGGACACTAACGATGGCGCTGTGAAAAGGGCCGTTGATCCCTCCCAGCAAAATCAACAAAAAACCCGGCAAGATGTAGGCTACCCCGAAGGCGCTGTACTCCGGCCCCGAGCCATACACTGCTGCAATCAAGGCTTGGCGAACGAAGCCTACGCCCTTGCTGAGCAAGGTCGCCCCGGCCACCAACCCCGCCACCGACACCAACGAACGGGATGGCGATGCTGCAGAAGATCCTCCAGGGGTCTCCTCCCGAGTGGCAGACTCCTCCATCACCTTGTGTCTTGCACCCTAGCCACTGTCCCAACAACAGACCCACAACAGATTGCTGCCGGGATCCCTTTCTGAACCCCCGGCAGCCGCTTCCCATTATCGGGAATCATTGAACCTTCCGGGCAATTGTCGGGCATTGACCAGATCCGTTGGCGCTTGTCAGGCCAACAGTTGCCGTTCCCGCCAGCAGGACGGAGTCCTTTGGGTTTCCTCGACCAAGGTCATGTAGTACTTCCGAGAGGAGACTTGAGGGAAGACAACCGCTGCTGGGATCCCTTGCACCTCAGGGATCCCTGCCGTCGCCCCTGTTGCGGTAACACTTCGATACGGGAAGGCGAAAGACTGAGGCAGCGCCACAGCCACGGAGCCAAACCCTGGTGCCGAGCGGACCAATTCTCACAGCTTTGAATTGCCGCAGAGAGATGCACAAACTCATGGGTGATAACCCGATAGGTCAGTTGCAAAGGACTCCGTCCCGCTAATGTAAACAGCAAGGGCCCAGAAGCACCACCGCTCACAGCAGCTCGTCGATCAGCCGGAGCACCTGCTGCAGCTCAGCACCGGGGATCTTTTGATGTTCCAGGTTGATCTCCACCAACTGTTTGAGGGCGAGGAGTTTGAGGTTGGCCTCCACCGCCGCCGTCGCAATGGCCTGTGCTGCCGGCAAATAACCACTGGCCCCCAAATCCAAAAGGGCAGCCCGCCGCAAATGGATGTTGTGGTGATCCAACACCGACAGCAGACGCTGGGCAAAGGCCGGATCCCCGGTGAGACGATAGCAGGCCCGCGCCGCCGCACATTGCAAGCGAATGGAAGTGTGCTCTAGGTAAGGACGGATTGGCTCCAGAGCAGCGGCCACCTGCAGTTGGCCAAGAGCCTCGATAATGGCCTCCAGGGCGGCTTGGGCCTCCGTCTGCAGTCCTTGCTCCACACAGCGCAGCCCTTCCAGCAAAGCGGATCCCAGCTTTTCCACTTCATCGGGATCCCTGTTGAGGTTGTTGGCAAAAGCAATCTCAACCAGTGCCTGGGCAGCGGCTGCCACCACTTGGCCATCAGAGCAAGATAAAGCCGCCTTCAGGGGCGGGATCCCGGCCAGGGATCCCAGTTTACCCAAAGCACGAGCAGCATTGCGCCGCAGTGGATATCCCCCTTGAGCAGTGCGATCCGTCTCATCGGCCAGGGCCTCGATCAGCGCAGGGATCCCTTCGACGATGCGCATGCGCCCCAGCCACCAAGCAGCATAGTAGCGTTCCCCCGGATCCCCGTGGCGCAGCTTGGCGATTTGTCCAGCCGGGGTGAGATCCACCGACGGATCGGGATCCAGAGGAACAGCAGGGGTCATGGAATCGACAACGGAGAAGACACCGAGACGGGATCAAGCGCTGCGGACACTGACGATCTTGGCGCCCGATTTGAGCAACCGCTGCATTGTCGCCGACAGTTGATCGGCAGAGACGAAGATCTGCTGGTTGGATTTGCGCACTCGGCTGGAAGTGGCCAGGGCCGAAGGGGGATTCAGCAGTCGGGTCACTTCCACACAGAACATGCGATCCGACTGGCCCGTTGGCGGCCCCAGGTGTTTGGAAATGGGGCTGGGCGGCAACAGGCCCCGCACCCCAATGCGGCGGATGGCCGGGGTAAACCCGGTGGCCAAAGGCATCATCAAACGGGGTCTGGGCCCTTGGGAGCGGTCGTTGTTGGCGTAGCCCCCGTAGAGGGCAAAGAGGTTGGTAAAGTCGCGGGTAGAATGGGCCTTGCGGTATTCAAACCCCCGCGGGTAGGGGACGATGTTGTCTCCAAAAGCCTCCAGGTATTCTGGGCTGTCGATGTAGGAATCGATCTCCGCCCCATGGCCCCCGGATTGGTAGATGTCCAAATGGCGGGCAATGTCTTTGGGGCTGGTGGGAGCGCGTCCCAGCAGATGCTTGAAATTAAGCTCAATGGCACGGGTTTGCGAGTTGGGGTAGAAAAACCGCTTCTTATAGGCTTCCGACTTGGCGAGCAATCGCACAAACTCCCGCACCGTCAGGCTGCCTTGGCGCAGCAGCGATTCTGCACTGGCCAGCTCCTTCCTATCGGCCCCAAACAAATGATCGTTGCCCAACACCTGACGGTAGATGGCCCGCAGCACCGCATTGAGCTGATCCTGACTGGCATTGGGGCGCAATTCCAGTGGGGTGGTCTCCGTGATGCCCCGGATCCCCATCTGGCTGGCCGCTGTGATTGCACTCATGCTAGTTCCCCCGATTGAACTGAATGGACACAGATTGACAACAAGCTTGCGTTTAGGGTTGTTTCGATAATTCAGAAATCAAAAATCGACAGCCCTAAGCTGCATGAGAGCAACAGCAGTACCTTCCCTTTGGGGAGACCGATCCGCAAACCCGCCTGGTCAAACAGATCTCTCCGCCACGTGAGAGGCTTACCACCGTTGCCCTCAACAACCTTTCCTCGCCATTCCCCCCGGCTTGTGGGATGAGCCAACTGGCTAGCCGGCGTCGCCCTCTTCAAAGGGATCCCAAACTGCAGAACTTAGCTGAGGGCGTTGATGGCGTAGTCGATGTAGGTGTTGGCCTCGGTGGCCGCTTGTCCGGTCAGGCCGTGGTTGGCTTTGATGTAACGCAGGGCTTCGATGAACCAACTGGGGGAGAGTTCAAAAGCGGCGTTGATCTCGCGGATGCCGGCCAACTGATACTCGTCCAAAGGACCGGTACCGCCGGCTACCAAGCAGTAGGTGATGTAGCGCAGGTAGTGGCGCACGTCGCGGGCACACTTGTCTTTGCCGGCTTGGGTGTGGCACTGCCCACCGGGTTGGGTGGTGTAGGGGAACTTGGCGTAAACCGCTTCGGTGGCACCGCGCACCAGCTCGTCGGCACGGCTGCTCAGAACTCGGGCAGCTTCCATGCTGGCGGCAGCCCGCTGAAAACGGCCATTGATGGCCTGCAATTCGCTGTTGCTCAGGTAGCGCCCTTGGCTATCGGCAGTGGCGATGGCGTCAACAATTGGGGTTTGCATGATTCAAAACGCTCCTTTACTTAACTCAAGCTCAATGCAAAAAACAAAGCAAAAGATTCAAAGTCTCAACTGCAAAATGACTGCAAAAAAAGTTGCCTTTCCAGGGATCCTCGCCCAACCTGAGTTGCCTTAGATTCGAGAGAGGTCTTCACAACTGGATCTGGACACAACAGCAACTTCAACCCAAAAGGGATCAAACCACAGCAGCAGCAGCGCGATCGAAGTAGGATTCGATTTCGGCAATCAAAGCGCTGCAGTCGCCGCGGGTGATGCCGTTGGGGTCATTCACCACTGCCACCGCGGCCTTTTTCATCTTTTGGATGCCGTTGGCCACCGAGCTGCCGGGAGTGCCCAGGGCTTGATAGGTTTCCCGCAGACCGTTCAAGCAGCGCTCGTTCAGCACACTGGCATCTCCGGCTGCCACTGCGTAGGTGATGTAGCGGAGAATAATGTCCATGTCTCGCATACAGGCGGCTACGTTACGGCTGGGGTAGGCAGGCCCACCGGGAGCGTTCAAATTGGGCTCCTCGGCGAACAACTGACGGATGGCATCGGTCACGATCTTGGAGGCATTGCTGGTAAGGCGGTTCACAGCGTCCAAACGCTTGTTCCCCTCGGCAATCACCTGCTGGAGAGCGGCAAACTCGTTCTCTCCCAAAAAAGCGCCTTTGGAGTCAGCTTGGGCAACCACTTTGCCAAATACATCGTTCATGGTTTTGAATCTCCCTAGCAAAAGTAAAAGAGGTTATGAATCCACATTCCCTGCAACGGCTCAGAGAGCACCTGCCGGCCAGGAATGCAACACTGCTTGGATCCCTAGTGCCGAGAGGTGCTGTTTAACTCACAGAACCGCCGACGGGATCAAAGCCGATAGAACCAAGATGAGCAAGCGAAGCTCGCTCCCAGATCCAGGCCGCCATCTACGGGATCGGACTTGGACAAGAAGCCTCAACCGCTGCTGGCAACCTCAACTGGCAGACGAGAAGAAGCTGGCTCGCCTTGTTTCCAGTCTTTTTCTACCGCGAAGGCAGAAAGTGATGAAATCAAAAAATGTAAATCGGCTTTACCTCGCGCAAAAAGGCCTAGATCGCTTTCCAATCTGGGATCCTGACCAATGCTCCCCATCTTTCGCAGCGGCAGTTTTTTACAAAAGAGAACGTTTCTTTACTTAACTTTACAACGTGAAGAAAAATGTCGGACTCGGCTGCGGCTTTGCAGCCTAGAAGGAAGCCATTTTCAGTGTCGGGGCGAACATTCTCATAAAGGACACATAATTTAACACTTGCCGCAATCCTGGGGCGGGCCTGAGGTTGGGGCAAAATCTGAGAAGGTCTTCCTCGATTACCGGAAATTTTCGGTACACACCTTTACAGAAATTTTGGATACCCGCTTATGCCTACTGGGTCGGATCGCACCCCTTCCCCAGAGCTGCTGCAGATGGCGCGTTGGCTGGCAGGAGACTTCAGCAACCAAGAGCAAGCCTGGGAGAATCCACCGTTTTTTGCCCAAATCCGGGTGGCCTATCGCCCCTTACCGGCCCACGTTTTGGGCGGGATCGGCTTTTATGTGGAGCAAGCCTACAGCGGCCATTTGGAGGATCCCTATCGGCAGGCGGTGGTGGAATTGACTCAGGTGGGCGATGGGATCCTGATTCGCAACTATCGCCCTTTGGAGCCGCAGCGGTGGCGGGGCTGTGCTCGGGAGAGGGCAGACCAACTGAGTCAACTGAGGGCTGCCGACCTGGTCTATCTAGAGGGGTGTGATGTGCAGGTGAAGAGGCAGGGATCCCTGTTTGTCGGTGCAACGGAGCCGGGGTGCCGGTGTTGCGTGGTGCGCAACGGCCAAACCACCTATTTGCAGACCACCTTGCAGCTAAGCGAGAGCGAGTTTTGCAGCCATGACCGAGGGATGGATCCCATTACCCACCAACAGGTTTGGGGAGCTCTAGCGGGCGCTTTTCGCTTCCAAAAGGTGGTCGATTGGCAGGCAGAGCTGCTGCTGTAGGTTTTGGCCCTGCCAGTCCTGCAACTCCACAGTTGACGGCGCTATTGCGCATTCTCCCTCAGCCGACCTTGTGTAGACTGTCGTTGGCCAGGATCCAATATTGCCGCGCGATGCTTCCGGGTTCGAGCATGCTGGCAATGGGAATGCTCTTTGCCGCTTGCAGACAGAATACGCTCCTTATCGGTTTAGTGTGGGTGTTCAATGCAGGTGAGGTCAAGCCCAAAGAATGAGCCACGGTCTGGGCGGGCTTGGCACAGCCCTTGGGGAATGGCAATCGCCCTGGTTGGGATCTTGGCTTTGCTGCTGCTCGGTGCTGGATGTTCTGTCCAGGGGGAATCTGCAGCTTCCCCCCCTGTATTGATCCCTCTCCCGCCTCAACCGGGAACCGAGTCGATTCCCATGCCGGTGCGCACGCTGGGCAACAGTCGCTTTAAGTTGCTGGGCTTGAATGTGGAGGTGGCCGGGGCCAATGCAGAGTTGCTCTTGGATACGGGCTCGGCAGGTTTGCGCATCATAGCGACGGCGGCAGGTCGCTTTGGCCTGGAACGGACGGGGATCCCTTCCACTGTGACGTTCGGAGATGGCACGCAATTTATTGGGGTGTTGGCCCGCGCCCCCTTCAGCATAGGAGGGATCCCCAGTCGAGAGCCGGTGACGATTCAGTTAATTGACCGGATCACCTGTGTGGACGCGCTGGTGGCCAGTTGCTCAGAGAACCTGTTTGGAGAAGGGCGGCCCTTTGCCGGGATCCTGGGCACCTCCTTGGATGAGCGCAGCCCCGACCGCGAGCTCTTTAGTCCGCTCACCCGCCTTCCAGGCAATTTTCGCTCTGGGTACATTATCCAAACGGGGGGCTTCAACTCCACCCAGGGCCTGTTCACGGTTGGCCTGACGGCTGCCAACACCGCCGGCTTCAATTTTCGGCAGTTTCCCCAGGTGGGCAGCTTTCCCGATGGCACCCCCATCTGGCGGGATGAGGCTTTGCAAGTGGCCTACAGCATCAGCAACACCTCCATTCAAAATACCCTCAGCCCCACCGTTTTTGACAGTGGTTCTTCCGACATTTTTCTCAATGTCAGGCTGTTGGGGGCAGCTCCCTTCTCCACCTCGACCTTACCCCCTGGGGCAGAGTGGCGAGCGGTATTGGCGGGAGCTTTCGACTACCGCATTCGAGTTGGCTTTCCCGTTACGCCCAGTCGAGATCGGATTTTTGTCAACGGCAACCAGGGGGCGCAACTGTTGGGCATGCCGCTGTTTTTCAATATCGACGTTGCCTTCGATGTTGAAGGCGGTCGGATTGGTTTTCGCGTGCGTTGAGACAAAGTTGTTTTGAACCATCCCAAACGTTGGGATCAATTGCGGAGAACAACTTGCTATGGTCGGTCGAGGCTTGAAAACCGGGAACAGCAGGCTGCGCAGATGGCCTTGGGTTTGGGGGCTGCTGTTGCTGTGTTGGTTGGGGCTAGGGGGGCCAGGGTGGGCCGTGAGCCTTGGGGATCCCTTGCCAGAATGGGCACAGCCCATGCAGGTGGGGCGACAGCGCTTGCGCGGGGTGGAGCAATACCGAGGTCAAGACCAGATCCGCGCCTATGGAAACGAGGCGGGACGGGTGTTTTGGATTCAAATCCGCAGTCATTCAGAGCTACCGCCGGATTACCGGGAGTACTTGGGCGAATACCAACACTTTCCGGTAGAAGTCGTAGAAGTGGTACCGTTGCGGGCCCGACGGCTATGCTTCCGCCAGGGGGATCGCAGTGCTGAGTGGCAGGTGGTGGGCATGAGCGGTCGGTTTCAGGCAGAGGCAATCAGCGAAGACTTGGCTCCGCAGCCGTGAGTTCCACCTCTTCTTGCCCCACGAGCACCGGCTGCCGTGAGGGCTGAGACCGTTCTGCCATCAGTTGCCTGTATAGGGGCAGGATCTCATCCAAGACCGCTTGGGCAGTGGGGTAACGGGCATCTGCGTCGGGAGCAACCATGCGCTCCAAAATGGCCAGCAGGCGGGGATCCCCAAAGCCGAAGGGAATGGCTTCTGCCAAGGAGCCACCAATCTGCGGTAGCACTCCCGTAGACATTTTCACCGCCACCCGTCCAAGGGCAAAAATATCGCTATTGAAGCGAGGGGAACCAGACAACTGCTCAGGAGGAGCGTAGTCTCTTGTACCAATGAAGACGCCAGGGAAGAGGTCTTGGGCGAGCTGGTTATTGATGTGTCGGGTGGCACCGAAATCGATCAGGACGAAATGGGTGCGTTTATCTCGTCGGGTTTGGATGATATTCGAGGGCTTGATGTCGCCGTGGATAACGCCGTGCTGATGGACAAAGACGAGGATCTTGAGAAGCTCGCAGAGGAAGTAAGCGGTCTGAACCGGCGACCAGATCACTCCCCGGTTGGCGTGTTTCTGCAACGAGGATCCCCGAACAAAATCTTGCACGGTGTAGAACTGCCCGCCTTCTTCAAAGTGGGCCAACAGCTTGGGAATATTGGGGTGATGGCTTATCTTCTCCAGGATTTCAGCCTCTCGTTCAAAGGCTGCCTTGACAATTTCCGCTGCCTTTTTGTGCTTCTCTGTATGATCTTTCTCCTTTTCGTTCTCCCTCCATCGCAGCTGCTTGACCACACAGAGAGGATTGCCGGGGCGATGGGTATCGCGGGCTAGATAGGTTTGGCTAAAGCCGCCAATGCCAATCAAACGTTGAATTTGGTAACGCCCGTTGCCAACCCGGTTTGGTTGCTTGCTAACACGGGCTTGCTGGGCCGCGACCAAAGCAAGTTGTGAACAAATACGGGCCAGCACAACCTCTGGAACAAAAGGTTTGGTGAGGTAGTCATCTGCCCCCAGGTCAAAGGCAGCCACCATTGCCGCTGCATCATTGTAACTGGAGAGGATCAACACCGGCAGCTCTATGCGGGAACGAGCCGAGCGGATCATCTGCAACAGCTCCAGCCCATTCAGCTCCGGCAGCGCTAACTCCATCACCACCAGATCTGGAAATTGATGAAGGACAGCTTCCAGAGCCTCGGTGCTGCTCTGCGCTTCAAGGACACTGTACCCAGCTTGCTCAAGGTGGGATCTCAACTGCTGGTTGACTGCGGGATCCCTGTCCACCAGCAGAATTTTGCCAAGCCGTTTTGCAGAGGTCATCGCAAGCGCCCGCGCAACCCTAAGCTGAGTATATCCAATAACAGCGGGGATACAGGGGTATTGCAATTGCCAGGCCGTGAAAGAACGGGCTGGGATCTGCACCCGCCGGCCTTGCTAGGATTGGGGGGTGGTTGGGTGTTGCGGCTATGGAGATAAATGAGGTCTGGAAGACCTTTCTGAGCAATCCTGTTCCGTTCTGTGGCGGTTTTCTCAGCGGCCTGCTGCGTTTGGATGTCAAGCAGGATCCCCTGCGCAGTTGGCTGGAGTCCCAGGGGCTGAGGGTGGAGGAGCCCCCGCCTTCTGGTCGCTCCAATGGCCCTCAGTCCATTTCCATTGAATAGGCATACTCAATTGGCGGGCAGAGAGTAGGGATCCCTTCCAAACGATTCCTCTCAGGTGTCGGAAGCGCTCCGAGCCAGACGGAAGTGACGGCAAGAAGGGCAACAAGGATGGTGTTGGGAGGTGAGCTGATGTTCCCTGAACAGTCCCAATTCAGGAAGCGGCAGGGATCCCTTCCAGGCTGTGGCTACCTCTGGGGGGTTGTGTTCCTGGTAACGGGGCTGGTTGGTCTGCCGTCGGGGGATCCGGCCTTGGCCCAATCGCATCCCTCTCCTCTTGCCAGCTCTGAGTCAGATCCCCAAGCTTGGTTGGAGCGCTACAACGCTGCCCTGGGGGAGTTGCCCCCTTTGCCCAACTTGCAGTATCGCCAGCAGGTGCGGGTAGAGGGATCCCAAACCTTCACGGCCACCTTGGATGTGCTCTACCGCCGCGATGGCAGTTGGCAGGCTTGGGTTGCCGAAGGGGATCGCATCCGCCTGTTGGATTCACGCCAATTGGAAGTGGTGAACCAATCGGATTTGCTCAGGCTGTATTCGGTATACGTGAACCGGCCTGAAGCCCTCTTGCCCTCGGTGAGCTTTCACTTAAAGGCTGATCCCAACCGCTATCGCATCCTCTCCTCAGAACCGGCAACTTTGGCGGGATCCCCTGTCCAACATCTGCGCCTAGAACCCATCCAGGAGGGCCAGTTGCGGGAGCTGTGGCTGGATCCGCAGTCGGGGTTGCCGCGGCAGGTGCTGCTGTTTTTGTCGGGGGTGTGGGGACAGGCTTATGCCCTGATGGGGTTTGTGGCTGTACCGGGCCCAGGGGGGGAGCGCTACTGGCTGCCGGAGAGCACTCGCATCAACTTGGGCTATGGGTTTTGGACCTTGGAGGGCTTGAACCGCCGCGTGTTTAGGGGATCCCTTTCCATCCAGCACGACTATCAGGACTACCAAATCCTACCGGAAGGTGAGGAGTTGCGCTTTTTGCCTTCGCAGCCCCCTGTAGATGCCCCGCCGGTGGTAGCCGGCCTGCCGGGGAGTTCATCCCCGATTGAGTTGGGGGATGTGCAACCCTTGGGGGTGGACGAGCAAGGTAACCAACAGTTCAGACTGGGCTTGGGCAGACGTACGGCCGCAGATACCCCCTTGGGAGACCGCATCACTGCCTTTAACCTAACCCGACCGACCAGCCGCAACGCATTAACCCAGATCGATACCCTGGCCCTTTTGCCTTTGGGCGGCGACCAGTTGCCCATCTATCTCTTCCAATTCGACACAGGCCGTCCCCTTTCGCCCCTGCAAGGGGTGGAGCGCCCGCGGGTGGATCCCAACGAGGTCTTCGCTCCCAGACCCCCTGCCATCAAACTCTTTGGAGATTAGTTCCCCAATGCTAACGGATGCTGCCTATGGGGTGATCCCCATCCTGCCCCGCCCGCCCGCCCAGGAAGACTCCCGACAAGGCCCTTCTCATCTGTATCTGCTCATCCAGCACCAAAAGGGGCATTGGGCCTTCCCGAAAGGACACAAGGATGGCTCCGAAAGCGATCTGGAGGCGGCACAGCGAGAACTGCAAGAGGAAACCGGCTTGACCGACTACCAGCTCCTAACCCTGCCCGGCCAGCCTAACCCTCTGACGCTGCAGGAAGCCTACACCTTTACAGATCCCGAGGGGAACCGAGTGGCCAAAACCGTTACCTACTACGTGGCCTTGCTGCCGCCTCAGTTTCCTCCTCCGGCCCTGCAGGTGCAACCGGAGGAGGTGGCCGCCTACCGCTGGTGCTCCTACCCCGAAGCCTTGGAGCAGATTAGCTTTGAAGAAAGTCGGCAACTGCTGCGCCACTGCCAAGCCCACCTGGAGCAGCTTTGGAAATTGGAGAAGATCTAAGTTCCGTATTTTTACGGAAGAGGTTTATGGGGTTACCCTTATCTTGTCTTGCAGGCTTTCCGTGGGAAGTTTCCGGGGAAGAAAGCCGGCAGGTGACCTGAGGGCTAGCCCTCACTTTTAGAGATTGGCTGATGGTCGGTGGTCGTTGATCTCCGCAGGAGAACTTTCTAAATGTGGATTGAATGCTGAAGCTGCCTTTAAGCCTCATGTGGCCTTGTCTTGTTGGGCTTGGCTTATCAAAGATCTCGTCTGGGCCAGAGCTGAGCTTGAACTGTATTCTGGAAAGCATTTTTTCACCAACTTGTGAGGTAGCTAAGACTTCAGTTATGTCGTCAACCTCAGCACAGGGAATTGCCCAAGCACATCCTCTCGACCCATGAATCGTCCCGCCGTCTGTATGGAAGTCTCTGCCCATCTGCTGAACGTGGAGGTTGGCTTCACCGGAGTTGTTCGGTATCTCAACGCCTTGGACAAAGGAGAGGAGCTAGGCACTTGGTCATTGGTGTTTCACCAAGGTCGCCTGGGGTTTGCTCACTACAGCTTGGAGCCTTTGGAGCGCCTGGATCGCCACCTGCGTCGGCTCAGCCATCAAGTCTTTTCTCTGACCCGCCCAAATTGCCTACGCATTCATCGGCAGGTGGAGGCGCTATTGGCTCAAGAGACTGGGCCTCTGCCTGCAGATCTTCTGGGGCTGAGTTGGATGGTGACGGAGCAACTGCTGCCTTGGGAAGCTGCGCGCAGGTTGAACGCTTGGATCGGTGAGGAGGTGCTGCAAAATCTGTTGCTGGTTCCAGGGGGCTTTCAGCAGGAGATCATCCCATTGGACAACGTGCCCACCCTGGGCCAGTGGGATGGGGGATCCCTGCTCGACTTGATCCAAAAGCGGCTACGGGCATGGCAATCTTTGGGGCCTGAGATCACCTCCCCCTACCAACGGCCCTACTTTGCCAGCCAAGCTCAGGCAGAACGCCTTCCCGCCGAGCAACAGGAACGGCTGGGCCGGTTACTGAAGGGGTTTAGCTTCCGCCAGTTGAGCGCCCTTCTTGATCAAGACGATCTCCAGATTGCTCGCCGCCTACATCCTTTGGTCAAAGCTGGTATCCTTGTCCTGCGGGATCCCCAGCCCCCTTTTGATCGGCTGCCCAAAACCTACTCAGCCAAGCTTGAGACAGAATTGCAGCCCTCAGAGACTCCCACTGTCCCTCTTCACCTGGCCAACGGGCTTGCAGATCTGGGCCCATCTCCCCAAGCCTCGAAAACCTGGATTGTGGCCTGTATTGACGACAGCGAAGCCATGCTCAGCGAGATCCAGCGGTTGTTGGAAGGGCACAACCTGGTCATTCACACCATCAGCGACTCTTTGAAAGCCCTGATGAAGCTGACCACCCTCAAGCCAGATTTGATCCTGCTGGATGTGGGTATGCCCAACGTGGATGGCTACCAATTGTGCAGCCTCATCCGCAAATCCTCTGTGTTGAAGGATGTGCCGGTGGTGATGGTCACGGGCCACAAAGGTCTGATCGATCGGGTTAAGGCGCGCCTGGTCGGTGCTACCGATTACCTGACCAAACCCTTTCGGCAGGAAGAACTGCTGCAGATGGTGTTTCGCTATCTCGGCTAGGGATCCCTCCAAAGGTTCGTCGAAAAAGAGATAGGGAGATGTCAATCATGGTGAAAGTTCTTGTGGTGGAAGATGTAGCCTCGGAGCGGCAGCTCATCAGCGATTACCTCCGCTCAGAAGGCTATCAGGTGGTAGCGGTGGCCAACGCCCAAGAGGCATTGCAGCAGATCCGCAACGACAAACCCGATGTGGTGCTGACGGACTTGGTCATGGAAGGCATGAGCGGGCTAGAATTGTGCCGCCAAATCAAGAAAAACCCGGAGACTCAAAAGTTACCTGTTGTGGCCTGTACTTCTAAAAATCAGGAGCTGGACAAACTCTGGGGCATGAAGCAAGGGATCGATCTTTACCTGACCAAGCCTTTTACCCGCGAAGACATTTTACGGGCCGTGAAATCAGTAGTGCTCAGCCCGAGCCCATGATTTTTGCCACTCCTGTTCCTGCTGAGTCGCGCCTTCAGTTGGGATCCCTGTGAGGGTCATGAATTGTTCCTAGGAGATGGCTTTAGAATTGGCAGAGCGAGAACGGCAAGGGCGGTAGCTTTCTCCCCACACAGCCCTACTTCTACCCATACTGGCGAGTTGTACTTACATCTGCAGTTGGGGGTAGACTGTCGGGCTCTTTTGCCCATGGCATTTGCCCAGGAAGCCCTTATTGTTAGCCCACACCACTTTACCCTTCTCCCCAACCAGCCCGCATGGGTGCTGGGCTTGTTCAACTATCGCAATCGCATCCTCTGGGGATTGGATCTGCCGCAATTTCTCGGCCTAGAGCCCTTGGACTTTGGGCAGCCCGAACACCACTTGGTGGTGATGCGCCCAGAATTTGGGGGCTCTGCATCGCCAGCGCGAACAGGCTTGGGCTTGGCAGTTCAACAAGTGAAAGGAGTGGCTCGAGTGCCCGCCGAGCAGATCCAACCCTTAACAAAAGCCCAGGCAGCACAAAACAACTTCCGGCTGGAGAACTCCTACGACTCTTGCAAAGGGCTGGTGTTGGAAGGGGATGAGCCTCTCTGGGTACTTGACCCCCTTGCCATTGTTCAAAAGCTCAACTCAGTTGATTCCTCGGCAAACCCTTGATCTTGGCGACCCTTTTCCCTAACTTACCCTCACTTAAAGGCAAAACTCTATGGTTTCCTTCCGTCCCCTCTTTCTCAAGCCTGCTCCATCTTCCCAGCCCCAGCGCAAAGTCGCGGGATCCCGTCTGGCCCTGGCAATCAGTTTTCCTCTAGGCATCAGCTCCCTGCTGTTTGCCGTTTCTGCCGGCAGCGTAGCTCGCACCTACTTCGAGTTCGAACCTGCGATCTCGCGGCAGTTCACCCTGCAAAACCTGAGCGATCAGGTGATCTATTTGGATGAAGTCTTGACCATGTCTGCCCGCATGGCCGCTGCCAGCGGGGATCTGTCCTGGGAAGAGCGCTACAACATCCATGTACCCCAGTTGGATGAGGTGCTAGCGGAGATTCAGCAATTGGATCCCGCCTCTTAGCGAAGCCTATGCAGCCAAAACCACAGCAGCCAACATCAAGCTGGTGGAATGGGAAGTGCAGGCTTTTGACCTAATTCGAGCTGGCGAGCAGGAACGGGCTTTCAACTTGCTGCACAGCCCCGAGTACGAAGAGCAAAAGCGCATCCACGCCGAAGGGATCAACCAAACCCTGGAGGCCATTCGCAGCAACATTCAGGCCAGCGTCCAGCTTTACGAGCAGGAGCTGCTGCAGGCTTTGATCTTTTCCGGCATCAGCTTCCCGATTCTGCTGCTGAGCTGGGGGATCATTTTGATCCTGGTGCGCAACTTTGTGCGGGAACGCAACGCCACCTACGAGCGACAAGTTTCCGACACCCGACTGGCCCAACGGTTTGCCGATATTGCCCGGATTCGCCAAGAGCAAGAGCTGATCGATCCCCTAACCGACTTGTTGGGCGAGATGCGCCAGCGCTTCGGTGCCGAACGAGTGGCCTTCTATCGCTTGACCGCTCCCGAAGAGGCGCAGGTTATCGCTGAATCCCACGACAGCCGCCTGCCCGACACCTTGGGCACCCTCCTCCGCAGGATCCCGGCTCCGATCCAGCAGGCTCTCCACGGCGGGCAAGTTTACGCTTTTGGCCCGGTGCCTAGGCCAGATCTGGGCGCCGACTACCTGCAGGGGCTGGCCACAGCCCAACTGAAAGCCGAGATGATAGCGCCGGTGGTGCGTGGCGATGAGCTTTACGGTTTTTTGGCAATAGGCCGCGCCCAAAGCCAGAGCTGGTCTGAGGGAGAACAGAAAACCTTGGCAGAGCTGGCCAACCGCCTGGGTCAAGCTTTGGGTAACCTGGGGGCGCTGGAGCAAAAAGCCGTGGCCGCCCAGGAACGGGAGCGGTCGGAAGCGCTGCAAAGAGAGCTGCTGCAGCTTATCAGCGAGGTCACAGAAGCCTCGCGAGGGGATCTCACGGTGCGGGTGCAGCTAACAGCCGGACAGGTTGGCATCATGGCGGACTTTTTCAACGTCATTATCGAGAGCTTGCGCGACATCGTGATTCAAGTGCAGCAAGCTGCCGGTCAAGTCAACCAATCCATTGGTCGTGACGAGGCAGCCATTCGCGAGTTGGCCGAGGCCGCTCTCCGACAAGCCGCCCAGATCGAAGAGACCTTGCGCTCTGTCGAGCAAATGACCCTCTCAATCGAGGAGGTAGCCGATAAAGTCCAACAGGCCGCCACGGCCATCAACAGTAGCTTGACCATGGATCGCACGGTGCAGAACATCCTGCAACTGCGGGAAACGGTGGCCGAAACGGCCAAGAAGGTGAAGCGGCTGGGGGAATCTTCCCAGCAGATTTCCAAGGTGGTGTCCTTGATCAACCAGATTGCCCTGAAAACCAACCTCTTGGCGGTGAACGCCAGTATCGAGGCAGCCCGTGCCGGCGAAGAAGGGCGGGGCTTTGCGGTGGTCGCTGAGGAAGTCGGGGCACTGGCGGCCCAGTCGGCAGAAGCCACTCGCGAGTCGAGCGCATTGTGGAAGGGATCCAACGGGAAACCAGCGAGGTGGTACAGGCGATGGAAACCAGCACTGGCCAGGTGGTGGAGGGAACCCACTTGGTGGAAGCAGCCAAGCAGAGCCTAGGACAAATTGTGGAAGTCTCGCGGCAGGTGAACCAGCTCTTTCAGGCCATTGCCCGCTCCACCGATGCCCAGGCAGATGCATCTCAAACAGTGCGCCAGTTGATGCAGCAAATCGCCAACATCGCCGCCCAGACTGCAGCAGCCTCGCAACAGGTGGCCAACTCTCTTCAGGCTACGGTGGCGGTTGCCCGTCGGTTGCAGACTTCTGTGTCCGCCTTCAAGGTGGGGGAGGCGATCTAGCATGGGGCCGAATCCCACTTCCCTTGACCCACGCGAGTGGCAGGTTAGGCTGCAGTTTTTGGACGAAGCCCAGGCTTACCTCGACACCCTGGAGACAGGGGTGTTGGGCCTAGGATCCCAGAGTTTGGATCGCCCCCGTTTGGATTGCTTGCTGCGGGCTGCTCATTCCATCAAGGGCGGGGCAGCCATGATGGGCTTTCCGGTGCTTAGCGACTTGGCCCATCGCCTGGAAGATGGTTTCAAGATCTTGCAGGTGGCTCCTCATAAAGCCGACCCCGCGGTAGAGCGCAGCCTTTTGGCGGCGTTGGATTGCATGCGCCAAATAGCCCAGCAGCACCGCCAGCAGCGGCTTTTGGACGAATCTTGGCTGGCAGAGCGGGTGCAGCCTCTTTTCAATCAATTGCGAGAGCAGTTGGGAGAGTTGCAGCCTGAGGACAACGTCCAAGTTCTGGCAGCAGAGGCCGGGGGCGATATGCGGGTGTTGCTGTTTGAAACCGAGGTGGAGGCCTGTCTGCAGCGATTGGAAGGTGTGTTGGCCCACCCCGAGCAGCCCTGTTTGCGGGAGGAGTTTCTCATAGCTGCCCAAGAGCTGGGGGCGCTGGGGGAAATGTTGGATCTGCCTGCCTTTGCCACCCTGTGCGGCTCGGTAGTCCAAGCTCTGGAGGCGCTGCCGCCAAATGCCAAGGAGCAGGTGTTGCCCGTTGCTCAGGCGGCTTTACAAGCTTGGCGACGCTCGCAGGCCCTGGTGCTGGTCGGTCAGGTCGCTCTTCTCCCCAGCTCCTGGGATCCAGCAGAGCCTCCAGTTTCCCCCCCATCAGAAGCCCCTCCCCCCGCAATGACAGGAACCGCAAGTGTCACCCGCGTGCTGCTGACAGAATGCCAGGGGTTGATGTTGGCTTTTCCGGCCAACGCGGTGGAAGAATTGCTTATCCCCCCGGAGTTGTCTGCCGATTCCTTTCTCTGGGAAGGGGAGCAGATCCCTCTAATCCCTGTGGGACGCTGGTTTCGCTTCGCGCGCTGGCAGCCTCGCCGGGAAATTGACGAGACCCCCCTTCTCAACCGACCTGTGGTGCTGCTGGTGGTGGAAGACAACCAGCCCTATGGCCTGTTGGTGGATCGCTTTTGGCGGGAGCAAGAGGTTACTCTGCGCCCGGTGGAGGGAGGGCTGCCTCTGCCACCGGGATTCTCCGGCTGTACGGTTTTGGCCAATGGGCAAATCGCTCTTTTCGTGGATCCGCCTGCCCTCTTGAGCTGGCTGCTTGCCCAGCGGGATCAGCCCTGCCAGTCGGCAAGGGATCCCCTTCCCCAGCCTCGGCTTGCCACCCAGCCCACTCTGCTGGTGGTGGAAGATTCGGTCAACGTGCGCCGCTTCTTGGCCATGACCCTAGAAAGAGCAGGGTTTCGGGTTGAACAGGCCCGCGATGGACAAGAGGCCCTCGAACACTTGCAGAGAGGAATTCCCATCCGAGCGGTGATCACCGATATTGAAATGCCGCGGCTGGATGGCTTTGGCTTGTTGGCCCAGATTCGTGCCCACCCCCTGTATGACCAGCTTCCCGTGGTCATGCTTACCTCCCGCAGTGGCGAGAAACACCGCCAACTGGCCCAGCGGTTGGGAGCCAGCGCCTACCTCTCCAAGCCCTTCCAGGAACAGGAGCTGATCCAAAAGCTGCGGCAACTGCTGCAACCAGCCTCTTCAGTACCTTCCACTGGCGTTTTGACGGCGAGGTAGTCTATGCCCCTGCTTTCCCCTCTGCGCTTGCGCCGTCTGGCTCGGCAAGAACAACTGAGAAACCGGCAGACCTTGATTACTTTCCAACTGGGCTCCTACTGCTTCGGCCTGCCTGTTGAGCGGGCGCGGCGAGTTTTTAGCTGGGCAGAGTTTCAGCTTGCTCAGGAAGGCGGCCCCCAGCTTTTGGATACCGGTCGTTTGTTGCTGGGCCGAGGGATCCCTTTTCAACCGGAAGGGGTTATTCTGCTGCAGCCAGGCAGTTCTGAGGACGGATTACCCGACAAGATCGACAACCCAGAAACAGGGGCTCTGCCCATTCCCACCCAGCCCCTCCTACGCCGCCTGACATCCTCCCAGTTGCAGCCTCTCCCCAGCCGCTATGCAGCTCAGGCCCGCCAACGGGGTATTGTGCAGTGGATCCCGCCAGCCGAAGGCCAGCTCCCCCTGTTGGTGTTCGACCCTCATCTCTGACCTGTCTGTTCTTGAGAAGGGAGAAGGGGCAGTTGCAGTTCTGGATTCTCCACGCGGGTTAGCTCCCAGCGGAAGTGCTCCCCACCCCGTCGCTGCCAATTCAATCGGAAGGGTTGCTCCAAGGCGTTCACCTGATCCCGCGTCAGGTTGGCCAAGGGGCCGCCGGCTCCCTCGATCACGAACCGGAGGGTGGCCTGTCCTTGGCGACTGGGATCCCCTGGGCCGAGCTGCACCTGCAGCCCTTGGGGTTGGAGGCGCAAGCGAAAAAATTGCCCGAAGATCTCGCGGCTGTAGGCCAGCGCCCGCTGCTTATCCAGGCCCCAACCATCGCTGTAAGCCTCAGAGACCAGCATCTCCACCTGATCCCAGTTGCGCTGCTCCACCGCCCGCAGCAATCTCTCCGTGTGGGCCCGGATTTGTCGCTCAGGCCGCCCGTATTGCCAAAAGGCTCCCACCCCGATGGCCAAGACGACGGATCCCACCACCCCCCAGCGCAGCCAGGGGGGAAGGGGTGAGGGGGGAGAAGAGACAGAAGCAGACAAGGGATCCCTCTTGGGCAGTAGGGGGATTGCTCCCTCTAGCCTACGGGATCTACATGTGAGAAGATCAAAGCCTGACCCCAAAATCTGTGCAGCCTCTGCCGGTCACAGCACGCTCCCGAAATTTAGCCAACCGGTCATGACCAAGTCCAACGACCGCCTACTGCTGGAGTTTGAGCAGCCTGTCGCCGCCCTAGAACAACGGATTCAGGAAATTCGGGCCTTGGCAGAAGAAAACGACATCGATGCCTCTGAGCAAATTCGCCAATTGGAAGCCAAAGCCGAAGAGCTGCGCCGTGAGATCTTCAGCCAGCTCACGCCGGTAGAACGGCTCCAGGTGGCCCGTCACCCCCGCCGCCCCACCACCCTGGATTACGTGCAGACCATCTGCGACGACTGGTTTGAGCTGCACGGAGATCGCCACGGCCAAGACGATCCGGCCATTGTGGGCGGGTTGGCCAAGCTGGGGGAGCAGCCGGTGATGATCCTCGGCCACCAAAAGGGCCGCGATACCAAAGACAACATCCACCGCAACTTTGGGATGCCCAATCCTGCCGGCTACCGCAAAGCCCTGCGGCTGATGGAACATGCCCACCGCTTCGGCCTGCCCTTGCTCACCTTCATCGACACGCCGGGGGCTTACCCAGGCGTCAAGGCGGAAGCTGAGGGCCAAGGAGAGGCCATTGCCACCAACTTACAAACCCTTTTCCGGCTGGAGATCCCCATCATCTGCACCGTCATCGGCGAAGGGGGATCCGGAGGCGCCTTGGCCATTGGCATTGGCAACCGCATCTTGATGTTTGAACACGCCGTCTACTCCGTGATCTCGCCGGAAGGCTGCGCGGCTATTCTCTGGAAGGATGCCAAAAAAGCCCCCCAGGCGGCGGCAGCCCTGCGCATTACTGCCCAAGACCTGCTGCAACTGGAGGTGATCGACGAGATCCTGCCGGAGCCGGTCGGCGGCGCCCACCGCGCTCCCCTGGAAGCTGCTCAAACCCTGAAGCAGGCCCTTCTCCGTCACCTAAAGGAGCTCTCTGCCCTCAGTGGACGGCAGTTGCGGGAGGAGCGCTACCAAAAGTTTCGCCGCATGGGAGCTTTCCTGGAACTTTCTGAATAAGTCTGAATAAGCTTATCAGAAACCTGGGTCTAAAACCCCGCCCTTAAGGCCTACGGCCCGCTGACGCGACAGGGCGGCTTTGTGCTTTCGCGTAAGCGGCACGGAGTGCTAAGCTTGGCTAAGGAAGTTAAAGTCAAACTTCCGCAGTCGGGATGGGGCAAAGCGCTCCGCGCCGCCGAGGCGAGCGCCCGACGCTTTCGCATTAGCGGTGCGTAGCACTAAAACGGACGTGGAGACTGCGTAAGCCTG
>DVDX01000026.1 GCA_015295985.1 Synechococcus sp. M44_DOE_062 | reverse complement strand
TCTAGTTAAGCGCTGTCCTGGCTCAGTAGCTCAGCGGTAGAGCAGGGGACTCATAAGCCCTTGGTCGCGTGTTCAAATCACGCCTGAGCCATTCACGTCAAACTTTTTTCGAAAGCTTCCGACCCTGACAGGTACCCTAACTGGCTTGCAGCAGAGGGTTGGCGTAAAGTGTTATGAGCGAAACATGTTGGGATCCCTGTTTACACATCGGTTCTACAGATGGCCGTTCCGGATTATCAGAGCTTGATGTTGCCACTTCTTCAGTTTGCAGCCCGCAAAGGCACTGAAATATCAACCAGCGAGGCTGTTGAAGCTCTAGCAAAGGAACTGGGCCTCACAGAGGACGATCTCAGGGAGAAGCTACCGAGCGGTACACAGTCAACCTTTATAAATATAAATCGCGTCGGCTGGGCTTCAACTTATATGAAAAAGGCAGGGCTGCTTGAAACAACGCGCAGAGGATTCTACCAAATCACCGACCGCGGAAGAGACCTTCTTGAAAAACAGCCCAAGACCATCAATGTAAAGTTACTCAGGCAATATCCCGAGTTCCTGGAATTTGAGAAGCCTAAAGGCACAAGAAGCAGCGACAAGGCAACCGAACAAAAAGCTTCATCAGAGATTTCGCCGGCAACGCCACTAGAACAGTTAGAAGCTGCGTATGAAAATCTCCGTGACGAATTGGCTAATGAATTGCTTGCTCGGCTAAAGAAAGTATCGCCTGCCTTCTTCGAAAAGGTTGTTGTGGAACTGCTGGTCAAAGTGGGCTATGGAGGCTCACGAGCAGATGCAGGCAAAGCAATTGGTAGAAGTGGTGACGGTGGGATCGATGGGATCATCAAAGAGGATAAACTTGGTCTTGATGTTGTGTATATTCAGGCAAAGCGTTGGGATAGCAACCCAGTGGGTCGTCCTGATGTCATGCAGCTTGTGGGTGCCTTACAGGCTCAAAGAGCAAACAAGGGTATTTTTATCACCACATCCAGGTTTACTGATGACGCTCGCAGTTACGTTTCGCAGATTGGCAGTAAGATCGTTTTGATTGACGGCGAACAACTAACAAATCTAATGATTGAGCACGATGTTGGCGTATCTACAGTTTCTCTATACCCGGTCAAGAAGGTTGACAGTGATTACTTTGAAGAGAGCATCTAACAACTACATCAACTCAGACCGGCAATTAGCCACAGCGAAATTGTCATTCGGCTACAGGTAGTGTCACTTTCTTCTTAAGTATGGGAATAGGTGTCGAGGTCTAGCGCCACTGAGGGTTCTCCTGTTCTGGATAAAAGTCGGGATCCATCACCTGATCCAACGTGTAGGGACACTGAGCAGGCAGGTCGTCTAGAGATAGAGGCGTTTCTCTAATCACCAGCAGTATGCTCTTTTGATAAGCTTTATTCATTGCTTCAACCAGATAAGATTTAAGGCTGGGATTATCCGCAATTAACTCCTGGACTTCTTGCCGCTGTTCGATAATTATGGCTGTCCGACTTTTGCTTCGTTGTTGGGGCTGGAACTGCCACTTTAGCAAATGGCCCACCAGGATTGCTAGTCGATTCACCAATTCGCGGCGTTCTTGCCTGCCCAAAGCCTCAATCTCCTCCACCAAGTTGGGAATATCCAATCGATCCCACTGACCCGATTTCAGCAGTGCGGCTTGCTCTTGCGTCCAGGCATAGAAGTCGCGGTCGTAAAGCGCCATGATCCATTCCTAACGGGACACTGGCCAAAGATTAAGTTAATCCTTGGGACATTACTTGCAAATTGGAGTTACCATGCCAAGGCATGATCTCTTGTAACAGATATGCTGAAGACCCTGTGGGCTATAGTTTGGAATGGGAAAGTAGAGCTGCTAGAAACAGCAGAACTGCCAGAAGGGGCAAAGGTACTGGTAACAGTTTTGACCGATGATGAAACTGAGTTTTGGTTGAACGCAAGCCAGACTTCACTTGATGCCGTTTGGGAGAATGCTGAGGGTGATGTATATGCTCAGCTATTGCAAGCATGACGTCATTCTGGTCTACTATCCCTTAAGATGATTGGTCACTTGGCTGAGGTTGATGCTGCTCAACTCGAGCTATCTTTGCGAACATGGCTGGGCTTGTAGGATTTCTGTAGGGTGACATCACCTCGGTGTAGAGAGGGCAGAGCTCCACCTGGCCGACTTTGGCAGATTCTGAGCAGTCAGAGCAAAGGTTCCTGGGTGGCCGGTCTTGGAGCTGGAGCAACTGCATGAAAAGACTGGAGATAGGCCAGCGCCCACGGAAATGACTGCTGGGCGACTTGCCTGAGCCATCTGTAGCAAACCCCTCTCACAGCGGCTTCCTTGTGCCAAGCGGGACTGAATGAGCTCTAGCTCAGCATCTGTAGAGCTCTTCTCGCCATCTCTTCTGCCGTCAAACCGTTGTAGCTCATCAGTTCTGTAGGGGTGGCGGTGGTTTCCCCGCGTTTCCAAGCAAAGAAATCCCGCGGGCCGACATAGCGCAACATCAAGGGTTCGAGCATCAGGCTGGATCCGCCTGTTACCCCTATGAGGGCCTCACCGGCAAACCAAGCGGCAAACTCCTGGTCGGACATGAATTCCCCATCTGGCTGGGCACAGGTGAACCAAGCCACGTCGCTGGGGCGGTACAGACGGCGAGGGTTAATTACCGAGACGATTTTGCAGCCAATTCCCTGGGCTTGGAGCTGTTCAGCCGCCTCGAACACGGGCAGGAGAATCATATCCCCCACCACGGCAAAGACCACAGTGCGGGATCCAGGAAGTTCCTGAAGGACGGTGCAGCCTTGCTCTACTGCTTGGCGAGCTTGTTCGAGGGTGGTGCGGATGGGTAGGGGGGTTTTGCTGGCGATGATAGGGATCCCTTTGTTGTAGGTGGATAGAGCCCATTCGTAGGCAGCTTGGGCACAGTTGGCATCCGGCGGGAAGAGGGGAAAGACGTTGCCGTTGCGCATCATGGCTGCCAGGTAGGCTTCAATTTCCGGGCGTTGGTGGGTCCAGCCGTTGCGCCCCTGTTCTAAAGCGCCGGCAGTGAAGAGGGCAATGGCTGAGGGGGTGGGTCGGCGCAGCTCCGCCATGGCTTGGGTTACCGTCTGCCAGATGGGTAGGCCGTTGACGGCAAAGGATTCGTAGGAGCACCACAGGGAGCGTCCGCCGAAGAGGGCTAGGCCCGCCGTTAGCCCCGCGCAGGCGTCTTCGCTCAGGGGTTCGTAGACCTGGCCTTGGGGCTGTTGGTTGTACAAGGGATCCACCGTGGGGTGAATCACCTTAAGACCTTGGTTCACATTGGCGATGCCGGAAGCTTCGTTGCCGTCGGCATTGGCCACCAAAAAGTCGGGATCCTTCTGCCCCACCTGCACCACCAGGGATCCGATGGCGGTGGTAGAAACCTGCTTGTCTCCCAGGGGAAACTCCGTTAGGTTCAGGGATCCTAAAGGCGGCAAAGGCCGAACAAACTCTGTAACCGCCACCTTGGCGGCTGGCCCCCCGGCTGCCCGCTCGCAGTTTTGTCGCACCAAAGCCCAAGCTGCCGGGTGTAAAGCCCGCGCCCGCAGAGCCGCCACGATGTCCGGGTGATCCAGAGTGTGGTGGCCGTAGAGGTTGTGGGACTTGGATCCCTTGGCATGTACCCCAGCCCCCTTCAGTTGTTTGAGGATGAAAACCGTCAATTGTCCGCTCAGGGCTGACTGGATGGCTCGCTCCATTTCGGTTAGCACCCTCTGGGCAAAGGCAAGGCGGGCTTCCAGGGAAAACTGGGTGCTATCGACATACGGGCCAGGTTGTTGGGCATCGTCAAAGTCCTTGGCATCCACCAACACCACTTCCTCAAAGCCGTTGCCCCGCCAATACTCGGCCATCTGGGCGTTGCTGGCGGTGGAGATCATGCTGTGGTGCTCTTGGCTGTAGCCGTTCCAGACCAGCACCGGCAGGAAGTTGGTGCGCTGCGGGAAAGCGGTGTGAAAGTGAATCATGGAGCTCATCACATAGGGCTCTCCCAGGCCGCCATCCCCAATCGTGACCGGGAAGAGGCGATCTGGGTAGAGCAAGGCTCCTGCCATGGCAAAGTGCTGCCCCTGCCCCAGCGGCCCAGCGGGTGCCAGCAGTCCCGGAATGTATCCGGATAGATGACCCAACAGCCCTTCCCGTTCTCGAAAGCGGGCCCGCAGGTCAGAGACGGTGTGGATGCCCATCTCCGCCAGGGATCCATCCAAAAACATAGCCGCGTAAAAGCCCGGCGCGTGGTGCCCAACTTCGGTGGGGATGTTTTTCTGACCCAGGTACACCAGAGCTGCATAGGCTTCTGCTTGGCTGGCAAATCCGCCCGGATGGCCTGAGGCTTTGCTGGCTGTCATCTGCAGAGTCAGGTAGCGCAAGGCATCAGCATACAGCAAAGTTTGGTAGGCAGCCATGCGACTGCCGGGATCCCTCAGTTTCCCGGTGCCAGCATCTACTGCAGGGGCCTGGCCCAGGCGGTCAAATTCCGGCCAGGGATCCCCGAAGTACTGGATCCCTTCGCAAAAGGCGGGGACTTGGGCAGTTGCCTCCTGAGCCAGAGTCATCGGTTCAGCCTCACGCTTGTTGGGTTATCCACACTCACTGTAAACCCGATAACGCTTTTTGGATGTTCTGAGCAGAACTCGTCCAGCCGACGATGCCCCCTTGCGCCCGGATCATCTCCAGAGTGGCTTGCTTGAACTCTGGGAAGTAGCTGGCGGTGCAATCTTCCACCAGTCCGAACCATAGAGACCTACAGTTGGGATCCATGCTGGGGCGGGGATCCTGCTTCGGCCAGGCCGATTTCCCTCAACCGCTGGGCCAAGTATTCTCCGGCAGTTAGGGAAGGAAACCGAGGGATCCCGCCGGTGCGGGCCACACAAGTCGGCAAGGGTGTGAGATCCACCTCTGCCCGCGGATGCACAAAGAAGGGAATGGAAAAGCGGCGCTCTTGGGGGTTGTCGGGGTTGGTCACCCGATGGGTGGTGCTGCGCAACAGGCCATTGGTGAGGTTTTGCAGCATATCCCCGGCATCGACAATGATCTGACCGGGCAGAGCCGAAATGGGCAGCCAAGATCCATCTCGTTGCAGAAGTTCGAGCCCTGGCGCGGTGGCTTCACACAAGAGCGTGATCAAGTTGATATCTTCATGGGCTGCAGCTCGTAAACTCTGGGGAGGGGCTTCAGTGGGAAGGGGCGGATAGTGAATCACCCGCAAGAGATTGGCTCCTCCTTCCACCGCTTTGGGCAAGTATTCGGCAGGCTCCCCCAGATACAGAGAGATCGCTTGCAACAGGCCCTGGGCACAGGTTTCCAGTTGGCCGAACAGCTCTACCATCACCCTACGAAATTGGGGCACCTCCTGAGGCCAGATGTTGGCAGGAAGGTGGGGATCCCCTTCGCGCCCGATGTGCCAAAACTCTTTCAAGTCAGGATAGGGGTGATCTTTGGCGTGTTCTTTGCCGAAGTGGGTGTACCCTCGTTGCCCCAGCAGCCCTGGATCCTCATAGGCTCTCTTGGTCGGCTCTGGCAAAAGAAAAACGGCTTCTGCCACTTCATAGGCTTCCCGGATCAATTCTGGCGATAGGCCATGGTTGACCAAGGCAAAAAAGCCAATCTGCTGCAGGGCTTCCCCCACCTGGTGGACAAACTGCTCCCGCTCACCTGCCGTTCCTTTCTGGAAAGCAGCGAAATCGACAACCGGAAGGGTCTGGCATTGGGGAGTGGTTATCATGGCAGGATTCATCTCCGGTGGAAAGTCGACACTTTCCCAGGCAGCGGGCTTGGTATCCTATGCTATCCTTCGGGGGGACCAAGGGGAGAGATCTAAACTGAAGATGGTCTGTTCGGGGCCCACTTGCCATACCTAGAGTCTAAAGCTGCTCAACTATTCACCTTCCCACAAGATGTAGGTTGTAGGTGAAGTCCTGATAGGTATCTGTTGTCTTTGCCCGGAGACTGCACCTCGGTAGTGGGCTGTGCCCTTTTTGGAAGGCTGTGATAAAGTCAGTAAAGGCAAAGCTATGATTGAGTTTTCCTTGAGAGCAGTTTGAGTGCTGGGCAGGCAAAATGGAGGAGGGTGTTCTGTTGTTGCAGTGGCTTAACTTTGTAAGGCAGGACAGGCTACTTCTTCCCTCTTTAGCTGATTAAAGTTTTTGTAAAGTTAGGGATCCCTGTTGCTTGTCAGCCATAGCCGCGCCTAGAATTGCCGAGGATTGATGTTGTCGGAGAAAGTCTGCAGATACTACTGATTTTGCTTGCCTTTTGCCTACTCTCAATCTATTGACCTCTCAAGACCAACTGCCCTATGACAGACACTCATCCCTGTGCCCCCTGCATTGTAAATACGGGAACTTTGGTGAACAAGCGGGATATCTACCGACTGCTATCTGATTTGGCCCGTGTTCGCTACTTCGATATCGTCGATGGCTCGGTACGGAAGCAGGGGGAAGGCTGCGTGGTGGATGTTTTTCAGGATCCCACTGCGGCCACACTGGTGGTAAACCGTAGCCTTTACTTGAATGTAAACAGCTTTGATTATGCCTGTCTGCGGGATCCCGCTTCGGAAGAAGAGATGGCCAACCTGGGCAAGGAGCAGCCGGGCGTGGTTATCGACTTGGTTCAGGAGGGGCGCATTCTGCGCTTGGTTCCCCTGGGGGAGCCGCGCTCGGATCCCGAGGAGCTCTTGGGGAATAACCAGGCGTTGCGGGCAGCGGTGGACGTTCTGGCTGCGGTCTGGGGCATAGAAGAAGGCTCTTCTGACTCTTTGGATTGTTAGATTGAGGGCTTCCGACCTGAAGATATAGACAAGATATAGACCTCCAAACCCATTTCTTCCTGGCCTTGAAGTTGACCGGTGCGGTGTGACGCAAATCATGCTCAGGAGGAGGGTCGCAACCGGTATGATCCACTTGGGCCGTGAGGCTCTTTGCGTTTGGGGGTGGTGTGAAGGTTTTTTCGGGGCAGCGACAGCTTCTGGGGAAAGTATGGGGCCTGCGTCTGCTTGGATCCCTGGTGGCTGTGCTTCTGGTACTGGTGCTCAAGGCTTGCGGGGGAAGTGGCGGTTCCTCTTCTGTAGGTGTCATTCCCACTCCCATTCCAACCCTCATTCCCACCTCTACTCCAACTGTTGTTCTCACCCCTACTCCAACCGTCGTTCCTACCCCTTCGCCCTTGCCGACAGCTGCCCCTGTTTCTCAGTTCACCATTGACGTTCGCTTTCCCGACAACAGTCTCACCCCTACCCAGCAGTCGATCGTCCGCAATGCCGCTCTGCGCTGGCAACAGGTCATTGTTGGTGACCAGCCGGATCTGCCCCCCACCACCATTCGGGCCGACGAATGCGATCGAGGGTTTCCCAGCACGCCACTCAATTTTCCCATTGACGATCTGCTGGTGGAGGTGCGGGCCAGAAACCTCGGCAACGAGCGAATTTTGGGGGGAGCGGCTCCCTGTTTTGTGCGGGCCTCTAATGGTCTGCCTTTCTACTCCGTGGTGCTGTTCAACAGTCAAAATCTCTCTGCCCTGGAAGAACGGGGGGATCTGCCCATTACTGCCCTGCACGAGTTGGGCCATGCCTTGGGCTTTTTGCCCATCGTCTGGGATCCCAAGGGGCTAACGGTGGGCTTGGTGGGGCGGGATCAGCCTACGCCCCCTGGCTATGATCCCCGCTTTATCGGCCCCAGGGCGGTCAGTGCCTTCGCCACGCTGGGAGGAAACGCACCCTCTGTTCCTCTAGAAAACGAGTTTGGGGAGGGATCCCGAGATTCCCATTGGCGGGAGAGTGTCTTGGGCCCCGAGCTGATGACCAGCCGCATCGACCGGGGGGTAGCCAACCCCTTGAGCATTCTCACGGTGGGGGCAATGGCGGATATCGGCTATGAGGTGAATCCAGCAGCGGCGGATGGCTTTGCTTTGGGGCGCAGTAGAGGAGGCTCTCAACCTTTGGAGCTGCAGGAGCTGGAGTTGATCCTACCCCTACAGGAATTTGACGCCAAGGGCAGGCGGGTGAGGGATCCCTAGGCCTGAGAAAAAGAGCATATTTACTCATGGCCAAGGCGCCGCTTCTTAACAATAATGTAAGGTCGAGTTGTATAACTTCACAACTTCGACAATCTCTCACCTCATTTCTTTGCAATTAGCCATGGGTATCCTCAAAAAGCTTTTCGGTGGCCTGTTCTCCTTTTTCGGCATTCTCTTCGGCGGCTTGGTGGATTTTGTTACCGGGCCCTTTCGTTCTGCACCAGCTTCTCCCAGCTCTGCTCCTGCGGCTACAGCAACTGCTCCTGCCAACAAGCCTAAAGTGGTGGTGGAGAAGCCTTTTGTGCCCAATGAGATCTCGGCTCCGCGTCCTAACCGTCGCCCTGGCCCGGCTCTGGATGTGTTCCGGGCTATGGTTCAGGAGATCCCTTCGGCGCGGGCTTAGTGTGCCCATCTTCGGGAGCAGCTCGTAAGATGGAAGTGACCAAGAAAACTGGGTTTCAAGCCCCGCCCTAAGGCCTACGGCCCGCTGACGCGACTAGGGCGGCTTTGTGCTACGCTGCTAATCGAACTCCGCCAACTTGAATATGGCGCAGTGTCAACAGGAAAAGTATCTGGGAGTTTGTCCCAGTAGTTGGGGCGATGGCATCCCCCACCACTGTTGCTACGCAACGCTGATGCGAACGCAAGGGTGGTGTAGCCCAGGAAGTGGGAATCATCCTGCAACTTGGGAAAGAATCCTTGCCCTTTAGGGCAAGGAGAATGTCAAACCGCTGGAGACTGCTCTCTATGTCCGATCTCTCTTTCTCAGAACAAGAACGGCTGAAACAGCTTGAGCGTGAACTGGAGCAAGCGGCTGCGGCCTCTGGAGATCCGGGAACATCCGTTGCGTCTCAGGGGAAAAATGCTGTTCGAGCTTGGATGGAGACTTGGGGGCGTCCACTGGTGGCGGTCTTTGCCATTCTGGGCTGTATTCTTCTGGTCGGGCTGTTCTTCCGGGTTTTCGGCACTGTTCTCAGGTGGGCAGTGGTGGCGGGGTTAGGCTACCTGCTCTACGCTTGGGTGGTGGCACCGCGGCTGGGCCTTCCCACTGGAGCTAAGTCAAAGCCGGAGGACAGAGATCTTGACAGCTTTTGATGCCTAGGGATCCCTGGCGAGCCTATGTTTACTTGGCGGCAGCTATCTTGGGCTGGGCTACGGCTGCCAGCGCTTTTAAGTTCGGGTTGCGGTACCTGTCGCCGACGGTTCTGCTGATTTTTTCGGCATTTAGCTCTTGCCTAATCCTGGGGAGCGTTTTGGTGGTTACAGGGCGGGCGAGGCTGATCGGCAGGCAGAAGGGATCCCAAATTCGCTTGTCGGCTCTTCAGGGGCTGCTCAACCCCCTTGGCTACTATGGGGTGTTGTTCCAGGCTTATGACCGCCTGTCGGCCCAGGCGGCGATGGCTTTGAACTACACTTGGCCGCTGGTGCTGGCTCTTTTGGCGGTGCCGCTGCTGGGAGAGCGCTTTCGCTGGCGGCTGATGTTGGCTTTGGGGGTAAGCCTGCTGGGGGTGGTGCTGGTGGCTACGGGGGGATCCTGGGGCACCTTGCAGGCGGGGGATCCCTGGGGGGTGCTGCTGGCGGTGGGCAGCTCCGGAATCTGGGCGCTCTATTGGCTGCTCAATGTGCGGGATGGGCGAGATGCGGTGCTGAAGCTATTCATGGGGTTTCTCTTTGGCAGCCTCTATGGCCTGCTGCTGCTGCCGTTCCAGGAGGTCTCTTGGACGGTTGCCGGGCTGGGTTGGGCGGCTTACATTGGCCTGGCGGAGATGGGCCTGGCTTTTGTGTTTTGGCTGCGGGCTTTGGAGTTGGCGGGCCACCGGGGATCCCTGGCCAACTGGGTGTATGTGACGCCTTTTTTGTCGTTGGGGTTGATCGCGGTGCTGTTGGGCGAGACCATTGCGCTGGGATCTGTCCTAGGCCTGAGCTTGATCTTGGCCAGCAATCTGTGGGGATCCCGTAGGGAAAGGCCCCCCGCAGATCCTGTTCTTTCTTGAGGCGGTTGTGGTGAATCCCGTTCCTCTCTATGTAGCGGCAACGGCCCATGGGTTTGGGCATATTACCCGTCTGGCGGCAGTGGTGAATGCTTTGCTGCGGCGGGATCCCAGCATCTTGCCTATCTTGGTCACACCGGCCCCTCGCTGGCTCCTGGAGCGCTATGTAGAGGGGAAGTTTCTCCATCGACCACGGGCGTTGGATGTGGGGGTGGTGCAGCCGGATGGGCTACAGGCGGATCTGCCGGCTACGTTGGTTGCCCTCAGGGCGTTTAAAGCCAGCGCTGCGGAGCTTGTTCGAGAAGAGGCGGATTTCATTCGGGCTCAGGGGGTGCCTTTGGTGTTGGCGGATGTGCCGCCCATTGCTGTAGCCATTGCCCGGGCTGCTGGGATCCCCTGCTGGATGGTCAGTAATTTTGGCTGGGATTTCATCTACCAGGAGTATGGCCCGGAGTTTCAACCATTTGTGGCCTGGATTCAGGAGCTCTACGGGCAGTGTGACCTTCTGTTTCGTCTGCCCTTTAGCGAGAGCATGGTCGCGTCAGCGGTGCGGAGCACTAGCGCTTTTCCGCGTCAGCAGGAGGTGGGGCTGACGGGATCGGATCCCCGCTACAGGCCGGAGGAGGTTGCCGCCCAGTTGGGGTTACACCCGGAGCAACCCAGGGCTCTGTTTACCTTTGGCGGGCTGGGGGTGCAGGGGTTTCCCTACGAGCGGCTCCAAGATTTTCCCGACTGGCAGTTTCTCACGTTTGATCGGGAGGCTCCCCCCTTGCCCAACTTGCGGGTTTTGGATGGGCGGGTGTGGCGACCGGTGGATGTGATGCCCCTCTGCCGTTGGGTGGTGTCCAAGCCGGGCTATGGCACTTTGGCGGAGGCCCTGCGTAGCGGCACGCCGATGGCCTGTGTCACCCGCTCTGGGTTTGCCGAGTCGCCGTTGCTGGTTGAGGGTCTGCAGCGCTACGGCTGGCATCGCATCCTCTCCCCAGAGGAGTTCTTTCAGGGATCCTGGGACTTTTTGCAGAATCCGGCCCACCCACCCCAGGAGCCGGATGGATTGGATCTCCGGGGGAATGAAACCCTGGCTGCGGCCTTAGAGGCATTCCTGCGGGGGAGGGATCATAGGTAGCATAAAGGGCAGCTTCCTGCAGTGGATCCCTTCACGGTAGCGGTGTGGAGCCCTATGGCCAGCAGCTCGTTTGCGTCAGCGGTGCGGAGCACTACGGAGTCTTTGCGGCAACTCTATGAAGAGCTGCCCTACCCCAATGTGTCCATTGAGGCCTCGGGCCGCAACGCCGTTGACGAGCTGTACCGCCTGAGCCTGACGACGGCTCAGTACGCTCGCACTCGCGCCATTGTGCCCAGCGAGGGCGCTCTCATTTTAAGTGCCGGCTGCGGCTCAGGCTGGGAAACGTTGATCTTGGCGGAGGCCAATCCGGGGGCACGGCTAGTGGTGTGCGACCTGTCAGCAGAATCGGTGCGGGTGACGGAGCGACGCCTGCGCTACCACGGCTTTGGGGAGGTGGAGTTGTATGTTCTCGACCTGTTGGACATCGAACAGTTGGGGCTGGAATTTGATTTCATCAGCCTCAACGATGTGCTCTATCTGCTGGACGATCCGGTGGCGGGGCTAAAAGCCCTCAAGCGGGTTCTCAAACCTGACGGGATCCTACGGGCCAACCTGCATCACGCCTACCAGCGGGAGGTGATCTTTCGCCTGCAAGAGGCATTTCGGCTGCTGGGGTTATTTGATCTGCCCACTCCTGAGGCCTGTCAGCGGGTGCGGGAATTCATGGCCAGTTTGGCCTCGGACGAAATGCGGGCAGCCCTGCGCTGGAACCCTGAGATCTACAAAGACGACACCAACATCCGCGCCAACTACCTTCTGCCAGGAGACAAGGGCTTCCTGATCCCCGACCTGATGCGCATGCTCCAGGAAGCTGAGCTGGGCTTGGTTTGTTTGGTGGACTATGCCGACTGGGATCCGGCGCTTTTGTTCAAGGAGAGGGCCATGCCCGCCTGGTTGCAAGCTGAGTTGGACAAGCTCTCGCCTGCGGATCAAAATCACTTTTATGAGCTGATCTACCCCAACCATCGCCTCATTGACTTTTGGGCGGAACACCCCGGCTCTTCCTTGGTCTTGCCCTGGAGCGACGCCGATTGGCTGGGGGGCAGGGTGCAGCTTAACCCCATCCTGGCCGACAACGTCGAATTTCGCCAAAACTTCGCCAAAGCCTACGAGAAAAAGCTGGAGTTTGCCATGAATTGGCCGGGGGCTAGCTATGGACGCCTGACCATTCCAGCCCCCCAGATGGCTTGGCTGGGATCCCTATTGCAGGGACCAACCCCGGTGAAAGCCTTGTTCGCGTCAGCGGTGCGGAGCACTGTTGAGCAGGCGGCCCGAGTCAACACGTCAGAGCCGGAAGCAGCCCAGGAGGAGGTGCTCACCTACCTGGCAGGGCTGGAGTCGTTTTTGTTCGTGATGTTGGATCCTGCACCCATTCCAGGGGAAGGAGTTTTTCCAATCACTTGAGATCCCCCAGCCTTTCTCCCAAGGGTAGAGGGGAGCCGGTGGGCCAGTTCACGGCAATTTGGAACGGCTATTGATTGAGGGATTGGGGCTCTGCCGGGCTGTTAAGAACGGTCTTGGGCAGGTGTCAGATGGGAAGGGATCCCTCTCTAGCGATCCACCAAGCGCAGCTCGAAGGTGAGGATGTTGGCGGCCAAGATCTCCAAAGCCCCACCCTCGATAAGGTCGCGAGTGAGGGCAGCTCCGGAGCCACTTTGTTGGATCAATTCGCGGCTGCGGCGCACCGTCTCTTGCCGTTGGGGGTCATCCACAACCACCTGCCGCTGGTTGGAGAGGCTGAGGCGATAGAAGTTGGGCAAATCTCCCCGGGTGGCATCAATGGCCAGATTGGTCTCTTCGGGGGCCACACGGAAGGGGGCGCGAGCGGTGATCAGAGCCACCTGAATATCTTGATCCCGCCCATCAAGGCCCTGCAGCTCGGAGATGTCAATCTGGAAGTTGAGGGTATCGCGGTCGCGGGTAAGGCGATTGACCCGTACTTGGTTAAAGCCGACCGCAAACTCTCGTTCCGGCTCTCCAAAACGCTGGATGGTGGCCTGCAAAACCGACTCTTCGTTAAGGGGGGTAACCCGAATGAGGTAATCCCAGTCCCGCACAAAGGTGTACCCGTTGGGCCCCACACGGACGTTGGGATCCACCAGGTTGGCAGTGGGGCCAGGGCTACCGGCCCGGCTGAGGGCCACCACGTACCAGTAGTTGGGGCTGATGGGTAAACCCAGGGTCATGCGCACTTCCAACACAGGCCGGGCCCAAGCTGCAACAGCCGTGAGAGCCGTTATGGCCATGGCCCCGAAGCAACTCCACAGCCAGCGCTGAGGGGGAAAATTAAGCTGCAGCGGGCGAGGGCAAGTGATGGCTAGGGTTCTCATGCAAGCCTCTTCAGGGACAGTTGCCTGTCTCTCCGGCAGGTGGTGGAAGCCTGAACTCCTTTCCTGCTGACCTGGGAACAGTCTAGCCGGGAATGGCGTGCCCTCAACAGGGTATCCCTCTCGCGTTAGCGGGACGGAGTCCCATTGGGGTGGGGCGAAGCGCGGCGAAAGTTTTTGTTAAGCATACACCTTAGTTCCGAACTGGGAAGATTTCAAGCGCTTTTGCACAGGTTTGGGGAGGCTCTCGTTCATTACCTTGGTTGGTTAAGCAAGTGCAGGGGTGGGATCCCTTTGTCCACCTACCTGTCCCTATGCCTATTGTGGGAGCAACTTGACGATGCGAGCGCGAACGGCCTTGCCGCTGCTGTGTCTTTCTTTGCTGTTAACTGCCTGCCGAGCTGGAAGGCCGCCCCAGGAGATGGAGGGGGACGGCCAACCCCCCACGCCAGTGGGAATAGGAGTGGTGGAAGAACGGATGATTGAGGAGGCGTCGGAATTTATCGCCAGCCTCGGATCCCAGCAGGTGGCCAGCATCCGGCCCCAGGTGAGCGGACAGGTGACTCGGGTGTTGGTGCAGTTGGGATCCCAGGTGGCTGCTGGGGCACCTCTGTTTGAGATCGACAGCCGTCAGCAACAGGCGGCGGTGGCCGGCCAAGCGGCGGGGATTGCCGCGGCCCAAGCCAACCTGGAGAGCAGCCGTGCCCTGCTCAGCCAATTGCGGGCGGATCGGATGCGCTTAGAGGCAGCGGCGGAGTTTGCCCGGGATCTGCACGAACGTAACCTGCGCCTATTGGCGGAGGGGGCTATCAGCCAGTTGCAGGTGGATCAGTCCAGCCGCGATCTGCGCCAGGCGGAGGCGGCTTTGGCAGCGCAGCAGGAGCAGATCCGCGCTCAGGAGGCGGCAATCTTGCGGGCAGAGCGAGAAGTGCAGCGGGCCCAGGCAGAGGCGGAGCGGCAGCAGGTGCAATTGCAGTTTTTCCAGGTCACGGCTCCCTTTGCGGGCATTGTGGGGGATGTTTTGGTGAGGCAGGGAGACTATGTAACGCCTCAAACGGTTTTGACTACCCTGAGCCAAGCCCAGGCGCTGGAGATCAACCTCAATATCCCTCTGCAGCGGGCCCCGCAACTGCGCATCGGCACCCCCGTGCAGCTCCTGGACAGCCGCGGCGAGGTGATCGGCACCAGCCAGATCTCCTTTATTGCTCCCGAGGCGGAAGCCAGCACGCAGTCAGTTTTGGCCAAGGCTCTTCTGGAGAATCCAGCCGGGCAGTTGCGCTCGGCGCAGTTTGTGCGGGCTCGTGTCATCTGGGAGGAGCGACCGGCCTTGCTGATTCCGGTGGCGGCGGTGGCCCGCTTGGGAGCGCAAACCTTTGTCTACACGGTGCAAACAACGGAGCCGCCAGCAGAGGGCATGCCCCCGGGGGCGGTGGCGGTGCAAAGGCCGGTACGGCTGGGATCCATCCGCGGGAACAGCTATGAGGTGCTGGAGGGCCTAGAGGCCAATGAGCCAATTGTGCTGACCGGCCTGCAGAAAATCCGCGATGGCGCACCGATTATTGATGAAGTGCTCCTTCAGCAGATGAGGCAACAACAAGGTGGAGAGGGGGGATCCCCGCCCCAGTAGAGGCTGTGATGTTAGCAATCCCTCTTGTCCCGGTCATCCGATCTTTGATTTGGATTTGCAGATAAAGAGCACCCCGATCAACCGATCATCGCAGTGAATCCCTGACTTATGTTCGTTGATTTTTTCATTCGCCGTCCTGTTTTTGCCACCGTCTGCTCCATCGTCATTGTGCTGGTGGGGGCGGTGAGCATTCCCCTACTGCCGGTGGATTACTACCCGCAGGTGGCGCCGCCGGCGGTGAGGGTGACCGCCGTTTACCCTGGGGCCAATGCCGAGACGGTGGAGACGACGGTGACCAACGTGCTGGAGCAGGAGATCAACGGCGTTGAGGGTATACGCTACCTCTCTTCAGTGAGCAGCAGCAACGGCACCAGCCAAATCACTGTTACCTTCAGCCCCGATCGGGATCTGGACATAGCGGCTGTGGATGTGCAGAACCGAGTTGCCCGGGCCCAGGGCCGACTGCCGGCAGAGGTGATCCAAAACGGCGTCAGCGTCCAAAAAGCCGGCGACAGTGCTTTTGTGCAGGTGGTGGCGCTGCGTTCGCAGGCAGGGGAATATGATGAGCTGTTTTTGAGCAACTACGCAGAGCTGTTTGTGCGGGATGCTTTGCGGCGCATCCGGGGCGTGAGCGATGTCATCATCTTTGGGGAGCGCACCTACGCCATGCGCATTTGGCTGGATCCAACGCGCTTGGCCAGCTATGGGCTAACGGCTCTGGATGTGGTGAACGCGGTGCGCCAGCAGAATATCCAGGTGCCTGCCGGCCAAATTGGCAGCCAACCCAGCCCGCCGGATCAGGAGTTTCAGATCAGCGTCCAGGCCACGGGGCGGCTCTCCCAGCCGGAAGAGTTTGCCCAGATCGTCCTCAGGGCCAACCCTGATGGCAGCTTGGTGCGGATTGCCGATGTGGGCCGGGTGGAGCTGGGAGCGCAAAGCTACGATACGTTCTTCCGCATCGGGGGGCAGGAGGCGGTAGGGATCGCCATCACCAAGCAGCCGGATGCGAATGCCTTGGAGGTCTCGCGGCAGGTGGAGCAGACGTTGGAGGAGCTCTCCCGCAACTTTCCGCCCGGTTTGATCTACGAGATCCCCTTCGATGCCACCCTATTCATTACCGAGTCGGTGCAGGAGGTGATTTTCACTCTGCTGCAGGCCATCGGCTTGGTGGTGCTGGTGCTGTTTATCTTTTTGCAGGATTGGCGTATCACCCTCATTCCCACCATCACCATCCCGGTAGCACTGCTGGGTACCTTTGCTTTTGTGCGCCTGTTTGGCTTTTCCATCAACACTCTGACCATGTTTGGCCTAACTCTGGCCACCGGTCTGGTGGTGGACGATACCATCGTGGTGGTGGAAAACATCTCCCGCTACATCCGTGATCGCGGCATGCGGCCTCTGCAGGGGGCCTCGGCGGGGATGAATGAGGTGTTGGGGGCGGTGATCGCTACTACGTTGGTGCTGTTGGGGTTATTCCTGCCGATTGCCTTTTTTCCCGGCACCAGCGGTCGCATCTATCAGCAGTTTGCCGTCACCATTGCGGTAGCGGTCTCTTTGTCCACGTTCAATGCCATTACGTTGGCCCCGGCGTTGTCGGCGCTGCTGATTCGTCCCCGCTCAGGAGAGATGTTTTGGCTGCTGCGTTGGTTTGACCAGTCGGTGGAAGGGATCCGAGCGGTCTACCGCCGCCTGCTGGGGCTGGTGGTGAAGCTGCGGCTGTTGGTGGTGGCCGGATTTGTTGCCTGTTTGGGCCTCACCTACTGGCTGTTCCAAATTGTGCCGACGGGGTTTGTGCCGGATGAAGATCAGGGCTTTTTCATCACCATTGTGCAGGGGCCGCCGGGGGTCTCCCTCCACTACACCGACGGGGTGATTCGGCAAGCCACAGCCGTTCTGGAGGGGATCCCGGAGATCGAGGACGTGGCGGTGGTGGGGGGCTTCAGCTTTACTGGGCCCTCGCCGGGGAATGGGCTGATCTTTGCCAGCCTCAAACCTTGGGAAGAGCGACGGCGACCGGAGCAATCGGCTCAAGCGATTGTCGACCGGTTATTTGGGCCTTTTTTGGGTGGGATCAGCCGCTCGTTGGTGATCCCGATCTTGCCGCCGGCTATTCCAGATTTGGGGGTTACCGGTGGGTTTACCTTCCAACTTCAGGATCGGGGGGTCAACGATTTCAATCTGTTGGAGCAGACGGCCAACACTCTGTTTTTTGTGGGCAACTCGCCGCCCCAGCCGGGCCAACCCCCCTTGGGCCTGCGGATTAACCCGCCCACTTTCAACGCCAATTCGCCGCAGCTGGAAGTACAGGTGGATCGGGACATGGCCCAGTTGCTGGGGATCCCTCTGTCAAGTGTCTTCGGCACGCTGCAAACGCTGCTGGGGGGCACCTATGTCAATGATTTCGACCTGTTCAACCGCAATTACCGGGTCTATGTGCAGGCAGATCAGATCTTCCGGGCCAACCCAGAGAGCATCGGCCAGTTTTACGTGCGCGGGGGCCAGGGGCAATTGGTTCCGCTGAGCACTTTGGTGCAGGTGGAGGAAACCACTGGCCCGGCCCTCATTAACCACTTCAACCTTTTCCGTTCTGCTGAGATTCAAGGTAGCCCCCTGCCGGGCTTCAGTTCAGGGCAAGCGATTCGGGCAATGGAAACGCTGGCTGCCCAGTTGCTGCCGCAGGGGTTTGGCTTCGAGTGGTCGGGCCTGTCGCTGGAAGAAATCGAGTCGGGAGGACAGGCGCCGCTGATCTTTGCTTTGGGCTTGGTGTTCGTTTTTCTGGTGCTGGCGGCGCAATTTGAGAGCTATGTGGATCCCTTGATCATTTTGCTGGCGGTGCCGCTGGCGGTTTTGGGGGCTCTTTCGGCGCAACTGCTGCGGGGCTTGGCCAACGACATCTTCTGCCAGGTGGGGTTGGTGATGTTGATTGGGCTGGCTAGCAAAAACTCTATCTTGATTGTGGAGTTTGCCAACCAGTTGGTTGCCCAGGGGATCCCGCTGCTCAAAGCTGCCACTCAAGCAGCCGAGACGCGCTTCCGCGCCATTCTGATGACTGCCCTGAGCACCATCCTGGGTATTTTCCCTCTGGCAACGGCCACGGGCGCAGGGGCAGCCAGCCGCCAGTCGCTGGGCACGGCGGTGATCGGTGGTATGCTCGTTTCGACGATGCTCAGCTTGCTGGTTGTGCCGGTGCTCTACCTGGTGATTAAAGGGATCCAGGCGCGAATTTTTGGGGGATCCCCTTCGCCTGTGGATCTGGCGCATTTGCCCCCGCCGGAGGATCCCAAAGAGCTACTGCCTGGCTACGACAGCGATGGGTAGGTAGCAAGAGGGATCTGCTTGATTCTTCTCTTCTGGTGGAGAAAAAGTATTAGGAATGAAACTGTTCTGTTGCATTCCCCCTAGCTCTTCTCTTCCTTGGGGAGAGGGGTTGGGGCCAGTCGTGGTGGGAGCAGCGCAGAGTAGTTGGGAAGTGTCTTAATCTAACTTGAAGTGACTCTATGCCTTAGTTCTGGACTGCGAAGATTTCAAGTGCTTTTGCACAAGGTTGGGGAGGCTCTCGTTCCATTGCTCTCTTATCCACCGAAAGCTCTATCTTCGAGCAGTTCGGGCTCGGCTCCCGTGGGCATTTTTTCCCAGAACTGAGCCAGGTGTTGCAGGCCCACAAAGCCCAACTGCCAGAGGATCAAGGCTAGAGGGCCGTGCTGCTGCCGCTGGATCTTTAGAGCCAAAGCCAGTTGTTTGGGCTTGAGGAGCTGTTGCTGCTCAGCAAACTGGCAGAACTGTCGATCCCATTGGCTAAGGGCTTGTAAGTCCGGCAGGGTCGGTTCCATAGGTTTGGCTGGGCAGGAAACAGATTGGATTGAATATCGAGGCTCGGGATCCCCGTGCGAATCCTGAGGATCTTCCTGCGGATCCCTTGTAACAGGTTTCTTCCAGGGTATGTGACCACCCAGCTCCTCCCAAGGCCGGTTAGGGCAGAGAGGACTGAGCTTTGTCGCAAAGCTGGCTTATAGATCCTGGCAGGACGGTCTATCCCCAGGGGTCGTCGTCGAAGGGACTATCTGACCAATAGCCACTCTGCTGGGATGGGGGGGGCTGTTGGGGGAGAGGGGGCGTGTAAGCAGGGGGCGGTGTTGGGATGGGGGTGGGTTTTTCCAGATCCTCAAGTCGAGGCAGGTCGGCGGGCTTGGGCTCGACACCAAGGCTTCTCAGCTTGGCTTGCGTTTCTTGCACTTGCGCATTGAGCTCTTCCAGGTAGGCGCGGTAGTGGTTGGCAGCTTCCAGGTACTGCTTGGCTTTCTTTTCGTTTTCTTGGACGACCGCCTCCAGTTCTTTGGTGCGAACGGTGTAATCGGCCTCTTGGTTGGTGAGGTTTTCGATGGCTTGATTGAGTACAGCCCGCCGGCGCTCCAGTTGGGCTACGATTTCCGACAACTGTCGTTCTCGCTCGCTGAGGCTGCGTTCGCGGTTTTGGGTTTGTTCCAGTTGAAAGCTGGCCTGGCTTAGCTGCTCTCGCAAATACATCACCTGGGGCTCCGTCTCGTTGCGTTCCTGCTGCAACTCAAAGACCCGGGCTTCCAAGTTGTCTTTTTCCTGCTGCAACACTTCCCGCTCGTTCAAAAGACGGGTGTAGAGCTGGTTGAGAAAGTCCACCTCCATCACCACCTGGCTGAGCTGGGTGGCGTATTCCCCGACCAAAGCCAACTCCCGAGCGAGGTTTTGGGTTTCACTGGCGGCTTGCTCGGTAAAAAACTGGGGAAGTTGGGTGGTTTCTCTGAGGCGTTGGGTAAATTGTCTGAAGCGGAAAGAAAAGTTGCTCGCCATTGCCGGTGCGGTAGCCTCGAAGCTCAGGGGAATGCCGATGGTTCGATTTCACGATTCTGGGTTGCTTCCAATCTAACATCGAACTACAGCTTTTGCAGAAGCTTGCCTCAGGTGGGATTGGGTGGAGTTTCAGGGATCGGCCTGGCGCCTTTTCCGGCGGGATCCTACTTCTCGGATTCGAGCTGTGGGTTTTCTGCCGCTCTGCTTTTAATCTTGTCTTTTTGGTCTCTCGGGGTGCCTTCTAAATCCTGGCTGGAGATGCGGTGCAGCAGCCGTTGCAGGAGTGGACTGCGGCGATCGCCGATGACGGAGAAGTGGCTTTCAATCTCCTCGACGGGAACGGGATCCATTTGAGCCAGCTCCGGCTCGCTGAGGAGGAGTACCCGTATCGTTGCAATGGGGATCTGCAGGAATAGGTTGGATCCCCAAAACCCAAAGGCGGCTATGGCCAGTCCGGCCAGACGGGTGCCGTTGCCAGGGGTGAGCGGGGCAAAGAGGGGGGCAAAGTCGTAGAGGCGCTCACCGACTTCCAGCATCAGGATTGCTGCCAACAGTGTCAAGATCTTGTGTTCAGGGCTGAGGAAGGCGGCCAAGATGCGGCGCTGGTCGGGAGTGAGTTCTTTCGGGGGGATAGAGGCCACCAACAGGCTGAAGATGTTAAACGGTTTACGCCACTGCATGGCAAAGACTGGCCCAATCCCCACCAGGGCCACCCAGGCTTGCTCTACCCCCACCGGCAGGAGGGGATCCCCTGTGGCCAACCCAATCAGGGTCAGCCCTACCCAGAAGGGGAAGATGAGGATCCCAGCGGCATGGATCCAGAGGAAAGGTTCCTGCCAATGGCTGCGCATGGGGAAGTTCCAAAAGGGACTGGGGAGAGCAGGGCTAGGGGCGGGATTTGTCCACCACTTCCAATTCTGTGAGGCGGAAGGTGACCAATTTATCCCAGTTGCCGCCTTCAAAGAGGACAGCGGCATGGTCGTCGGTAACCCGCTGTACCTGTCCCTCGAAGCAGTAGTAGGTGTCGTTGGGGTTGATGACCCGGACGGCAACGCCGGGGTAGATCGGGGGAAGGGCTTCGAGGAGGGTTGGGGCTGGAGTCGTGTTCACTGTTCAGCTATCCCTTTTTCTTCTCTTTTTGCAGAAACTCTGCCTTACTATTATGAGGGAAAGCCCCTCTCTTGCCGAGTCTCCCTTGTGAACCTTCTCTCCACAGCGGTTCACCGAGGGTTGGGTAATGGCTGAGGTGTGGCTTCCAGCCCGCTAATGCGAAAGGGGCCTAGATTGCCACTTCGACGGTCAACCCAGCTCCAACCCAAGGCCCCAGGCAATGGCTACCGATGCAAAGTCTTCCCCATCCCAAATCTGGCATGTGTTGGTGATCGATGATGAGCAGGGACGGCGGGCTGTGGCCCTCAGCGCTGCCACCTACTCTATTGGCAGGGATCCCAGCAATGCGATTGTGATCGATTCGGCGGCAGTTTCTCGGCAACACGCGCTGCTGCTGCGGCTACCTCACAAGGATGGCCAATATACCTACCGGCTGTTGGACGGCAATATCGATGGCAAGCGCAGCACCAACGGCATCTCGGTGAATGGGCAGAGATGTCTGAGCTGGGATCTCAAGGATGGGGATCAGATCCTGTTGGGGGATCAGGTGCGGATGCAGTACTGCATTCGCCGGTTGTCGGACGAAGATTTTCAGCAGTATCTCCAGTCGGTAAGCTTTCGCAGCGTGAAGGCGGAGGTGGTGGATCGACGCTCCACAGCGATGCAGCGGTTTGATCCGCCCTCGATGCAGGCCATTTTGCCCCAAGAGACGGAGAAAATTAAAGACGTGAAACCCCAACGTCGCCATCCGCTGCGGCTGCTGTTCCAGACCCTCTGGGGGCTTTTGAGGGGAAAGCTGAGATAATTTAACCCTCGGGGATGCCCACCCGTTCTGAGTCTGGGAGTTCGGCACCGTCTTTGTGGTCTTGCTCTGACGCTTCTGCCTGCAAGTCCAGGAGGGAAGGGGGGGAGTTGGCTTCCCCGATCAATACTCCCCGCAGCCAGAGGGGAGCGACAAAGGTGGTGGCAATCACCATGACGATGATGCTGACATCGAGGGCATCGGAGAGAACTCCACTGGCGGCTCCCACGCCGGCAAACACCAGGCCCACCTCACCCCGGGGAATCATGCCCACCCCAATGGCATAGCGATTGATGCCCGGCTTGCCAAAGGCCCCCAAGCCTGCTGCCAGCTTGCCGACAATGGCCACTCCGATCAAAAAGACGGCAATGATCAGCCCCTCTCGGTTGGCGGGGAGGGTAGGGTTGAGTACGGCAAGGTTGGTTTTGGCCCCAACACAGACGAAGAAGATGGGCACCAGTAGGTCGGAAATGGGCTTGATCTGTTCTTCCAGCTCTTGCCGTTTCTCGGTTTCGGCCAAGATCAGGCCAGCAGCAAAAGCGCCCAAAATCGCTTCTAGATGAATGATTTGCCCCACATAAGCCAGCAGAAAGGCCAGCACGAGGGCGGGCAGAAGGGGGTTACCTCGGGTCTTCAGGCTGTTAAGAAGGGCTACAAAGTAGGGGCTGAGAAGGCGCCCCAAAACAATGGAGCCGACCAAGAAGATGATGGCACTAAGGATGATGATGCCGATATCGGAAAGGTTGACTTCTCCGTTTTTGGCCAAGCCCGCCACCACAGCCAAGATGATGATGCCCAACACGTCATCCAAGACCGCGGCACCGATGATCACCTGTCCTTCTGGGGAGGTGAGTTTTTGCAGCTCAGCCAAGACGCGGGCAGTAATACCAATGCTGGTTGCTGTCAGGGCAGCGCCGGCAAACACAGCGGGGATAACGGGCACATGAAACAGGTAGAGCAGGCCCAGCGTTCCGGCCAGGAAGGGCACAGCGACCCCAATGACGGCTACGGCTGCGGCTTGAGGGCCAACCCGCAACAGCTCGGCCAGATCCGACTCGAGGCCGATTTCAAACAAGAGGATGAGCACCCCGATCTCGGAGAGGATGTCGATGATCTCGCTTTGGGATGAGAACACCTGCACCAGGGATCCCTCGTCGAGGCCGGCAGTGGCTTGCAAAAATTGCATCAATGCTGAGGATTGAGCTAAGGTGTACAGCTCTTGGCCGGAAACTTGTCCCTCTGGGAAGACGAGCAACCCCAGCGCGGAGGCTCCCACCGTGACGCCCCCCAGTAGCTCTCCCAACACGGGGGGAAAGCTTAGGCGAACGGCAATTTCTCCGGCAATACGGCTGGCCAGATAGATGACCACCAGAGCCATCAGTACCGCTACCAGGATTAGGGGCGAAAGATTGGCAGCCCCTTCAATGGGGGCAGCGGCTTCAACGGCCAGCAACACGGGATCCCAGCAATTCAACAGCAAGATCTCAACCTCAGGTGGACTGCTTTTGTCTTGGGTTAGCGCAAGCAGAGCGGCTCTGCCCAGGCCATCGCTCTGCCAGAAGACTGTTACAAAGGCTAACCCTCATTGCGATCTGCTTGCAATGCCTGCATTGACACTTTATGAGGACTCCATCCTGCTGATGCCAACAGAATGGTTTTCGATGAAGCACAAGGGTGGATGGGGCAGGGGCTATGCTTTAAGGATTCTGTCCCGCTCAGGTGCTCCGCACCGCCATCGCGAGCACGAAAGGACTCCGTCCTGTGCTTTTGTGAACAGGTTGGGATTCTATCTTCCGTCTGCTGCGAGGACTGCTGATGAGATGTCTTCTGGGCGCGCTGAGTGAACGCTGGCTACCGACCCTCTTGACAGGGATCCTATTGCTGCTGATTTGGGATCCCTTGGCGATTTGGGTGAACAGACCGGCGGCGCAGCGCCTCTTGGAGCAGGGCACTGCAGACTGCAGCACGGTCAGGGAGTGTGCTCGACTACTGCGCAACCCGATTTTGCCTTCGTTGAGGCAATTGGCGGAGGGCTTGAGCAATATGGCGTTGCCTCTTACTTCCACGAGCACGCTTGGGTATAACGCTCTGGTCACGGCAGCAGAAACGCTGGTGGGGTTGGGGCTGGCTTTGCTGGTGGGGTGGGCGACAGCAGTGGCGTTGGTGTTTTCGCGGGCTTTTGAGCGGATGATGCTTCCCTGGATTGTTGCTTCCCAGAATGTGCCGATTGTGGCTTTGGCGCCGGTGCTGGCGGTGGTGCGGGGGCAATATGGGGTGCGGGGCCTGTTGCCGAAAGCAATCGTGGCCGCCTACATTGCTTTTTTTCCGCTGTCAATTGGCATTGCCAAGGGGTTGAGCAGTGTGCCGCCTCTGCAATTGGATTTGATGCGCACTTACCATGCCCACCCGTTGCAGGTCTTTCGCTGGCTGCGGATCCCGGCGGCTATGCCGATGGTGTTTACCAGCCTGAAGGTTGCGGCGGCGATGGCTCTGGTGGGGGCCATTGTGGCAGAGATTTCGATTGTCAGCTTTGCAGGGTTGGGGCCGATGTTGTTGAGCCGTTCCTACTACGGCGACCTGGTGGGGTTGTGGGTGATCATGCTGGCGGCGGCAGCTTTGGGGATCCTCTTGGTGCAGGGGATTGGCCTGCTGGAGAACCTCTGGACGGGGTGGCGGCGACCCACTCCGTAACCCACCCGATACCAAGGATCTGCAAAGGATCGGGATCTACATAAGCCCCGCCCTACCCCGCCGATCTTGCCGATCCTTTGGATCTGATGGAGAGGACTTTGTCCCGCTTTCGAGATTGGAGTTTTGTGGGCTGCTCCAGTTCCATCGGTAGATAGTCCAGATAATTAACACTTATCCGGAGTATGAACTTCCCATCCATGTGCATAAGCAAAAAGACCAGCTGCTCCTCAAGGGGAAGCCTCGCCTTGGCCCGGTGCAGGATTGGATCCCTCCGGATCAGACAATGGCCCAGACAGATCCAGAGGATTAAACCGGTTCATGGCTGTCATCAGTCCCTCTTGCCAGCAGCACTCCACGGCCTCTACCGCCGTATTCAACACCCGCTCCAGTACCTCTTGTTCTGCAGGAGCAAATCCACCCAACACATGCCCGACCACATCTTGGCTGCCCTTGGGTTTGCCCACCCCCAAACGCAGCCGCGGAAACGCCTCGCTCCCCAAGTGCTGAATGATGGACTTCATGCCGTTGTGCCCACCGGCAGAACCGGATCCCCGCAGGCGCAGACGACCCAGCGGCAGATCCATATCGTCGTACACCACCAGCACAGAGGCGAGATCTAACTTGTACCAATCCAGCACCGCCCGCACCGATTGGCCGGAACGGTTCATGTAGGTTTCCGGCTTGAGCAAGCGCCGCTTCCCCCCCAGGGCAAACCCTTCTCCGTAGCTACCTTGGAATCGCTTCTCCAAAACCAACGGGATCCCCCAGCGCTGCGCCAGCCGATCCACCACCATAAAGCCGCAATTGTGGCGGGTATTGGCGTATTGAGGGCCGGGATTGCCCAGACCCACAACGAGCTGCAGGGAGATCTCATCGGTTCCCTTAGGCTTGACCTGGGTCACAGCGTTTCCCCCTCCTGGAGCTAAAGTAAAGCATCGCTGCTTTGAGTGGTGCCGGTGTGTTTTTGGGCTGCTGGTCGCAGATACCTAGCCGGCGGCAGGAGGATTCTTGCGGGCAAGTGGCTCTCCGCGAATGACTCTGCCATTGTTTATTGTGAACGCTTCATGCGAACGCTTCTGACCAACCCTGCTATGAGCCTGTCTACCTCTTTCAGCCTTCACCCTGACGGAACCGAATTCGATGCCTCAGATGCCTTACGCCTTAGCCAGCGTCTGATCCAGGTGGGGATTGCCCTCTCCTCAGAAACGGATCTGGGGCGGCTGCTGGAGTTGATCGTTGCTCAAGCCCGAGAACTGACCCACTGTGATGGGGCCAGCCTTTTCATCCGAGAGGGAGAAGAATTGCGCTTTTTCGTGGTCAACCGCCATGAGGAGCTGCGGGATCTGCGCCTGCCCCTCAGTCCTTCCAGCATTGTGGGCTACGTGGTGCTCACCGGGGAGAGCCTGAATTTGCCGGATGTCTACCACCTGCCCACCGATCGGCCCTACGCTTTTAACCCACAGGTGGATCGGCAGACCGGCTATCGCACCCGCTCCTTGCTCACCGTGCCGATGCGGGATCCCTCAGGCAAGATCCTCGGTGCCCTGCAACTGTTGAACCGCCTAAAGCCGGATCACCCCACCTCCCTAGCTCCTGACCGGGTGGCCGAGTGGAGTCAACCTTTTTCTGAGCTGGAAGTCAGCGTGGCAGAAGCCTTGGCCTCCCAGGCGGCAGTTGCCTATCAAAATGTCCAACTGCGGGAAGAACTCAAATCTGCCCACTTCGAGACCATCTTCTGTCTGTCTCTGGCGGCAGAATACCGGGATCAAGATACCTCCTTTCACCTGAAGCGGATGAGCAACTACTCCCGCATCATCGCCAAACAGTTGGGCCTATCCAGCCATGAGCAAGAGCTGATCTTCTACGCCAGTCCCATGCACGATGTGGGCAAAATCGGGATCCCGGATGCCATCTTGCAAAAGCCGGGGCGTCTGACCCCAGAAGAGCGGCAGATCATGAACCGCCACCCTGAGATCGGCTACGAAATTCTCAGCAAGTCCGACTCCGAGCTGATGCAAAAGAGCGCCATCATCGCCCTTACCCACCACGAGAAGTTCGACGGCAGTGGGTATCCGCGCGGCCTCAAAGGAGAAGGGATCCCCCTGGAAGGACGGATTGTGGCCTTGGCCGATGTATTCGATGCCCTGGCCAGCCGCCGCCCCTACAAAGAAGCCTGGGCTCTGGATGAGGTCTTTCAGTTTGTAGAAGACAACAGCGGCAGCCATTTTGATCCGCAAGTGGTGGCTGCCTTTAACCGAGGACGCAGCGAAATTCTGGAAATCTACCACCGCTATCCAGAAACCCGCTAAATCCAGCTCCAGATCAATCAGGGATCCAAGATACCAACCCAGAACATTCAGCTCCAAAGGGATCCATCCCCGCCAACCCCAAAAAAGGGATCCCAGGCCATCCTTTCCATACAATCCCGCAGAATGTTATGGGCAAAAGGTGGGATCCCAGGGCAAACTAGGGTTGGTCAGTTTTCTGTGCAGATAGCTTCATTAGAAACTGATTCACGGCTATCTCTCATGTCTTATCCTATACGTT
>DVDX01000013.1 GCA_015295985.1 Synechococcus sp. M44_DOE_062 | reverse complement strand
CTGCGGTGCGGGGCTGAGGGTTTAACCTGACAGTTCCACAACCCCACAAGATCCCCTAGCATAGGCTGGGGGATTTTCTTATTGTTGTTCCCCTAGCGGCAAGGCAGTTTCACCTATCTTCCGAGTGGAGCGGCAGGGATCAGCGAGTGGCCCTCAGTTGCTTAGTTATGATGTGGCGTTGCAGAGCCACAGGGCATCTGTATCCCAGAGAATCTGTCCATCAAGAGCCATTCTCCCCAACACCGGTACTCCCACTTGGGCTTCCAGGCGTGGGATCAAGGTTGCATCCAGCTCTGCCAAAGCTTGGGGATCCCTAGTTTCGGGCAGGGATCCAATCAGCACCCACCCCAAAGCGTGGGCCTTGGCTTGGCGCAACAGGGCGGCAAAAGCAGCAGCTTGGCTCAGGGCAGCCTCCCGTTGCAGCGTCAACAGCAAGCTCAACCCCCACGCATGGGCCAGATCCGCCCAAGTTTGGCCTGGCCCTAGGGGATCGGCAACGCTGCCCGGCAAAACCAGTAGGGGATCTCGTTCTCCTGCCCACTCGGAGAGCTGTTGCCAGAGGGCCTTGAGCTGAGCTTCCGAAGGGTTGGGATCCACCCTGAGCCGGCCCCAAGGGCGTTGAACCACCTGCTGCCAAGCGTCGGCCACTGCTGTAGCTCCTGGGATCCCTGGCCAGGTGTCGGCCACCATCACCTTCATGGCTCTGCTTCCCATAGGGTGAGAAACTCCGGCTGGATTTCGAAGCCAAACACCAAAGCCATATCCCGCAGCATGGAGACGGATCCCAGGTTCTGCTGCTTAAACCACCGCATCAACACAAAGATCTTCTGATAGACAAAGATCTCCAGGGCTTCTGGGTTGTAAACAATGCCCTCCCGAGGGTTGAATTGGTGGGGCACCATCATAGCCGCGTAGCGGGCCAGTTCTCCTTGGCGCCAATTGAGGAAGTAGGGCATCCAGGGATAGACCGTATCCCACCGAATAAACCACAGGCGCACCTCCGGGATCTCGGACAGCTCCCGTGGATCCTCAGGGCTGCGCGGCCAATCGATGGCGCATTGCACCTGCTGGGCAGCACGCACAGGATCGGCCATTAGGGTTTTCACCAGCTCATGGCCGGGGGTAAGATCCAGAGTTTGAATGGCCTTGGCGGGAAGGTAGAAGGTAATCGGCACGGCAACACGGCTATCTGGCTTGCAAATGCAGCTTATCTCAGCTCTGCTCCATCTTGCCTGCCACCGGGATCCCTAGGCGGGTGAGATCGAGGGCAAAACCTGCCGTTACCAAAAACACTTGGTCAGCCAGAGGAGCCAGCCTTTGGGTGAGTTCTCCCATCCGATCCCGAAAGCGCCGCCCCATGGGATAAGCGGGCACCACCCCCCAGCCCACCTCTTCAGACACCAGGAGAATCTCCCCCCCACAGCTTTGCAAGGCTGCCAAGAAGGATTCCACCAAGGGATCCCATTCTGAAGAGGGACAGTCTAGGCCCTGCGCCACCCATCCCCCCAGCGAATCCACCAGCGCACAACAGGGCTGGGGCAACTTTTGCAGTTCTGCTCCCAAGTCCCTCCCGGTTTCCCACGTCTGCCAACTGCAAGGCCGCCGTTGCCGGTGCTGTTGAACGCGCTCTGCCCACTCTGGGTCAGTCTCAGGATCGGGTTTTGGCCCGGTAGCCAGGTAGACGACCAGCAAGCCCGAAGCTGCAGCCAAACCCTCTGCTAGCCGACTTTTGCCGGAGCGCACAGGGCCACAGATCAGCACAATCGACATTACCCTGGAAATCCACTGACGCTTGAGTTTAACCTAACAACAGCGCACTTGAACTTCAGGCTCAAAAGCCCAACCATGACAGATCCCAAGCCGATATCGCCGCCTGCACAAAAGGCTTCTTCAGCCTCTTCTCGATCTTCTCAACCGCTCTGGCTCAGCCTAGCGCTAGGGATCACCACTGCCCCCGTCTTGTTGGCATTGGTGCTGGCGGATCGAGCCGAGAAATGGCTGGGATCCCTGAGCTGGGAAGATCCGGGTTGGTGGCTGGGGGAGCGGTTGCCCAACTTAGACAGCGCCCCGCAACAGGCCTATGGGCAACAGCGCAAAAACTCTGCCCCACTCGAGAACCCATAGCTTCTCTGCCACTTTCGTATCATAGGTAAGCGAACCAGCAGCAGGAGTTAACAGCCTTTGCGTAGACCGGCCAAACTGTCTCAGGAGTTTGCCTCCACATTCTCGGGGGTGCTGTTTTGGGTGAGCGCATTTCTCTTCACAACGGTGTTGAGTGCTTGTCTGGGCTACCTATTTGGCCAGCGAGCCCTATCCGGCGTTTCTTCTCCTGTCACCGGCTCTAGCCAGGCTTCTCGCTCCCGCGAAGTTCGGGATCCCCGTACGGTGCCCTTGCTGAACGAGGCTGAGGTGATTACAGCAGCCCAAGCCAGCCTTCGCCCGCCCCCGACTCCCACCCCCCTCTTTACCCCAACGCCCAGGCCGGTTACAACTCCCACCCCCACGATCACCCCCAGAGTGTCTCCTGAATTGGCGGCAGCCCCATCGCCAACTCCTCGCCCCGCCACCCCATCTCCTCCACCTCCCCGTTTACGTCAGCAGGACAGAGTCCTTGCCCCGCCAGTGTCCACACCGCCTCCGCCCCCCGCACCCATTGCCGCCAGTGGACAGGTCTCTATGCAGGTGCTCTCGGTTCGTCGCGAGGGAAGCCAAGTGGTCTTGAATGTGGCCATGCAGAACAACTCGCCAGAGACGGTGCGCTTTCTCTACAGCTTCCTAAACATTACCGACAACAACGGACGGTCGATCAACGCCCTCACCCAGGGTTTGCCGGGGGAGCTGCCCCCCAACAGCCAAGTCTTCCAAGGAACCATCCGCATCCCAGCCTCCAGCCTGGCTGGATCCCAATCCCTGTCCCTGAGTTTGGCCGATTACCCCAGCCGTCGCCACCGAGTAGGGGCCAGTGGGATCCCGGTGCCGCCGTAACACCTCTCTTCCTTTGGCTTCGAACCAGGGATCCGGTTGCGTAGCGTTACAGAGGAATGAAGTCTGTAGGATACGGGGAACAGGAGATGGAGTTGAGAACCGGTGCCTAGCCCAACCTTTAAACAGCCTGAGGAAATCCGAGCGCTCTTTGACCGCATTGCTCCCCACTACGACTCCCTCAACCAAACCTTGAGCCTGGGTCTCCATCAGGTTTGGAAGCGTATGACCGTGCGTTGGTCGGGCGCCAGCTCAGGAAGACATGCTCTAGATCTGTGCTGTGGAACCGGCGATCTGGCTCTGCAGTTGGCCCGCCGAGTAGGAAGAAGGGGACATGTGGTGGGCCTAGATTTCTCTCCCGCCATGCTGGACATTGCCCGGCGTCGCTCCCGGCTGTTCCCCGGCTACTCCCTGGAGTGGGTTCTGGGAGATGCCTTGGCCTTGCCTTTTCCCGACAATAGCTTTGATGCCATTACCATGGGCTACGGCTTGCGCAACGTAACCGATATTCCCCAAGCCTTGCGAGAGATTGGGCGAGTACTGAAGCCGGGGTGTCGTGCCGCCATTTTGGATTTTCACCGTCCCACAGGGATCCCTCTTTTCGAGCAATTTCAGCGCTGGTACTTGAACACCCAGGTGGTTGCCCAGGCCAAAACCCTAGGTCTGGGATCCGAATATGCCTACATCGATCCCAGTCTAGATCGCTTCCCCTCTGGAGAAGAGCAACGACAAATGGCCCTGCAGGCAGGGTTTGCCAGCGCCAAGTTCTACCCCCTGGCTTGGGGCATGATGGGGGTACTGGTGATTGAGAAAAAGAATCCCTCGGTCTGGCCGTGGGGAGAGTGCCAAGCAGGTTAGAAGTGAACGAAAATGAGATCTCGATAGGATGTTGGTTTGCCTATCGGCTGTTGTCGCTATAGTGGTTGAACACCATGCTGGATCCCCTTTTGGAAGAGAAAATCCGTGAACAAATCCGTACCCACAAGGTGCTTATCTACATGAAGGGCACCCCGGAAATGCCCCAGTGTGGGTTTTCCTATGCCGCCGTTCGTGTGCTGGATAGTTTAGGCTTCCCCTACACCGCGATTAACGTCCTTGAGGATCCGGAGATCCGTCAGGGGATCAAAGAGTTTTCCAACTGGCCTACTATCCCGCAGATTTATATTGATGGGGAGTTTGTGGGCGGTTGCGACATCATCCAAGAGATGCACGCCCGCAACGAGCTGCGTCCTTTGGTCGAGGCAGCCTTTGCCAAGGCTATGGCTCAATCTTAGAGGATCCCATCTCATCCAGAGGGGTTGCCATGCTTACCCCCGACTACCTTCGGCAGCATCTGATCGAGAAGTTGCAGGCTCTTCATGTGCAGGTAGAGGATGAGTCCCACCTTCACATCGGCCACGGGGGCGGGACAGGAGGGCACTACCGAGTTCAAGTGGTGTCGCCTTTGTTTGTTGGCAAAACAACTCTACAGCGACATCGTCTGGTGTACGCCGCCCTGGCGGAACACATGGGGCAGAGCATTCATGCTTTGGCCTTACAAACTTACAGCCCTGGAGAGGTTTCTGCACCAGGGATCCCTGAGCAGATCGGCTAGCATAGAGGGCAAAATCGCGGCCCCATCAGGGCAGAGGAGGGAGCATGGCAACTCTTTTGGCCACTTGGCTGATGTCAGCCTTGAGTGTGATGATCCTGGCTTGGCTTTTGCCTGGGATCCATGTCTCTGGGTTCGGTGGTGCTTTGGTGGCGGCTCTGGCCATTGGTCTGGTCAATGGTTTGGTCAGGCCGATTCTCCGGTTGATCACCCTGCCGATTACAATTCTTACCCTGGGCTTGTTTTGGCTAATTTTGAACGGCATCTGCTTGGTCATTGCCGATAAGCTGGCCGGGAACGCTTTCAATATCGATAACTTCGGTTGGGCGTTCGTCGGCGCGATTGTACTTTCCATCGTCAGTGGCTTGGTTCAGCAGGTTTTTGAGCAAGGTGTGCAGAACTGACTCTGTCTGGAGCCGCCAGGGGCCAGGGTTGATATTGCTGTTCTCGAAAGAATTGCGGTAATGCTTTATTCAGTAACACGCTGCCCTGATAACAGCTAGCCTTTAAAGTTATCGGCAACTGCGCTCTGTTGGCCTTACCTGCTCAATTGCTGTCCAAGAACCACAAGCTCCTCTGTAGGAAACCTGCAGGAACCCCAAACTGCTAACGTAAAAAAGATATTACAAGAAAACTTTGCAAAGGTTTGTGCAGCAGCTTTATCCAAAGCCACTTGTGGGATTATCTAATCAATCAAAAACAAACGAGAAAAAGGCGAGGATGAAATCAATTGCGCCGGGATTTAGGAGCCGATTGGTATGAAGGCATTGTTGCTCTATCCGCGTTTTCCTCAATCGTTCTGGTCTTACAATCGCACCATCGAGATGGTGGGACTAAAAGCGCTAATGCCACCTCTGGGCTTGATCACCGTTGCTGCTCTGCTGCCCCAACACTGGGAGATTCGCTTTGTGGATCGCAATGTTGCTGCTGAAACAGAAGCCGATTGGCACTGGTGCGATCTGGTGATCTTGTCAGCCATGCTGGTGCAAAAACAAGATTTTCACGCCTTGATTCGCAAGGCTGTACAACTGGGCAAAAAAGTGGCTGTGGGCGGGCCATATCCGACTTCTGTGCCGCAAGATGCCCTGGAATCTGGGGCTCACTATTTGGTTTTGGACGAAGGGGAAGTGACCATACCGGCCTTTGTCAAGGCTTTGGAAGCTGGGCAAGAGTCGGGTATTTTTCGGGCTGTGGAAAAGCCAGATGTAACCCAAAGTCCTTTGCCGAGGTTTGATCTGCTGCGCATGGATCAATACTTCATGATGTCAGTCCAATTTTCGCGAGGTTGCCCCTTCAATTGCGAGTTTTGTGACATCATCTCTCTTTACGGACGCAAGCCGAGAACCAAGGAGCCAAGTCAAATGCTAGCCGAGCTGCAAGCCCTCTATGATTTGGGCTGGAGGGGCTCAGTATTTGTGGTCGATGACAATTTCATCGGCAATCAGCGCAACGTCAAGCGATTTTTACGAGAGCTGATCCCTTGGAGCCAGAAGCGCAACTATCCATTTACCTTTATGACAGAGGCTTCAGTCAACCTGGCGGAAGACGAAGAGCTGATGAGGTTGATGGTAGAAGCGGGGTTCTATGCTGTCTTTTTGGGCATTGAGACCCCAGACCAAGACAGCTTACAGATGACTCAAAAGCTACAAAATACCCGACACCCTTTGGTGGAAGCCTGTCGCAAGATCAACGAGGCCGGACTGCTGATCTATGCCGGATTTATTCTGGGCTTTGATGGAGAGCGGCCAGGAGCAGGGGATCGCATCCAGGCTTTTGTCGAGCAAACCGGTATTCCTCAGCCGATGTTAGGCATTTTACAGGCTTTGCCAAACACGCAACTCTGGAATCGCTTGAAGAAGGAGGAACGTTTGCTGGAAGGGATCGGCGTTACTGAGTTTGGGGATCAAAATACATTGATGAATTTTATTCCCACCCGTTCTCTATCGGAAATTGCCCGAGAATACCTGGAAAGTTTTTGGAAACTGTATGATCCTGCACGATATTTGTCTCGCTGCCTGCAGCAGTGCCTGAATATCGGCATCAAAGATGGCCGACGGCAAATGATGAAGCTGCCCCTCCGCAAAGGGATCCATCTGCTTCTACAACTCATGTGGCGGCAAGGGATCCTTCATCCCGAAATCCGCGCCCAATTTTGGCGGCAGCTATGGACGATTTGGCGTCGGAAGCCGAGCCTGCTGAACCTATATTTGGGCCTCTGCGCTGCAGGAGAACACTTTTGGGAATATCGGGAATTGGCCCGCGCCCGGCTTACCCAACAACTGGGATACGATCCTTTGCTGGCCAGCTCATCTTGACAGTATTTCTGGGGGAATGGTCTATCGACAGAGGATGCCCGGATGAGGCCTATGCGGCGACGACAGTTGGGGGCAATGGTGCTGGGATCCCTGTGGACTGTTTGGGGAGGCTCTCGGCAGGCCCAAGCGTCTGGGCGCGGAGATTGGCTGGCCGTGGAGCTGTTCAGCCGCTGGGGTGCGGATCCCTTGGCCGAGCTGGAGCTGGTTGGCCCTTTTGTTTTGAATCAGCAGCCTTTTCCAACAGGTGCCTGGAAGTTACAGGTGCGCCGCCAAGAGCTCCTGCTGACCGGGCCGGGACAGCCTCGTCGCTACCAGGGATCCCTTTGGCTACAGGGGGGAGCCCTACGCCCCTTCGCAGGGGAGGAGCGTCGCTATCGGGGTTGGGTACAGATTTGCCCTGAGGGTTCAGGTCGCCTGCATCTGGTGAACTGGGTCAAGTTGGAAGACTATCTGCTGGCTTTGGTGCCCAGCGAAATGCCTGCCGATTGGCCAGCCGCCGCCTTGCAGGCGCAAGCCATCTTGGCCCGCACTTTGGCCATTCCCCATCTGCACCCCGGCCCCAGAAGAGAATGGCCCTCTACCTCGATAAGGCCATTGCAGGATTCCACCGCCCACCAGTTTTATGGTGGCCTGGCCTATGAAACGGCGGCGACCACTGCTGCGGTGCGGGCAACCCGAGGGCAGATCCTAACCCATGCCGGCCAGCCGATAGAGGTTCTGTTTCACTCCACCTGCAGCGGTCACACCAGCGCCAACCAGGATATTTTTGCCCCACCCGCCCGCCCCTACCTACAAGGGGTGATCTGTGACGGGTGTCGTGCCTCTCCTTTCTATGGCCCTCACAGCGTCCGACTCAGCCGACGGGAGTTGGAGCAAGCCTTGGGCAACGGCGATCTGGAGATTGTGCAGTCGGATCCCTGGGGTCGCCCTGTGCGCATTCGCGTTGGATCCCAACTGTTGACCGGCCAAGAGTTTGTGCTGCGCCTTGGCCAAACCCTGGGTTGGGGGATCCTCCCCAGCAACCGCTTCACATGGGAACGTCTCCAGCCAAAGCCCGGCCAGCAGGAAGTGTACCTTTTCACCTATCGTGGGGCCGGCCATGGGGTGGGACTGTGTCAGTGGGGATCCCGTGGCTTGGCCGACCAGGGCTACACGGCGCCGCAAATTCTCAATCACTACTTCCCCGGCACCCAGGTGATAACGTTGAGCTGAAGGTTGTCGGCCCGGACTTCAACTCTCGTTCGCTCCCATGTCCCTTGTGCATTCCCATCGTCGCCATCCTGCCTACTGCTACTGCAGCGAGCTGGAACACGCCCAGATTCTCAAGCGCCAGCAGCAGGATCCCTTGCCGTTTGCAGAAGCGATGCGGGTGCATTGCCAATCGGGAAGCCGCTGTGGCCGCTGCTTGTGGCCCTTGGAGCAGTTGTTTCGTCGGCAAAACTGCTACATAGCCGATCCTTGAGCCACCCTAAGCAGGCGACCTCGGGCCATCGCACCCTACAGAAGCTGCCCTCAGGCGCGAGCTTTGGGCGTGATCTTCACAATGGTGGGACGAGATCGGGTTTGGGCTTGCGGCTCTTTGGCCATCCCGCTGCCGGTGGAAGTGGTTTGCGCTTTACGCCGCTTCTGCGGCACAGTATCTCTAGCCTGCTGGACTGTGGAGCTGCTGGAGGCAGCTTTTTGGCTGACCGAGGAGCCCGCTTTGCCAGTCGAGCGGCTTTTCCCCTTGACCTCTGCAGAGGAACCTTCTTTTTCGGCCAGCACCTGCAGGGCTATGTCCAGGGTAACCGCTTCGGCAGGGATCTCTTTGGGCAAAGAGGCATTGACCTTGCCATGTTTGACATACAGCCCATAGGGGCCGTCGTGCAGGTGAACCGGCTCGCCATCCTCAGGATGGGATCCCAGCTCCCGCAAGGGCTTGGCGGAGCCGCGCCCACGGCCTTTCTTGGGCTGGGCCAACAACTCCAGCGCCCGCTCCAGGCTGATGGTCAGCACATCCTCATCGGCGGGCAGAGAGCGAAAATCGCCATCGCAGACCACGTAGGGGCCGAAGCGGCCAATGCCGGCCTGCACTTTTTTCCCCGATTCCGGGTGTTCCCCCAAGGTGCGGGGCAAGCTCAGCAACCCCAAGGCGATCTCTGGCGTAACCTGATCCGGTTTCAGCCCTTTGGGCAGAGAGGTGCGCTTGGGTTTTTTGTTGTCCTCAGAAACTTCCCCCAACTGCACATAGGGGCCATAGGGGCCCTGCGGGATCACGTAGATGGGCTCTTGGGTTTCCGGGTGAAAGGCAATGGGCTTGGGGCCTTCCTGCTTCCGCTGGATCAGCTCCGCGATGTGTTCTGCGCTCAGATCGGCGGGGGGAATATCTTCCGGCAGGTTGGCGCGCACCTCTCCCGACTCGGTTTCGACCGCCACATAGGGGCCATAGGGGCCAATGCCGATCTTGACGGGCAAGTTCTCCAGATGGATGGAGCGGGCCAGGCTGGAGTCAATTTCCAACTCGCGGGCCTTCACCTGTCCCTCAAGACCCTGCTCGCCCAAGAAGAAATGGCGCAAATAGGGCAACCACTCCGCCTGTCCAGAAGCGATGTCGTCCAGCGTTTGCTCCATCTCAGCGGTGAAGCGGGTATTCACCAGGTTGGGAAAGTATTTTTCCAGCAGCTCGGTGACTGCAAAAGCTGTGTAGGTGGGCACGAGGGCATTCCCCATCGACCTGACGTAGCCACGGCTCATGATCGTATTCAAGATGGTGGCGTAGGTGCTGGGGCGGCCAATACCCTCACTTTCCAACACCTTGACCAAGGACGCTTCCGTATATCGGGCCGGGGGCTGGGTTTCGTGGGCAACGGGTTCCAGCTTCTGGCAGCGGAGGGGATCCCCCTGCCGCAACAGGGGCAGATGCACCTCCCGATCCTCCAGGGCGGCCTCCGGGTCGTCGGATCCCTCCACATAGGCGCGGAAAAAGCCGGGAAAATCGATGCGTTTGCCGCTGGCCCGGAACACCGCATCCTCTACAGCAATGAGTACCGTGGTGTGGGTTTGCCGCGCCTCGGCCATTTGGCTGGCAACAGTGCGCTTCCAGATCAAATCGTAGAGGGCCAGCTCTTGACCGGACAGGGGAGTTTGGCTGGGCAGACGAAACTCCGATCCGGCAGGACGAATGGCCTCGTGGGCTTCTTGCGCCCCTTTGGTTTTGGTGGTGTACTGCCGGGGTTCGGGGCTGAGATACTCCTTGCCGTACATCGACTCTACACAGGCGCGGGCAGCGCGGATGGCCTGCTCCGACAGGTGTACCGAATCGGTCCGCATATAGGTGATGTAGCCCTCTTCGTAGAGCTTTTGGGCGATGCGCATCGTCTGCTGAGCAGACCAGTGCAGCTTGCGGTTGGCCTCCTGCTGCAGGGTGGAAGTGGTGAAGGGAGGGGCAGGTTTGCGGGTGGAGGGGCGTTCCTCCACAGAGCTGACAATCCAGGCTTTGCCCAGAAGACGTTCCCGCAGGGCTTCGGCCTGGGCTTGATCCAGCAGCACCACATCCCGCCCGGCGACAAGCCGCCCAGTGCTGGGGTCGAAGTCTTGCCCGCTGGCCAACCTCTTGCCGGCTAGGCTCACCAGCTCTGCCGGAAAGACGGTCTGCCGCTCCTGGGAGGCAGTGCTCGGCTGCAGCTCTGCCTTCAGATCCCAGTAGGAGGCTTTTTTGAAGGCCCGCCGCTCCCGCTCCCGATCCACCAAGAGCTTGACCGCCACCGATTGCACCCGCCCTGCCGAGAGTTTGGGGGCAATTTTTTTCCACAGCAGCGGCGACAGGGTATAGCCCACCAAGCGATCCAAGATGCGGCGGGTCTCCTGGGCACGCACCAGTTGCTCATCCACCTCACGGCAGTTTTGCAGCGCCTCCTGAATGGCCTCGCGGGTGATCTCGTGGAACACCATGCGGCGGGTGGGCACTTTGGGTTGCAGCACTTGCTGCAAGTGCCAGCTAATGCTTTCCCCTTCGCGGTCTTCGTCGGTGGCCAGGATCAGCTCGTCGGCTTTCTTGAGGGCCTCTTTCAGCTCCTTGACCACCTTTCTTTTGTCTTTGGGGATGACGTAGAGGGGCTCGAAGTCGGCGTGGACATTGACCCCTAGGCGGCTCCACTCTTCTCCTTTCAATTCTTCTGGAATTTCAGATGCCGAATCGGGGAGATCCCGCACATGTCCCATCGAGGCCTGAACTTCGTACCCTGCGGGCAAGAACCCACGGATGGTACGGGCTTTGGTGGGAGATTCGACAATAACCAGCTTGGACATAATGAGGTTGGCAGCAATCGGCTCGGGTTGTCGCACGTCCCGCTCCAAGGATTGGGCGGGCCAACGTACACCGCAAGAGGTACTAACGTACACCGCAAGAGGTGCTCTGAGATAGACAGCCTACTTTTCTGGAGCGTAGCAAGTCTGTCTGCGCTTGACCAGCCGTCAGCGGCGATTCTCCGAGCGGTCTGCCCCCATCTGGCTGCTTTACAGGACGATGCAACTACACCATTTTTCCATTCGCACCACCGATATCTTTCGCTCCATCGCCTTTTACGAGGGGCTGGGCTTTGCGGTGGAAGAACGTTTCACTGCTGGGATCACGTTGGCCTGCTGGATGCGCGGTCCTTGGGGGCGCTTGGAGCTGATGCAGGTGCCGGAGCCCCGGCCTGCCCCGGATCCCTTTGGGGATCCCCACTATGTGGGCTACTACCATCCCGCTTTGGAGATCGAGCCTGCATGGGAATCCTTGGCCGCTTATTTGGAGCATCTGCAGGCGCAAGTGCCCTTCACCCTGCTGCTCCCGCCTCAGCAGCAGCAAATCGGCAATCAAATCTACGAGGTGGCCTTCATCGCTGATCCCGATGGCCTACCCATCGAGTTGCTCCGCCTACAGGGATCGCCAAAATCCGAACGGGGTTAGCAGTCTGTATTCGGCAAGGGGAGTGGTTGAGGCTTTCACCCAGAGAAGTGGCGCCGACGTTTGCTGAGCTGCCGATCCTTCTGTTGGACTTGTCATTGAGTGGGATCCGAAATTATGGTTGTTTCAGGCTAGGATGAGAAGCCTGGGCTACTGGTCGCGCCAGCGGGACGGAGTCCTTGAAAAGCCTTCTGACTCCCTGCATTATTGCTTCACAACGCTATTGCTATGCCTACGGCACCCTGACGGGAACCGCAAGGCTATTGCTCCGCAACGCTGACGCGAGGACGCGAGGACGCGGCGACGCGACCAACGGTTTAGGTGTGGGCACAGTGTCTTAGTTTGAATCGAAATGGCTGTAAGTCTAAGGCTAAGCTGTTGATATCCCCCCTGCCTGAAGGAAAGAGATTCTGGTTCTGCGACAGCACTAAAACCTATTTGGTTTAGGTTGGATCCAGTCGCGAGACTGTCGGGTTTTTATAGCGCTCCGCGCCGCCGTAGGCGAGAGCGGTTGACTACCCTGCCCCTGCTAATAAACACATATAACTATAACAAACGTATAAAGTAGCACAAAGCTGCCCTGGAAGGGCGGGGCTTTAAACCCAGCTTTCTTGGTAAAGCCTGTGGGGAACTAGAGAGGATTTGTTGGTTGTAGACCGAATTGGCAATGAAAGCTCAGCTTCCGGTTACCCTCTTGACGGGCTTTTTGGGCAGTGGTAAGACTACCCTACTCAAGCGCATCTTGGAGGAGGAGCATGGGTTGCGCATTGGAGTGATCCTCAACGAGTTTGGCGAAATTTCCATCGATGGAGAGCTGATCAACCTGCCCGAAGAGGGGCTAATGCAGCTCAGCAATGGTTGCCTCTGTTGCACGGTGCGAGACGATTTTGAACAGGCAGCCCGAGAGCTGCTCCGGCGCGCCCAGGCATTGGACTACTTGGTGGTGGAAACCAGTGGAGTAGCGGATCCCAGGCAGGTAACAGAGCTATTTGTGCAGAGGACGTTTCAGGAAGAGTTGCGCTTGGATGGTGTGGTGACGTTGGTGGATGGGGCCGAATACTGGCGCAATTTCCAGCGCTCGCAAACTGCTGCCCACCAGATCAGCAGTGCTGACATTGTGTTGCTCAATAAGGTGGACTTAATCGGCGAAGCCGAACGAGAGCGGATCCTTCTCGATCTGCGCCGCTACAACCCCGATGCCCCTTGCCTGCTCACCACCCATGCTCAGGTGCCCCTGGCCCGCATCTTGGATGTGCATGCCTTTCGTCCGGAATTGTGGGATCCTAGGCTGCCCGATGCGGAGACTGAAGCGCACCCCAGCCATCACCTTGAGGAAGACGGGATCCAATCCGTGAGCTTTCAACTGCAGCAGCCGCTGGATTTGCCAGCCTTTCGCGATTGGCTACAAGACTTGTCCGAGACCGTTTTTCGCGCCAAGGGGGTGCTGTCGGTTCTGGATGAGCCGCAGCGGGTTATCTTTCACCAAGTAGGCCAGCGGCAAACCCTTTTTCTGGAACGGGACTGGGATCCCGATGAGCCCCGCTTGTCCAAAATTGTGTTGATCGGCAAGGGGCTGGAGCGGGAACAGCTAGCTACCGGCCTCAGCCGGGTGTGCGGGACAACTGCCGCTGGCTAGGGATCCTCTTCACTACCATTTCTCTCAGCTTCTTTTGGATTGGGTGATCTGGGATGGCTCGCAGCAAACTTTCAGAGCAAGAGCAACAGCAAATTGTTAGCGCCTACCGCGGCTCGGCAGCGACCGCCGTGGAATTGGCGGAGCAATTTCAGGTGAGCATCACCACCATCACCCGCGTGTTGAAGGAAAACATCGCTGCCGATGAGTATCAGCGGTTGATCCATCTCAAACGCTCGGCTGCCCGCCGCAAAGACATGGGAGAAAAAGTTGCCGTTGGCGGGATCCCAGCCCCAGAGCAGCAGATTTTGCCGCTGGAGCCGGAGCTGCCTTTTCCATCTCCCTCGCTGGATCCCCCCGCAGAGCCGAACGCAAACGAGGAAGGCGAGGATAACACTGCTGGGACGGAGTCTCTGCCAGAACTGCCCCTAGAAGAACTGCCGTTGGCGGCTGAGCTTCGGGAAGATCTGGAGGATGTGGAGGAAGAGACCGAAGAAGACGGTGACCTCGAAGACGAGGACGAAGATGAGGACGACCCTGACTATCCCTTAGAAGATGAAGATGGGCCAGAAGAGGATCCCCTCACCGATCCCGGCTATCGAATTCAGGTGTTGCCCCTGGAAGAGCTCACCCTGCCGGAAACCTGCTACGTCGTTGTTGACCGCTACCAAGAACTGACCACCCGCCCTCTTAAGGAATTCTTTGGCTCCGGATCCCTGCCCATCGAAGGGATCGACAACGCCAATACGCTGCCTATCTTCGACAACCACAAGGTGGCCCGTCGCTTTTCCGAAATGAGCCGTCGGGGCAGCAACACCTACCCGCCCTACCGGGTGATTCAGTTCCCCGGCTACATCCTGGAGATTGTACGCACCCAACTGCAAAAGAAAGGCATTACCCATCTGCTCGTAGATGGGCAGATCTACAGTCTTTGACAGGATCCTCAAGCTCAGAAATGGGGGACTCCTGTTGCTAGCGCAGGTTGGCAACACTACGTGAACGCCAGCCGCACTTCCTGTTTTAGCCTACCTCGCCGCAGCAGCAGTACCCGTCTCTTCAGACGTTTGGACTGCCCCTGCTCTCACAGGCTTATGGATCGCTCCTCAGCTCCCCCCTCACACCGACAGAACCGAAGGCTCCTGCCCTAAGCCTTGTAACATGCAGAAATACGCAAAGTCTGTGATCATTCCACAGCCGCCGCCGCGTATTCCAGCTCCTCTTCCACCACTTCCGGTGGGACCTCTGCCGCTTGTCCTTGCTTAGCGGCCAACAGTTGCTCGCGGTACTTGGCTGCCATCTCCTCGGCCTTCTCGTAGACCAGCTTGGGATCCCGAATCATGTCGCCGGGATTGGGCTCCAGTTGCTTGGTGGACAGCGAGATCCGCCCCCGCTCCGCATCCAGATCGATGATCATCACCTTCACTTCGTCGTTGACGTTGAAGACGCTGTGGGGCGTGTCAACATGATCGTGGGAGATCTCGGAAATGTGCAGCAGACCGGAGACACCGCCAATGTCGATAAAGGCACCGTAGGGCTTGATGCCCCGCACTGTGCCAACCACCACCTCGCCCACTTCCAGCTTGTTCATCTTCCGCTCCACCAAGGCGCGGCGATGGCTCAGCACCAGGCGGTTGCGGTCTTCGTCCACCTCTAAAAACTTCAGGGGCAGCTCTTCGCCCACCAGCTCTTCTTTCGGCTTGCGGGTGCTGATGTGGGATCCGGGGATAAAGCCCCGCAGCCCTTCAATCCGCACCAGGGCTCCACCTCGGTTGGTGGCAAAAATGGTTGAGCGAACGGTGGCATCTTCTTTCTGGAGCTGCCGTACCCGTTCCCAGGCCCGCATGTACTCGATGCGACGGATGGAAAGGGTGAGTTGCCCCTCTTCGTTTTCTTCGGTGAGGATAAAAAACTCGCGGGTTTCTCCAGGCTGCAGCATCTCGTGCGGATCTTCCAGGCGGCTAATCGACATCTCCTGGAGCGGCAGAAAGGCAGCCGTTTTGGCCCCGATATCGATTAAGGCACCGCGCGGCTCCACCGAGAATACTGTACCTGCCACAATTTCGCCAGGGCTGAAGTGATAGTCGTACTTATCCAGGAGGGCGGCAAAGTCCTCAGTGGTAAAACCTACATCGGCAGCGGTGAATCGACTCATAGGGGTGCAGTAACCGATCAGTTGCGCGGGATAGATAAAGGCCAGTTGAGTTTAGCAGAATCCCAGATGAGAGTGTATTCACTCTCCCACTTTCCCACCTGCGGGGGACAGGGCTGGGAAATACCATCGTAGCTTAGGGGAGCGTCTTTTGTGGCAAGTTTCCCGGCAATCTTGCCAAGCTGGAAGATAGGAGATTTGGGGGAGAAACAATTGCACTTTATCGACCAAGCGGAAATTGAAGTGCAGGGGGGGAATGGCGGAGATGGCATCGTTGCCTTTCGCCGCGAAAAGTACGTGCCGGCTGGGGGGCCATCCGGCGGCAACGGTGGGCGGGGCGGCTCGGTGATCCTAGTGGCAGATCCCGGCTTGCAAACCCTGTTGGATTTTCGTTTTCAACCGGTGATCAAGGCAGAACACGGGGCCAAAGGGGGGCCCAACCATCGCAGCGGGGCCAGTGGTGCGGATCGGCTGGTGCGGGTGCCCTGCGGTACTGTGGTGTTCAATGCGGAGACGGGGGAATTGCTGGGCGATCTGGTGGGCAAAGGGGATCAATTGCTGGTGGCCCGTGGGGGCAAAGGCGGCTTAGGCAATGCCCATTTTTTGAGCAACCACAATCGCGCCCCCCGCCAATTTACCAAGGGCGAGGCAGGAGAACGGGTGCGCCTGCGCCTGGAGCTGAAGTTGATTGCCGAGGTAGGCATTGTCGGCCTACCCAACGCGGGCAAGTCCACCCTGATTTCGGTGGTCTCCTCTGCCCGGCCCAAGATTGCCGACTACCCCTTCACCACGCTGCAGCCCAATTTGGGAGTAGTGCCCCATCCAGCAGGAGATGGGGTGGTGTTTGCCGATATTCCGGGGCTGATCGAGGGGGCGCACCTGGGGGTGGGGCTGGGCCATGAGTTTTTGCGCCATGTGGAGCGCACCAGGGTACTGATTCATTTGGTGGATGGCACGGCGGCGGATCCGGTCAAGGATTACCAGATTATTCAGCAGGAGCTGCGCGCCTACGGCCACGGGTTGATTGATAAGCCACAAATCCTGGTTTTGAACAAGATCGATGTTCTGGATCCCCAGCAGGTTGCCGAGCATGCCCAGAGGCTGTCTGCCGCTGCCGGCACTTCCGTGGTGGCCATTTCTGCGATTGCCAAGCAGGGGCTGGATCCCCTTTTGCAGCGGGTGTGGCAGTGCCTGGGTCGGGGATCCCAACGGCCTGCGGAGTTGGATCTTGTGGCGGCAAAATCCATCCAGTCCTAGGGCGGATAGAATAGGAAGGCTCCTGCCTTCCCAGAATCCAGAGACGAGTGGCTATGTATATCTCGGCGGAGGATCTGCCACCGGATTTGCGTCAGATCATGTTGGCCGTTGAACAGGCAGCCCAGGCGAGGGCGGGAGCGTGTGTGGAGCTGCTGATGCTGCTGCGGCTGCTGGAGGAGTTGCACCGTGCAATCCTGGAAGGCGCCTTTCGCGAGTCTTTGCCCAACACCCGCCAAGCTCTGTATCGGGTGCTTCAGGATTTGGAAGAAGCGGGCGACTGGCCCTATCTGCCCCGTCTGCACATCCAAGCCCTGATGCAACAACTGAAGGACTGGCCCGAATCCCAGGGATCCCTGCCTGTGTCGGTGCCACCGACCCCCCGCCCTCTTGTGGAAAACCCCCTGGGGGGAAGCTGCCCCGAGTCTTGACCTTTTCCCACCTGCCCGATGGCCGAGTATTTTAAGCTGCATCCTCAACAGCCCCAGGCCCGTTCCATCCGGCGGATCGCAGCGGCTTTGCGGGAGGGGGCGGTGATGCTTTACCCCACCGATACGGTTTACGCCATTGGCTGCGACGTGACCCACAAACAAGCGGTAGAGCGGGTACGCCGTATCAAGCAGCTCTCCAACGATAAACCCCTCACCTTTTTGTGTCCTTCTCTCTCGCGTATTGCCCAGTACGCCCAGGTCACCGATTCGGCCTATCGGCTGATGCGGCGGCTGATCCCCGGCCCATTTACCTTTCTGTTGCCGGCGACCAAGCTGGTGCCCAAGTTGGTGATGGATCCCAAGCGGAAAACCACCGGCATCCGGGTACCTGATTCTGCCATTTGTCAGGCTTTGCTAGAAGAGTTGGGCAATCCAATTGTCTCGACCTCTGCCAAGCTGGGGGGGGATCCCGTCGGATCCCTGGACTTAAGTTCCGCGCAAGCCTGGGAGTGGGAGAGCGACCTTTGGGCTGAGGGTGGGATCTTTGCGGCTGAGGAGATGCAGCAGTTGGAAAAACAGGTGGATGTGGTGCTGGATGATGATGCCCCCCGTCAGGCCAAGGTCTCTACGGTAATCGATTTGACCGGATCCGAGCCGCTGGTGGTGCGGGCCGGGCTAGGGTATGAGCAGGTGGCAGATCTTTTGAAACCGGTGGAAGAAGACGGTTGAGGGCAGAGGGATCCCGCGTTCTCTAGAATAGGGTCAGTGCCTTCGGAGTGTGCCCATGTCTGAGGCCTTGGCTCAGCAAAAATCGGCTCTGCTGCACCTACTGGAGGCGGCTGACCGGGGCCGGAAAGTTTCCCCTGAGCAGAAAGCCCAGATCTTGTCTCAAATTGCCGCTCTGGAAGCGCTCAACCCCACCCCCAAGCCAACATCGGCTCCTGAAGGGTTGGAGGGGAACTGGCTTACCCTATTTACCACCAGCACAGCTCTGCTGCGGCTGGCGCAGTTGCCCCTTTTGACCACCGGCGAGATTTACCAGTGTATTCGGGCCAAGGCTGGACGGGTCTTCAACGTGGCCGAAATCCAGGGATCCGGTTGGCTGGGGGCTTGGGTGCCACGGGGAGTCTTGGCCGTATCGGCACGCTTTTACCCCGAATCTGAGTGCCGGGTCAGGGTGATTTTTGAGCGATTGGTGCTCGGAGCCCAAGCTTTGATGAGCTACGAGATTGAGAGTTTTCTCTATTTGCTCGAGCGAGCTCCAGAGCGGATCCCGGCTATTCAAATCGATATTCGCCGCCGCGAGCCAACGGGTTGGCTGGATATCACCTATTTGGATGAAGACTTACGCATGGGTCGGGGCAGTGAGGGGAGTGTATTTGTTCTAAAGCGGGTCGGCTAGTCAGAGGATCCAGAGGATTCCGTTTCGGCTATTTTGTGAGATGGGTTTTGGGTTAGGGTGGAGCCTATTTCCTGTAGAACCTGCAAGGCGCGGTAGGACTGCTGTAAAGCTTGCAGCTCTTGTTGGATTTGCTCCAGTTGCCGGGCTTTTTGCTCCTGTAAAAAGCGCAGCCTTTGATTTTCGGACGCCGTGCGACGCAGAACGTGCTTGAGTTTCTGCTTCTGCTGCTGAAGCCGAGTCCGCCTCACCTCCAACTGCTGCAGTTGAATTTCTTGGAGTTCCAGTTCTATTTTCAGAGTGGCGACCTGCATCTGGAGTTGGCGAAGTTTTGGGTTCAGCTCTGGCTCTGGTGTGGGTTTTGCCGACTCAGGGCTTAGGGAAGAAGGTGATGACAATTCTTGTAGGGGCTGCAACTGTTGGGCCTTGGCCTGCAAAGCTTGATCCTGTTGCTGCTCGCCCCGCAGTCTTACTTGAGTGTGTTCGCTTACTTCGGTTTCAGTTTCCGTCTGCTGCTCAGCGTGGTCAGGAGTTCGCCGATTGCCGATCTGGGTCTGAGGGCCCTCTTGAACCGACTGCAAAGGAAGAGAATTCTCCTCGGGTTGCCGAGGGTTGCCGCCATGATCGGCGGGATCAAAGGGAGACAGAGCCGCTACCAGCGAGGCCCGAAAATCGGTCCAGGAGCCCGATTGCAGACCCATCTGAACCACCTGCCAAACCCCATAGGCAGACCCAATTCCAGCCAGGATCCCGGGGATCCCGGCCAAGGATAGGGAAACCTTGGGCAAGGTTGGCAGGATCCGATCCAGCAGCCCCACCACCAGGGCAAAGACCAAAATCCCGCTCCCCGCGGCAGCAGCACCTGAAACCCAAGAGGAGCGGGAAAACATCGTCATTGGCTTTTCGTTGTTACAATCGCCAGAGCGGGAAAACTAGGGCAGAAATCAGGTTTAAAAATGGCCTGTCTGCATCTTAGTTTATCCCGCCAGCAGTCTCTGCTTCCCTCTCAGGGCACCTGCCAAGCCCGTTGGTGGTAGCCCTCTAATTGGGCCCAGGGATCCCCAGCCGCTGCGTGGGTATGGCCGTGGTCGTGGTGAGGGTGGGAATGAGGATGGTGATGGGATCCGTGCCCGTGATGGTGATGATGATGCTCGTGAGGATGGTGATGGGCATGCCCAGCTCTGACCTCTGCGCTCACGGCCAAGCGAAACTTGCACAGGTGGCAGTTCATCTGGGTTTGGCCCTGTAGGGCTTCCTGCTCCAGTTGCTGCAGGCTGTGCAGCACCGTGTCCACAAGGCCCAATTCCGGCAGCATCAGCCAGTCGATTTCCGGCTGTCGTTGTCGTTGTTGTTCCACTGCCGCCTCGATTTTTTTCACCAACACTCCGGTAAACAGGAAGTAGGGCAGCACGATCACCCGGCGCGGCTGCCAGGACAAGGCCCGCTCCAACCCCACAGGCAGGCGGGGATGGGTAATGCCGATAAAGCAGGTCTCCACAGCGGCAAACCCAGATCCTTCCCATAGCAACCGGGCCAATTTATAGGCTTCGGCATTGGCCTCGGGATCGCTGGAGCCGCGACCCACAAACAGGAGCACAGTTTCTGCCTCTGGGATCCGCTGCGGTTGGGCGGCCATCAAAGCGGCCAATCGGTCTCGCAGCAGTTGCAGGATCTCGATGCGGATCCCCAACGGCCCACCGTAATGAATGCGCAACTGGGGATAGAGGGCCTGCAGGCGATCCAATTCCATCGTTACATCGAACTTGTTGTGGCGGGCCCCAAACAGCAATAGCGGCAGGGCCACAATCTCTTGCCACCCTTGGGCAATACACTGCTGGATCCCTTGGGCGATGCTCGGCTCCGTCAACTCCAGAAAACAAGGGATCACCGGTCGATGGGGAGTGAGGGATTGGTAAACTTGGGCCAACTCCAGAAAGGCTTGCCGCCCTTCAGGGTCGCGGGATCCGTGGCCGATAAGCAATAGGGGCAATGAAGGAGAAGCAAGCTGCCCAACCGAAAGGGGAGGGGAAACACTGAGGGTATTCAACACAAAAAACTCCGTTCCTTGTGAATCGCAAGGGGTACAGGACAACGGCAGGTGGGTGTTCTGGCTGAGGGAGGGATCCCATCACAGTTGCGTCACAGTGGCGGATTTGCACCGCACTTTCCCCAATCTGCCTGAGCTTTTTAGGTTAGCTTGCCTCTTGCCATTCACCAAGCTCCCGGGGGGGATGTTCTTGTCTGCTCTCCCGGTGGGAGGGGGTTGGGGGTGAGGGCCTAACGCCGGCCTGTCGGTCTGTGGGGTCGAAAGTGTCGCAGGCGCAGGGCATTGGCGACCACCGAAACGGAACTCAAAGCCATTGCTGCCCCGGCCAACATGGGGTTGAGCAACCAGCCTGTGAAGGGATAGAGCGCCCCAGCAGCAATGGGGATCCCAAGTGTGTTGTAAATAAAAGCAAAGAAAAGGTTTTGGCGGATGTTGTTGAGGGTGGCCCGGCTGAGTTGAATGGCAGTGGCGACTCCACGCAGATCCCCGGACATGAGGGTAATATCGCTGGCGGCCATTGCCACATCCGTACCTGTACCGATGGCGATTCCCACATCTGCTTCTGCCAGAGCCGGAGCATCGTTAATGCCATCCCCCACCATCGCCACCCGCTGTCGAGGCTGTCTTAAGCTGCGAATGCAGGCTGCCTTCTGCTCGGGACGGACTTGGGCAATTACCCGCTCAATGCCTGCCTGCCGAGCAATGGCTTGGGCCGTGGTGGGGTTATCCCCAGTCAGCAGGATCACCTCTAGGCCCATCTGTTGCAGGTGTTGCACGGCCTCGGGAGAGGTGGGTTTGAGCGGATCGGCAATGGCCAACAGCCCCACCAAACTCCGGGATTGGGCTACGCCGATCACCGTTTTGCCCTGGCTTTCCCAGGTCTGAACCCGCTCTGACCAGGAGGGATCCCAAGGGATCCCCATCTCCTGTAGCCAGCTCAGCCGACCGATGCGAATCCACTGATCTTCCACCCAAGCTTCTACCCCACTGCCTACCCTGGCCTGAAAATGCCAGGCAGGAGGGATCGCCATTTTTTCCGCTTCGGCTTTCTGCACCACCGCCTGGGCCAAAGGATGTTCCGAGTGCCGCTCTACTGCCGCTGCCAGGCGCAACACCGCCAGGGAAGAGGAGCCATTGGCCCAAATATCGGTGACGGTAGGGCGACCTTCGGTCAGGGTGCCGGTTTTGTCCAAAACCACCGTGCGCAAGTGGTGGGCTAATAATTCTAGACTGTCAGCGCTTTTCACTAGCACCCCTAACTCCGCTCCTCGCCCCGTGGCCACCATGATTGAGGTGGGGGTGGCCAACCCCAGCGCACAAGGACAGGCGATGATCAGCACCCCAATCGTGTTCACCAAGGCCAGCGTCAGGTTGTCCGCCAGCACCCACCAGAGCCCAAAAGTTAGAGCTGCCACCCCGAGCACCGCCGGTACAAACCAGGCAGTCACCCGATCCGCCACCTGTTGAATCGGAGCTTTGGATCCCTGAGCTTCCTGCACCAGGCGCACGATCTGGGCCAGAACCGTGTCTTTGCCCACCCGCCGCGCTTCCATCACAAAGCTGCCCGTCCGATTCAGCGTTGCCCCAATCACCTCATCCCCCGCCGATTTGAGTACGGGCAGGCTCTCGCCGGTCACCATCGACTCGTCGAGGCTGGAGGATCCCTCTAGAATGACCCCATCCACCGGCACCTTCTCTCCGGGGCGCACCCGGATCCGATCCCCCACCTGCACCTCCCGAATGGGGATATCCTGCTCTACCCCATGGCGGATTACCCTCGCCGTTTTTGGTTGCAGCCCGATCAGCTTGCGAATGGCCTCAGAGGTTTGCCTTTTGGCCCGCTGCTCCATCCACCTACCCACCAGAATCAGGGTGGTGACCACCGCCGACACTTCGTAATACACATCCGGGTGCAGTCCCTGCTGATGGAAATAGTCGGGGAAAATCGTTGGGAAAAGGGAATAGAAAAAAGCTGCGCTCGTTCCCAAGGCCACCAGCGTGTTCATATCCGCCGCTCGCCGTTGCCAAGCAGCCCAAGCTCCCCGATAAAAATGCCTGCCCACCCAAAACTGCACCGGAGCCGTCAGCAGCAACTGCAGCCAAGGATTGTGCAGCCACATGGGAAAGCCCGGGATTTCCATCCCCAGCATCATTGGCAGGGATCCAATCACCAGCACTGTACTGATGCCCACCCCTATTGCCACCTTCAGTTTCAATTCCCGTTCCGCGGCCCGTTGGGCGATCCGCTCTGGATCTGTTGGATCGTCCAGTTGCCAATCCTCTTGGATAAGGCGCGCCCGATACCCCGCCCGCTCCACCGCCCGAATCAACGCCTGCGGATCCACCAGCCGGGGATCCCCTCTGACGGTGGCCTGCTCACTGGCAAAATTCACCGATCCGGAGGATACTCCCTGCACCTGAGCGAGGGCTTGTTCGATGCTGTGGGCACAGGAAGCGCAGCTCATCCCTTGCAAGGCCAACTGCCAAGTGCCCTCGGAAGAAGGCGCAGAGGCCGATAATGCACCCGATGACTTTTCAGGGGCAGACATGGCAACACCTTGTTGATGAAATAGCGGCTACTCCCCACCCTGGACAGGGTGAAGGCAACCATCTGTAGGGCAACTCAAAACAGACGCCCGACCGTTCCTAACCCAGCCTTGACTAGGCCGGGGGATATCCCGCCTGGGCGAGGGCCTGCCCCAAATCGCCCATAGACCGCTCAGAAGTAATCCGCACCTGCTTGGTTTTGGGATCCCCTTCCACCTGCGCCTGGGGATCCAGTTGCCGCACCGCCTGCACAATGGTGTCCACACAAGCCGCACAGGCCAGCTTGGGCACCGTCAAAACAACCTGCATCTTGGGAAACCTCCCCAACCCAATTCCACTGAAAGGATGCTAAACCTTACAGTGGACTGGAAGGTCAAGAGGGGGGCTGCGGCTCGTCCATATTCCAGCGGTAGTCCACCTGATAGCCCCGCTGTCGCCAGTCTTCTTCCAGTTGCACCTGTTGGGTGAGGGCTTTGCGCAGAGAGTTAATCAGCTCTTGTGTGCGGGCTCGGTTGCCGAAATCCTGCTCTTCCACTGCCGGAAAGGTTTGCCGCTCCAATACCCGCAGCAGAAATTCGTAGTGGATGTGAGCCGGCACAGGAATACGTTTCATCGGTCTAAGCAATCCTTAGAGAAAGCGATTGTTCTTACGGAAATCCATTGATGGAGGGTTCTCATTCACTGAGATGACAGCAGATGGCGCACAGCTTGGCCGGGATCCGGCTGTCTCACCAGGGCTTCCCCCACCAGCACGGAGCGTACCCCCCAGGCCCGCAACTGCTGCAAATCGGCAGGGGTATGGATGCCGGACTCGCTGACAACAGGTAGATCGCCGAGGAGATCCGAGTGGGCGGCCAACAGGTCGCGCGTTGTGTTCAAGTCCACCGTAAAGGTTCTCAGATCGCGATTGTTGATGCCAATGAGCACCTGCCCCCTAGCCTCCCGCAGTTGGGGCAAACGCAGCACCCGCTGCAATTCTTGGGAGGTGTGCACCTCCAGCAGAGCCGCCATGCCTAATTGCCGAATCAGCTTGAGAAAATAGCCCAAATCGGCATCGGAGAGAAGGGCGGCGATCAAGAGCACCGCATCCGCCCCTAAGGCGCGGGCCCAGAGGATTTGGTAGGGGTAGAGGATGAACTCCTTGCACAGGATGGGGATCCCTGCCGCTTGGCGGATCTGCCGCAGATACTCGCCGCTGCCTTGAAAGAACCGCTCATCCGTCAGCACCGAGAGACAACTGGCCCCACCGGCCTCATAGCTCTGGGCAATGGCCACCGGGTCAAAGGGATCCCGGAGAACGCCGCGGCTGGGGGAGGCTTTTTTGACCTCGGCAATCAAGGAAACAGGGTGAGGAGACTGAGTAAGAGCCGCCACAAAGTCCCGCACCGGCAGGGCTTGATCCAGTTGCCGTTGCAATTGCTTCAGGGGAAGCTGCTCCCGTTGGCGCTCCACCTCCTGCTCCTTGTGCCAGACGATCTCTTCCAAAAGGTGGCGCGGTTTAGCCTCCGGCGCTGTTGTCTGGTACACCTGAGAGGCTACGACCACCGGCGGGGCAGGAGAACGCCGACGAACAGAAAGCGGCTCACCTTGCAACTCCATAAAACCCCTGAACAAAACCCTACACCACACCCTAGACTACTTTAGTGCTCCGCCACCGGTTTGAATAGCTACCCCAGGCATCCCCAAAACTCATCTGGCGAAGGTGCTTTTTTTAGCCTATGGTTGAGTCTAGTAACGGTAAGGTATAGAGTCTGATGCCATCTTTTGCACCTTGGGGAGCCCTACTCCGGCAGCCGTCCATTGTTTCCCAGTCAGGGACAATGGTTTGGTGGGGTTTGGGTTTGGGGTTGGCGTTGTCCATGCTGTTTTGAAGGAGTTCAGGCGTGCTGTACCTGGCAGAGCTATCCAAGCCGATTGGGTTTGCTAAGTCGTCTCTGCAATTGCTGGCCAAGCAGCAGCAGGACAATACCTGGGTGGCCGTCAACGAAGAATCCATTACCCTGGAAGGCCGCATTGCCCAGGAGGCCGGGCGTTTCAAGGATGGGTCACTGGTGCTGGCGGAAATCTCCGGCAGCCGTCAGGTCGCCCGCATCAGCGAAGCCGCTCGCCAACTGGTGACCTACCTGCAAAACTTCAGCCAACTTCAGCTCAAAGCCCGCAGCCAGGAAGAGGAGATCGAGGTTTGGAAACAGTCCCTCACCTTTCAGGCCCATGAGCTTACCCGCCGCGAGATGGAGCTGGCCGCCCAAGAAGAAGAGGTGCAGCGGCTCTACGAGCAATATAAGAGTGTAGAGGAAGATCGCAAACTCCTGGACAGCCTCAAAGAGGAGCTGGCAGCCCAGCAAGCTTACTTGGCCGAACAACAGCGCCTAATCGGAGAGCAGCGGGAAGCTCTGAATCGACAGCGGCAAGAGTTGGAAGCTCAATTGCAAGAAGCTCGCTCCAGCCGATTGGGGGAAGCAGAAGCAGCGCAGCTACAGGCTTTGGTGCAGCAGCTCCAGGAGAGTCTACATCCGGCTGGGGATCCCTTGGCGCTTCTGCAAAGCTTGAAAAGCCACATTCAGCAGCAGCAGGAGCACTTAAATCAACAAATTGCCCAACTGGAAGCAGAACGTCAGCAGGCCCAGATCCGGCAAGACGAGCTGGATCGCGACTACCGCGCTTGGCAAGAACGCCGCGCCGCTTGGTGGGGATCCCGACAATCCCTGGAGCACAGCCAAGCGGAATGGCAAACTCGGCAGGGATCCCTGCGAGCCTATCAAGAACAACTGCAACAGATCACCCGCCACCTGCATGCGCAGGAAACTCTCCAGCAACAGATGTATCGCCTTGTCCAAGAGTACGACTTCATCATCGCCCATCACGACGGCGGGGCAGGGTCTGCAGATCCTCCCATCTCGGTAGAGGAGCTGGCAGCTTTGGTGAGTCAACTGCGCCGGGATTACGAGCAGCGGGCGGCCCAAGTTAACCAACAGCGAGCCGAGCTGGAGCAAAATCGCCAAGCCCTACGGGAGCTGCAGGAGCGTTTGGCCACTGCCTCTCCCGAAGAGCGGTTCGATATCGAAATGGATATTGACTACGCCCAGTCTGCTTGCAGCGCTCTCGAAGAAGCCCTGCTGCCTCAGGAGAAAAACCTACAGCGAGAATACGAAGAGTTGACCCGCCAAGAGGCTCGCCTTAGCCAGCTTCAAGGGCAGGCTGCTGCCGCTCCTACCTTGGTCGATATTGGCCCGATTCTGGCGCAGATCGGCAGCCAAAAACAGGATCTTCTTCAGGAAAAATCTCGCTTGCAAAGCCTCATCCAACAATTGGACTCTTCTTTGCCTTCTCAGCAGGAGCAGCTCGCCCGCCAACGGCAAGAACTGGAGCAGCAGTGGCAACAACTGGAGCAAGAGGAGGGATCCCTGCGGGCGCGTGCCCAGGCCATGGCAGAAACCTGGGGTCGCCTGAATCACCTAGGGGCCACCCTCTACCCAGAGCGGGAGCGGTGGGCAGCGTTGGCGGGAGAATTGGCACGCCTGGAGGCGGAGCTGGGCCAACACCAGGCTAGAACCTCCACTGCACGCGACCACGTCCAGCAGGTACACTCTCTCTTGGCTACCCTCGCGCAGGCGTGAGGAAGTCCACGTTTCCCATGGAGGGTGGGGAGAACCCGTGCAAACGGATCCCTTGGAGCTTGGCGCGGAACCTATGGCCTTAACTAAACGTGCGGAATTCCCCACCGTCTGTAAGGTGGGGCCGGATAGCACCACTGAGTTAGTTGCTCAGGGGATAAAGTCCTCAGAATGGGGATAGAGTGTGCACATGGCAACCAGAAGGCAGACCTTTCGACTGTATCCCAGCAAAGCGCAGGAAAAGGCTTTGTTGTATGCGCGTCGTCTGCATTGCTACCTCTACAATGCTT
>DVDX01000004.1 GCA_015295985.1 Synechococcus sp. M44_DOE_062 | reverse complement strand
CATGATAGAGGCTGTCGAGAATCACCCCCTTCAGGATCCTCTGGAGCAAGCCCTGTGGGACTGGCATCGGGGACAGGCCCAGGGATCCCTTCTCTTGCATGCCTACAGCCTGGAGGGGATCCCGCTGGCGGAAGAGCCCCAGGTGGTCTCGCCAGAGGTGTTCTTCACCCAAGAGTTGCCGGAGGTAGAAGCCTTGGCCTTGGAACTCTGCCGCGGTCGGGTGCTGGACATCGGCGCCGGTACGGGCCGCCACAGCCTGCTGCTGCAGGAAGAAGGATTTGCCGTGGCCGCTTTGGATCGCTCCCCTGTGGCTTTGCAGATCATGGCGGAGCGGGGGGTGCGCTGCCGCATTGCCGCCGATCTTTTCCACTGGCCGGGGCCGGAGGATCCCTTCGATACGCTGCTGTTGCTGATGAATGGCGTCGGTTTGGTGGGATCCCCGTCGGGGTTAGAGCATTTTTTGCGCTTGGCCCGGCACTGGATCCAGCCCACGGGGCAGTTGCTCTTAGATTCCACCGATCTGAGCGATACCGGCGACCTTGCGGATCTGGAGGATCTGCCGGCAGAAAGAGAATTAGAAAACTGGGAAAGCCCCTCTGGCAAGCTGACCGAGCCTGCCCACCTCGAAGCAGATGGCTCAGAAGATTGCAAAGAAGGGAGCGAGCCGACAGCCAAGGTGGTCAATTTCGTTGCCGAGTACAACGGCCAGCGGGGGGATCCCTTTCCCTGGCTGTTTGTGGATCCGGAAACCCTGCTGCAGTGTGCTCACGCCAACGGATGGCAAGGGCAGATCGTCTACCAAGAGCTGGAGGGGGCTTTTCTGGCACGGCTCACCCCTCTCTAAGGAACTGGCTAGTGGGAAAGGATCTGGGATAGAAACAGGCGGGAGCGCTCTTCCTTTGGGTTGTTGAAAAACTCCTGGGGCGTGTTTTCTTCTACAATCTTGCCGCGGTCGAAGAAGATGATCCGATCCGCCACCTCACGAGCGAAGCCCATCTCGTGGGTCACGCACACCATGGTCATCCCCGAGCGGGCCAGTTCCCGCATCACGTCCAGCACCTCTTTGATCATCTCCGGATCCAAGGCAGAGGTAGGCTCATCGAAGAGCATGACCGCCGGATTCATGGCCAAGGCGCGGGCAATCGCCACCCGCTGCTGCTGCCCCCCCGAAAGCTGCCCCGGGTATTTTTCCGCTTGCTCAGCGATCCCCACCCGGCTCAACAGCTCCATAGCCCGTTCTATGGCCTCGCTTTTTTTCATCTTTTTCACGTGGATTGGGCCAAGGGTTACATTTTGCAAAACCGTTAGGTGGGGGAACAGGTTGAACTGTTGAAAAACCATGCCCACTTCGCGGCGAATGGCATCAATGTTGCGCAGGTCGCTGGTCAGCTCAATGCCATCTACCACAATGCGCCCTCTCTGGTGTTCTTCTAAGCGGTTCAACGTGCGAATAAACGTGGACTTGCCCGAACCAGAAGGCCCACAGACCACCACCACCTCTCCGCGGCGGATGCGGGTGGTAATGCCCTTAAGGACGTGGAACTCGCCGTACCATTTGTGAACATCTTCACATTGGATGATGTCAGCGCTGGCTGCACTTTGCGGAGAGGGGGAAGAGATGATGCGCGGGGATCCTTTCATGGTCGAGTAACTCCCTTTCCTAAAATTTCACCAAAGCAAGCATGGGTACCATGACAGAACGGGCCGAGCCATAACCGTAGCCTCTGCAACATTTCTGTACGCCCTGACGTGTAAGGCTTTGAGGAAATCGTTGACACTTATGGCAAACCATTCTACGGGGTGTGGCAGGAGTGTGACGCAACCGGCACAGCATCTTGATTGAATTGCCGGATGATAGATGACTGTTGACCAAAGATCGCAAGAATTGACATGAGGTAATTCTATGAACTGGATGAAGCATTTGAACGGATTGGTTCCTTTGGCCGGAGCATTGGCATTGTCTGTGGGCCTGCAGTCGCTCCCTGCTTGGGCGCAGCTCGGGCCGCTTACCGAACGCATCAAGGCTCGGGGGGAGTTGATCTGTGGGGTCAACAACCAACTGCCCGGATTCGGCAACCTGGACGACAAAGGTAAGTACGTGGGTTTTGATATCGACATCTGCCGGGCTGTAGCTGCGGCTCTGTTCGGAGATCCGGACAAGGTTCGGTATGTCTACCTGGCAGCAGCCAACCGTCAATCGGCCATTCAGTCGGGCGAAGTCGATATGATCAGCCGCAACACCACCTGGACGCTCACCCGGGATCGGGAGTGGGCGGTCACCTTCGGCCCCACCGTCTACTACGATGGCCAAGGATTTATGGTGAAGAAGTCGCTGGGGGTGGAGAAATTAGAAGATCTGAAGGGGGCCACCATCTGTGTGATTGCCGGCACCACCACCGAGCTGAACTTGGCGGATACCTTCCGCGCCCGTGGCATTCCTTTTACCCCGGTGACCTTCGACGGCGACGATTCCTCTTTTAACGCCTACGAAGAGGGCCGCTGTGACGCCATCACCAGCGACCAAAGCGCCCTCATCTCCCGCCGGGCCAGCTTGGCTTCTCCCGACGACCACGTGATCTTGCCGGAGATCATTTCCAAAGAGCCCTTGGGGCCGCTGGTTCCCCACGGAGATGAGAGTTTCTCCGACATTATGAACTGGACGGTCTACGCCCTCTTCTATGCGGAAGAGAAAGGGATCACCAGCGCCAATGTGGAAGAGTTCCTCAAGTCGGAGGATCCCGATATCCGCCGTTTCTTGGGCCAGGAAGGCAACCTGGGAGAGCTGCTGGGCCTGAAGCCGGATTGGGTGGTCAATGTCATCAAGGCGGTGGGCAACTACGGTGAGATCTTCGACCGTCACCTGACTCCCTTGGGCGTGCCGCGGGGCTTGAACCAGCCCTACACCAAAGGTGGGATCCAGTATGCGCCGCCTTTCCGCTAATCGGCTGATTGGGAATCCGGGCCTAGGAATCCCGGTTGGTCAGTACCGGCCAGGGATCCCCTATTCTCTGCTGTGCTCTGAATTTTTGCTTGCCCCGCATGACTTCTCTGTCCGACCAGTCCCACCTTCGCCCCCCCTGGTGGCGGAATGAGCGCATCCTAAAGGTTCTGCTGCAGGTGGCCTTTGTCGTGGCCGTGCTGCTGGTGTTCGGGATCCTCGCCCAAAATCTCCTCGCCAGCATGCGTCGCCTGGGCATCAGCTTGGGATTCCGCTTTTTGGGCAACTCCGCCAACTTCGGCATCACTGAAGGGCTCATTCCCTACGACCCTTCCGAGAGCTACCTGAAGGCACTGGTGGTGGGGGCGGTGAACACCCTCTGGCTGTCCGCAGTCAGCATTGTGTTGGCGACAGTGATGGGCTTTGTCTTGGGGATCGCCCGCCTCTCCAGCAACTGGCTGGCCCGCCAATTGGCCACGGTCATTACCGAGATCTTTCGCAATGTCCCGGTGCTGCTGATTGTGATCTTTTGGTACCAGGGGGTGATCCTCACTCTGCCAGGGGTGCGCAACAGCCTCTCCATTGGCGGGCTTATTTTTATCAACCAACGGGGAGTCAATCTGCCCAGCCTGGATCTGAGCGGATGGTTCATTCCCGCACTGGCCATTGTGATCGGGGCTGGGTGGGGGATCCGCAAGTTGCTCCTGGCCCGCCGCCCCGAGCTGGGATCCCTGCAGCGGAACCTGTGGATATCTGCGGGGGTGGCGCTGCTGACGGTGGCCTGTTGGGTGCTCTTCCCGGAGCCGCCGGTGCGGCTGGACATCCCGGTACTGGAGCGCTTTAACTTCCGCGGTGGGATCCAACTTTCGGCGGAGTTTACCGCCATGATGCTGGGCTTGGTGACCTACACCGGCTGCTACATTGCCGAAGTGGTGCGGGGATCCTTTTTGGCCGTGCCGCGGGGGCAGTGGGAGGCGGCTCGAGCCATCGGCCTATCGGAGCTGCAAACCTTTCGCTTGGTGATTGTGCCGCAGGCCCTGCGGATTATGATCCCCTCCTTGAACACTCAGTATCTGACCTTGATTAAAAACTCCAGCTTGGCCATTGCCGTTGGCTTTTCCGACCTGTTCAACATCAGCAGCACCATCATCAATCAGTCGGGACGCTCGGTGGAAATGTTCGCCATCCTCATGGCCACCTATCTAACCTTTAACCTGGTGGTTTCCTACGGTATGAACTGGCTCAATGCCCGCGTCAAATTGGTGGAGCGCTAACCCATGCCCAGCAGTCTCTCCTCTCCGCTTGTGGAAGAAGAAAAGGTACTCCCCCCCACGGAGAAACAAAGTCCTCTGGCTTGGGTGCGCCGCAACCTGTTTGACTCCTGGTTAAGCACCTTGCTCACCTTGGTTTCCGCCCTGGTGTTGGCCTGGGCAGTTTCCCTGTTCTGGAACTGGGCGTTCACCCAAGCCCGCTGGGAGGTGATCCCGGCCAACCTCAAAATCTTTGCCAGCGGCACCTACCCCGGCAGCCAACTGTGGCGGGTGTGGGCGGTGTTGGGGATTGTACTGGCCACCCTGGGGGTAGCGGGGGGGGCTTGGGGCGGTGTGCTGCTGCACTACCTCATTCTCTTGGGGGCTGCCATGGGCTTGGCCGCTTTCCTGCCTTTGGGAACCCAGTCGCAGGGGTGGCTGGCGGCTTGCTCTGGAGCGACTTTTGCCGCTATTGCCCTCAGTCGCGGACGGGAATCCTGGCGGCTGGCTTCCATCTGGGTTTGGGCCTTGATCTTGCCCCTCTGTCTGGAGCTGCTGCTGGGGGATCTGGGCCCCAATTGGCCGGCAGTGCGGGCCGAGCAACTGTCTGGACTGCTGCTTACCTTGATCTTGGCGGCAGCCGCCATGATCATCGGCTTTCCCATCGGGGTGTTGCTGGCCTTGGGCCGGGCCAATCGGGCACTGCCGGTGATCCGAATCTTCTGCACGCTGGTGATCGAGCTGGTACGGGGGGTGCCCCTGACCACCATTCTGTTTGCCGCCTGGCTGCTGGTGCCCTTCTTTCTGGGGGGGATCAGCGTCAACTTGATCATCAGGGCGGAGGTGGCCTTCATCTTGTTTACAGCCGTGTACGTAGCTGAGGATGTGCGGGGTGGCCTGCAGTCAATCCCGCTGGGCCAGCTAGAAGCGGCACGGGCGTTGGGCTTGAACCCCTTTCAAGTGACGGCTTTGGTGATCTTGCCCCAGGCGTTGCGGGCAGCCGTTCCGGCGCTGGTGAACGAGTTCCTCACCCTCTTCAAAGACACGTCGCTGGTGTTCATTGTCGGCCTTATCGACCTGCTGCAGGCAGGGCGCGTGGTGTTCACCAACCCCAATTGGCTGGGCACCCAACGGGAAGTGCTGTTTTTTATCGGCGTCGTCTACTTCATCTGCTGTTTTGCCATGGCCTACGCCGCCAAGCAGGTGGAAAAGGCGCTGGGCTTGGGCAAGCGCTGAAAACTTTGACGTACTCTCCTCCCTACTCCCATCCGCTCAGGCTCCGGGATCCCATTAACGGGCTTGGGCTACTACCCCGTGATGATGAGGCTTGACACTCCCACGACTCAAGTCGTGGGATTCTTACACAGTCCACAAAGAGACTTGCAAAGGCGTTGTCAAGACGCCCCTACACAGTTCCCTGGGGTTTTGCCCCAAAGTTCTGCTTACTTGTAAGTCGCCGATTGGGTTTTTCACCAAGGATGGCGACTATGTATAGTATAGCATAGAGCGACTCAAGTCGCTTGCGGGCTTTTCCTCCCCGTACTGAAGTACGGGGCTACCCAGCTATCCGAATGTGTTGGGCAAGTGCTTTTCCCTGGAGAGGGGGCAGCGCTAAGATAGCGGGGAACGTTTCGTTACACCTTGGCCCATGACCCTTGCCTCTGAGACCGAGTCCCCGGAGCAAGCCGCGGCGGCCCCTGAGTCGGGTCGGGTGCGGGATCCGGAGTTTCCCTACGAGGTCGAGATGACCTTGATGGAGCACTTGGAAGAGCTGCGCAGCCGCCTGTTGGCCAGCGTGATTGCGGTGGTGATCTGCATCATCGCTTGCTTTGCCGTGGTGAATCGCATTGTTGCCCTGCTGGAGGTGCCCGCTCGGGGGGTTACCTTTCTGCAACTGGCACCGGGGGAGTATTTTTTCGTTTCTGTAAAGGTGGCAGCCTACTCGGGGTTGCTGCTGGCCACGCCCTTTTTGCTCTACCAAATTGCCCGCTTTGTCTTGCCAGGGCTGAGTGTGAAGGAGCGCAAGCTGCTGGGGCCGGTGGTGCTGGGATCCAGCCTTCTCTTTGTGGCTGGCTTGGTCTTTGCCTACTATCTCCTCATTCCGGCAGCGCTCAACTTTTTCATCCGCTATGGCGAAGGGGTGGTGGATCAGGCTTGGTCCATTGACCGCTACTTTGAGTTTGTGCTGCTGCTGCTGTTCAGTACTGGCCTGGCCTTTCAGGTGCCGATTTTGCAGGCGCTGCTGGGGGCGCTAGGGCTGGTGTCTGCCGAGCAGATGCTCAAGGGCTGGCGCTACGTGGTTCTGGGCGCGGTGGTGGCGGGGGCCATTCTCACCCCTTCGACGGATCCCCTGACCCAGAGTCTGTTGGCCGGGGCTGTGACGTTTCTGTACTTGTTTGGCATTCTGCTGGTGAAGCTCCTTGGCAAATGACCCAAAGCTGCATGCGCTGATCTTGGCGGCTGGGTTTTCCACGCGGATGGGAGAGCCGAAAGCCTTTCTGCCTTGGAAAGAGGGGCAAACCCTGCTGTCTTACCAGATCTTTCAATGGCAACAGGCGGGGTTTCAACCCTGGGTGGTGCTGGGATCCCAGCATTTGGCGGTGGCCCAACCCCACTTGGCAGGGGCAAAGGTGCTGGTCAATCCGGCTCCTGAGCTGGGCAAGACCCATTCCATTCGGGTGGGGGTGGAAGGGATCCCTGCCGACTTTCAAGTGCTGGCCATTTCGGCGGTGGATCAGCCTCGTCCGGCGTGGATCTACCACAGCTTGCTGGAGTACCATCTGCGCCATCGCGCTTGGGTTACTGTGCCGGTGCATCGAGGACGACGGGGGCACCCTACCCTGATCGACAGGCGCTTGCGGGAAAAGCTGTTGGATCTCCGAGAAGAAACCCTGGGCCTGCGCTGGTTGTTGCAGGATCTGGGCAAGCGGGTTCAGGAGGTGGAGCTTTATACTCCTGAGATCTTCCTGGACTGCAATACCCCTGCCGATGTGGAAGCCGCCACTGCCAGTTGCGACAGCCCTGTGCAGCCATGAGGGGATCCCCTTCAGCACTGGTTCTTCGACCGGTCGCCTCAGCGGTAGCGAGCACTTCAGCGTTGCCTAGCCAGATGTTCTTCCCATTGTCCGCATGAGAAAGGCCCTTTATCCTACCAGCACCTATGATCCTGCCTGTCCGGTCGGCAGCTACTGGGACAGCACGATAGAAGATCTCGGTTGGCGACATCCGGCACCTTTGCAAGAGCAGGTGAGCGCTGAGGTGGTCATTGTGGGGGGAGGATTGACGGGGCTATCGACGGCTCTGCACCTGGCCCGTGACCACAGCATTTCCGCCTGCCTGCTGGAGGCGGGATCCCTGGGTTGGGGAGCCTCGGGGCGCAATGGCGGCTTTTGCGGGGTGGGGGCGAGCCACCTCACCCATGCCCAGATGGTGCGGCGGGTGGGCCTGGCCGAGACGGAGCGCTACTACCGGAATCAATGGCAGGCGGTGGAAACCGTGCAGGAGGTGGCGGCCAGCGAGGGCTTCTCCCTAGAGGCTCAGGGACAGGGCTGCTACGCAGTGGCCCATCATCCACAGGCGTGGCCGGAGTTGGAGGCCGAGTACCAGATCTATACTCAGGTAGCGGGCTACCCGGCCCAGCTCCTCAACCCCAAAGAGCTGCGGGAACGGGGCTTCAACAGCCAAGAGAACCACGGCGCTTTGCACATCGGGGTGGGGTTTGGCCTCAACCCCCTCAAGCTCACCCAAGGACTGGCCCAAGCGGCCCACCGGTGGGGGGCGAAGCTGTACAGCGCCAGTCCGGTCATCGCCTGGGAAAAGGTGGGATCCCAACACATCTGTCACACGCCAGGGGGAACGGTGCGCGCTCGGCACTTGGTCATTGCCACCAACGGCTACACCCCGGAGGCCCTGTATCCCCAACTGGCGGGATCCCTGCTGCCGGCATTGTCCAACATCCTGGTCACCCGACCTCTGACACCGCAAGAGCAGAAGGCGCAGGGGTGGTGGGATCCGACGCCGCTCTACGACACACGGCGGCTGCTGTTCTATTACCGCTTACTGCCGGATGGTCGCTTGCTGTTTGGGGGACGGGGCGGCACCCGCGATACCCCGACGGAGCGACAGCAGTTGCGCGCTTGGATGACCCGACAGCTCTACCGTCTTTTCCCTGCTTGGGAGGGGGTGGAGATCGAGTATGCCTGGAATGGACTGGTCTGCCTTTCTCGGCAGTTTCACCCCCACATCGGCCCTTCGCCGACGGATCCCGGCCTGTGGTACAGCCTGGCCTATCACGGCAGCGGTGTGGCCACGGCGGTGTGGGCAGGCAAAATGCTGGCCCAGGAGATCGCCGGGATCCCTTCTCAGATGAGCGCTCTGTTTCGCCAGCCGCCCCGCTCTTTCCCTTTGCCCTGGTTGCGGCTTTACTATCTGCGGCTGGGGTATCTTTGGTGGCAGTTGACGGATGGATAGCCTCTCCAAGTGTGCGGGGGATCCCTCTGTTCGGTGGAGCAATCCTGCCCTAGTCTGGTCGTAGTTTGGGTGGAAACCATCACTTGTTGTTGCTCCTGAGGTATCCAGTGCTGCTCACGTCTTGCCATCAGCCTGATCCGGCTCCATCTCCTCTCCAAGCCCAATTGGCAGCTTGTCGCCGCCAACGGCTCTCGCAAGCAGGGCAGCGGCTGGGGTTCGCATTGCTGCTCAGCCTACCCACCATGTTTTGGCCTTGGCCCGGATTTGCCCAAATTGCCGGATCCCTTCTCAGCCCTTTGGTGGCCGCTTGGATCCGTTCGGAGGTGCAGAGGGTCGATAACCTGCAAGTACAAATTGTCGGCTCCGACGCCCAGATTTTGAATGGGCAGATCCCTCAGGCCCAGGTGTCGGGAGACAACCTCAGCTATCAAGGCTTTCAGGTCAGCCATCTGCGGCTGCAGGGCCAGGATATTCGCCTCAATGTGGGCGAAGCCATCCAGGGACTGAGCCCGCTGCGGCTATTGGCCCCTGTGCCGGTGCAGGTGAGTTTACGCCTCACCGAGGAAGACCTGAACCGCACCCTTCAGGCTCCTCTCATCCAAGCCCAACTGGCCCAGGCCCAGGTGCAGTTGCCCGTTGGGGGCCAAGTGGTGCCCTTTCTCATCCGCCAGCCTCAGGTCACGCTGGAACAGGGTCGGCTGCGCATCCAGGCTAACCTGACCACTCCGGAAGGGGTGGAAGCGCCGGTGACGGTGCTGACCGGCCTAGAAGCCCAAGGCCCCAACCGGTTGCGGCTGGTCAATCCCCTTTGGGTGAGCGAAGGCCAAGAGATCCCCATCCCCGGCCTGGCCGATTTCCCCATTCAGTTGGATCCCGGCGTGCGCATCGACCGCTTGGAGTTGCAGCCCGGCCAAATCCTCTACGAAGGGATCCTGACCATTTACCCAGAAGTCGCAACCGTGCCGCAGGGATAGTTCGCCTGGGTAGGACGGAGACCTTTCCCGTCCAGCAACGGGTGTGATCGGGATCAATCTCAAAGGGTGTGCCTCTGGGCGAGGATCCCTCTAGCAACCGGAGGGAAAGGGATCTTGCTGTCCGTTTGCGTTGGTGCCCTGTCGGGAACCGCACCGTTCACAAGACGAGAGCGGCAGCGACTCCCTGCGGTGGCCGGATAGGAGTGGTGTATTGAGGTGAGAGCATGGGGCAGCCATCCAACGGCAAACTTAACCCCTCAATCGCGGTAGCGGTGCGGAGCACTCTCGCGGTAGCGGTGCGGAGCACTCTCGCGGTAGCGGTGCGGAGCACTCTCGCGGTAGCGGTGCGGAGCACTTGCGGCTGGGCGCTGCTGCTGACTTTGTCGGTCAGTTTTTTGGGGGGATGTGCTGGCGACCCGGTTTCTACAGTCCCTCTGGATGGCGCTGCTGCCGGCACGCGGACGGCCACTCCCGAAGGCCGCTCCTTTTCCGATATTCAGCCCGGTCACGAGCCCCGCCTGAAGCACCTTTGGGCCAGCTTTGTCATCACTGCTGAGCAACTGCAATCCGCCCGCGAGGCCCCCCTTTCGCTCCATCCCCAGGCCATTCTCCCCTGTACCGACTGCGAGAGCCTCCAATGGCAGCCGGGATCCCCGCCCCCCACCCCTTCTTCCCGCGCTCTGGGCACCTACCGCCCTGATCAGCTCACCTTCTCCTTTCGAGTTCAGCCCCATGAGATTTCCAGCCGTCCAGGACTCCGTGCTGCTATCACGCTCAGCGGCAGCTTTCATCTGGATACCACCACGCCCCTGGTTCACCCCGGCGAAGGGGTGCGCCTAAGGGTTCAGCGGGCGCTTTTGGGGGAAGAGGCCCTGGAACCGCTGCCGCCTCCCCAGGACTTCCACACCCAGCAGATCAGCCGAGGCCAGTTCCAGGAGCGCAGTTGGATCCTTCCTGTCTCGCTGCCGGATCCCGGTGCCGGTGAGGTCTTGCCGCCGCTGCGGCTGGAGGTTGTCCTCACCTCGCCGATCCCACCCGACTCTGCCCCCTTTCAACGGGGTAGGCCGCTGCCGCCGCCTCCGGGCCGGCTATATCACGGGGCTGCTTGGCCGGGCATTCCCACTTGGGATCAGCTCTTGTCCTACCGCCAGGCCATTGGTCAACCCCCCGCCTGGGCAGCCGTGGATCACCTCTGGGATCCCCGCCAGGACTTTCCGCAGCAGTTGGCCAGTCGCCTGCGGGAAAGCGGCTCAGTCCCCTACCTGCGCCTGCGGCTGGATCCGGCCCAACTTTCCGCCTTGGCCAATGGGGATCACGATGAGACCTTGCGCTCTTGGGCCCGCGGGATCCAGCGCTTTGCCACCCCCATCATCCTGGCTGTCGTTGTCGGCGACAGGGATCCCGTTCGCGGTAGTGGGACGGACTCCTCCCTGCAACAACGGGCCTACCAACACCTGATGCAAACCCTGCGCTCTGCTGGCGTTAGCGGGACGGAGTCCTCGGCCAATTTGCTCTGGGTGGTGGAGCTGGACGGAGAAGATGCAGAGGCCCTGTCCACCTGGGCTAACTTCCCTGAGATGGACTGGCTAAGCCTAGCAGGGGATCCCGCTACCTTTGCATCGGTGTATCGTCGCCTCGAAGCCCTCAACCCGAAAGTGCCTGTGGTGATCCGCGGGCCAGCTCCGGGCTCCGCAGCCTCTCAACCGCTGCTGGAAGGTCTAGAGGCGCAGCGCTGGCCTCAGGTGATTGGCTGGAGCTGGACTTTAAGCCCGGACGGGATCCCCCCCGCAGCCGCACAGGATTGGCGGCAGCATCTGCAACAGGGGGATCCCCAGATATGGCTGGGGGAAATGCAGGTGCAACTCCCGCCCAGCCCCCTTCCCTCGCCCAAGCCTTGAGAAAGGACGACCGGTCTGGAAAAACCTCCCGGAAAAGTTGATAATAGGCCAGCCGTTTTACCCTTTCTGCCGAAATTGTGGCCCTGATCCCCTCATCACCTCCCCTGTCCCGCTTCGCCCAGGCCATCCAGCGGGGGGAATTTCTGCTCACCGCCGAGATCACCCCCCCCAAGGGATCCGACACCAGCACCCTGCTGTCTTTGGCCCAGCAGCTCAAGGGGCGGGTGCATGCCATCAACATCACGGACTCCAACCGAGCCATGGCCCGCATGAGCCCGTTGGCGGCCTCGCTGCTGTTGCATCAGGCAGGTGTTGAACCGATCCTGCAGTTGGCCTGTCGGGATCGCAACCGTCTGGCCCTGCAAGGGGATCTGTTGGGGGCCTCAGCCCTCGGCCTGCGCAATGTGTTAGCCCTCACCGGGGATCCCATCCACATCGGCGATTGCCCCGATGCCCGCGCCGTATTTGATCTGGAATCGGTGCGCCTGCTGCAGCTTATCCAACGGCTGAACAACGGCCTCGACTGCAATGGCAAACCTCTTCCGGATGGGGGCACCCATTTGTTGCCAGGGGCAGCGGTAGAACCCCAATCGGGCAGCTTTTCCGGCCTGGAGCGGCGCTTCCACCGCAAGCTGGAAAACGGAGCCCAATTTTTCCAAAGCCAGATGGTTACCGACTTTGAACAACTGGAGCGCTTCATGGATAAGCTGGGCCGCCCCGCCGGCAAGCCCATCCTGGCCGGCATCTTCTTGCTCAAGTCGGCCAAAAATGCCGAGTTTATCAACCGCAACCTGCCAGGAGTGAAGATCCCAGATGGAATCATCCAGCGGCTGGCCAACGCTGCCCACCCCCTGGAAGAAGGGATCCGCATTGCCGCCGAACAGGTGCGCCAGGCCCGCCAGATCTGCCACGGGGTGCATTTGATGGCCGTCAAAGCCGAGCACCTCATCCCCCGCATTCTGGATGAGGCCGGGATCCCTCCCCTAACCTGCTAGCTCAACACCTGCTCCAGCCCGTAGACCAGACCTTGAAGCTGCAGCACCTTGCGGATCCCCAGGATCACCCCCGGCATAAAAGCTATCCGATCCGTGGTGTCGTGTCTCAAGGTGAGGGTTTGCCCCATCCCACCAAAGATGACTTCCTGATGGGCAATCAACCCCGGCAGGCGAACACTGTGAATGGGGATGTTGGGGCCGGAGATCCCTCCCCGCGCACCGGGGATCAGCTCTTTTTCTTCCACTGAGGACTCCGTCCCACTGTCGCGAACAGGCGGGTTAAAGGCTTTGCCCAATTGTCCCAGCCGTTGTGCCGTCTGTAGAGCCGTACCACTGGGGGCATCTGCTTTGCGGTTGTGGTGCAGCTCGATGATCTCAACATGGTCAAAATACTGCGCCGCCTGCAGGGCCATCTGCTGCAGCAAAATCATGCCGATGGCAAAATTGGGCGCAATCAAACAGCCGACACCCGACTTATCCGCCAGATCCCGCAGCCGCTCCACCTGCTCCGGCGTCAGGCCCGTCGTCCCCACCACCGGACGCACGCCAAAGGCAATGGCCGAACGAACATGCTCGAAGGCCGACCGAGGATGGGTAAAATCCACCATTACGCCGCGGCTACTCCGCTGCGACAACCTCAGCAACTGCCCCGACAAGTCATCGGTAATCTCCACCCCCAGGGATCCCAGGCCCAGCACCTCGCCAATGTCTGAGCCCAGTTGAGAGCGGGCCACCGCCCCCACTAACTTCATGTCGGGCGTCTGCGCAACGGCCCGAACCACTTCTCGCCCCATTTTGCCCAGGGCCCCCACCACCAAAACCGGGATGGGAGAAGTGGCTGCATCTGGAGCTGTCAACTCCTGCAAGTGCTCTGCACCCCTATCGCGGTCAACCGGCTCAACCAATGTCGTCACCCGCTGCCACCCTCATCCAAGCTCTACGCAACCACTGCAAAAGCGGGGGATCCCTGTAGATCCATTACAACTTCACCTCAATATCCACCCCTGCCGGCAGATCCAGCTTCATGAGAGCATCGATGGTTTTGGAAGAGGGGGAATAGATGTCGATAATGCGCCGGTGGGTGCGGGTTTCAAAATGTTCCCGCGAGTCCTTGTCGGTGTGCGGGGAACGCAGCACACAGTAGATGCGGCGCCGCGTAGGCAAAGGAATCGGGCCAACCGGTACAGCGTCGGTACGACGGGCCGTGTCCACGATTTTGTCGCAGGAAGTATCCAGCAGCCGATGGTCGTAAGCCTTCAGGCGGATGCGAATTTTCTGTTGAGTCAAGGTAGGCATGGCCGGGGAACGATCCAGAGAACGGTGAACTCAAAAAAGCCAGCAGGGAAAGTGCTCCGCACCGCTATCGCGACCGAGTTGGTCTAGGGCCGCCAGCACTCACTCCCTGCCGGGATAAAGCAGCTTACTTCAGGATCTTGGAGACAACACCCGCTCCGACGGTACGGCCACCCTCGCGGATGGCAAAGCGCATCCCCTGCTCAATGGCGATGGGCTGGATCAGCTCCACCGTCATCTTGACGCGGTCGCCGGGCATCACCATCTCCGGCTGGGATCCATCGTCAGCCGTAAAGGAAGAAACGGTGCCGGTTACATCGGTGGTGCGCACGTAGAACTGAGGGCGATAGCCGGCAAAGAAGGGCGTGTGGCGACCTCCTTCCTCCTTCTTGAGGACATACACCTCAGACTCGAAGTTGGTGTGAGGAGTAATGGTCTTGGGCTTGGCCAACACCATGCCGCGCTCCACTTCGTTCTTCTGAATGCCCCGCAACAGCACACCCACGTTGTCGCCGGCGATCCCTTCGTCGAGGGTTTTTTGGAACATCTCCAGGCCGGTAACGGTGGTGGAGCGAGTTTCCCGCAGGCCCACCAGTTCCACCGTTTCGCCTACTTTGATGCGACCCCGCTCAATCCGGCCCGTGGCCACCGTGCCCCGACCGGTAATCGAGAAGACATCCTCCACGGCCATCAGGAAGGGCTTATCCACATCCCGCTCCGGCGTGGGAATGTAGGAGTCTACCGCATCCATCAGCTCATAGATTTTGTCCACCCAGGGATCTTCGCCCCGCTGGGTTTTGGGGTTGGCAGTCATTCTCTCCAGAGCTTTCAGCGCCGATCCTCTGATGATGGGAACGTCGTCGCCGGGGAAGTCGTATTTGGAGAGAAGTTCTCGCACTTCCAGCTCCACCAACTCCAACAACTCCGGATCATCCACCATGTCCGCCTTGTTTAGGAAGACCACCAAGCTAGGTACCCCCACCTGCCGGGCCAGCAGAATGTGCTCCCGCGTTTGGGGCATAGGACCATCAGCCGCAGACACCACCAGGATGGCTCCGTCCATCTGGGCCGCGCCTGTGATCATGTTCTTCACGTAGTCGGCGTGGCCGGGACAATCCACGTGGGCGTAGTGACGGCTGGCAGTCTCATACTCGACGTGGGCAGTGTTGATGGTGATGCCGCGAGCTTTTTCCTCTGGCGCTGCGTCAATCTCATCGTACCGCTTGGCTGTGGCCTGACCCAAAGCAGCCAGGGTGGTGGTAATGGCAGCCGTCAATGTGGTCTTGCCGTGGTCAACATGGCCGATGGTGCCAACGTTGACATGGGGTTTGGTGCGTTCAAACTTAGCGCGTGCCATGAATCGTCACTTCCTTTTTGGTTTCAGTCAGCTACTCATTTCCTTTGTTTTTGGCAATGATGGCTTCGGCGATACTGCGAGGAACTTCCTCGTAGTGGCTGAACTCCATCGTGAAGGTGCCTCGACCCTGGGTTTTGGAGCGAATGTCGGTGGCATAGCCAAACATCTCCGCCAACGGAACCTTGGCATTGACTTTGGTAATGCCGCCTTCTGTATTCATCCCCTCCATCTGGCCGCGGCGGGCGTTGATGTCCCCGATGACATCCCCCACAAAGGCTTCAGGGACTTCCACCTCGACCTTCATCATTGGCTCCAGCAGGGTAGGGCTCGCTCGGCGAGCAGCCTCCTTCAGAGCCATCGAACCGGCGATCTTAAAGGCCATTTCGCTGGAGTCCACCTCGTGGTAGGAGCCATCCACCAGGGTGGCGCGGATGTCGATCAAGGGGTAGCCCGCCAGCACGCCGGATTCGCAGGCTTCTCGGATCCCTTGCTCAGCCGGCCCAATGTATTCTTTGGGCACAACGCCACCCACAATTTTGGAAACAAACTCAAACCCTGTACCCGGTTCCGCTGGCTCCAAGTCGATAACCACATGGCCATACTGGCCACGGCCTCCCGTTTGGCGAATGAACTTGCCTTCCACACGGCTAACTGGCTTGCGAATGGTTTCGCGGTAGGCCACCTGTGGGTTACCGACATTCGCTTCCACGTTGAACTCCCGCAGCATGCGATCCACCAAGATCTCCAGGTGCAGCTCGCCCATCCCAGAGATGATGGTTTGATTGGTCTCGGGATCCACAGACACGCGGAAGGTGGGATCCTCCTTGGCCAGGGCCTGCAGGGCCTTGGAGAGCTTATCGATATCGGCTTTGGTTTTGGGTTCTACAGCCACCGAGATCACCGGCTCTGGGATAAACAGAGACTCCAAGATCACCGGCGCATTCTCGTCGCAGAGGGTGTCCCCGGTGGTGGTGTCCTTGAGGCCCACCACAGCTCCCAGATCCCCTGCCCGCAGCTCATCCACGTCCAAGCGTTCGTCGGCCTTCAGCACCACCAGCCGTGAGATTCGTTCCTTCTTATTTTTGGTGGAGTTAAGCACATAAGTGCCTTTGGTCAACACCCCTGAGTAGACGCGAATGAAAGTGAGATCCCCGTACTTATCGCTCATCAACTTGAAGGCCAGCGCCGAGAAGGGCTCATCGTCACTGGCACGGCGAGACACTTCTGAGCCATCCGGCAGCACCCCCTTGATAGCTGGAATATCCACAGGCGAGGGAAGGTAGTCCACCACCGCATCCAGCAGCATCTGGACTCCCTTGTTCTTAAAAGCAGAGCCGCACAGCATCGGCACAATCTGGCCACTGATCGTGCCTTTGCGCAGACCTGCCATCAAGTCGGCTTCGCTCAGATCCTCTTCAGCAAAGTACTTTTCCATCAGAGCTTCGTCCGTCTCGGCCACGGCTTCCACCAGCTTGGCCCGATACTCCGCCACGAGATCTTTCATCTCCTCAGGGATGGGAGCCGGACGGATGTCCTTGCCGATCTCGTCCATATAAATGCGGGCTTGCATCCGCACCAAGTCAACAATGCCGCAAAACCCGTCTTCGGCACCAATGGGCAGTTGGATGGGCACAGCATTGGCCTTGAGGCGCTCCCGGATCTGGTTGTAAACCTTGAGGAAATTGGCCCCCATGCGATCCATTTTGTTGACGAAGGCAATGCGGGGCACATTGTAGCGATTGGCTTGCCGCCAGACAGTCTCAGACTGAGGCTGCACGCCGCCCACCGAGTCAAAGACGGCAATTACCCCGTCCAGCACTCGCATGGAGCGCTCAACTTCGATGGTGAAATCGACGTGTCCAGGAGTATCGATGATGTTGATGGTGTACTCTGGTGCGCCGGAGAGAGGCTGGGAAGGATTCGCGGGATCCCGCTTGATCCAACGGGTGGTGATGGCCGCAGCGGTGATGGTAATACCCCGCTCCCGTTCCTGGACCATCCAATCGGTGACCGCAGTTCCATCGTGCACTTCGCCAATTTTATGCACCAGACCGGAATAGAAGAGAATCCGCTCTGTGGTCGTGGTCTTGCCGGCATCGATGTGAGCCGCGATGCCAATATTTCGGACTCGTTCCAGGGGAACTGTGCGTGCCACGTCAACCTCCCAGTCCTCGTTGCCCTGCGACTTGGGCAAACTAAAAAATCTTTTACAATTCTAATCTTTCTTGCTGACTTTTCTCCACCTTGCTCGAACTCTGGGCGGGCAGAACAGGGATCCCAAAAGCCCTCCTGCTCCGCCAGGCTAATTCAGTAGCGGTAGTGGGCAAAGGCTTTGTTGGCCTCGGCCATGCGATGCACCTCTTCTCGCCGCCGAATGGTGCTGCCAGTCTCGTTGGCCGCATCGATCAGCTCATTGGCCAACTTAGCGGCCATGGTGCGACCTGGACGAGTGCGCGAAAAGGTTACCAACCAGCGCAGCGCCAGGGAAGTGCCCCGTTCTCCTCTCACCTCCACAGGCACTTGATAAGTGGCTCCGCCTACCCGGCGGGCTTTCACCTCCACCAACGGGGTGGCATTGCGAACGGCACTTTCCAGCAAGGGCAGTGGGTCTTGGCCGGTGCGCTCTCGCACAATGTCCAGAGCTTCATAGAGGATTCTGGCAGCCAGGGATGCCTTACCCCTCATCATCAGTTTGCGGATCAGCATAGTAACCAAACGGCTCCCATACTTAGGATCCGGAGGCACATCACGGCGAGGGGCGCGGTTGCGGCGAGACATAAGAACTGGGTTACCTATTCAAGTAGGGATGGCAACAAGAAAGATGACGAGCGAGATGTAAGGGGTTGAGGGTGAGGGCAAAATTATTTATTTCTTCTTGCCGGCGGCGGCTGGAGCTTGGCCGGGCTTAGGCCGCTTCGCCCCGTACTTGGAGCGGCCTTGTTTGCGGTCTTTTACCCCTGCAGCGTCGAGGGTGCCACGAATGATGTGGTAACGCACGCCAGGTAAATCCTTAACCCGTCCACCGCGGATCATGACCACGGAGTGCTCTTGCAGGTTGTGGCCGATTCCGGGAATGTAAGCAGTGACCTCAAAGCCAGAAGTGAGGCGAACGCGAGCCACTTTTCGCAGTGCGGAGTTGGGCTTTTTGGGCGTTGTTGTGTACACTCGGGTGCAAACCCCCCGCCGCTGTGGACAACCCTTCAGGGCAGGGGACTTGGTTTTGCGGGCTGCAACGCTGCGCTCCTCGCGGATCAGTTGCTGAATGGTGGGCATGGGTTGGCAAAGAAGGTCACGGCTTAACTTATCTGGCGATATTGAATCCTAGCAAGGCGGGATCCCAGCGTCAACTTAGGGATCCGTCTCTAGGGTAGTGGCTTGAATGTCCAGGGTTGGGTTGGAGGCAGAAGACGCATCTGTTTGAGGCGGACTCTTGAAACTGGGTTGGGGGCGAAAGGGATCCCCAAGAGCCATTTGCGCCAGTTCCGTCAAGAGCATGCCCAGCAAAACCAAGTCGTCCAATTCTCCGACAATTGGCAACATTGAGGGAATCCCATCGATTGGGCTGAGTAGATAGGCCAAAATCCCCAGAGGATCCAAAGGCGCAGGCCGGGGTTACGCAGGCCTAGTCGAAAACCCTGGTAAAGAAAGGAAGCGGCGCGCATCGGTTGCTCAGGGTAGCAGGACGGGAACAGAAGGGTTGAATCGAATCACTTGCTCCTAACTCTCTTCTGGTTTCCCCCTCAGCTAAGCTAAAGAACATCTGCAGGACAGAAGGAACAGGTGATAGGTGATGGGCTGGCTGGATTGGTGGATTGTGCCTCCTTGTCCACTCTGCCAACGCCCTGCCAAGGCCGTGTTTTGTCAAGACTGTCAGAAACGGTTGCAGGCGGAGTGCCTCGCCACCTGGCCGGTCACCACTGCTCCTTGGCCGCTTTATGCCTGGGGGATTCACCGGGGGGCGCTGCGCAGGGCCATCTATTGCCTGAAGTACGAGGGACAACGGCGCATTGGCTCGGTTTTGGGAGAATGGCTGGGATCCCGTTGGATGGAAAGCCACTCAACCTCTTCAGGCTCCCGTAGGGCCTACAGCTCGGACTACACGGTGGTGCCCATCCCGCTTCATGGGGAGCGCCTGCGGCAACGGGGCTACAACCAAGCCGCCCTGATCAGCCAAGCCTTTTGCCAGCGGACAGGTCTAAGACATTTGCCTGAGGCTCTGGTGCGGGTGCGGGCTACAGCGGCTCAACATGAGCTCAACCCGCTGCAACGACAGCACAACTTGTCCGGGGCCTTTGCCCTGAAACAGGTTCCGGCCACACCGGTATTGCTGGTGGATGACATCTACACCACCGGCTCCACCGTGCAAGCCGCGCAGCAGGTATTGGCCGCTGCCGGGATCCCTGTAGCCGGGGTAATTGTCGTCGCCCAAACCCCGAAAGCTGCTTGTCCGGCCTGGCCTGGATCCCCAGACCCTATCCCGCCTCCACCAAATTAAAGGCGGTGACGAACATAAAGTCACAAAACTCGCGCACCAAGTTCGGATCCCGCCAGCCCTTGCGGGTTTCCTCCCGCAGCACTTCTATGGCCTGTTTTGCAGTCAAGGCGGGTTTGTAGGGGCGAGGGGAGATCAGAGCGTCGAAGATGTCGATCACTTGAAAGACGCGGGCCAACAGGGGAATCTCTTCGCCTGCCAGCCCATCCGGGTAGCCACTGCCATCCCAACGCTCGTGGTGGTGGCGGATGATCGGCAGCACATCCTGCATGGTGCGCAAGCCCCGACAAATGTCCTCGCCGATCAACACGTGAGACTTCATGATCTCCCATTCTTCCGGGGTATGCTTGCCCTGCTTGCACAAAATCGCATCCGGGATCCCGACTTTGCCGATGTCGTGCAGGTAGCCCCCCCAGCGCAGGGCCTTGATCTGTTGGCGAGACAGCCCCAGGTAACGGCCAAACTGTTCCCCCATAGCCACCAAGCGTTCGCAATGGTCACCCGTGGTGGGATCCCGACTTTCCACAGCGCGGGCAATGGCAAACAACACCCTGGCGGTGTGATCCAGGTCTTCGTTCAAGCGCTTTTGGTAGATGGATGAGCGTACCCGCGCCAGCAGCTCCACATGATCGAAGGGCTTGGTCAAAATGTCGTCAGCCCCCACCTGCATGGCCATCAGGCGATTGGAGCGGTCGGTCAGAGCGGTGATCAGCACAACGGGGATCAGGCGGGTCAGCTCATTGGCCTTCAGTTGCCGGCAAACATCAAACCCGCTCATATTGGGCATCAGCACATCCAGCAGCACCAAGTCTGGCCGAAACCGCTCCACAGCTTCCAAAGCCTCTTCGCCGTTGGTGGCCTCGCTCACGCGGAAGTGGGCCGACCGCAACAGCTCACCGATGTAGAGGCGGCTGCTGGCCTGATCGTCCACCACCAAAACATGATCCGCCTCCGCCAGCTTTGGGTTCAGACGAGGAAAGGGGGTGTGGGTCAGGCGGGAGTTCATGGCAGTCAAAATCTAGTCTTGCATCGAGTACGAGCTTTCCCCCTCAGCTGGATTCGGCGCAACCCCACAAGGGATCCCAGTCCAGACACTTGGCGGTAGGGTGCCAACAAACTCAAACGGCATCCCTCAGCCCTCGTACCCAGACCTACTCTAGAGTCAAAGTTTTAAGACTGTACTCCGCAACTTCGCTGAACCTACTGCCCTCTTTGCAGGGCTGCCTGATGGGGATCCACATTGAGAAACACGGTGGCATCTCCCTCAACGCGGATGATGCGCAAAGGGGGCAGCGAGTCCGTTGGATTTTGGATGCGCTCTTGCAGCTTCTCGTAGAACAGCAGATCCGCCAGTTGCGCGTTCTGCGCTGCCGCTTGTCCTTTCAGCTCAATGGCCCGCTGGTTCGCCGCCGCCAAGATCAGCAGCCGCTCGGTCTCTTTTTCCTGAATTTGCGCCCGTACTGCCGCCGTTTGTGCCGTAATCGAGGCCACCTGTTTGCGTTCAATGGAATCTCGCAGGGCTTGTGGGAAATCAGGGTTGCCCAGAAACAGGCCCTCCACCTGTACCAAAGGCAAGGTTTGGCCGTCGCGGTTGACGGTGGGCATCTCTTGGCGGATCAAGTCCAGCGCCCGTTGTTCGATAGCAGCTCGCTGGCTTTTCCGGTAAAAGTCTTCCGAATCGAAAGAGGCGGAGATATCCCGGATTTTGGAGCGCACCACCGGCACCACCACCGTGGACAGATAGTTCTCGCCGATGTTGGCGTGCAGCTCGTCCAAAGTGGTGAGGTTGGGCTTGAGGGCAATCGCTACATCGATGGCAAAGGCTTGTCCATCGGCGGTGTTCACGGTGATGGCGTTGCTGATGGCATTGGCCGAGGCAGGGTTGTTGGTAAACTCCCAAACGCGGGTGAGCACGGTGTAGGTGATCGGCGTCTCGATCCCCGGGATCCGGAAGATGACCCCCGGCAATTCTACCCGCCCCTTTTGCAACCCGGAAAAGGTATTAAACACTACAGTGGCATGTCCGGGCAAAGTGACATATAGGCAAGAGCGGAACATCCCTAGAGCCGCCAAGAGGGCGATCCCTCCCGCGGTTAGCCAACCGGCTCTGCTGTGGGGTGCTTCTCCTGTTGGATACATGGCGGCTGCTCCGTTTGAGAGTTGGTAAGAAGAGCTGAAGAAACTGGGGCTGAGCCAAAAGGATTGATTTTCTATTGAGTTATCTATTTGGTGATCAAAGTTTCCAGGCGGGATCCCAGTACTGCGGCTTTCACTACTTCTAAGTACTGCGGATTTTGGGTGAGGGCCTGCGCTTTGGCCCGCAATTGACCGGCTTCTGCCTCCGCTTGAGAAACGATGGTGCGGGCATCTTGGCGAGCCTGCTCGATCTCAAATTGCTTTTGCGCCAGTTGATTTTCGGCAATGGTCTTTGCCTCAATGGCCGCTACAAAATCGGGATCGAAATCCACATCCCGCAGTAGAAAATCCAAAACCTCGATGCCGTATTCCTTCAGCAGAAGAGCCACCTGTTCCCGAATTTGTCCTTGCAGCAGTGGGCGCTCCGTGGAATACAGGGCCTGGGCGGAAAAGCCGCTGGTCTCGTTCAGGATGACCGACCGAACAATGGGAGCGATGCGATCCAGGTAGTTCTCCCCCAATTGCGTGTAGACCTTGGGGGCATCCACAATGCGAAACTGCAGCGTCGCCTCAGCCGCAATCTGCTGACCATCCTGAGAAAGAGCCACCAGCCGCGGCGCGTAGGCGGTTGGGTCGTTGTCTTTCCAGGTCAGAGCCTGGGTTTTTACATCAAAGATAACTGTTCGAGAAACAAAAGGCGGCACCCAATGCAGACCTGGCTGTAAAGCCGTCGGGCTCACCCCCCCTCCCCAGGTGAACACCACCATATTTTCTCCGTTGCCCACCAATCGCAGCGGCCTGCCCATCGCCACCAGGATCAACACGGCTCCGGCAAGGGTGGCCTTGGGCAACCAGCGACCAACTCGCCTCTCCCAACCTTCTGCTCGCATCTCTCGATCTCCTGCGCATGCTGCCATTCTCGGGGCTGTGGGGAAATGAGGCTGAGAAATTGCTGCTATCTTTTAAGCCTTCTACAGGGATCCCTGTCCTTCTCGCCCAGCCTTTCGCCCAACCTTCTGAGAGATGTCCAGATGTTCACAAAGTTCACAAAAGGTTACTTCATACTTCGCAAAGACCTGTGGTGGACGGGCGAAAATGGAAGAAGATTAAAACATAATTAATAAAGATTTGGGCTGCCGTTCATGCTACCTACTATTGACTACGAGCGGCGAGACATCCAGGTGCCACTTGCGTGTATTCCCGCTGCCGCCCAGGCCTTGATCCGGCAGGGGGTATCCGTCTGCTGGCGGGAAGAAAGCCTGTCTGCTTTAATTCGTCTGGGATCCAAAGGAGCCGCCGACCGAGCCGCCATTCTGCTGGTGGAGATGAGCCTCATGGGCCAACCTGAGGAGCTAAAAAACTGGCTGGAGATGTGCTGGCGGCTGCCTGCTTGTCCCAGAGAACCCCTGCAGGTGTAGGCGCAAAGAACCGCTGCTGGAGGAGATCGGCTTCTGTAGCTATTCTGAAATCCATCTGAGACCTTCCTTGTCCCTTTGCCCTGCCCAGCCTCTCTCCCACTTTGTTTGGGAACCTGCAAGCTTTTCTACCCCAACCCCATCAAGCCTGTACCCCAGACTACAGCGCTGCTCAATCCAATTGCGCCCTCAGGGTTTGCACCCCTCGTCGCGACCAGCTCACCGCTCCAGACTGATCGGCTACGTAGAGGTGCCGTTGTTTTTGCCGAAACCAGGCAGCCACTGCTTCGCTGACAGGGCCAGAGCTAATGCCCGCCTGCACTTGAAAGCGCTCCAAAAGATCCAGAATCAGGGATCCCCCATCCCACCACAGCCAGTCGATCTGAGCCGGCATCAGCGGGGATCCGGTCAGCTCGGCTTGCACATGGGTGCCGGCAGAGCCCAGCAGCAGCCAATGGGATCCCTCTGCCTCTAAGGTCAACACCAGGGGGTTGGTGTGGATGGCCTGCAGGCTCAACCGCTGCGACACTGGGATCCGGTCGGCAGGCCGCAACACTCGATAGGGGATCCCGGCAGCCTGCACGGCACTGAGGGAGTGCAGGTAACTTTCGGAAGCAGCATTGGCCCCTCCCCCATCCCAGAATTGACCAATTGCGCTGGCGGGACGGAGTCCTTTGGAGAAAGCTGACAGCAGGATCTCCCAGCCGCCATTGGCAGAGCCGGCAGAGGTCATGACCACCGCCCCATCCAGACGGCGCAGGCCCCGCTGCCGCAAAAAGGGCAGTACTGTGCGTTCTGCCAGGCGGGGATCCCCGCTGTTGAGCAAGAGGTGGCGTCCTTCTGCTTGAATGGCCAGGATGGGAATCCGTCCACTGGCCAGGGCGGTGATCTGAACGGCTGGCCCCGGCCACAACCCCGGCCCCAACAGGATCCCGACCAGGATCAAGGCAGTACCCTGCCAGCGGAAAGCCCGTTGCCACCGCGGCCAAAAGGTCGCGGCCACCAGCACGCCGTAGAGGAGCAAACACTGGAGCAGAGAAATTCCGCCGGTGTAGTAGGAGCTGAAGGGCCAACTGGCTATCCAGCTCACCCAGTTGATCAAAGGCGTGATGAGCAGCCCTAGGGGCTTTGCCAACAGGGATCCCAGCCCTGGAGAGAGCAAAGCCACAAAGGCCACCCCGAACCCCGCCACCAGCAGCGGCAGCAACAGAATCATCAGCAGCGGATTGGCCAGCAGCGAATAGGTGGGGATGCGGCCAAAGATGGCCACTTGCAGCGGCAAAGTCCAGATCTGGGCGGCCAGAGGAACGGCCAAAGCGGTGGCCACTGCCGGGGGCAAAAAGTCCAAGCGGGAAACGGTGGGAGCTGTGCCCACCAGCAGGCCCAGGGTGGCAGCAAAGCTGAGCTGGAAACCCAGATCCGTAATCCACATGGGCTGATAGATCAACAACACCACTGCCGCCACCAGCAGCGTGCCCAGCGGATTGAGCCTAACTTTTCCCTGCAGGCGCGGCTCCGTCAGCACCACCATGGCTGCTGCCCCCATCAGTGCTGCCCGCAACACCGAAGGGCTGAACCCCGTCAGGGCGATATAAAGCCCCAGCACTGCCAGAATGATCCCCTGCTGCAGGCGCACCGCCAGTCGGCGCGTCAGCACAAAGACCACCCCCACCAACAACGACACATGAAACCCAGAAGCGGCCAGCGCATGGGCCATGCCGATTTCCCGGAAGGCATCCTGCAAGTCAAAATCCAATTGGGCGGCCCGGGATCCCAACACCAAGGAAGCCAACAGATTCCCCTGCCGCTCTCCTAGCCCAGTGGTGAACGCCTCCCGCACCCGCCGCCGCAACACCCAGCCCCCCCAACCTCCTCCCCCCGGCTGCGGGATCACCTCGCGAGCACTGAAGCCGGCAAAAGCCCCCTGGCGCTGCAGGTAGGCTTGAAAATCAAAGCTGCCTGGGTTCAAGGCCGGACTGGGCAGGTACAGGGATCCCGTCAGGCACACCCGTTGGTTGGGGTGCAAATCCCCTCCTGGTCGAGCAAAGGACTCTGTCCGAGTAGCGCGAACAGGGCTGGTGGTGACGTAGAGCTTGCCAGAGACCAAGCGAGCCGTGGAGTCGGCTTCCAACACCTGCTCTGCTCTCAGCCAAAATTGCAGCCGTTCGCTGCGGGTGGGACGAGGTTCCGAGAGGACAGTGCCCACCAAGCTCATCTGCGGCTGGGGGGCCAACAGACTGATATCTGTCGGCCTGGGAAAAGGTTGCCGCCAACCCAGGTAACTCCAAGCCAGACACCCCACCAGCCCCATTGCCAGCCAAGTGCGGGCCAAACGCAGTCGCCGCCGACACAGCAGGGATCCCGCCAGCCCCACCCCCAGAGGGATCCCCCAGCCCCATCCGGCAGCCTGGGGCCAAGCCCGCACCAGCAGGCCCAAGATCCAGCCCAACCCCAGCAGATAGGTTTTCTCCATGTCCAGGCAACCCGTCTGCCCCCACTGTACTGAGACAGGCAAGCGGGATCCATTGCGTTGTCTTAACCTTGCTCACCTGCCGAAAAATCGTATTCAAGGATACTCTTTCTCGACCCCGGCAAAGGGAGTGTAGATTAGGGCTGGTCGCTTTAGTGGAACCTAGTCCTTGGAAGTTTCCTGCACCGGCATTCTGAGACAAGCACAAGTTGTCTGTCCCCTTCCCCGCTGTTTCCCCTAGCCCTATGCGCATCCGATCCATCCGCGTTCTCAGTGGCCCCAACTACTGGAGCATTCGTCGTCACAAGCTGATTCAAATGCGGCTTGATCTGGAAGACTTGCAGGAGCGGCCCACCAACACCATCCCGGGTTTCAAGGAAAGGTTACAGACCCTGTTGCCGGGACTGTGGGAACATCAGTGCTCCCGTGGCTGCTATGGGGGATTCTTACAACGGGTGGAAGAAGGCACCCTCATGGGCCATGTGGTGGAGCATGTGGCCTTGGAGCTGCAGACCTTGGCTGGCATGAAAGTGGATTTTGGCCGCACCCGCGAAACCTCTACCCCTGGCACCTACAACGTGGTGTTCGAGTATCAAGAGGCAGAGGCCGGACGCTTTGCAGCTAAAGCTGCGGTCTACCTCTGTCAAGCTTTGGTGGATGGAGAAGACTACCGCCGCGACCTGGAGCTGGACATCCAAGAGTTGCGAGAGATTCGAGAAAACGTCCGCTTTGGCCCCAGCACCCAAGCTTTGCTGGATGAGGCCGCCCTACGCGGGATCCCCTATCTGCGCCTCAACAAGGGATCCCTGGTGCAACTGGGGTACGGCGTCTATCAGACAGCGCATTGAAGCCACCACCACCGAAAAAACCAGCATTATTGCTGCCGACCTGGCCGCCGACAAACGGGCCACCAAAGAACTGCTGCGGGACATGGGGATCCCGGTGCCCAAGGGCTATACGGTGCGTCGCCGCAGCGAGTTGGCAGCCACCATCGAGGATGTGGGAGGCTTTCCGGTGGTGATCAAGCCCCTCAACGCCAACCACGGCAAGGGCATTACCGTTAACATCACCAACCTGGAAGCCGCCGAGATTGCCTACGATGCCGCCAGCCAATACTCCGATGTGGTGTTGGTGGAAAAGCACCTGGTGGGGTATGACTACCGCCTGCTGGTGATCAACAACAAGCTGGTGGCCGTGGCTAAACGGATCCCAGCCTATGTGGTGGGAGATGGCCGCTCCACCATTCAAGAGCTGATCGATGAAGTCAACAGGGATCCGCGACGGGGGTTTGGCCACGAAAACGTGCTGACCCAAATCAGCGTTGACGACATGACCCTGCGCATCCTCGAAAGCAAAGGCTACACCCTGGATACAGTGCTGCCCGAAGGAGAACATTGCACCCTCAAGTCCACGGCCAACCTGAGCACCGGCAGCATTGCCGTCGATTGCACCGACATCATCCACCCCTACAACGCCTTCATCGCCGAACGGGCAGCCCAGATCATCGGCCTAGATGTGGCGGGCATCGATCTCATCTGTCCGGACATCGCCCAGCCCGTTAACGAAACCGGGGGCGGCATCGTCGAGGTGAACGCTTCTCCGGGTTTGCGCATGCACCTGGCCCCCAGCGAAGGGATCCCGCGCAACGTGGCCGAGCCCATCATCGACATGCTCTTTCCCCCCGGCAGCCACACCCGCATCCCCATCCTGGCCGTCACCGGCACCAACGGCAAAACCACCACCACCCGCTTGATCGCCCACATCCTCAAAGGCATCGGCAAGCGGGTTGGCTTCACCACCACCGATGGCGTTTACATCCAAAACCATCAAATTGCCAAGGGAGACATGACCGGCCCCCACAGCGCCCGCCTGGTGCTCAGGGATCCCACCGTAGAAGTGGCGGTGCTGGAAACAGCGCGAGGTGGCATTTTGCGAGAGGGGCTGGGGTTTCCGGAATGCGATATCGGCGTGGTGCTCAACGTTACCTCGGATCACCTGGGGTTGGGGGATATCGAAACCCTAGAAGACATGGCCCGCGTCAAATCCGTCTTGGTGGAAGCGGTACACGAGCGGGGCTACGCCGTCCTGAATGCCGACGATGGCCTGGTGGCAGCCATGGCCGCCAATGTCAAGGCGACAGTGGCCTATTTCAGCATGAACCCGGAAAATCCCCTCATTCAAAAGCACATTGCTTCCGGGGGCACGGCGGCTGTCTATGAAGAGGGTCACATCTCCATTTTGAAACGGGGCTGGAAACTGCGCATCGAAGATGTCAGCAACATTCCCCTCACCCTCTCCGGTAAGGCCAGCTTCATGATCCAAAATGCCCTGGCCGCCACCTTGGCAGCCTTCCTGCACGGGGTTTCCATTGACGACATCCGCATGGCGCTGGGCACCTTCACCAGTTCTGTGGCCCAAACCCCTGGTCGCCTCAACTTGTTCGATGTGGGGGGCTACCAGGTGCTGGTGGACTATGCCCACAACCCGGCAGGTTATGAAGCCATTCAAAGTACCCTAGAGCGCTGGGATTGCCAGCAAAAAATCGGGGTCATCGGCGGGCCTGGGGATCGGCGCAACAGCGACCTGCGAGAGTTGGGCGTCCTGGCGGCGCGCATGTTCGACCAAGCCATCGTCAAAGAAGATGATGACCGGCGAGGACGGGAGCCAGGCGAGGTGGCCGCCCTGATCCGGCAGGGCTGGGAACAGGAAAAGGCAGGGGATCGCCTGCAGGAGATTTTGGATGAGGCAACTGCCATCGAAACCGCTTTGGAAAAAGCCGAACCCGGAGACCTGGTGGTGATCTTTCCGGCAGATGTGCAGCGCGCCATTCAGATCATCACCCGCTTCCAAGACAAGCTCAACCCCAAACCCAGTTACCGTGGCTCCTCCTACAGCATCGGCCCAGATTTGATCTCCCCCAGCCCCGACAGCAAACCATCATAGGCTGGCTGCCGGCAGCTCCAGAGTGCTCCCTCAATTACCTCCGTTCTTGGACAAGGGATTGGGAATTGAGTGGGCAGAGATGACCCATAAGTCCTCGGCAGCGATATCCTAGGTTTAGGCTTGCAGGGGTGGTTTGTCTTTTGGAGAGAAGCAGGTGCCAAGCTCAAGGGATCCCCGGCTTTCAAGAAGCCCTAGGCATCTCTATAAAGAGTCCAAGGGACAAGAGTCTGAGGGACGGCAGACAGAACTTTGGGGATCCCAAAGGGCTTGAGGATCCCATCCCGCTGACGCGACAGGAATCAGGAATGTCGTTAGGGTAGTTGTAAACTTGGCAAGGTAGGAAAACAGCTCATGGACAGCGCTCTGCTTCAAGCGGCTCGCCAGATTTATCAATTTCATCTGCAGTATCGACCGGAAGTGCTGGAGCAGCCCCCGCGGGGAGTAGTCATCCATCGCCGCACCCTGCGAGGGGATCTAATCTTTTCCGAGTTTCCCATTCTGCTGCCTCAGGAAACTTTTATTCCCCTGCAGCAATTGGAGCCGCTGCGGTGAGTCACAAGAAGCTACGCTGACAGAGCAGATCCCCCCTTCCTCTTCTGCCTTTAAGAGCTCCGTCCCGCCAACGCGAAAGGAAGGGTTGCCATGCCCGAGGTTCTCCCCCACTGCGCAACGCTCGCATGATGTGGCTGAGCAACGCTGATGCAGACAGCACCTGGGAGCTGCGCCTGTTGGGCTGGGTGCTGGTGCTGGTGCTGGGGGCCTGTGTGGGCAGCTTCTTGAACGTGGTGGTCTATCGCCTGCCGCAGGGCCTCTCTCTGCTCTATCCTGGATCCCACTGTCCAAGCTGCAAAACACCACTGGGTCCCACGGAGAACATTCCCATCCTGGGCTGGCTGTTGCTGCGCGGTCGCTGCCGCCATTGCGGAGTACAGATTGGCTGGCGCTACCCTGCTGTCGAGGCGTTGACGATGGGGCTGTTTGCCCTCAGCATTGGGGTTTTGGGGTTTTCTGCCCAAGGGATCCTCACCTGCATCTTGTTGAGCTGGCTGTTTGCCCTGGCGCTCATTGATCTGGATACCTTTTTGCTGCCGGAGGAGCTGACCCGTTCAGGGCTGGTGGCGGGGCTTTTGGCCCGTCTGGCCTTGCCTTGGCTACAGGGATCCGGATCCCTAGCCGCTACGGGCCTGTCGCTGGTGGAAGGGATCGCAGGAGCTGTGCTGGGCCTCTGGCTGCTGGAGGGGATTGGCCTCGTGGCCCAGTGGGTCTTGCGGCGGGCGGCCATGGGTGGGGGAGACGGCAAGCTGTTGGCCCTGATCGGCATGTGGCTGGGGTGGCAGGGGGTGGCAGTCACCCTGCTGCTGGGCTGCGGGTTTGGCCTGGTGGGCAGCCTACTGGCAATGGGACTGGGGCAAGCCCGCCTGGGAAAACCCATCCCCTTTGGCCCCTACTTGTCCTTGGGTGGAGGGGTAGCGGCTCTGGCCGGATCCCAACTGGTGGAGGGCTACCTACGCTGGGCTGGATGGGTGGGGTAGAGGGAACGTCCATTCAACATTGGATACTTCATGTTTCAGGATCTATGACTTCAAACTGATCGGGAAAAAGAATGAGATTAAAATATCGAAAACCTCCTACTAAGCTCAAATCCGGAACCGCTAAATCAACAGCATAGCCTTCAGTGGGATCTGAGTAACATTCCACGATGGATCCTTGAGTTCCAGCAGGAATAGTGGTCTCGCTGAAATACTCCTTGACATCTGCCACAGTTTTGACTCTACTGTATGGCTTGATTCTAGAAGTGGTTTTACTCATCATTGTGTACCTCTAGCCAATTGGTGACCAAACGAGGGATTAGACTTTCCTTATCAACCTGCCACACGGTCACTAAAGTGCCTTTTTTCTGATTGAGGCCCAAAATTTCAATCTTGACTCGATAGCGGCTTCCATAGGGTGTTGGAAACGGATCCTCGGCTAAGGCGCAAGGCAGAGCAGCAGTAACCTGTTGCAGAATGTGAGCAAATCCCACCCTTCTTCCCTCTGGTGTACTGACATCATAGCCAAGCTCTGCAAAGGCAATCCACTTGCCTTGATTTCCAGGATTAGCTGGATTCATAGAGTAATCAACGAACTTGGCAGGATCCACTGCTGCTTCAGAAGCCCTGGGCAAGGATCCGGCCATGGTTGCAGCTTTTGCCGACTTCACGTAAGGTCTAAGGACCCCGTCCCGCTGGCGCGGTCGCGTCAGCGTTGCGTAGCAACACAGTAGCCCAGACGTCTCACGCTAACCTGAAACAACCATATTGCTAGAGATAAATTACTCCACCCCTTCGATCCTGTCCTCGATCTCCTGATACAGCTCCTGCAGGCGCTCGATATTGGCCTGGGAAGTCTGCCAATAGCCACGCCCATGCACCTCTAGCAGGGATCCAACAATGCGCCGGAAGGAGTGGGGGTTGAGGTTCATCAAGCGCTGCCGCATCGCCTCATCCTTGATGAAGGTCTCGTTGGTTTCCTCGTAGATCCAGTTGTCCACTGCGCCTGCGGTGGCCGACCAACCTGAGGTGTTGACCAGCCGCTTGGCGATCTCCCGTACCCCTTCATAACCATGCTTGAGCATCCCCTCATACCACTTGGGATTGAGGAGCTTGGTGCGGGCGTCCAGACGAATGGTTTCGCTCAGGGTGCGGATCTGGGCGTTGGGCGTGGTGGTATCTGCCATGTAGGCAGAGGGAGCTTTGCCATCCGGGCGCAGGCTCTGCACCAGCTTGGTGGGATCCGAGTCAAAGTAGTGGCTGACATCCGTCAAGCTGATCTCCGAGGAGTCCAGGTTCTGGAAGGTCACATCCACCGTTTTCAGGCTGGCCTCGAAGAGCTGTCGCATCTGCTGGTTGGGCAGGTTGGAGCCGAAGGCAAAGGACTTGCGGGATAGGTACATCTCCCGTAGTTCACTCTCATCTTCCCAAGAGCTGTTTTCCACCGCCAGGTTGATGTTGGCGGAGTAGGAGCCGGACGCATTGGAAAAAACCCGCGTCGCCGCCTGCTCCAGGGTCAGGCCCAGCTCTTCCGCCTGCTGTAGGGCGTGCTTGCGCACGAAGTTCAGCTCCAGAGGCTCCACTGCCGTGGCCGCCAGCTTCACCGCCCGGTCGATCAGATCCATCTGGTTGACAAACAGATCCCGGAATACTCCAGAGCAGTTCACCACCACATCAATCCGAGGACGGCCCAGCTCCTGCAAGGGGATCAGCTCCACCTTGTTCACCCGCCCCAGGGCATCGGGTTTGGGTCGCACCCCCAGCAAACACAGCACCTGCGCCAGGGATTCCCCATAGGTCTTGATGTTGTCAGTGCCCCAGAGCACCACCGAGATGGTCTCCGGGTACTTGCCGCCGTTGCTGCTCATCTCGCGGGCCAGCAGCCGTTCCACCACGATCTCCGCAGACTTAATCGCGGCTGCCGTGGGGATAGACTGGGGATCCAAAGCATGGATGTTCCGTCCCGTGGGCAACACATTGGGGTTGCGGATGGGATCCCCCCCTGGCCCCGGCGAAATGTACTCACCTTCCAAGGCCCTCAGCAGGGATCCCAGCTCTTGGTCAGCGGTAATTTGCTTCAGGCACTCTTCCAGGAACTCAAACAAAGGCTTCAAAAGATCCGGATCCACCTGTGGGTAGCCCGCCTCCTTCAGGGCCATTAGCCACGGCGCTTGCCGACCCATGTTGAAGAAGTTGAGCTTGGCCACCCTGGAGACCCGCCCCTGGGCATCGGTCTGCTCCTGCACCAGGGCTGCCACTGCCTTTTGACAAGCCTTGTTGATGCGATCCAGCAGCTCCGTATCCGCCAGGTGCCCTCGATCTCGGTTGCGGTAGATCTCGTCAATGTCCCGGCCCAGGCTTTGGGCAAGGATGCGCGGCAAGCCCAGGATCCCTTCTTCCGGGCGATCAACGCTGGCAATGCTCACCAAGGTGGCAATCGCCTCTTCGGCGGTGGGGGGCACCCCGATCACGTGCAGACCACAGGGCAGCAGCCGCGACTCGATCTCCATGAGCTTGGCGTAGAGCTTACCCACCACCGTGTCCCGCTCCTCCAGGCTCAACTGAGCAGCATCCCCCTGCGGCAGCTCCACGTCTTTGTCGAGGTTGACCAGCCGCGCCTTGTCGCAGATGGTGTTGACAATTTGAATGCCGCGCCCTCCTTCCCGCAGGCTTTGGTAAGAGCCGATCAGCTCCCGCAGCTCCTGCAGCCCTTTGTAGAGGCCCGCGTTTTCCGCCGGCGGCGTCAGGTAGCTGATGGTGCAGGCATAACCGCGTCGCTTGGCAATGGTGGCTTCGCTGGGGTTGTTGGCCGCGTAGTAGTACAAGTTGGGCAAAGAGCCGATCAAATTATCCGGGTAGCACTCCCCCGACATGCCGATCTGCTTGCCCGGCATAAACTCCAGGGATCCATGGGTGCCAAAGTGCAACACCGCATCCGCCCCCCACACTTTCTCCAGGTAGGTGTAGTAGGCGGCAAAGCCGTGGTGAGGGCTGGCCGATTTGGAGAAGAGCAGCCGCATGGGATCCCCTTCATACCCAAAGGTGGGCTGCACCCCGATGAAGAGGTTGCCGAAGTGCTTGCCGTAGATCAACAGATTTTGCCCATCCGTGTTCAGGTGCCCCGGTGCCGGCCCCCAGTATTGCTCGATGGCTTTCACATAAGGCGTCAGGGCCTCGTATTCCCGCACCGACAGTTTGGCAGCCACGTTCAGCTCTGGGCTGGCATATTGGGCCTGGGCATCGTGCAGGATGGCCTCCATCAGCTCCTGTGGGGTTTTGGGCAGCAAGGACTCCGCCCCGCCGTCGCGAACAGGGCCGAGGTCATAGCCGTTGTTGGCCAGGGCCTGCATCACCCGGTGAACGGAGGCAAACACATCCAAGTAGGCTGCCGTCCCCACATTCCCCTTGTCCGGCGGGAAGCTGAAAACGGTGATGGCGATCTTCTTCTCCAGATTAGGCTTACGTCGCAGGTTGGCCCACTTAATCGCCCGCGCCGCGATCAACTCAATCCGATCCTGCATCGCATGGGCTTTTCCGGTAGCCGCATCCCGCCCTGAGAGGATGATGGGATCGATGGCCCCGTCCAGCTCGGGAATGGCGATCTGCAAAGCCACCTGCACTGGGTGTAGGCCCAGATCGCTGCTGGCCCATTCTTCCGTCGATTGAAACACCAAGGGCAGCGCCACCATGTAGGGGCGATTCAGCCGTTGCAGCGCTTCCACCGCTTTGGGGTGATCCTGCCGCGCCGGCCCCCCCACCAGGGCAAATCCCGTCAGCGACACCACCACATCCACAACCGGGGTGGTCTTTTGGGCATTCCAGAAAAACTCGTTCACCGGCTTGGAGAAGTCCAGCCCCCCGGCAAACACTGGCACCACCCGCGCCCCGCGCGACTCCAGCTCTTGCACCATGGCCACATAGTGGGCATCATCCCCCGTCACCAAGTGGGTGCGCTGCAGCACCAACCCCACACAGGGGGCCAAGGGATCCTTCACTTCCGCCGGCAAATCCTCACGGGCGTTGTACCAGTCCAGATACTCCGACAGGCTGGCAAACATCTGCGGCGCCAGGGGGTGCCAAATGCCCATCTCCAAATAGGTGACCGGCTCGGCAAACTGCACCTGATCCCGCATCCCCGGCAGGTAGCGATCCGCCAACATCAGCAAGAAGTTCTCCAAGTTCTCGCGGGATCCCCCCAGCCAGTACTGAAAACTGAGCATGAAGTTGCGGGCATCCTGCGCCTTGTCGAAGGGCAGATACTTCAGCACCTTGGGCAGGGTCTGCAGCAGCTTCAACATCCCCTCTTGGAAGTTGGATCCCTGCTGGCGCTTGCGCATGAACTGGGCAATGGCACTCTTGGACTGGCCTAGCTGCGCCATGGAAAAGGATCCCATCTTGTTCAGGCGCATCACTTCCGGCATGGAAGGGAAGACCACCACCGCATCCAGCCGCTCCCGCAGGGGCTGTACCGCCTGCACCACCTTCTGGGCAATGTCTTCAATAAAAATTAGGGATCCGATAAAGACATTGGCCGTTTCCAGATCCCGCTTGAAGGCATCGTAGCCTGCCGGATCCCGCAGCTCCTCCACCAGATAGCCAGCCAGCTCCACCGCCAGCTTGGAGTTGTGGGCATTGATGCGCTGCACAGCCGCCGTCAGAGCACTCTGATATTGCGGCTCCAACACCACATACACCACCTTCATCAAGCGGCGATCCCCCACCTCGGCAGGGGTAACGTGGCGGGTGATGGGCTTAACCAGAGTAAACATGCGGTCGCTCTCCGTCGTGCAATGCAAAAGATGAATGAATTGGGGAAAGGATTCCGTCCCGCTGACGCGATAGGCAGGATCCCCTATTGTCTGTTTCCCGTTCTACCAGAGAAACGGATCCCTGCTGGGAGCATGGCGGCAAGGCTGTAACAATTCGCAATAATTGCTGAGATACTATGAGGGGGAAGAGGATCCCTTCCCCAGAAGGCATTCTTTATCTAGGGATTCAATGGACTTCTCACCCCACGCCCGCCTTTATTCAGCACATGGGTGTAAATCATGGTGGTTTTGACATCTTTGTGGCCCAACAATTCTTGGACGGTGCGGATGTCGTAGCCGTTTTGCAGGAGATGAGTGGCAAAACTATGGCGGAAGGTGTGGCAACTGACCCGCTTGGGGATCCCGGTTTTTTGGACAGCTTGTTTAATCGCCCGTTGTAATCCAGACTCATGCAAATGATGGCGGCGGGTGATGCCAGTGCGAGGGTCCTGAGATAACCTTTCTGCCGGAAAGACATATTGCATATTGCCAGCTCCACTCCCGCTCCGCATTGGGATACTTTCGCTCCAAAGCAAACGGCAGATAGACTGAGCCATATCCTTGTTCCAAGTCCTGCTGATGTTGTCGCTTTACCCAGAGCAAGTGTTCTTGCAAAGGTTCCACTAGGGTTTCTGGCAGCATCGTTAACCGGCTCTCCATCCCTTTACTATTGCGAACCGCCAGTTGCCGTTGGTTAAAATCCACATCTTTGACCCGGAGCTGCTGGGCTTCCGCCAATCGCAAGCCACTGCCATACAGCACCTGCACCACCAAGCGATGGATCCCGGATAGATGCACAATGATGGCTTTGACCTCCTCAGGGGTTAAGACCGTAGGCAAATAGCGTGACCGTTTGGCTCGCACGGCGTCTAGGTCAAAGTCTAGCTCCAGATGCAGCACTTCTCGGTAAAGGAACAACAGCGCACTGAGAGCCTGGTTTTGGGTGGAAGCGGCGACCTTACCCTCCACCGCCAGATGAGTGAGGAAGGCGTTGATTTCTTCGCCACCCATCTCCTTGGGGTGTCGCTTGTTGTGAAACAAGATAAAGCGACGGATCCAGAGAAGATAAGATTTCTCGGTTTAAGATTTCTCGGTTTGGTAGGAGTAGTGCTTGACCCGGAGGGCATCACTGACTTGCTCCAGGAGCTTTCTGGGTCTAGGTATGGGTGTGTTAATGCTCATTCAGACAGATAAAAACCCTTCAGAGGTAATTATCGCTCAAAATGTTGGCTATACAGACAAATTAGGGTAGTATAGCGCTAAGTGATGGAAAAGTCTGCTTCTTAGGTGATTATCAGTCATTTGGCTTCACAAGCATATGTTATGCTGCTTAGTCCTCGGTGGGGGCGTGACCGGAAGATGATCTGCACTCACACTACCTATTCTAAGATGTCAACAACAGCTACCAAGTTTGTTTAGCTGCGACAGATCCAATAGCCCCAAATAGGCATAGCTAGCAAACGAGTAGCCTTATCACTGCCAGTGATAGACTTGAAGCAGAATGCCTAATCAGTATGGTGAGGTCAGCATGAACACAGAGTTCACTCAAGTTTTTGAGTTAACCCTCTCGGAAAAATTGCAACTACTGGAAGATTTATGGGACAGTATTGCCCAGACTCCAGAGCAAATTCCTGTGCTTGACTGGCAAAAAGAAGAACTTGCTCAGAGAAAAGCTGCTTATTTGCAGAATCCTGACTCAGGGAGTTCGTGGGAAGCAGCGAAGGAACGAATTCGTAGCGGGCGGTATGGTGCTTAGAAGCCTGATCATTCTGCCAGAGGCGGAACAAGATGTAGCTTAGGCTTATACGTGGTATGAAGAGCAGGAGTTTGGTTTAGGCGAAGAGTTTCTTCGCTGCGTTGATGCTTGTATTCAATTCATCCGACGCAACCCAGAGATGTATCAGGTGGTTTACCAAAGTTATCGAAGAGCTGTCATTCGGCACTTTCCCTACGTGGTCTTCTATGAGCATTCAGATACAACAGTTGTTGTTTATGCCGTTTTCCACTGTTCTCAAGACCCGAAGAAATGGCGAAGTCGATTGTCGTAGGAATAGCTGATCGCAGCATAACAAATCGATGGAGCCGACCGCCGAGAGGTTATCTGCGAGAATTAGAGGTTATCTGCAGCGGCTCATCTCAGCCGTTCGCCGTCCTTCTTCATAACCTTGCCCTGTGTCAAACACTATGCTATGCTCGCATCCGTATATCAGTTATAGTCATTTCGGAAAGGGGCAACAGGTTATATGAGGCGCGGAATTCCGGAAGATGTTGCTGCCATCAATCAAGCAATTCGTGAGTTTTTGAACGTGAAAGACGAAAATGGTCGTCCAATTGGACAAGCATTGGGTGTGTATGCCTTTTATGACTATGATGAAGAGCCAATTTATGTCGGCCAAACAGAAGAAGGCTTGTGAGCACGAATTGGCCGACACATGACAAATCAACGGACTGATGCAGTCGCGATGAATGTACTCGATTCCTTCGAGGTTGCATACATAGAAGTCTGGCCGCTCAGGTTTGGCAAGCCAACCCAGGCGGAACAAGCTGCTTTCCGTTCTTATTTGAATGCAGCAGAATATACGGTTTTCCAGCAAGTAATTCGTGCTTCAAAATTGGGTGCGGTGCTTAACGAAAAGGATATTCCGGCAACTGAGGAAATCGAATTACCCCGATCGTACCGCACCAGAATTATACCTGATGGAATTTTCTACTCTTGCCAGCATCCTGATATCAGAATTGCTCGGCGAGCTAACACCATTGCCCGTTTGGCACAAGTTATCAGCGAACGTAATGTTTCACTTGGGCTTCGTAGAACGCTAGTTATACAAGCTAGGCGACTTGAGTCTCTAGCACGTGAGCGTCTCACAGAGTTCGGCGGTACTATTCCGTTAGAGCTACCAGGCGAAGAGACCGGTAAAATTTCAGAATAGCCAAAAATGAGTAGCCTAACTATGCAGTGCCTATCGAGAGCTTTCTAGAACGCATGTTGCAAAAGTTAGCGAGATGCACTATGCTTGTTAACTACAGACTCGTCTCTTGATAAAGTAGAGGTAGCTATGTCGAGCAGCCTAACATTCTGTGAGTTCTTCGCAGGAGGCGGCCTCGCTCGCATTGGCTTAGGCACAGATTGGACTTGTCTCTTTGCCAACGATATTTCTAAGAAGAAGGCAGACGTTTATCGTGCCAATTTTCCACCAGCTCATGAGCTATTAGTTACAGACATTCATGACGTAACTACCAATGACATTCCGGGAAGTGCAGTATTAGCATGGGCATCCTTCCCATGTCAGGATTTGTCTCTAGCAGGTAATGGCCGTGGCCTGAGTGCAGAACGTAGCGGAACGTTCTGGCCTTTTTGGCTTCTTGTAACTGCTCTTGAAAAAGAGGGTCGAGGATTGCCAATCATTGTCCTTGAGAATGTGGTCGGCTTGCTCACTTCGAGTAAAGGCAGAGACTTCCAGGAACTCCTTAACGTCCTAATGGCCTCAGGCTATCGATTTGGTGCATTAATTATCGACGCTATGCATTTCGTCCCGCAATCCCGACCAAGACTATTTATTATAGCTGTAAAGTCAGACCAATATATCCCGGATGATTTGATTGACAACCCCATAAACAACAATATTTGGCGTCCTAAATCGGTAATAAATGCATACGAACAATTACCACGCCTGATCCAAGATTCTTGGATTTGGTGGAAGCTGCCTGCACCTCCTTCACGAACCAGTACTCTACGTGACTTTCTCGATGAAGATCCACAAGGTGTAAAGTGGCATACAAAAGAGGAAACGGATTATATTTTATCTCTCATGTCGGGTATAAATTTGGCAAAAGTTCGACGGGCTCAAGAAATGGGGAGTCTTGAGATTGGGACTATTTATAAACGCATTCGTGTTGAAGAAGGAATTAAGAAACAGCGCGCTGAAGTTCGCTTCGATGGGATAAGCGGATGCCTTAGAACACCTGTCGGGGGATCGAGTAGGCAGATTATTATGGTAGTCAAAGGTGATGTAGTACAATCAAGACTACTTTCTGTTAGAGAGGCCGCACGGTTGATGGGATTACCTGAGCAATACCAGCTTCCCGCTGGTTACAACGACGGCTACCATGTTATGGGAGATGCAGTAGTAGTTCCAGTTGTGGCCTGGTTAGAGCAACATTTACTTCGGCGGCTCGCACTATCAGTTTCAAAGCTAGAAATGATAGAAGCATAAACAACCCTTAAGTATCCATAGTAAACGATGCCAGACGTCTTCAATAAAGAGCAAAGAAGCAAAGTAATGTCTAAAGTTCATGGGGAAGATACTTCTCCTGAACTTATAGTACGATCTTTAATCCACAGCATGGGCTATAGATATAGACTGCATCGAACCTTCCTGGTAAGCCTGATATTGTTCTCCCTCGCCACAGGAGGATTATCTTTGTGCATGGCTGTTTTTGGCATCAACATGACAGTTGTAAAGCTGCGGAGCGACCAACAAGCAATATCGATTATTGGAATAAAAAATTAGATAGGAATGTTGAACGTGATAATAGTAACCGCAAGAAACTAGAAGATATGGACTGGAAAGTATTGGTCGTGTGGGAATGCCAAATTAAGAATCGCGAAGAATTAAAGCAGGCATTAACGGAGTTCTTGTCCGCAGAATAACACGAACGCGGGGACGGCGAACAAGGCGCTGCAGCGGACGCTCCTACGCCGGGCAAAGTTTATACTGCATGGCCGTGAGTCGTTGTATAGGCTGAGAGTCGTGCTGGTGGCTCTGGCGCGCCGCTGAGCTTAGACGTTAGTGCCAGGGTCAAGGAAGCTGTGACAGCAGCAGACCGGTGCTGGAATAGGCCCTGGATACTTGCCTTGCCTAGCGCAAGATTTCAAAATCCAAAACAGGCTCTGTCTGGGTCACGCGGTAATACCCAGCCTGGGTACGAACCGAAGCCTGATAGGGGCTGGGCAAGTCCAGCGAGCGCAGGGGTGGGATGTTGGTGCGCTGGTTCAGCAGGGTCGTGAAGAAGGCGGTGGTTTGCCGGGCCTGGGAGCGCACCACTTCTTCAGGGAAAATGACCGGATCCACATTCCTGCCTGTATCCAACAGGATCCTGTCCAGGGCATCTCCTACCGGATAGGAAGGGTAGGCAATTTGGGCCAAGGCGGATCCAGTCGGGATCCCAGCGGACAGACAACCCAGAAGAATGGCCAAAGTTAGACGCATGTGCTGTGGTTCCTCCTGCGCTACAGCTTTTCCTCAACACCGGAAAAAAGCGGGGTTTGAACGTTGCCAATCAACCTCGATCCCCATGAAGCCTACCTTTTGACCGGCAGCTAAGGCGGATTCTACTCGAAATGTCTCAATTGGCAACTGCCTGCAACCCAATAGAACGCCAACATGACAAAGGATCTCGCCGCCGACTAGGATCGGGATGCTCTGCTTGGGATCCTTGAGCCTGTGAGTGTTTGTGTTCGCATTGCCCCCAGTCCAACTGGAAATCTGCACATCGGCACCGCCCGAACGGCAGTGTTCAACTGGCTGTATGCCCGTCGCCATGGTGGTCAGTTCATTTTGCGCATCGAGGACACCGACCGCGACCGCTCCTTGCCCCGCTACACCCGCAACATTTTGGCGGGCCTGGCCTGGTTGGGCTTGGACTGGGATGAGGGGCCGATTTACCAATCCAAGCGCATCAAGCGCTATCAAGCGGTGGTGCAGCAGCTTCTGGATCAAGGGCTAGCTTACCGCTGCTATGTCAGCGAGGCAGAGCTGGAGGAGATGCGCGCTGCCCAGAAGGCTGCCGGCAAAGCCCCCCGCTACGACAACCGCCACCGCTTTCTCACCGAAGCCCAGCGACAGGCCTATGAAGCCGAGGGGCGGCAGCCGGTGATCCGCTTCAAAATCGAGGAGCCCCTAGAGGTGTCTTGGGTGGATCTCATCCGCGGCCCCATTACCTGGAACACCCAGGACTTGGGAGGAGACATGGTCATTGCCCGGGCAGATGGCTACCCCCTCTACAACTTGGCGGTGGTGGTGGATGATATCGACATGGGCATCACCCACGTGATTCGCGGCGAAGATCACATCGGCAATACCCCCAAGCAGATTTTGCTCTACCGCGCTCTTGGCCACGAACCTCCCCAGTTTGCCCATTCTCCGCTCATCCTGAACCCGGAGGGGAAAAAGCTCTCCAAACGGGACGGAGCAACTTCGGTGGCGGAGTTCCAGCAACTGGGCTTTTTGCCGGAAGCTCTCAAAAACTATTTGGCTTTGCTCAGTTGGTCGCCTCCGGATGGGGAAGAGCTTTTCTCTTTGGAAAAGGCGGCTGCGCTGTTCGACTTTGACCGGGTTAACCGTGCGGCTGCCCGCTTCGACTGGGACAAGCTCAACTGGATCAACAGTCAGTACATTAAGCGGCTTTCCCCGCCAGAACTGGTGGAGCGGCTCACCCCCTTTTGGCAGGCGGCAGGGTTTGACCTTTCCGGGGTGCCGGATCCCACCTGGTTGGAAGATGTGGCCCGCCTGATTGCCGATGGCATTGACCGCCTGGCAGAGGCTCCTCCGCTTAGCCGCTTTTTGTTTCAAGAGCCCCTCAGCTACACGTTGGCAGCCCTGGAACAGTTGCGCCTGCCCGGGGTGGCAGAGGCTATGGCTGCTATGGCCGCCACGTTGGCTGCTGCCGAGCTGCCTCAGGTTTCGGTGGACAGCTTAAAACCGCTGGTGGATCAGGTGGCCAAAGCCCAGAACATGAAAAAGGGCCTGCTGATGAAGAGTTTGCGGGCCGCTCTGACAGGGGATCTCCAGGGGCCGGATTTGCTGGAATCTTTTGCGCTTCTCCAGCGGCGGGGCTGGGCCTTGGGGCGGTTAGAGGCTGTGCGGAAGTTGGTTTCCTGGTGATGGAAGTTCGTCCCCTACTGTTGTACCTTCGGTTGCCTCTGTTGAAAGTGCTCTGCACCGCTGCCAAGATCGAGATCCTATGCTGTTAGGCCAGCTACAGGCTGCAAACCAAATTGTCCAAGAACTGGTGCTGCTCTCTTCTCAGTTGTCTTCCCCCTCCTCTTCGGACTCTGTAGAGACGGGGGAGTTGGAGCAGGGTGTGCTCAAGTTGGCCCAGACCTTGGTACAGCAGATGGTGAATCGTCTGGGCGCAGCCTCAGCTCGCCTTTGGGTTTTCGACCCGCAGGAAGGATGTTTTCAGTCGGTGGCCCACGCTGGCCTGCTCAGCCCTGCTCACGACCAAATTCAGCGGATCTACCCTGACGACAGCCCTTTGGGACGGGTGGCCCAGGAGGGGCTGCCGCTTTTGAGCAACACTCCCGCCCAAGAAGCCTGGATGCCCGCCCCGGAGTGGGTGAAGGCCAATGGCTTGCGAGGCTTTGTTGCCTACCCGATTAACCGGGGGGAGGAGCGGCTAGGGGCTTTGGCTCTGCTGAGCCGGACACCTCTGGAAGCCAGCTTTCTGGAAGTGGTGAAGTTCCTCTGTTCCTACACCGCCAGCGCCATCATCAATGCCAAACTGCTGGAGCGCAGTTGGCGACAAGCGGTGCGGGAAGCGTTGCTCAACCGGATCACTGGTACTGTTCATCGCTTTTTGCAGTGGGATCAAATTGTCAGCACTGCCCTGCAGGAGCTACAGCACGCCTTTCTATCCAGGGGAGTGAAAGGGCTGAGCCGCTGCTGTTTTTACAGCCTCAACCCGGATCGACAGACGGTTCAAGTGACCCATGAAGCCCTGAGCGCGGGGCTGACACCCTCGCTGGGCCAGGTTTACTCAATTCGGGAGTTTGGCTCTCTGTGCAAGCGGTTGCAGGAGGGGCAGGTGGTGCAAATGGTTCTGCCTCTGCCGCTGGAAGGGACTCCATCCCGCTTGGGCGAACAAGATCTTTTGCCGCCAGAGGGGCTGGCCGCTTTCCAGGCGCTGCAGGCTTGCTCGGCGGTGCTGATCCCAGTGCAGTCGGTGGGCTCGGCAGGAGTGGGGCTTTCAGAGGTTGGCGGCAGGAATGGGGGACGGCTCGGCTTGGCTGCGGAGCCAGGTGAGATGATTGGGTTATTGGGAGTGTACGTAACTACACCCCACCTCTGGCAGCCGGAGGAGATTGACCTGTTGCGCTCGGTGGCCTATCAACTAGCCATTGCCCTCACCCGTTCCAGCCTGTTCGAGCATGCCCATCAGCAGACGGAACGGCTGGCTCTGTTGCACTCGATCACGGCGGCGATTCGCTCCAGCCTGGAGCCCACCACCCTCTTCCACGCAATCACCCAGCAGATCGGGGCAGCTTTTCAGGCGGATGTGTGTATCTTGGCTCTCTGGCAGCCGGAGCAGGAGCTACTCCACCCTGTTGGTCTTTATGCGCCGCAGCTCTCCCCTGCTGTTCGCGTGGGCGGGACGGAGTCTTTGCTGGACATCCTGTTGCCGACGAGGGATCCATTGGTGGGATCCCCAGAGCGTCCTTGGGTTGAGCCTGGGATCCCCCCAGACTTGCCGGAGACAATTCGAGCCAAGTTGCGCTTGGGGGCCAGTTTGCTCGCCACCTTGAGGGGGCCTGTGGTGGTGCCGGAGCCGCAAACGGTTCAGTCCTGGGCCGACCTGCAGCCTCAGAACCAGGGGAGTGGGCTGTTGTTGGTGCCCCTATTTGCTTCTGACCATCCGGACAGGCCCCAGGAACTGTTGGGCGGCATTGCCCTGATCCGCTACCCTGGCAGCGATTCCCTGCTTCCTCGTCCTTGGCAGCCAGAGGATCTGGAGTTGGCGGAAGCCGTGGCGGAGCAGGCGGGGATCGCCCTCAAGCAAGCGCGGCTTTACGAGCAAACCCGCAGCTCTGCCCAGCGGGAAAGCCTTCTGCGCCAGATTGCCCAGCGCCTTAGCGGCACCTACAATCCCCAGGAGGTGGTGCAGATTGCCCTCGAGGGCATGGCAGAGGCTTTGCAGGTTGAGCGGTGCAGTTTTGTGGCACCCCGCAGTGGCCATGAGCTGTTCGTGGCCTCGTCGCGACAGCCTTGCGGTTCCTCTGCCGTAGGCATAGCAACAACCCCACCAGAGGCAGGACGGAGTTCTTTGGGGCAGCAACCCCTCGCCAGCGCTCCTGCAGAACCTCTGGCCATCATCCAAGAGTATTGCCGTCAGGCGGGGAGCCCTTCCCAGAAGGGAGAGACACTGCCCCCTGAGCTAAGCCAGCTCATTTGGGCCAATTGCTATAGCCACCTGAATACGCTGCTGATTCCAGATGTCAACACCTTTCCATTGTCTACCCACACCCGCCACCATCTGCTGCAAAAGGGCATCCGCTCCCTGTTGGGTGTGCCGATAGTTACCGATGCTCGCCAGGTGGCTGGAGTGCTCTGCGCCTTCATGCCGCCGCTTGACCCGGCAGTTCGGGGAAGCAAAACCGCCAATATTGCCTCAGAAGCCGCCGGATTTTCCCCCAGAGATGCAGACTTGGTGAACGCGCTGGCGGACATTGCGGCAGTAGCCTTGCAGCGGGCCTCTTTCTACGAGCAGGTGCGCCGTCAGGAGGCGACGGCAGCAGCTTTGCGGGGCCTAACCGAGGGGCGAGAGGCGGAAAGTCGTCGGCTGGCCGCTGATTTGCACGACCAAACCTTGGCAGATCTGGGAGCTTTGTCTCGCCAGATCCAAGAGCTCTCTGGCGACCCGACCATTGGCCCAGCCGGACAGGCTCAGTTGCGGGCCATGAGCGCCCAACTACGAGAGACCATGGCCGAATTGCGCGGGATCGTGGAAGATTTACAGCCGACGGCCATGCGGGCCTTCAACCTTGGCCCGGCTCTGCGCAGTCTCCTGGAACGGGCCGCCCAACGTTCCCCTCATCCTCTCCTCACCCGTTTCGACAACCAAGCTGATGACCTGCTCTCCCGTCTCAGCCCCACCTGCCAGAGCAACATTTTCCGCATTGTGCAGGAGGCCCTGAACAACATCGTCAAACACGCAGGGGCACGGCGCATCGATCTCATCATTCAGACCAAGACCCAACAGGACGCCGGTTCCTCTACCAACCCTCAGGCTCCCTACACCCACTTGGAGCTGAAGATCATCGACGATGGCTGTGGTATGCCGGAGTCCTATAGTGGGGTGGATCCCGCCCAGCCGTCTGGCCGTGGCCACGGGTTGCTCAACATGCGCTACCGAGCTGAGTTGATCGGGGCAAGTATTGCCTGGCGTAGTCGCCGCCTTGGCAGTGGCACGGTTGTGGAGCTGCGAGTCCCTCTGCCGCTGAGTTCCTGATCTTGTCCCCAGCTCATCCTTTTCAAGGCAGCAGACGCAGCATTTTCAGTCTCAACCTGTTCTATAGTCGTTTAAGCTCAAGGGATCCCTGGTTGTCTAACCTGTTTGGGAAAGGGATCCCCTCACGCTGGCAAGGCGGAGTTTTTGGGCTGTCGTTGACACTGCGAGGAGAAGCATCTGTGGCCTATCGTGTGACTTTGATCCCTGGGGATGGCATTGGCCCGGAAGTAGCCGAGGCGATGACCACGGTCTTGGAGGCTACCGGGGTTGGGTTGGAATGGATCCCGGTAGAAGCAGGGGTGGAGGTGATTGAAAAATACGGCACCCCCTTGCCCCCCCAGGTGTTGGAGTCCATTCGGGAAACCAAAGTGGCGATCAAAGGGCCGATTGGCACTCCCGTAGGTACTGGCTTTCGTTCGGTCAACGTAGCCATTCGCAAGGAGCTGGATCTCTACGCCAATCTGCGCCCGGCCAAATCCATGCTCGGCGTCAAAAGCCCTTTTCAAAACATTGACCTAGTGGTGGTGCGGGAAAATACTGAAGATCTCTATGCCGGGATCGAGTTTGAACGGGGCACGCCGGAAGCCATCCAGGCGCGGGAGGAAATGATGCGCCTTTCCGGCAAACCCATCCGCGAGGGATCCGCCATTGGCATCAAGCCCATTTCCGACTTTGGCAGCCGCCGCATTGTCAAATTTGCCTTTGAGTACGCCCGCCAGAATGGGCGCAAGAAGGTGACTGCCGTTCACAAAGCCAACATCATGAAGTTCACCGATGGCTTGTTTTTGCAGGTGGCGCGGGAGGTGGCCCAGGAGTACCCCGACATCGAGTTTGAAGATCGCATCGTGGACAACATGTGCATGCAACTGATGCAAAAGCCGCAGCTCTACGATGTGCTGGTGCTCACCAACCTCTATGGGGACATCATTTCCGACTTATGCGCGGGGATGATTGGTGGGCTGGGGGTGGCGCCGGGGGCCAACATCGGCGACGGGATTGCCGTTTTTGAGGCCATTCACGGCTCTGCTCCCAAATATGCCGGCCAAAACAAAGTCAACCCCTGCGCTCTGATCCTCTCTGGGGCGATGATGCTGCGCTACCTGGGCGAGCGGGAGGCTGCTGCAAGGGTGGAGGCGGCGGTGCAGGCGGTGATCGCTGAGGGCAAGCAGGTCACCTACGACCTGGCTACCGGGGATCCTGTCGGCACTCAGGAGATGGCAGAGGCCATTGCTGCCCGCGTGCGGGAGATGGCTCCGCAGTAGGGTTTGGCGTCAAATGTTCTGATCCCAGGTTCCCCAAGAGAGCGGCTGGGGGCCTCAGTACCCCAAAACCGGATCCACCACTCCCAGCAAGGGATCCCCGGCCCGAAAGCGCCGCACATTTTCCCGTACCCGCTTGGATAAAGCAGGAAGGATCATGGCGTCGGTAACAGCGGCATGGGGGGTAATCAGGCAATTGGGCAAGCTCCAAAGGGGGTGCCCATCCGGCAGGGGCTCAGGATCCGTGACATCCAAGGCGGCCCCGCGAATGATCCTCTGTTGCAGAGCGGCCACCAAGTCGGAGGTCACGATGTGTTTTCCTCGCGCCACATTCACCAACCAACACTGGGATCCCATCTGCTCCAACTCAGCCTGGGCGATGATCCCCTCGGTTTCCGGTGTGAGGGCCAAAGCCAGGATCATCACATCTGCCCCCGCCAACACCGTTTGCCGTTCCGCGAGCGTCACCACCCGTGTGGTACCCGGCAAAGGATCCGCCTTGCGACGCACCACGTCAATGGAGCATTGAAAAGGCTGCAACAGCTTGATCAACTCTTGAGCAATGCCCCCAGCCCCGAAAATGACCACACGGCTGCCCCAGAGACTGGTACCAGAGCCTTCCTGCCACGTTTGGGCTAAGGCACGGATCTTCAAGTCGCGCAAGCCAGCCAAGGTCAAGGCCAAGGCATGTTCTGCCACTGGTTGAGCATAGACTCCCTTGCCACACGTCCACACATAGGCAGGATCCAAAACCCCTGCCCGGACAAAAGGCTCTACCCCCGCCCAGGGCAACTGCACCCAGCGGATCCCTTTCCCTTCCGCCAGACAATGCCTTAGGCTGGGCACATCAAAGGCATCGGCCCAGACCAAGGCTTCTGCTTCTGCCAGGGGCACAATTTCGCCACCCCCTGCCAAAACAGCCTCTCTGAGCCAGGGGCGAAGATGGCCGGGTTCGACGGCAATGCGTTTGCCTTGGATGCCCATAGGAACCGTTGGATGAGGCTTTCCCCTTGCCAGGATACTGCCGGCAGAGCGAGAGATGGCCTGCCCAAGCAGCCTCAGAAACTGGTTGTCAAGTCTTAAGGGATCCCAAAGGGAGCCTGGGTCACTTTTCTGGGATGGCTAGGGTGGAAGTTAGGGCTGTTGTGTTGGCTCAATCTTTAGTAGGTAGCATTCTCCGATGACCCTATCCGAACTGCTGATCTTGGTGACGCTGCTCTTTCCCGGGATCCTGTTGTCGCTCATTCTGATGGCAACTTTCGCCGCAGGGGGATAGTCATCTCCCAATGGCAATGGTGAAGCCCTAAAGACGTGAAGACATGTCCAAAACAAGGCTAAGCGCCCAGGTCATGGGCTGTGGGTTAGCCTGCGCTGTTGCTCTCTTTTTGCCCAGCGTGGCTGCTCAAGCTCAGGTAACCCTTGGTAGGCAGCCGGTGCGGGTGGTGCAAGGGATCCCTTTGTACCAGAAGGAGGTTTGGGTTGGAAACAATCGGATCCCCGTTTCCATCGTGGTCATTTCTCTCGCAGCGGGCCAACTGCGGCCCATCTGGGCTGCACCTGCGGGGCTGGTGGGTCTGGGGGAGCTGTCTTCCTTTGGTTCTGAGCAGGGGGCAGTAGCCGCCATCAACGGCGGTTTTTTCAACCGCAACACCCGTCAGCCGCTGGGGGCGATTCGTCGGGATGGCCGTTGGATCTCCAGCCCCATTTTGGGTCGTGGGGTCATCGCCTGGTCGGACGGGACGGCAGGGCAAGAAGGGGGATCCGTGCGCTTTGCCCGTTTGCGGATGCAAGCAGAGCTGCGCAATGAGATTGGGGATCGGCTGCCGGTGGTGGGCATCAACACGGGCTATGTCTTACCCGGGGTCTCCCAGTTTACCCCTGACTGGGGATCCACCTACACCACCCAAACCGACGACGAAATGCTCGTGATGGTGTGGGAAGATCGGGTGCAAGAGATTCTGATGGCCGGCCTGGCCGGCAGTTTAACGGTACAGATTCCCAGGGAGGGGTATGTATTGGCAGCGCGGGGGCTAGAAGGTGCCCTAGAAGCCCGCAAGCTGGTTTCCGGGGATCGCCTCAGCCTTCATCTGCGCTTGGATCCGCCCGAGCTGGAAGCCTATCCCCACATCCTAGGGGCAGGGCCACTCTTGCTCCTGGATGGACAGGTGGTTTTGGATGCCCGATTGGAGGGATTTCAACCCCTCTTTCGCAGGCAGCGAGCCGCCCGCAGTGCCATCGGCCAACTGGACAGCGGACATTTGCTGCTGGTGACTGCCGGCAATGCCCAGGAAAACCAAGGGCTCACCCTGCTGGAGATGGCACAGTTGATGCAGCAATTGGGCTGTCGCCATGCCCTGAACTTGGATGGGGGCAACGCTTCCACCTTGGTGCTGGGGGGAGAAGCTGTCAATTTGGAACACCAACACCCAGAAGCCAGCCCACCCAACAGCGAGACGGATCCCAGTCCCTCCCGGCGGCGTACACCCCGAGTTCACAACGGCTTGGGATTTTTCCCAAGTCCAAGTCGGTAGCAGAGAATAAAGGCAACCTTTCGTACTGGCAGGAAGCGTCTTTTTGATCCAGGGATCGAGGGTGGGATCCCCGGACTTCCTGGCTGATGGGATGAGAGGTCAGGTACTCTCCAGGATTGGATCTACCTTGCTAGGAGAAGACTTCTCAAGAAGGAAAAGACTCGGCTCTAGATCCCGGCAATCTCGGCACCCAAAGCTCCGGAGCTTGTGCAGGTCAATCTTAAATGGGATCTAAACTGAATGCCCAATGCTTATTTCTCAGAGTAGAAATAGAGGTTAAATTAAATGGAAATATCGGCTCCGAGATCGGTAAGAAAATAATTAAAGAGTCAATCTCTCGAAGAAAACGGCCTCAGAATCTAAAAGGTACACAATCCCTTATGTTTCTCGCTGAATCAGATGCCGGTTCTCAAAAAGTATTGTCAATAAATCATTTTTTGAAGAAGATAATTGATGAATTTGCATTTCGTCACTTTCGAGGCTAGAAATTAAGTCCTTGGAGTTGTGGTCGCAATTCTTTCCACTGCGAATGTTCGGCAATGTGTGGGTCTATTCAACTCCCGACCGAGTGGATCTTCTGCCGGGCAAGGCTTCTGGGGTGGGCTAAGTCTCGCTCCTCTTGGTGGATAGGCTGCCGGTGCTGGCATTCCTGTTTGTGAGAGTCAACCTTATTTGGAAGAAATTGTCTTTTTCTCGAATTTTTGTAGAGCACCTCTATACTCAAGTAAGGTAGCCCTGCACACAAGCTTTTGTGCTGGGCCTGAAATTTTATTAAGATCCTCTGTCAAAGCTTTTCTTCTCAGGTATTGCCTCTTATGCCAAAAAGCTAGAATGGGCAAGGATTGTATTTTCTATTACTCTATTTGGGATGATTTGTATGCCGGCTAGAAGCAGAACCGACTCGTTGACGGATACGCACAGGTGGTGTTTCATGGGATCCATAGCTGACACTCTCCACCACTTGTAGGCCCCGTAACCTAGGGCCTCATCCCCTGCCCTGCTCGTGAGATCAGAACGTGGTTTGCACTGCCTCCCCAAATCCTATGCCCTCCCCCAAGGATGCCGTTCCTGTGGCCCGCGTCAAACAGCCTACTGCTCAAGCCAGCTCTGCTGCCGGCGACCGTTTCCCTCAGCGGGATGGAGCCCTCTCCGCCCAGTTGGTTCCCCAGGGATCCCTGCAGCTTTATACCCACCCCAGCCGGGGCATGTTTACGCCTGTCATGGCTCAGGCGCTGCGCTTGGCTGGCCAGGGAACGCGGGTGCTGATTGTGCAGTTTCTCAAGGGTGGGATCAATCAGGGGCCAGAAAATCGTCTCTCCCTGGGCAGATCCTTGGAGTGGGTTCGTTGTCGCCTGCACCGCTGCATCGATACACCTCACCTAGAGCCTGAGGAGCGGATGGCATTGGATGAGCTGTGGCAATTCACCCAGGAGGCTGTCAGGAGTGGCCGCTATGACTTGGTGGTGTTGGATGAGCTGAGCTTGGCCGTGAAGTTGGGCCTGATCCCGGAAGCTGAAGTGCTGAGCTTAATCGATCAACGCCCCATCTCCATGGACATGGTGATCACCGGGCCGGAGATGCCGGATTCGTTTCTGGAGCGGGCGGATCTAATCACCCAGTTGCGCCTACGTGGAACCCCGGGCCCAGGGCTCCGCACTGCCGATGCGAATGTTGCCTGTTATCTGGATCCCCCTCAAGTCAGCGGCACAGGTGCTATGCCTACAGCAGCCCATGTTGCTCCGCACCGCTAGCGCAAACAGTTTCCGCTCCGTTCGCGCCAGCGGGACGGAGTCCTTAAGACCTAGGCAACATGGGTCGCGTCAGGGGGACGGAGTCCCAACAAGACTGGAGCTTGTCCACCGCTAGAGACGTGCCCTCACTCCCCAAAAAGCCGGCTGCAGCCATGTTGAAAAACGACCGCTGGATCTGTGAGCAAGCGCGGCGAGGGATGATTGAGCCCTTCTGTCCTGAGCTGGTGCGCGCTGTGGAGTCTCGGCCCGTTTTGAGTTACGGGCTGTCCTCCTATGGCTACGACATCCGCCTGTCGCCGGTGGAGTTCAAGATCTTTCGCCATGTGCCCGGCACGGTGGTGGATCCCAAGCGGTTTAACCCCAAGAATCTGGAGGCAGTGGAGCTGCACCACGACGAAATGGGGGATTACTTTATCATCCCGGCTCACTCCTATGGGTTGGGGGTGTCCTTGGAACGGCTGCAAGTCCCGGATAACATTACCGTGATCTGCATTGGCAAATCTTCTTATGCCAGGGTGGGTCTGATTGCCAACCTGACGCCGGCTGAAGCGGGATGGCGGGGCTATCTCACCCTGGAGTTTTCCAATGCCTCCAGCGCTGACTGCCGGGTATACGCCAACGAAGGGGTGGTACAGCTTCTGTTTCTGGAAGGGGATCCCTGTCAAGTAACCTACGCCGACCGCGCCGGCAAGTATCAGGATCAGCCGCAGCAGGTGGTGGTGGCTAGGGTTTAGCGAAACGGGGGAGTGCCAGTCATCTTCCTCAATTCATTGGGGAGAAGACGTCACCCGTCTCTCTTCCTCCAAAAGGGAGAGGGTTGGCGGGATCCGGTTGGCTATGCTGGATCTGCGTGGGGATCCCATCTTGATTCATCTCTATGCCTGACTCTTCTTCGCCTGCTGCTTTCCCCAGTGAGGCCGAGCCTTTGGGCAATGGGGAGCCCAATCCCGATCTGCTCACAGCTTCCTACGATTACACCCTCCCTCCGGATCGGATTGCACAAACGCCGGTAGAGCCCAGGGATCAGGCGCGGATGCTGGTGGTGTACCCGGATAGGCATGAGCATCGCCGCTTCTACCATCTGCCTGACTACCTACGGGAGGGGGATCTGTTGGTTCTCAACGATACCAAGGTGATCCCGGCTCGCCTGTTCGGGGCTAAGGAACCCTCTGGGGCACGGGTCGAAGTGTTGCTGCTGGAGCCTTGCCTGGAAGGGATCCCTGCCGCTGCCCAACCTTTGCCGGATCAGGCGTGGAGCTGGCGGGTTTTGGTCAGGCCGGGCAAACGGGTGAAGGTGGGGGATCGGATTGGTTTTTGGAGCAAGGAGGGATCCCCCTCTGGGCTGAGGGCCACTGTCCTGGATTGGGATCCCGAAACCGGCGGGCGAGTTGTGCAGTTTGAGTGGGAAGGGACGCAGCCTTTTGAGGAAATCCTGGAGCAGGTGGGCCGGATCCCGCTTCCCCCCTACATCAAGGCTTCCGGATCCCCAGATTCAGGACAGGTTCGCCCTCAAGACTACCAAACCCTCTGGGCCAAACACCCCGGATCGGTGGCTGCTCCCACGGCAGGGCTGCATTTTACCCAGGAGCTGCTGGAACGGCTGGCCCAAAAAGGGATCCAAATCGCCTACATCACCCTGAACATCGGCCTGGGTACCTTCCGACCTGTGGCGGCGGAGCGGGTGACCGAACATCGTCTCCACAGCGAGTGGCTTAAGGTATCGGCAGAAACGGTGGCAGCCATCCAAGAAGCCCAAGTCCGTGGGGGGCGGGTAATCACAGTGGGAACGACCGTGGTGCGCTCTTTGGAAACTGCGGCAGCCTCTGGCACCTTGCAGCCTTGGCAGGGGAAAAGCGATCTCTTCATCTACCCCGGCTACTCCTGGCGGGTGGTTCAGGGACTGGTCACCAATTTTCATCTGCCCCGCTCCAGCTTGATGATGCTGGTGGCTGCGCTGATTGGGCGGCAAAGGCTGCTGGCTCTCTACCGAGAGGCCATCGAGCAGGGATATCGCTTCTACTCCTTTGGGGATGGCATGCTGATCCTACCCTAGGGCTGGGGCTGCTCTCCCTGGCATCTCTTGCAGGAACCGGCCTCTGCTTCTGCTTCAACTGGGGTCGAAGGACGGTCTTGCCCGCTGGCAAACCAATTCTGGATGCGCTCCCATTCCACCTGATGGTGGCCGTCCACCGCCCAATTGGCCCGCCGCTGCAGCATGTGCAGAGGGAAGAAGGTGGCCAGAGCCAGCACTGGGATCCCTGCCGAACGGGCTGCCTGAATGCCGGGGTAGGTGGCCTCAATGCTCAAACATGCCTGGGCAGGCAATTCCATCTGCTGCAAAAGCAAGCGGTGCCAGTGTCCTGGGGAAAACATGGGGTCTATTGGATCTGCATCATCCCCCGTCACTCGGTAGGAGACCCCATCGGTCAACCGCCTCAGGGCCAGGCCACATGTCTGGAAACGCTCCAGAAAAGCAGTCACCTCGGCTGCCGATTGGCCGCACAGCAGGCCAACCTTCAGTTGCAGCCGCTCCAGCGTCTCCAAAGTTTCCGCCAAACCGGGAATGAGAGGCAATTCCCTTTGCCCCTGTAAAGCTTGCTGGTAGTATAGGGCCTTGCGTTTCAGCAGCTCTTCCCGTTGTTTGGGACTAAGCACCCGCCCCTGATCCCCCCACAGAGCCGGCAGGCGCTCTCGATCCGGTCGGCCCAGGTATTGCAGCCGGTAAAGCTCCCGCTGCCCAGGGGATCCAGACTTGGGCCAGCCCAGGTTCCAGGGGCGCAGGTTCTCTTCCACCAGCAGTTGGTTGATGGCCTGTAGGTGCAGGCTCTCGTCATCGGCCACCACTCCACTCCAGCTTAAGATCACCCCTTGCAGCCCCATATGGGCGACATCACCCTCTGGTGACATACTCCCGCACTCATGCTGATGCATATAGTGCGGGCTTCTATAGTGCGGGCTTCAAGGACTCCGTCCCGCTGACGCGAACAGTGACTTCTGTTAGCGCTCCGCGCCGCCAAGGCGAAAAGGACATTTCCTGAGCTTTAAGAACGGGATGTCCCACCGCTCTGTGCTTATCATAGTGCAAGAGTCTCCGCCTTTCATCCCGGCCCTCATGCTGATGTAGAGCGCTATGCCTACGGCACCCTGACGGGAACTGCGCCGCTAAAGCAGTCGCGTCGCGTTGCGTAGCAATAAAGAGGGCGGGGCTTTCCGGCAGTCTAGCTAATAACCTAACCCAACTGCTGGATCCCTGCTCAGATCGCAGCAGGGGGCTTGTCTATCCATTTTGAACGCGACGCTCGAACTCTTCGCGGGTGGCGTCCACCAATTGCACCGCCTCTGGATAGAGTTCAGGATGGTTTTGCTTCAGCCAACTGAGCACCCGCGCCAATTGGGCTGCACACAGATCCAAGTCCGCTTGAAAAATAACCGCTGCCGCCATGTGCTGGGCATATTCGGGTGGGTGGCCTTGCTGCGCCAGCTCCGCCGTCAAAGCGGCCAAGGCTTGTTGACGAACTGAGGGCGACGAACTTTCGGGAGAAGACATAGGCCGAGCCCTTCAATCGGGAGAGTAGCGGCGCAAAGCCAGCGTGACGTTGTGCCCACCAAATCCAAAGGCATTGACCAAAGCGGCCTCAACGGACATCTGCCGCCCCTTGTGGGGCACAAAATCCAGCCCCTCGCACTCGGGATCAGGGTTGTCCAAGTTGAGGGTGGGAGGAACCCAGCCGTGGTGGATGGCTAAAGCGGTGGCCACCGTGGCAATGCCACCCGCTCCCCCCAACAGGTGGCCGGTCATGGATTTGGTGGCACTGATGGCCAAACGGGGAGCATGCTCGCCAAAGACTGACTTGATGGCCTGTACCTCGGCAATATCCCCTACAGGGGTGCTGGTGGCATGGGCGTTGATGTGTTGCACCTCGCCAGGTTGGAGCCCGGCATCTTTGAGGGCCAGCCGCATCGCCCGAGCTGCTCCCTCACCACCAGGGGCAGGGTTGGTCATGTGGTGGGCATCGCAGGTGAGGCCATAGCCAACCATCTCGGCATAAATTTTTGCCCCACGGGCGCGGGCATGCTCCAAGGCTTCCAGCAGCAGGATCCCGGCTCCTTCCCCCATGACAAAGCCGTCCCGATCCCGGTCGAAGGGCCTACAGGCTTGCTCCGGAGCGTCGTTGCGGGTGGAAAGGGCCTTCATGGCACTAAACCCCGCCATGGACAAAGGGGTAACTGCCGCTTCCGTGCCACCCGTGATCGCCACTTGCACCTCTCCCCTCTGGATGAGCCGAAAGGCATCGCCAATGGCATTGGAGCCAGAGGCACAGGCCGTAACTGTGCAGGAATTGGGGCCTTTGGCGCCAAAATGAATGGCCAGGTGACCCGCAGCCATGTTGGCAATCATCATGGGCACCATGAAGGGGCTACAGCGATCCGGCCCTTTCTGCAGATAGATGGTCTGCTGCTCTTCCAAGACGCGGATGCCGCCGATGCCGGTCCCCAAGATCACCCCCACTTGCTCGGCGTTGAGATCGGTGATGTGAAAGTCGGCGTCCTCTAAGGCTTGCCGGGTGGCCGCCATCGCCAGATGCACAAAGCGGTCGGTGCGCTTGACATCCTTGCGATCCAAATAGTCGAGGGGATCAAATCCCTTCACCTCTCCAGCAATACGGCAATCGTGGCGGGAGGCATCGAAGTGGGTAATCGGCCCAATGCCGGAGCGCCCTGCCAGCAAGCTCTGCCAAAACTCGGCAGGAGAGTTGCCGATAGGGGTGACCGCACCCAGCCCCGTAATTACAACGCGGCGGGTTGCTCTGAGAGCAGTGGCGGGATCTGGGGTAGCCATCGTTCGGTGTTAGCCCGAGGGTGTGGGGTCAGAACTGGGGGCAGACTAGGCAGCTTTCTTCGAGAGGATGTAGTTAACAGCGTCTTGCACGGTGGCGATCCCTTCTGCATCTTCATCGGGGATCTCCAGGTCGAATTCCTCTTCAAAAGCCATGACCAGCTCTACCGTATCGAGGCTATCGGCCCCCAGGTCGTTCTGGAAATTGGCTTCCGGGGTCACTTTGTCGTCTTCCACGCCCAGTTGATCGGACACGATCTTGCGAACACGGCTGTAAACTTCGTCTGCGCTCATGCTTGGAATCCCAACTCTCGATTCAGCGTGTCTTGGCCGGGCCAACCGGCGGCCAATGAAGCAATCCCTATTGTATCGGACAATGGATCCTCTCCTGCATTGGCTGCTGTGGCCAGAAGATGGGGGTGTAGAGATTGAGCCGCAGCCTTTTCGGTCACGGGAAAGAAAAGTTACCATGGTCAACTGCATCTCTACAACTGAATTCTTAAGGAGAACTCCCTTCCATGCCCCGCGCTTACGAAACGATGCTGATTGTGCGTCCTGATATGTCAGATGAACCCCTCGAACAACTGCTCAGCAGTCAGGAGGCGATCCTGCGAGAGAACGGAGTGACCCACATGGAGATTACCAACAAGGGCAAGCGCCGCTTCGCCGGGTTTGAGATGAAAAAGTTTAAGGAGGGTCTGTACATCCAGTTCAACTACGAAGCGGAACCCAGTGCTGTGGCTGCCTGGGAGAAAAACCTGCGCATCAACGAGAGTGTGCTGCGCCACATGACTCTCCGCGTTGGCTAGGTTTGACGGCACCCCGGCCTGCGAGCATGATGGAAGTGTGCTGAGCTGCCCCTTGATCCCCGGATGGCTCTGTTATGAACTCGATTGTGTTGATGGGTGAGGTTCTCTCTGAGCCGGAGCTGCGCTACACCCCTGATAACTTGGCTGTTACATCCTTGGTGATTGGCTTTCCCAGCCTGCGCCCAGATGAGCCCCCCTATCGGGTGCGTGTTTCCTCTTTTGGAGAACTGGCCAAAAGGGTGGTGGACACCTGCCATGTGGGCGACCAGATTACAGTGGAAGGCCAACTGCACATGAATGTGGTGGAGCGAGATGGGCGCAAGGAAAAGCTAGCCGAGATCACTGCTCGCCGTGTCCATCAACTGGGATCCGCTCGCGTTCTCTCCCTGACGGGGATGGGTGAACCGGCAACTGTGGCATCCCCTGAAGGGGATGTGGTTTCCCCACCGGAGCCGGATGATATCCCGTTCTAGCGGTTGCGAGATTTGCCGGGATCCCCCATGTCTCAGCAACTCCCTGCCGATCAACCCTTGGGATCCCTGCAGGTCATCGGCTACTCGGTGCAGGGGCGTCCTATCCACCTTTGGCGACTTACTCAGGGGATCCGCTCCTTGCTGCTGATAGGCGGGGTACATGGGGATGAGGTGGAGGGCTATGCCCTCATCGAGCGCTATGTGGCTTCGGGGAAATGGGGATCCCTAGCCGGGAAAGCAACCCTGTGGGCGATCCCACGCCTGAACCCAGATGGCTGTGCCTTGGGGCAACGGCTCAACGCCAACGGTGTGGATCTGAACCGCAATCTGCCCACCCAAGACTGGATCCCGACCTCTTTGGAAGCTCGCTATCCGCCCGGAGCAGCCCCAGGCTCTGAGCCCGAGACCCAAGCGTTGTTGACGAGTTTGGCCCAGATTCGGCCCCAATTTATCCTTTCTGCCCACTCTTGTCAGGCGCACCCCTGCGTGAACTACAACGGCCCTGCCCTTAAGCCAGCCCAGGTGATGGCCACTCGCAACAGCTTGCCCATTACCGCCGACATCGGCTATCCCACCCCCGGTTCTCTGGGCACTTGGGCGGGGCAGGAACGGCGGATCCCAACCCTAACGCTGGAAATCCTGCGGGGCACCCCCCTCGATCAGATCTGGCAAGAGCAAGCGGAAGCGCTGCAGGCCGTGTTGGAGTGGGCGGCCCAAGGCGATGCCTTCTAATCTGTGTCAAGATCTCTAAACTTTCGTTGCCAATCTGATGGTTCGTTGTTGCTCCGCAACGCTGACGCGAACGGGATGTTCGGGGGTTTTCTTGCCCAAATCTTCCACAATACAAAACAAATACAATACGAATACGAAGTAGGTAGGGGCAAAGAAGAGAGGAACTTTAAGTCAAGTGAGTTATTGACATTCTCTCTGCCCTAAGGGGCAAAGATTCTTTCCCAAGCGGAGTTAATGAGCACCAAAGCGCTCCGCGCCGCCGCAGGCGACAGCCTAAAGCTGCCCTTCTAGCTTGCTGAGGCCTACGGCCCGCCAAGGCGAAGTGCGTAGCGGTAGGGCGGAGCTTGCAACCCAGTTTTCTTAGTCAACCCCGAAGTTAGGCTGCTTCTATCTTGTGCCCCGCTGTTAGCCCTCTGGAGGAAGCCGATATGTTCAGCAGGATTTTGGTGGCATTGGATCGGTCGGAGCTAAGTCAGGGAGTGTTTCAAAAGGCCGTCCAAGTAGCCAAGGCCATGCAGGCCAGCATGATGATTCTCCATGTTTTGTCCCAGGAAGAGCCGGGTGCCCCAGAACCACCGATGATTCTGGGGGTGGATTACAGCTCCGCCATCAGCGCCGAGCTGTGGCAGTCTTATCGGGAGCAATGTGCCATCTTCGAGCAAAACCAGATAGACTATCTGCGCTCGCTGGTGGAGAAAGCGGCTGAGCACGGGATCCGCGCCGAGTACAGCCTCAACTACGGCAGCCCCGGTCGAGTCATCTGCGACCTGGCCCGCTCTTGGGATGCAGACTTGGTGGTGGTGGGCCGCCGCGGCCACTCCGGCCTGAGCGAGCTGTTTCTGGGCAGCGTTAGCAACTACGTGCTGCACCATGCCCCCTGCTCGGTGTTGACGATACAAGGGGAAGCCCTGAAAAAAGCAGCCCAAACCCCAGAGGAGAAGACGGCTACCTCTGCCAGCTAAGGCTCTAGGGACTCTGGGGCGAGGGGGTGGGAGCCGGTTGCGTGAGCGGGGCGGAGTCTTTACTCTCTGGCTGGCCTTCCAAGAGGCGATTTACTTCGGTTTCCAGGCTGTTGAAGGTGCTCAGCTCGATCACAGCAATGTCCGGTTGGCGGCTGCTTTGCACGTAGGCCCGCAAGCCAGAGGCGGCCAAGGTCAGAACCAAGGGATCTTGCTCGGCGTCAGGCTTGGGCTCAAAGGTCAGGCGTAGGTCAGGCTCAGACAACACCCTTTGGGCTTCCGCGTTGGCCTGTTCCACAAACTCTTTGGCGCGGGCAGCATTGAGGCTGGAGAATAGAGAGCCGAGATCCGCAGGCTGGCCCGGTTGCTGCGGGTTTTCCCAGCGCAGCTCCAAGGATCCCTTCTCTGGAGACCGAGGGATGAGGGTGACCTTTTCCCCCTGGGATTCCAAGGTGACTTGGCCCACTTGGTTGGCGTTGAGGCGGGCAATGCGGTGATCCCGCAGCTCTTCCAAGTCGGAGCGGAGAATGTCAGCGGTGGAGGTGAGCAAGGTGGCCACTGCTGGGTGTTCTGAGGTGATGACGTACACCTGGCCATCTTTTTCGGAGCCAAGGGCAACTGTGAGAGTTTTGCCATTGCCGAGCTCTATCGTCAGCCGGGCGGAAGGTTGCTCCAAGCCATAGGGGGCTAGCTCCGTCTGCGTCTCGGCGGAGAACTCTACAGCCTGCAGGCGGGCCAGAGTATTGAGCAGGCGGTTGACGTTGATCTCATCGGCAGGCAGTTCTCTGGGCTCAACAATCTGCCAAGTAAAGTGCTCCGCACCGCTGGCGCGAACGTCTTGCCGCTCCAGGCGAAAGACTTCTGGATCCGCCCCTGCCAACTGTACTTGGAGGGCCTTCACCTCGGCAGTATCAAACCGAAGCAAAGTCTTGTCTCGCAAAGCCAAGAGAGAAGGCAACAGGGATCCCTTCTGGACGCTGGGCAAGAGTACCACCTCTTTGCCTTCCGGTTGGGCGTAGAAGCCGGAGCCATCGAAGTTGTCGTTGCCGATGGCCAGGCGGTAGGGATCCCCCTCTTTGGGGAAAAGGGCAATTTGGTGTCGTGGCTGATCCAAGCCAAAAGCGGCTAGGTCGGTGGCCCCCTCCAGCGTGATTTGGGGGGTGAGGCGGGAGAAGGTGTTGAGCAACTGCTCAATGGGGAAGTCCAGCGCCGCCGACTGGATGGGACTGATGATCCGCCAGTGGGATCCCTCTTCTTCCGGAATGCGCTCCAAAAGGATTTCTTCCGGTTCCCCCTCTTTCTGTTGGCGGATTTCAATGCGGGCAATGGTGTCGGTGGCAAAGTGGAACAGCCGCGCCCGCTCCGCCTGTTGCTCCTGGCGCAGTTGCTGGATGTTATCCAAGAGGAAGTAGCCCAGCAGACAGGCCACCGCCAGGCCCAAGAGAATCCAGGTGGTTCGCTTGAACATGCCTGCTTTCCTCCAGCTCTACCGTCTTTGCCACCACAGGGCAGCTCCGGATCCCAGGGCCGCCAAGGGCAAAAGCACCGTCGATCCCAGCACCAACCAGCGGAAGTTTTGACCGGTTAGGGTGAGACGGCGATCCGTGATGGATTTGGGGCGAATGGAGATCTGCTCCGTTTGTTCGGTCAGCCAGTTGAGGGTGTTCAAGAAGAGATCCCGGTTGCCCTGCTGCCGCAAGTTGCCGTTGAGGGCGAAGTTGACATTGCCAATCACCACCAGGCGGGCCTCCTGCGGGGATCCCGAGTCCTGGTCTGATTCGGTCTGGTCGCTGTCCAAACGGCGGCTTAAAGCAACACCCAGGGTAAGGGGGCCGGGCTTGTCCTGCTCCGGATCGAACTGCAGGGGGCCACTTTGCAGCTCAGGACTGGTCTCCCCCCAGCTTTGTGGGCCGGTGCGCAGCAGGGGCGTGGCTTGGATCCCTTCTCGAGCTTGGGTTTCCACCGAACGAGCCAAGGGAAAGAGAGTCATCAGCCGCTGGGCAGCCAAGGGGGCGGTGATGGGGTGATCCCCGTAGTCAGTAACCAAAGCTACGGCTGGCCCTGTCCCCAGAAGCTGGCTGATGCTGCTCGTCTCCAGGATGATGTCATCCCCCAAGACCACACCCCACTCTTCCAGCAAGGGATCCAGGCCAGCATCCGCCCGTGGCCCAATCAACAACAGCAGCCGTCCTCCTTCTGCTAGATAATCCTGCAGCTTCTCCACCTCGCCGGGGAACAAAGCCCGCTGCGGCCCCGCCAGCACCAAGACATCCGCATCCTCTGGGATCTCCGATTGCACCAAGTTGAGGGGCTCGACCCGATAGCCTTCCTGGCCCAGGGCTGCCGCTGCCTGAGCCAGCGTTGGAGTGCCTTCCCTGGCTTGCAGCCCCACTTCCCCATGCCCTTGCACGAAGTAGGCCACCAGCTCCCCTCGGTTAACCACTTTGGACAGGACGGGGGTTAGTCTGCTCTCCAGGTCAGGAGCAGGGGGCTGAGGCAGTTGCTGCCGGCTTTCTCCGGCCTCCACCACCAGGGTGTTGTTTTGCGTCACCTGCAGCCGCTGAATGGTCAGGGGATCCCGATTGGGATCCACAAACTCAAACTGGAAGCGGTTGGGGTTGAGGCGGCGATAGCGCTCTAGCTGCTCCCGCAGGTTGGGATCCGGCGCAGTGGTGACCACCCAAACTTTGACCGGCTGCGCCAATCCCTGCACCAATTGCCGGGTTTGGGGTGACAGGGTAAACAGGCCCTCCTCGGTGAGATCCAGCCGCAGGTCGTAGCGCACCGCCACCACATTCACCAGCACCAAAATGACGGCCATCGCCGCCACCGCCACCAGAATGTTGGCGTTGGTCTGGGTGGAACGCAAACCGAGGAAGACCCCCACCTCCTGCCGGTGGGTGATGCCCCAAGCCACCAGCAGGGCCAGGCCCGTTGCCAGCATGCTCAGGGGCACAGCCGTCCAACCGGTGAAGGTGGATCCCACCACCAGGCCAATGGCGATGACACCAATGCCCAGGATCCCTGTCCAGTCCTTTAACGCGCGCCAGTCCTTCAACACCGCACTCCTCCCGTCTGACTCTAGCTCTGTTGCCAGCGCAGGCTTTCCACCGATTGCACCGTGGCAAACAGCCCCAAGACGATGATGCTCAAGAAAAGAATGAGGCTGCTGCTGCTGAGGATCCCTTGCACCCAGTTGCTGTATTGCTGTAGCAAAGACACATGTCGCAGCGTCGCGGCAACCCAGTTCTCCTCCTGACCGGCTGCTGCGTCAATCACCCAGAGCAGCAGGATCAAGCCAAAGGTGGCCACCGCCGCGATGAGTGTGCTGTCTGTTAGAGACGAGATAAACAACCCCAAGGCCATGACACTGCCCGCCAGCAGGGTTAGGCCCACATAGCCCATCAAGGTCAGGCGGTAGTCCACTGCCGGGTTGGCGCTGCTCAGCACCAGCACGTGGTAAACCAACGGCGGCAGCAGCAGCGTGATGAAAAACACCCACACCGCCAGCCATTTGCCCACCGCCACCCCCAAGTTGGTGATGGGGGAGGTGGCCAGCAGCTCCATAGTGCCCCGCCGCCGCTCCTCGGCATAGGAACTCATGGTGAAGATGGGCAACAAGAAAAGGGAGAGGGTGCCCAAGAGATTGAGAAACTGCTGTGACAGGATGGTGGCGGCGTCAAAGGGGTTCTCCTGGCCAAACTGGGCAAACAGATCCACCTGCTGGGAGAAATTGATCACCCGCACCAGGATATTAAAGAAGAAAAACCCCGCCAGTCCCCAAAACACCGCGGCCACCACATAGGCGATGGGCGAGGTAAAGTAGCCGCGCAATTCCTTACGAAAAATGGCAATTGCTCCGTTCATGCCGCTTCCTCCAGTGGGCCCTCGGATCCCTCTTGGGTGGTGAGCTGCAGGAAAATCTCTTCCAAAGAAGCCTGAGAACGGCCTATCTCGTAGAGGTCGATCCCCGCCTGCACCAGCGCTTTGGCCGCCTCTGGGATCCAGCCGTCCATGGCAGCGCTGCTCTTGAGCTGCACCTGCCAGCGAGGAGAATCCGCCGCCAAGGGTTGTACGCTCACCACCTCCACTTGGGGCAAAGGCTGCAGGGCTGCCCGGATGGCCGTTTCCTCCGTTGCCCCCACCAACAGCCGCGCCTGCTGCCGATCCTGAAGCTGGGCTGTCAGTTCAGCAGGTGTGCCGATGGCAGCCACCTGGCCGCGGTTGATGATCACCACTCGGTCGCAGGTCATGCTCACCTCTGGCAGGATGTGGGTGGAGAGGACAATGGTATGGTCGCCCGCCAGGCTCTTGATTAGGTTGCGCACCTCAATGATCTGCTTGGGATCCAAGCCAATGGTGGGCTCATCCAGGATGATCACCGGCGGGTCGTGAACCAGGGCTTGGGCGATGCCCACCCGCTGCTTAAATCCCTTGGAAAGCTTGCGGATGAGGGTGTGGCGCTTTTCTTCCAGGCTGCAGCGCCGGAGCACCTCGTCCACCCGCCTGGGCCGATCGCCGGGGCTGACCCGCTTGATCTGGGCCACAAAGTGCAGATACGCCTCCACCGTCATGTCGGGGTAGAGGGGCGGGTTTTCCGGCAGATAGCCGATGCGCTGCCGCACCGCCATCGAGTTTTCGTGAACATCAAACCCAGCCACCCGCGCCGTCCCCTCGCTGGCAGGCAGATACCCAGCCAAAATGCGCATGGATGTGGTCTTGCCGGCCCCATTCGGCCCCAAAAACCCCATGATCTCGCCGGCGTTCACCTGGAAGGAAACATCGCGGATGGCAGTAAAGCTGCCGTAGGTTTTGCTCAAATGCTCGACTTCGATCGCGCCAGCGGTGCGGAGCACTTTAGCAACCGCATTTGCACGAGCAGTGGGTAAACCTGTCATCAGCAACTCCTAACCTACAGGGTCAGCGGTGGTTGGCAAACGGCCCAAGTCTGTGCAGGCTAAGGCTGAGTTGCCCATATTCCAAGAAAAACGAATGCTAGGAAGAGATTACAGGCTCGGGCAAGAACACGGGCAACCGTGCTGAGGCCACATGCCAACTTAGCATAGCGGCAGCGAGGATGCGTTGATGGAGCCGGGATCCCTTTCCCCCTTTTGGTGGGGATCCATCGGTTGGCTAGTCGGCAGGGCTTGTGAGGGATCCCCACTGTTCCAGCCCCAGAACCCGGCTCTCCCCTGCATTGGCTGCCACCACCTCCCCAATGGGGAAGGCTTCGGGGAGCAGGGATCTCACCTGATTTTCCGCCTCAGGGGGGATCACCAGCACGTAGCCCACCCCCAGGTTGAAGGTGCGGAACATCTCCAAGGTCTCCACCTGGCCCTGCTCTTGGAGCCAGAGAAATTCCCGTGGGACGGGCCAACTGTGGGGCTGCAGCCGTGCCGCTTGGTTCGGGGCCAAACAGCGGGGCAAATTTTCCGGGATCCCGCCGCCGGTGATGTGAGCCATGCCGTGGAGGGGAACACCGGCTGACTGCAGCCGTTGCACCGCCTGGACATAGATGCGGGTGGGGGTGAGGAATACTTCCGCCAAAGGCCGATCCCAGCCGGGGGGCCGGTGATCCCAGCGCCAACCCCGGTCGGCCACAATGCGCCGCACCAGGCTGTAGCCGTTGCTGTGCAGGCCGCTGCTGGGCAAAGCCAACAGCCGATCCCCCAACTGCACCCGCGACCCATCCAGAATAGCCGTTTTTTCCACAATTCCGACACAAAACCCGGCCAGGTCGTATTTCCCAGGGGGATAAAACCCCGGCATCTCCGCCGTTTCCCCCCCCAGCAGTTGGCAGCCCGCCTCCTGGCAGCCCGCCAAGATGCCGTCGATCACCTGCCACAGGGCTTCCGGCTCCAGCTTGCCGGTGGCCACGTAGTCCAAGAAAAACAGCGGCCGGGCCCCCACCGTCAGCACGTCGTTGACGCACATCGCCACCAGGTCAACACCCACCCCCTGGTGCTGACCCCACTGCTGGGCAATGTCCAGCTTTGTCCCCACCCCATCGGTGCCCGCCACCAACACCGGCGCTTGATACCCCGTCGGCAGCTCAAACAGACCGGCAAAGCCGCCGATGCCGCCCAAGGTTCCTGAAGAACCTGAGGACGGAATTTGAATCCGTTCAACGCGCTCGCGGATCCCCCTGACAAAGGCGTGGCCCAGATCGATGTCAACTCCTGCTGAGCGGTAGTCCAAAATGCCGAAACCCCTTATGCTATCAAGACTTGAGCTCCTGTGTCCGACCGTACAGACGGGTCAACTCAGAAACCTATGGTACATTAACTTCTGTTTTAACCGTCGCACTGGAAGTTGTACGAGATTGGAGAGGAGCGCGGCCTCATGCGAAATTGGAAACAGCTTGGACAGGGACTGGATCCCGCCCGCAAAATGGGCTTGGTCAGTTGTCTCTGTGTCACGGCTTTGGGCTTGCCGGCAGGCATGTTGGGCAGCTTCGCCCCGCGAGCCCAAGCCTCAACGCGAACCGGATCCCTGAGCACCCGAGCAGCGGAGCTGTCATCTCACTCCCAATTGCCCTCCCCGGCCACCGACCTCGTTCCCCCTTCCCAACCCACCACTGCTGCCGCAGCCCCAGTCAGAACGCTGCCGAGAACCCCCCAAACCCCTATCTCCGGCCACGAGGGTCTTGCCCCTGCCAAACTGGGTACCCTGAACTTGGATCATCCCTTGAACCGATCTCGCCAGGCGATCCTGCCCCGTCGAGCAGAAGAACCCATTCTCAAGATCGGCGAACAACAGCAGCACACCAACCAGCCCATCTCCACCCTCTACGACTATCAGATGGACGGGCAACAGGTGGTTACTGTCTATGTGCGGGATCTGCCCATTGTCAGTTTTGTCGAGCACCCTGGGCTAGAACCACCGCTGATGCGGGCCAGCACCCTTGTGGCCCAGCTCAACCAAATGGCCCAGGGATCCCTGAAAGACACCACCATCACTCTAGGTTGGGCAGGTTTGGAATTGGCCGAACAAGGCTTGGGTGTTCCTCTCTACACCATTCAGGTCAACAACAAAGAATTGCTGCGCATCGACGATGGAGTGCTGTTGATCGACAACCAGCGCCCGGTGGATGTGGCTGTTTTGGCTGCCAATCGTCTGCGCCGTCTGCTGCTCGATGCCCCGCCTATAGCGGCTCCGGCCCTGCCTCAACCGGCTGCTCTGACTGCCAAAGCCGCCGTTGCAGGTTCCAAGCCGAAAACAGCCCCTCAACAGGAACCCGCCCCTGTCCGCGTGGTTGGGCCTGTGCAAGAGGGCATTGCTTCTTGGTATGACCTGCACCCAACCCGCCATGAGATGACGGCTGCCCACCCCACCCTGCCCTTTGGCACCGAGGTACGGGTGACCAACTTGAAAAACGGACGCCAGGCTGTCGTGCGCATCAACGATCGCGGCCCTTTTATCCCCGGTCGGATCATCGACCTCTCCCTGCGAGCGGCAGAGGTGTTGGGGATGGTGCGCTCGGGGCTGGCACCTGTGCGGGTGGAAGTGCTGCAACGCTAGCTAGGGCACGGGCGAAAAGCGCTTGGAATCGGGGGAATAGCGCCAAGAAATGCCGTCGGGATCCCGGCTGCGGCTCCACTCTGGAAACCCAGTTTTGAATTTCCAGTAGGTAATGGCGGAAACCACCACCCCCAACCGTTCCGCCAACTGAGTCTGGTTAAGGGGGCGCAGCGGTGCCCGTGGCGCTGTGGCGGCAGTGGGGCTGGGTGCAGGGGCAGAGCCTGCCGACTCCTGAGGGGGCGTGGTTGCAGGGGTGAGCGCTTCCTGTTCCAACCGGTGACCAGGGCTGGGCTCCTGGGGACGTAGCAGGCTGAACTGGCTCAACAGACCGACATTTTCCAGGTTCAGAAGATTTTCCAGGTTAGAGGTCTGGTGGATCAGCTCCAGCTCACGGCGAAATTCATCCTCCAGCACCTGCAGGTAGTGTTCCCGCTTCTGCTCCGACTCGGCATCTTTGAGCAGCCCCAGGGCAAAGCTGAGGTTCGAGAGGGGCTCGCTCAGATCCTGCAAGAATTTCTTGAACAGAGTGCCCTTCACATCCGTGAACTGCTGCAACTGCTGCAGTTTTTGCCGCAGCTCCTCGATTCTTTTCTCTTCCAGCTTGCGGTTCTCAAGGCTCTGGCGGTGGTTGTGCAGAGCAATTTCAATGGTGGTGTAGAGTTCCCGCTCTTTGAAGGGCTTGATGATGTAGCCGAAGGGCCGGGTCTCCTTGACGCGGGAGAGGGTGTCTTCGTCAGCGTAGGCCGTCAGATGCACCACCGGAATGTTGAAGCGCTCGGTGATCCGCTTGGCGGCTTCTATGCCATCGATATCGCCTTTTAGGACGATATCCATCAAGACCAAGTCCACCGGCATCTCTTCCAGCCTGCGGATCGCCTCTTCCCCGGAAGAAGCAATGGCGGGCACAGCGTAGCCAAATTTTTTCAGAACGTTGGCAATGTCCTTGGCGATGATCTTCTCGTCCTCGACGACCAGGATACTGCCTTTGACAAGGGGTGGAACTCTCTTCAAGGCTCGCTCCTCGGAAAGGTAATGATGAAAGTAGTACCCGATTTGCTTCTCAATTGTATCTTGCCCTGTAGCTGATCGGTGAGGGTTGCAACCAGTTGTAAACCCAGAGATTGAGTTTCCTTGAAGTCAAAGTTCGGGGGCAAGCCAATGCCATTGTCGGAGACTCGCAACTGAGTATATTTGCGGGTTTGGCTGAAACAAACCTCTATCTCTCCACTGCGGCCCTTCGGGAAAGCATACTTGAGGCTGTTGGTCACCAACTCGTTGATGATCAGGCCACACAAAACCGCATCGTCGAGGTTGAGGCGGATCCCTTCGGCACGGATGTTGGCGCGAATGCTCTCGGGGTTCACCCCGTAGGAGTGAAAGAGGTTGGAGATCAAATTGTGCAAGTACTGCTTGAGATCCACAGCGGCCAGATTGTTGGATTGGTACAGACCTTCGTGGATCAAAGACATGGCTTGAATACGGCTGCCGGCATCCTTAAAAACGCGGGCATACTTGCGGCTTTTGATTTGGTCGGCTTGGAGCCGCAGCAAGCTGGAGATGATTTGCAGGTTATTTTTGACGCGGTGGTGAATCTCCCGCAGCAGAACTTCTTTTTCCTGAAGGGCAGCCTGGATCTGCAGCTCTGCCCGTTTTTCTTCGGTGATATCTTCGCAAATGCCGATGATGAAGAGGTTTTTGCCCTCGGGATCCCGGACTGCAGAGACCGCCAGGCGGCACCAAACCACCCTTCCACTGCGGTGGATGTAGCGTTTTTCCAGGTGGTAGCGATCCCGTTGGCCGTTCAAAACCTCTTGGAAAAGCCGCCAATCTTCCTGAATGTCTTCTGGATGGGTGAGGTCGCAGAAGCTCATGCGGGTTAGTTCGGCGGCGCTGTAGCCCAAGATCTCTTCCAGAGCAGGGTTCACTTTTAGGTAATGGCCCTGATGATCGACGATGGAAATGCCCAGGGCCGACTGCTCGAAAATGCCCCGCAAACTCAGCTCGCTTTGGCGAAGGGCTGCCTCAGCTTGCTTGCGCTCGGTAATGTCCAAAATCTGGCTCAGAAAGTAGCTGGGATCCCCTTGGGCCGTGCGCACCAGGGTGATGCGCAGAATGGCATAGACAATTTGGCCATTCTTGTGGATGTAGCGTTGCTCCTGTTCCCACTGATGCACCTCGCCGGCCAGCAGGCGGTTGCTGTTTTCCAGGGTGGTGGCGATGTCGTCGGGATGGGTGATGTCAAGGACAGTTTTCCCCTTGAGATCCTCCAGGGTGTAGCCCAGGGTTTCGGTAAAAGCGGCGTTAATCTGCAAATAGGTGCCATCCAGGTGGGTCATGGCCTTGGCGATGGGAGCCCACTCAAAGGATTGGCGGAAGCGTTCTTCACTTTCTTTGAGGGCAATTTCTGCCTCCACACGGGCGCTGATGTCGATCACCTGGTTGAGAAACTGGGTGGGCTGTCCTTCCTCGTCGGTGAGAAGGGTGGCTTGGAACAGCACATGAACAACCTGACCGGAACGATGGGTGTAGCGAATCTGGCGCTGGCTGACGGAGACCTTCCCCGCCAACAAAGCCTCATTGGCCCCCAGCAGTGGGTTGACATCTTCGGGGTGGAGAATATCCAGTTGCTGCCGATGTTTCAATTCTTCGGGGGTGTAGCCGACAATCTGGGCAAAGGCATCGTTGACCTGGATAAACCGCCCCTGCAAGTCCACAAGGGCAATTCCATTGGGGGCCAGCTCAAAAATCTGCCGGAAATGGTTGGCGCTTTGTTGCCAAGCTTGCTCTATCCGACGACGTTCGGCTTCCAGTTGCTTGGACTCGGTGATGTCTTCGACGATCCCTGCCACCCGATAGATTTTGCCCTCTTTGTCGGCAATGGGAAAAGTGCGTTCCCGCAACCAAATCAGGCGGCCATCGGTGCGGTAAATGCGGAAGACAACATCGGTGGATTTGCCCTCCGATTGGGCTTTGAGGATGGTGGGGAACAACCAGCGATCGTCGGGGTGGATTTGGCGCATCCAGGCTTGGGGGTTGGCGTAAGCCTCTTCGGCGGAAAGGCCCCAAAGGGTTTCGCAGGCTGGGCTGACGTAGATCAGCTCTTTGCTGTAGAGTGTTGTGATCCAAAACAGTTGCTGCGTATTCTCTGCCAGTTGTAGAAAACGATGTTCGCTCTCTCGGCGGGCTTCTTCCAGTTGTTGTTGTCGTTCTTTCAGTTGGTGGGATGCTGTGATATCGGTAACAAATCCTTCAAAATAGAGGGGATCCCCCTGGTCATTGTAGATGGTGCGGGCATTTAAAGAAATCCAAATTAATCTCCCATCTTTGCAGCAGACTTGGTGTTCAAGATCCACAACTTGGCCTTCTCTCAGCATGCGCTGGATGAATTCGGCTCGTTGCTCCGGATCGCTATAGATTTGGCTGCCAATATCGGAGACGTTGTGCATCAAATCCTCAGGGGATTCATAGCCGAAAATATGGGCCAAGGCCGGGTTGGCAACCAGGTATTTGCCCTCTAGGGTGGTTTGAAAAATGCCTTCGACGGCGTTCTCGAAGATCTGCTGGTAGCGGGCAGCAGTGCTGCGGCTGTCCTGCAGTTGGGATTGAAGCTGCTCAAGGGCCTGCCGATGCTCTTGAGCCTGGAGAAGGATTTGCTTTAGGCTGAGGCCAACGAGGTCAATCTGTTCCCGTTCAGAGGAGCTCAATTGGCGAGGGTGGCAGTCGAGCAGGTGCAGATCGGCCAACCGGATCCCCTGCTCAGTTTGCAAGAGAAAGGACTCATGAAAAGGCCATTGCTCAGAGCCGACATCGGGGTTGAAAGGTTCTCCGGCTGGGATCCTTTGCGGATCCCGGTAGAGGATCCCTTTTGAAGGCAAGCTGGGATCGGATCCCGGCTGGGCCAGTTCTAGATAGACCAAAGGTACTTTCAGCAGTTGACCCAGCAATTGCAACAGCGGGTACAGCGCCGAAGCAGACTCAGTACCCGGTTCAGTTTGAAGGGACGGCCCTTCCCTATGAGCAGCCTGCGGGGGAGCAAAACCGTTCACAACGGATCTTGGCAAGCGAGAAATGGGAGGTGACATGGGAAAACCCGGTCAAGGAGCTGGCTCAACCCAGTCCATCACGGTGGATCAGGAGCGCCTGTCGGGTTGGTCTGTACAGGGAAAAAGAGCTAAGGGATCCCCAGCAGGCGCGCCCATTCTGCACCCACTATACTTTAGCGATACTCCGGAGAAACTTTAGTGAAACATGCTGCTGACGGAGCTATCTTCATGAATGCGCCAGATCGCTTCCCCCAGCACATTGGCTACCGAGAGAACGGTCAATTCGGGAAAGTGCTGCTCTGGAGGAATGGGGATGGTGTTGGTGACGATCACCTCTTCAAACAGGCCACCCCGCAGGCGTTGAATGGCCGGCTCAGAAAAAACAGGGTGGATGGCGCAGGCGTAAACCGCCTTGGCCCCCAGCTTGCGCAGCAATTTTGCCCCTTCCGAGATGGTGCCTGCGGTATCGATCATGTCGTCCACAAGGATGGCCGTTTTCCCCCGCACATCCCCAATCAGATTCATGACTTCCACATCGTTGTGGGCTTGGCGGCGCTTGTCGATGATCGCCAGAGGGGCTTCCTTGAGCTTTTTGGCAAAGGCACGGGCACGGGCTACACCCCCCACATCGGGAGAGACGACCACAATGTCTTCGTCGAGCAAGCCCTTTTCCTTGAGGTAAGCCTGTAATACCGGCTGGGCGTAGACATGGTCGAGGGGAATGTCGAAGTAGCCTTGAATCTGGGCCGAGTGCAGATCCATGGCCAGCACGCGATGAGCCCCCGCCTGGGTGATCATGTTGGCCACCAGCTTGGCGGTGATTGCCTCTCGGCCTGCTGTTTTGCGGTCAGCGCGAGCGTAGCCATAGTAGGGCAAGACAGCGGTGATCTGCCGGGCAGAGGCGCGGCGACAGGCATCGATGATCACCAGCAGTTCCATCAGGTGGTCGTTGACGGGGCGGCAAGTGGGCTGCACCAAGTAGACATCGGCACCCCGAATCGACTCCTGAATTTGGATGTACAGCTCGCCGTCAGCAAAGCGCTTGCGCAACATCGGGCCCAGATCCATGCCCAAGTAACGCGCCACCTCTTGAGCCAGAGCTGGGTTAGCACTGCCTGAGAAGATTTTGAGGCGGTTGCTATCCGAGATGGGTGGCAGGGGGGAAGGGCGGAGAAGAGGGGCAGGGCGAACCACAGATCGATGCTGAACTCGTCCGCAGCCAACGCCTAACGGCGAGCTGCTGCTATCGTAGCACTAGCGCTTGCAACCTCAGCAAGTGTACTCTTCCGGATTGAGGAAACGCCTGAGAAAACAAGTACCGCTGTCGTAGCGGGGCAACCCAACACGATAAGTGCTGTCGCAGAACCAGGAACCGGAACTCTCTGCCTTTAGGTAGGGGGGTATGTCAATATAGGCAGGATGAAGATTGAACTGCTGCACATCCACAAGCGTTTTGGGGCGGTACAGGCGAACCGCGATGTGTCCTTACGGGTGGAGGCGGGCACGATCCACGGCCTGCTTGGGGAAAACGGGGCCGGCAAAAGTACCTTGGTTAAGATCCTAAGTGGCTTTCTGCGCTGCGATCAGGGGGAGATTTGGATCGATGGGCGACCGGTTCGCATCAACAGCCCTGCAGCGGCCATTCGTCTGGGCATTGGCATGTTGCACCAGGATCCCTTGGATTTTCCTTCTCTGACGGTGCTGGAAAACTTTATTGCCGGGCAGCGGGGGCGCTTGGGTTTGGGGCTGCGAGAAAGCCGGAAACGTCTTGAGAAAGCCTGTGAAGAGTTTGGTTTCAACCTCAACCCCGATGGAGCCATCGGCAGCTTGACGGTGGGGGAACGGCAACAACTGGAAATGCTGCGGTTGCTTTCCCTGGGGATCAACACCTTGATTTTGGATGAGCCGACGACGGGCATTTCTGCAGCGCAAAAAGATCTTTTGTTCGCGGCTCTGAGAAGGCTGGCGGAGCAGGGCAAATCGGTGATCTTCGTCTCCCACAAACTGGCCGATGTGGAATGCCTTTGCGATCGGGTGACGGTGATGCGGCAGGGGGAGGTGGTAGGGGAGCTGCCTGTTGGAGGTGAAGACCTTGCCCTGTTGGAACAGCAGTTGATCGATTGGATGTTCGGGCGGGAGTTGACACCCCCAGCTCGGCCCCATTCTCCGCAAAGGAGGGCGGATCCCCTGTTGGAGTTGCGCTCCCTGGTGGTGCGGCATGAGCCGTTTACCCTGGCTTTGCCAGATCTGGCGGTGCAGCCGGGGGAAGTGATTGGGTTGGCCGGTTTGGAGGGCAGTGGGCAACGCTCTTTCCTTCTCACCTGTGCAGGGTTGTTGCCGCCCAGGCGGGGCCAGATCTTGTTGAGGGGGCAGGAGATGACAGGCCGTCCTTACGGCGACTATCTGCGCTGTGGGGTGGGGTTTTCGCCGGCGGATCGGCTGCGGGAAGGGCTGATCCCCGGCCTAACGTTGCAGGAGCATTTTGCCCTCAAGCAGCAGGATCCCTGGATCAACTGGGCTCTGGCCCGTCAACAGGCCCAAGCGGCCATTGAACACTTCAGCATTCGCGGTCACCCCTACAGTCGGGTGGAGCAACTCTCGGGGGGCAACCAACAGCGCAGCCAGTTGGCTCTCTTGCCCACACCCCTGACTTTGTTGCTGATGGAGCACCCAACGCGGGGGTTGGACATCGAGTCGGCGCTGTGGGTCTGGGGGCAATTGCTGGAACGCGCCCAAACGGGTACGGCTATTCTTTTTGCCTCGGCAGATTTGGACGAGATCCTGCAGTACAGCAACCGAGTGATGGTGTTCAGCAGTGGACAGGTCTCGGAGCCCATTCCGGCGGCGGAGCTCACCGTTTCACGCCTGGGACAGATGATGACGCTCCCCGTCTTGCGCAGCACTCACAGCAGCGAGATCCCAGGGATCCCAACTGAGGTTTAGCTAGGCCGCCGAGCAGCCCTGCCCTCTATATCAGCATGAGGGTCGGGACGAGAGGCGAAGATTCCTGCGCCATGATGAACACAGAGCGGTGGGGCATCCCGTTCTCAAAGCTCAGGAAATGTCCTTTTCGCGCTAGCGGCGCGGTTCCCGTCAGGGTGCCGTAGGCATAGCGCTTTGCATCAGCATGAGTGCGGGAGTATGTCACAGGGCTGGTCGCATCAGCAGTAGGTAGAACCAACACTCTGCCGGAGCAGGAGAAGGATTGGAGAGCCGGATGGCAACCGAACAGAGCAAGGCTTAGAGTAGCGGTGACCCCAAGCCTTTTTGCTCGAGGAATCCGGCCATGGGATCCCAGGATCGCGTTTCCCCCTCAGAAGCAGAGGAGCCACAGTCTAACCGTCCGCGCTCCTCAGACGAAGTTCTTTTGCAGCTCACCATTCGGGGATCCCGGCAGCAGGTGTTGCGAGGTTTGCGGGCTTGGCTGGAGCTGGGCTTACTGACCCCAGAGCACTTTCGCCTGCTGGTGGAGCAGTATCGGCTAGAAGCAGAGGAGAGAGAACCAGCGGCAGTTTCCCCCCGCAACGGGATCCCGGCCCGCCTTGGCTCGGCCTACGTGCTGTGGCTTTTAGGTTTACTTGGCATTTGTGGCTTGCATCGTTTTTATCTGCGCCGCTGGGGCACGGGGCTGCTCTGGTTGTGTACCTTTGGGCTGCTGGGGATCGGACAGCTCCTGGATTTGATTTGGATCCCAGGGATGGTGCGGGAAAGAAATGCTCGCCTGGCCGGATCTGGGGTTGAGGAACCTGCGGTCGAGGGGGGAGAAGAGCCCCAAGCTGCCCCTCAACCCGCTCGCGCTACTCGGACGGAGTCCTTGCCCCCCGCTACCCCGGCACTGGCTGTTTTGCCACGGAACTTGCTGTCCGAGCTATTCGCGTTAGCGTTGCGTAGCAGCAGCGTAGCTTGGCTGTTGCTGCTGGGCCTGTTTTTGGTGGTGGTGTCCTCAGGGGTGCTGGCGGCCAGCCGCTGGGAGCAATTTTCCCCAACGGCCCAGTATGGGGTGCTCTTGGCCTACACGGCGGCTTTTGGGGTAGGGGCTGGGTGGGCTCAGCGGCAGGAAGGGCTGCGTCTAACCGGCCAAACTCTCGAGGCCATTGCCCTGCTGCTGGTGCCAGTGAACGTATGGGCGCTGGATGGGCTGGGGATCCCCTGGGGGATCCGCGTCCTGGCGCTGGGCTTGCTGCTGGGGATCCCGTTGGCGGCTGAGGGTCGGGTGCGCTCGCTGGGTTCAGGTGCCGGCTTTCGCGACAGCGGTGCGGAGCACAATGCCTTTTATGGAACTTTGGTGAACTTTTTGGCCCTCTCCAGCTTGCACGCCTTCTGGAGCTTGGGGCCACAGGAGCTTCGCCCTGCTTTTGTCCTGGGGATCCTGTATCTGGGGATCCTCAGCACTGTGATTTACACCTGGAGCCGCTGGTCTCTGGAATTACGAGGCTCCAAGATCTGGCTAATTGGGGCTGCCGGATCCCTGTTGATCCTGAGGGGGCTGCTGTCTGGGCATGTCCAAGTGTCGCAGTTGGGGTTGGCGGTGGCCCTGTTGGGTTGGCTGGCGGCGGAATGGCCCCAGGGATCCCCGGACGTCGTAGCAGAAGGCTCCCGCTGGTGGGAGGGGAGCTGGGTGCTGTTGGTGGTGGGCTGGCTGCTGACTGCCACTGGCCTGGCGGAGAGCCCTTTCAGCGGCTGGCAGTTGCTGGGCATTAGCCTGCTGGGGATCCATGCTTTAATCGGGCGCTTGCGCCGACACACCCAGTCGCGTCAGCAGGACGGAGTCCTTAGGGTGCATTTGACGTTGCTATTTTTGCTGGGCCTGGAAACTTGCTGGGCTTTTTGGCAAGTGTGGCCGGCAAGCTGGCGGGCTGAAGTTTTGGCTACATTGACCGACTGGTTTCAGCCTCTTGATTCCCCTTGGGGCTTGCTGGGGTTGGTGCTGCTGCCCTACGAGGTGCTGTGGCTGGGGTTGGCGGCTCGCTGGCAGAGGAGCCGTCCGGAAGCCGGTGAGACAGACTTTTCCGGGCTGGTGGAACCAACAGAGCGCTTGGTTTTGGGGCTGGGGGGATCCCTGCTGCTTTTGAGCCTTCCCCATCCGGCCATTCGCTTTTGGCACTTGCTTTTGAGCGCCGGGATCCTGGCCTGGTGGCTGCGTCAGAAGTCCAGAGCAGGAGAAACTCCCAACTTTCTTTGGGTACTCCTGACCCACGCCTACGGGGTGGGGGCCCTGCTGGCCGGGATCCGCTGGCTTTTGCCCGACTTGTTCGCGCCAGCGGTGCGGAGCACTAGCTTGTCCAGTTGGGGAGTGGTTCTGCTGCTGGTGGGTCTATTGCAATGGGCAGGACGGGTCGCTCTGGGTGGGTCAGGGCGCTTTTGGGGAGTGTCTGCGGAGCTGTGGCAGCGAAGTGCAGATGGCATAGGGCTAGTGCTGGTGGGATCCAGCTACTTGGCGTTTTCGCTGCAACGGCCCCTCAACTTGTCTGCGACGGGTGAGCAATCCTTTGCCTGGCTCTGGCTGCTGGTGCCTCTTGCTTTGACGGCAGCTCAGGTATTGGCCCTGCCTCCCCTGGAGTTCATGCCCCGCTGGCTGCAGATCCCAGAGCAAGGAGAGGTGGGATCCCTTTCCTGGCGGCAGGGGATCCCGAAGCGCGGGTCTTTGCGTTTCCCGGCAGTTCTCTCCCTTTTGCTGGCCCAGTTACTCACCTTTGGAAGGCCGGGGGTTGAGTTTCTGGGTCTGGGCTTGGGGTTGCTGCTGATGGCCACTCAGGTGTGGGTGTGGGCCTCTCTCCCCTCTGCCGACAATGTGCCCCACACCGCAAACACGGTCGCATCAGTGGGACGGAGTCCTAACGACACCCCAGGCTTGCAGTTGACTGGAGCAGAGGCAGAGGCACTGCTGACAGTGACTTTCGGCTTGGGGTTCGGTCTAGTGGGAATCAGTCGGCTGTTCCCCGCTTTAACGGAGTCAGAATGGCTGACGGCCCTGGGGGCGCTGCTGTTGCTGTTGAGCGGCTGTCGCTACAGCCTAAGGACTCCGTTCCACTATCGCGAACCGTACCTCTCTCCCCGTCTTCGGGCAGCTTACCAACCGGTGCTGGATGGCTTTGGCTTTCTGCTGGGGATCGTACTTTTACTTTCCCTAACGTTGCAGACATTGCAGCCAGAAGCAGGTCGCGTCGGCGGTGGGGAGTACCTGGATTTCTCAGTGGCTCTGGCCCTGGCCTCTGGGACTGTCCTGGTGGCCATTGTTTTGCGGCTTTGGGTGGAAGTGGCTCCCGCTTTTTATCGCGACGGCGGTGTCCATCCTGCTGGCTTGGAGAGCGAAAGCCCGTCTCCTTCCAGGGCGGAGGATGTCTCAATTGGCGGCAGCGGGCAGGAGGCTTCGTCGGCCATCTCTTGGGTTGTGGTGGAGGGGCTGTCCTACGGGCTGATCTGGGCTTTGGAGCTGTTGGTGGCCAACAGCCTCTTGTGGGTAGTACAGGGATCCCGTCCTGTTGCCCCTCTGCTTGCCGTCATCAATCTGAGCCTGGGGATCCTCTTTTGGATTGGGCCGGAGAAACTCCTCTTTGAGCGGCCCGATCGCGCTAGTGGGACGGAGTCCTCAGGGGGACAACTCCTGCAGCGGGTCAAGGCTCTGAGTTGCTGGGGGACAGCGCCGCTGATCTATGCCGGCTTGGGCTGGCTGGGATCCCATCTCGAGTGGAGCGAGCTGACAGGTCTGGGCAGTTTGGGGCTATCCATCGTGCTGCTGGGCGTGGGGCGCCGACAGTCACCGGAGCCCAACCGGAAGGGGATCCTGGGAGCTTTCGGGATATCGCTGGCAGCCTACGAGAGCTGGGCTTACTTTCTCAGCCAGCAAACCGGGGGATTCTGGGAGGACGAAGCGGCGGTGCTGACAGCTTTGCTAGGACTGCTCTTGGCAGTGGGCTACCGCCTCTGTCCATTTTGGCTGGTGGCGACCCTGCGGCTGAAAGCGGCCTGGTTACACCGAATAGCTGCTGGCAACTGGGGCTTGGCCAGCCTACTCCTTCCGTCGGCCTTTTGGGGTGTCGGTCTCAGCCCTTGGGGGAAGGGCCTCTGGGTGCTGACGGGATCCGGCCTGGTGGCCTATGCCGCCGGACAGGCGAGAACCTCAACTTCAGAATCTCCAACAGAGCGGAGTTGGGCGCCAACGGTCTGGGGTTACCTCAGTGCTTGGCAGGGGGCTGGGGTTCTGCTGGGCAGTGTGTTCCTGGGGTTGCCACAGCTATCGATAGCGCGGTGGGCCGGATCCCTGCTCTGTGGGCTGGGGCTGGTTTACCAGGGCTTGCCCTGGGGACGGTGGGGCTGGCCAGCAGCTCCTTGGCAGAATACGGCCTTGGTACTGCCCCTAACTGTATTTCTGGTAACCGCGGGAGGAAACAACACCCTCAATCTGTGGCTGGGGGCAACCTACTATGCCCTGCTGGCCGTCTGGAGATTCCAGGTGCGCCTGGGCTACATCAGCTTGTTTTTGAGCAACTGGATCCTCTTGGACTACGGCTGGCAACAGGACTGGTTTTCCCTAACGCTCTCTACCCTACCCTTGGTGGGATCCCTGATCTATGTAGCTCAGGTGGAGCCGGGATTACAGGAAGCCAGCGGGCGACAGGGGCGACATTGGCTGCGGCTGGTTTCCTTGGGCACATGGCTGCTGGTGGTGATGGTGGAAACCCACGGGCAACTGTGGGCAGGATTTTGGCCGGTAGGGCTGGGCCTAGCCTTGGGTCTGCTGGGCTTGGCCTTGCGGGTAAGAGCTTATCTCTTCGTGGGCACGCTGGCTTTTGGGCTAGGGATCCTGCGGCAGGGATGGCTGCTGGTGACAACTGATGCGCTGCGGTTCTGGGCCACTGGGATCCTGTTGGGCCTGCTTCTGATGTGGACGGCAGCCAATTTTGAACGGCGTCGAGAAGAGGTAGGATCCCACATCTCCGCCTGGCTGGAGCAACTGCAGAGCTGGGAATGAAAGAATCCTAAGTCGAGCCAATCTGAGCGGGATCAACTTGAGGAGGGCTGACCTGTTCGCGACAATGGTGCGGAGCACTAGTGAGGCCCTATCAGAGGAGGCGAACACGCCAGAAAATGGATCGACGAGGAATCGACACTCAGCGTGAGTGATGAGAAAACAAGTCGGTAGCGCAGGGGGTATGTCAAACTGAGGCTGGCCTTGCTTTGGAGGATAGGGTCTCTTGCTGGGCAACGCTGACCCAAAGGTGTCTTCTCAGACTAACTGGAAAAAGCTCCTGCGGCAGATCTTGGCTCCCTGGCGGGACTTCGATGGCATTTTGCTGGCCACGGTGCTGGCTCTGACAGGGATTGGCATTATCGCTATTCGCAGCGCGGTCTGGGAACGGCCCATCAGCCACTACTGGATACAGCAGCTAGTCATGGCCGGGATCAGCCTGGTGTTTTTGGGAGTGGTGGCCCGGATTCCATATGAGCGGCTGTTGCGCCGGCACTGGTTCACCTACTTCTTGACCTTAGCGGGCTTAATAGCAGTGCTCTTTTTCGGCACAGCAGGAGGAGGGGCAGAGCGTTGGCTCTCCATCGCTGGCTTTCAGGTGCAGCCTTCTGAGTTTGCCAAGCTGGGGGTCATCATCACCCTGGCTGCTCTTCTACACCACTGGCCGATCAAATACTTCAGCCAGATTTGGGTGGCTGTTGCCGTCGTTGCTCCCCCCTGGATCTTGATTTTCCTGCAGCCCAACCTGGGCACTGCCCTGGTGTTTGTGGTGATTGTGCTGGTTATGCTCTACTGGGCCGGGGCCAAGGGCAGTTGGATCCTCTTGCTTTTGTCGCCGGGGGTGGGAGCCATTCTCTACGGCTTACACACTCGCCCAGAGCTGAGCTGGATGCTTTGGATTTGGCTGCTCTGGTGTCTGGGAATGGCGGGGTTGGCCGCTTGGCGCCTCCCCTGGCAGTGGACAGGGGCAGTGACCTTCGGGGTAATCAACCTGCTCTCGGGGCAGTTGGGCCAGCTAGCCTGGCACCTTCTCAAGCCCTATCAGCGGCGGCGGCTGGAGATCTTCATCGATCCCATGCAAGAGCCCTGGGGATCCGGCTATCATCTCATTCAATCCCGCATTGCCATCGGAGCCGGTGGCCTTTGGGGACGGGGCATCCAGCAGGGCACCCAAACCCAACTGGACTTCATCCCCGAACAGCACACGGATTTCATTTTCTCCGCCATTGGGGAAGAGATGGGTTTTATAGGCACCCTGACGGTGCTGATCCTGTTCTGGATCCTGTGTGCGCGGCTGATCTGGATTGCCCAGGGGGCCAAGGACAATTTTGGATCCCTGATCACCATTGGGGTGCTAGCAATGATCCTGTTTCAGGCAGTAGTCAACATCGGCATGACCATCGGCCTGGCCCCCATCACCGGTTTGCCTTTGCCTTTTTTGAGCTATGGCCGCTCGGCTCTGCTCACCAATTTTCTGGCCATCGGCTTGGTGGAATCGGTGGTGATGCACCGCCAACGTACCACCTTTTTCACCTGAGCCCTGCCTGGGAATACCCCTGAACCACTTCTCATTCAAAAAATCTTCAGAATCTTTACAATCAATTGAGATTGCCTGCCCATCCCTTGCCCTACCCTCGCCGGGATTTGTATTCTACTGCAATTCCATCCCCTCGCCCTTCTGTGGGCCTTGCAGAACTCCTTTTCCTCACTCATCTTTGACCATGTCTCAACCCGCCCTCGAATCCATCCTGCAGGAAAAGCGCCTTTTCCCCCCCGCCCCCTTCGTTTGTGCAGCAGGCCCGCATCACCCCTGGTCGCTACCAACAGCTTTGTCAGGAAGCTGAGGCAGATCCCTTGGGGTTTTGGGAACGGCTGGCTCGGCAGGAGTTGCACTGGTTTCAGCCTTGGCAGCAGGTGTTGCACTGGGATCCACCCCAGGCACAGTGGTTCGTGGGAGGACAGCTCAACCTCAGCTACAACTGCTTGGATCGCCACCTGGAGAATGGCCGCCGCCACAAACTGGCCCTGATCTGGGAAGGAGAGCCGGGGGACATTCGCACCTTGACCTATGAGCAGCTCCATCGCGAGGTCTGCCGTTGGGCCAACGGCCTGAAGGCTCTGGGCATTCAAAAAGGGGATCGGGTGGGGATCTACATGCCGATGATCCCGGAAGCCGTCATGGCCATGCTGGCCTGTGCTCGGCTCGGGGCAGCCCATACGGTGGTATTTGGGGGCTTCAGTGCGGAGGCTCTCAAGGAGCGGCTGCGGGATGCGGAAGCCAAAGCCGTGATCACCGCCGATGGGGGCTGGCGCAAAGATGCGATTGTCCCCCTCAAGCCGCAGGTGGACTTGGCGCTGGCAGAGGGAGTGCCCACTGTCGAAAACGTCTTGGTGGTGCGGCGGACGGGGCAAGCCGTGCCGATGACCCCAGGCCGAGATGTTTGGTGGCATGAGCTGGCTCCTGGCTTGGAGGAAGCGTGCCCTGCCGAGCCGATGGACTCGGAGGCGATGCTGTTTATCCTCTACACCTCGGGCACCACCGGCAAGCCCAAAGGCGTTGTCCACACCAGCGGCGGCTACAACCTCTACACCCACATCACCTGCCAGTGGATCTTCGATTTGCACGAAGAAGACATCTACTGGTGTACTGCCGATATCGGTTGGATCACAGGGCACAGCTACATCGTCTATGGCCCCCTATCCAACGGGGCAACGGTGTTTATGTACGAAGGGGCGCCGCGACCGTCTAAGCCCGATTGCTTCTGGGAGTTAATCGCCCGTCACCGCATCTCCATTTTTTACACTGCTCCAACGGCCATCCGGGCCTTCATGAGAAGTGGTGACGCCCTGCCCCGTCGGCATGATCTCTCTTCGCTGCGCCTGTTGGGCACGGTTGGCGAGCCGATCAATCCCGAAGCTTGGATGTGGTACCACACCGTCATCGGCAACGAGCGCTGCCCCATTGTGGATACCTGGTGGCAGACCGAAACCGGCGGCATTATGATTTCGCCCTTGCCGGGGGTTACCGCCACCAAGCCCGGATCGGCTACCCGTCCTTTTCCGGGCATTCAAGCAGATGTAGTCGATATGGAGGGGAACCCGGCCCCCGAAGGGGGGTATTTGGTGATCCGTCGCCCCTGGCCAGGCATGATGCGCACTGTTTATAAGGATCCGCAGCGGTTCCGCACCAGCTACTGGGAGCGGATCCCTCCCAGAGATGGGCAGTATTTCTACTTTGCCGGGGATGGGGCCCGCCGGGATGAAGACGGTTATTTTTGGGTGATGGGCCGGGTGGACGATGTCATCAATGTGGCAGGACATCGCCTCGGCACGATGGAACTTGAATCGGCCTTGGTGTCTCATCCTGCAGTTGCCGAAGCGGCTGTGGTCGGTCGCCCAGATGACCTCAAAGGCGAGGTGATCGTGGCCTTTGTCATCCTGTCGGAGGGCTATGAGCCCAGCGAAGTGCTGCGCCAAGCGTTGATGCAACATGTGGTCTCCGAAATCGGGGCCATTGCCCGCCCCAGCGAAATTCGCTTCACCGAGGCCCTGCCCAAAACCCGCTCTGGTAAGATCATGCGTCGTTTGCTGCGGGATTTGGCGGCTGGCGCTGGCATCAGTGGCGATACCTCTACCCTCGAAGATCGCGGGGCGCTGGAACGGCTGCGCCAAGGGGTATGAACCGACCACAACCCCGCACTAAGATGAGGACATTGAGTCCTGGGTTGTGAAGCCTTGATGTTACCTCTGGATCCCGCCCTGTACTTTGACCACAGCGCCACCACTCCCCCTCGGCCTGAAGTTATTGAGGCCATGCGGATGGCAATGCAGGAAAATTGGGGCAACCCCTCCAGCTTGCACGGGTGGGGAGAACGGGCTGCCATGGCCATGGAGCGGGCGCGGCAACAGGTGGCCGAGCTGCTTAACTGTGAGCCGGAGGCGCTGCTGTTTACTTCGGGGGGGACAGAATCCAACAACTTGGCCCTCTTTGGGGTGGCCCAGTGCTACTCCACTCCCCAGCACCTGATCCTCTCGAGCGTTGAGCATGCCTCGGTGGAAAATGCTGCCCGCCAGTTGCAGTCCCAAGGTTGGCAGGTCACCCGTCTGCCGGTGAACGCTGCTGGCCAGGTGGATCCCCAGACTTTAATCCAGGCTCTGCAGCCCAATACCGTTTTGGTCTCCATCGTCCACGGCCAAAATGAGGTGGGATCCCTGCAACCCATTGCCGAGCTGGGTCGGATCTGCCGCCAAGCCGGGGTGCTGTTCCACAGCGATGCTGTGCAGACGGTGGGGCGGATCTCGTTGGATCTGACGCAACTGCCGGTGGATCTGCTCTCCCTTTCCGGGCACAAGCTCTACGGGCCCCAGGGGGTGGGGGCGCTGTACGTGCGCCCAGGGGTGGAGCTGCGACCGCTGCTGCAGGGAGGTGGGCAAGAACGGCGGCTGCGCGCCGGTACCCAAGGGATCCCAGGAATTGTCGGCTTGGGAGTGGCGGCAACTCTGGCGGCCCAAGAGCTGCCTCAAGAGACGGCCCGCCTGCGGCAATTGCAACGGCATTTGGCCCAGTTGCTGGCGGAGGTGCCTGGTTTGCGGCTGACCGGCCCTGCAGATTTGGAGCAACGCTTGCCCCACCACCTCAGCTACTGCACCGCAGGGATCCCGGGGAATGTGCTGGTCAGGGCCCTGAGCCGCCAGGGGATCGCCATTAGCGCCGGCTCCGCCTGTAGCAGTGGCCAACTGATCCCCAGCCGCATCCTCTTGGCCATGGGCTATTCGGAAGCCGAGGCCCTGGGATCCATCCGCCTTAGCCTTGGCAAAGCCACCACCCACGCCGCGGTCGAGTATGTAGCCCGATGTCTGCAGGCAGTAATTGCCTCGATCTGCGAATCCGGATCCCTGAAGGATAGGGCAACTCAATCCCCGTTGTCAGTTCCTGTTGCGTAGCCGGATCGAAGGTCGGGCAGGCTGGGTTAAGGTATAGAGAGTTAAAGGGCTGGTCGCTATGGCTGAGATGAGTCCGTATCAGGTGTTGGGAATTAGCGAAGAAGCCTCCTTTGAAGAGATTCAATCGGCGCGGGCTAGGCTCCTGGCCAGCTTGGGCGCGGACGAACAGCAGCAGGAGCGGGTGGAGCAAGCCTACGATGCCATCCTGATGCAGCGCCTGCGCCTGCGCAAAGAGGGCAAAATCGCCGTTCCCGACTGCATTCGCTACGCCGAACAACGGGCTGCCCATCCTGAGCCGGAGCTGAGTTTGCCCCGCCCTGCTGCCCAAAATCCGCCTTGGGTCAGCCGCTGGCTGGATACCCCCTCTACCGCCGATGCGCTCTGGCCTGCGGCGCTGCTGGGTGGACTGGTGGGTTGGGTTATCTTGGCTCCCGATGAGTACCCCTCGCTGCAACTGGCCTTAGGGCTGATGGCTTGTATCTATTTCCTGTACCGCAAAGAGCGCCGCTTCATTCGCGCTTTTCTCTTGGCCCTGGCGGGTCTGAGCCTGGGGCTGATGTTGGCCTACGGCATTGCCCTTCCCCTCACTGGTGGCGATGCTCCTGGCGCACTGTTGGTAGGGATCACGTTTGCGGTGATGTGGTTGGTGACCAGCTTTTTGCGCTAGCTATCGCGATGGATATCCAAGCTGGGCTTCTCACCTGCCAAATCGCCGCTGCCGCGACTGATAGCTAAGCAAGGCTTGGTGAAAAGCGGCTCGGTCAAAGTCCGGCCAGAGGATGGGGGTGAAATACTGCTCGGTGTAGGCCATCTGCCAGAGCAGGAAATTGCTGATGCGCATCTCGCCGCTGGTACGGATCAGCAGGTCAGGATCCGAGAGGCCGGTGGTGTAGAGAAATTGGGAAAAGAGGGCTTCGTCAATCTGATCCGGCTGCAGCAGCCCCTGCTGCACCAAGGTGGCAATGGAGCGGCAGGCCTGCAGGATCTCCTGTCTTCCTCCATAGTTGAGGGCCACCGTCAGGCAAATGCCCTTGTTGTGCTGGGTGCGCTCCACTGCATGCCCGATGGTTTCCTGCAGAGAGTGGGGCAGAGCCGACAACTGGCCGGCAAATTGGATGCGCACCCCCTGCTGCACCATTTCCCCCAATTCTTGCCACAGCACCTGCTCGAACAAAGTCATGAGGAAATCCACTTCCTCGCGGGCACGACCCCAGTTCTCGGTGGAGAAGGCGTAGGCAGTAAGGGCTGGGATCCCCCAATCATCGCAACAGCGCAGCAGCTCCTTCAGGGCTGCCACCCCTCGCTGATGCCCAACATTGCGGGGTAAACCCCGTTTCTGCGCCCAACGCCCGTTGCCATCCATCACTACTGCCACATGGCGGGGCAATAGCTGCGGATCCAAGTCGGCAGGCAACTGCAGAAGATGGGCAGGAGAAAGGGTCATGGGGATCAGTCTTTGGGGAAGGTTTTCTCAGGTTTGCGAAAGAGTTTAGTCAGATTGGCAAGGGATCCCCGCCAACGCAGCGGCCCATTGCGAAACCAGGGGTGGGCCCAAAATCCCTGCAGCGGCGCGTCTCGTTTTTTGGCATCGCGGGGATTGCGCAACCGCTGTACCAGCAGCTCGTGTAACTTGGCACTGGTCAGAGGCCGCTCGATGCGCCCACCCTCCGCCAGCGAGATGCATCCCGTTTCTTCTGAGACCACAATACACAAGCAATTGGTCTGTTCTGTGATCCCCATTGCAGCGCGGTGCCGTGTGCCCAGTTGCCGAGAAGCAGCCCGCTCCGAAACCGGCAGGATTACGCCCGCTGCGCGAATGCGATCCCGATGGATGACCACAGCCCCATCATGCAACAAAGTTGAAGTCTGGAAAATGGTCTGCAAGATCTCCCGCGACACCCGCGCCTGCAGAGGTACCCCTTTGTCGGTAAAGACCCGCGAGTCAATCGGCTGCTCCGGCTCGATGACAATCAGCGCTCCTGTGCGGTTTTGGGAAAGTTCTCGCACCGCTTGCACCAGTTCTTCCACTAAATCTTCCTCGGGATCCTCCTCGTCGTCGTCTGCGTTGCTCGGCCACTCCATGCGGATGGCTCTCGCCAGTTGCTCCAGCAGCCGGCGAAACTCCGGTTGGAAGAGTACGCCCATGGCTACGGCTGCGCCCAGGAGCAGGCGATCCAAGATCAGGTGAACCAAGGGCAGAGACGCTGTGGCCAGGTACAGCACCAACAGCACTATAAATCCCCGCACCAGCACCCCAGCCCGACTCTCGCGGGTGTAGTAGAGAGCCAAAGCCAACAAAAAGACAGCCAGAGCCCAGTCCAAGAGGCTGAGAAAATTAAACTGCTGTAGCCAAGCCCATAAGGCCGCCAGCATGGCGAAAAACCCCGTTCACGCTCCCCTCATTGCGGACCTTCTGCCTGTGCCGTTCTGTACCCCAGAACCCTTGTTGGACTGCGGCCCCCAGACCAGCCTACCACTCACCTCCTGGCTGTCTTCCAGTTTTTCCCGCATGAGGTGCCTTGGCTGTGGTCGGCGCTGCCAGAAGAGGCTGTGCTTCTAGTTGGCCCAGATGGATACAGACAACTGACCCCCCTTCAACGCAGCAACCGCTCCGGCAAAACATCTTGACGGATTAAGTCGGCATAAGTTTCTCGCCGCACAATCAACTGGGCCTCTCCCTCGTTGACCAGCACCGCGGCTGGCCGAGGGAAGCGATTGTAGTTGGAAGCCATGCTGTAGTTGTAGGCCCCCGTCGCCAAAACCACCAACACTTCTCCTGGCATAGGGGCAGGCAGAAGCACATCCTTCAACAGCACATCTCCCGACTCGCAGTGTTTGCCGGCCACCGTTACCCGCTGCGTGGCCTCTGCCTCTGGTCGGTTGGCCAGAAGAGCAGTATAGCGGGCTTGGTAGGTGATCGGGCGCGGGTTGTCGGACATACCACCGTCAATGGTGATGTAGATGCGTCCCTGGGGCAGGTCATCGCTGGGAGGGATCCGCTTTTGCCCTCCCAGGGTGTAGGCGGTCACGGCAGCCGGCCCAATCACGGATCGCCCAGGCTCGCAGAGCACCTTGGGCAAAGGGATCCCGGACTGCCCAAAGGCTTGTTGCACTGCTGTCGCCACAGTTTCCACCCACTCTGGAATGGATGGGGGATCGTCGGATTCGACATAGCGGATCCCTAGGCCCCCGCCCACATTTAGCTCTTGCAGGGGCAACCCTCTGTCCAGCCCTTGCCGCCAGATCTGGGCCAACACCCCTGCCAGGTCTCGGTGGCCCTGCAGATCAAAAATCTGTGAGCCGATGTGGGCGTGGAGGCCAACGCACTGCAACTGAGGATGGGCGGCCAAAAAATCCAGCACTTCCGGCAATTGCCATCGCCCGATGCCGAATTTGCTGTCGGTTTGCCCGGTGCGAATGTACTCGTGGGTGTGGACGTCGATGCCGGGGTTAACCCGCAGGAGCAGCCGCGCTGGCCGTTCGGGTGTGGCCAGGGCCGACACCTGCTGCAGTTCATACAGGCTATCTGCCACCAAAGTACAGCCCGTCTCCAGGGCCAAGTTCAGCTCGTCGAGAGACTTGGCGTTGCCGTGCAGGTAGAGATCTTCACCTTTGGCCCCCGCCTGCAGGGCCGTGTATAGCTCCCCGCCGGAAGCCACATCCAACCCCAGCCCTTCTTGCAGGGCTAGAGCACAAATGGCCAGGCAGTTCCAGGCTTTCGTGGCGTACAAAACCCGGGATCCCCCGGCATAGCAGCGGGCCCAGGTGTCGCGGTAAAGCTGGCAGGCGCGGCGCAGCGTCCATTCGTCCAGGATGTAGAGAGGGGATCCAAACTGGCGCACCAGATCCACCACATCGCACCCCCCAATTTCCAAGTGCCCCCGGCTGTTGATACGGCTGGTCAAGGGACGCAAAGACTGGTTGGGAGAAAGGGTCTGCTCTGGATGAGTGGGAGTGCCGAGGGTAGAAATCATGGTCAGGGGCCGAAGGACTGTTTTCAACGATATCAAGTTCCGCGTTCAGCTTGTCTTGAAAAATGCCCAGCCCCGACCCGATCCGGCTTTTTCCGGCAGCTTCCCTCTGTAGCCAGCTCTAGCGCCACCTCGTTGTCTGCACGAGGATCCGATGGCTTCCCAACTCTGGCCTCTCGGTTGAGGCGGCTGATGAGGGGAGCAGGTCTAACTTGGGCAGCACCTTCTGCTATGATGAAAGACCAGTGTCAACGGGTCGATGCCCGAGGGGTTAAAGGGGGCGGACTGTAAATCCGCTGGCTTACGCCTACGTTGGTTCGAATCCAACTCGGCCCACCACCAGGTTTGCCCACGTGGCTCAGTGGTAGAGCACCCCCTTGGTAAGGGGGAGGTCACGAGTTCGATCCTCGTCGTGGGCTTAGCGCTTTGAAGATGATCTCAGCCAACAGCGCCAGAAGAGCCCTCAGCCTACGGCCTGCTCACTCAGACAGCAATCGCCTCACCGGTCAGCGAAAAAGCCCGCGTGGCGGTAATGCGCACCGGCACCAGGGATCCCTTCAGTTGCTCCGGATTGCCTTCGAAGAACACCAAGCGATTGCCGCGGGTACGCCCCATCGCCTGGCGAGGGTTTTTCGGGTTGGGGCCTTCCACCAGCACCTCTTGCACCTGGCCTAGGAGTCGGGCACTGCGGGCGGCGGCCACCTCAGCCACCAGTCGGTTCAGCCGTTGCAGGCGGTCGCTTTTTTCCTCTTCGGGCACTTGGTCGGGCCACTCGGCAGCAGGGGTGCCGGGACGGGGGGAGTAGGCAGCGGTGTTCACTTGGTCAAAGCCGATATCCTGCACCAGTTGCAGGGTTTCTTGGAACTGGGCTTCTGTTTCTCCCGGAAAGCCGACAATGGCATCGGCGCTGATGGCCGCTTCGGGCATGTATTGGCGGATGAGCTGGATGATCTGGCGATAGCGCTCGTGGGTGTAGCCGCGCCGCATCCGCTTGAGCACTTCGTTGCTGCCCGCCTGGAAGGGGATGTGGAAGTGCTCGCAGACTTTGGGCAGCTCGGCGCAGGTGGCGATCAGCTCCTCGGTAAAGTAGCGCGGGTGGCTGGTGGCAAAGCGGATCCGCTCAATGCCTGCCACCGAATGGACAAAGCGCAACAGGCTGGCCAGGTTGGTTTTGGGATCCAGATCCCGTCCGTAGGCATCGATGTTCTGCCCCAGCAACGTCACCTCGCGGTAGCCCGCCCTGGCTACGTCTTCGATTTCGGCGCGGATGGCCTGGGGCTGGCGAGACTGCTCCTGTCCTCGCACCCGCGGCACGATGCAGTAGGTGCAGCGCTCGTTGCAACCGTAGATGACATTGATCCAAGCAGTGACCTGGCTTTCGCGGCGGGGCTTGGTGATGTCCTCTGGGATCTCAACCGGATCGGTGGCCACCACCTGGTTCCCGGCTTCCACCTGCGCCAGTAGATCCCCAAGGCGGTTCACATACTGGGGGCCCATGACCAGATCCAACTCAGGGACACGGCGCAACAATTTTTCCCCTTCCTGCTGGGCCACACAGCCAGCCACGATCAGCTTGATAGCCGGGTTTTTGCGCTTGCGCTGCGCCTGGATGCCCAGGTAGGAATAGACCTTCTGCTCGGCATTGTCGCGGATGGTGCAGGTGTTGTAGAGAACTAAGTCCGCCTGCAACTCATCTTCGGTGGCTACATACCCCAGGGACTCCAGGATCGCGGCCATGCGCTCGGTATCGGCGCGGTTCATTTGGCAGCCGAAGGTGATGGTGTGGTAGGTGGGAGCAGCCATGGGAAGAAACAGTACAAAGAACCACCATCTTCGAGCTTAGCGGATCCTTAAAATAAAATGGCTGCGGGGTTTGAGACTCCAATGGTTAATCTAGGCTAGATAGAAATTCCTACACTGGCAAAGGTTTATGTTGCCGAAGCATCGCCCCAAGCAACTGTCGCTGGGCCCTCTGGAATCGGAAATCTTGGACATCCTCTGGGATCTGGGCAGCGCCAGCACCCGTCAAATCCACGAGCGCATCTTGGCCGATCCGGATCGGGAGCTGGCCTATGCCTCTGTGACCACAGTTTTGCAGCGCTTGAGCCAGAAGGGCTGGGTGAGCTGTGAGCGCCGCACCGATCCCCAAGGGCGGAATTTGCCCATGCTGTGGCGGCCTCGTCTTTCGCGTCAGGAAGCGGCCAGCCTCAGGGCCTTCACCCACCTGCAGCAGTTTTTGGCCGTGGGGGATCCGGATACGGTGGCAGCCTTTGCCGATAGCCTGGATCAGGCCAGCGTGTCCCAGTTGCAGGCGATTGCCGAACGGCTGCGGGCAGCCCGTCAAGCCAGGAGGGATCCGCGATGAGCCACTTGGGCATGTTACTGCTGGGCTTGGGCCTCAGTTGCCTGTGGCGAGCCCAGGTGCGCCTGGACAGGAGTGGGGGATGGGGCCGACGTTGGCAGCGGGCTTGGATCCACTTTTTGCTGCCCCCGTTGCTGTTGCTGACCACTGCTCTGGCCTTAGCCTGGATGGGGCCGTGGGGACAAATGGCCGGAGTGGGGGGCTGGTTCTGCTACGGCTGTGCTCTGTTGTTGCTGGCCGTGGCCGGCGGCGTGGCCTTGCACTGGATTTGGGAATACTGGCGCTCCTATCAACGTGCCCATCTGCAAGCTTTAGCCCATGTGGATTTGCATGGATCTCCGGCCTATGTGCTGGATTTGGAGATCCCTTTTGCTGCCCAAGTGGGGGTGTGGAATGCCCAGTTGGTGGTCAGCCGCGGCCTGCTGGAGCAGTTGGATGATGAGCACTTGCGGGCTGTAATCGCTCACGAAGAGGCCCATCGCCACTACCGCGACACCCTGTGGATGTTTGGGGTGGGCTGGCTGCGACGCCTCACCGGCTGGCTACCCAACACCGAGGCCCTGTGGCAGGAATTGCTCACTCTGCGGGAGCTGCGGGCGGATCGCTGGGCGGCCCAACGGGTGGATCCCTTGCTGTTGGGAGAGGCCCTGCTGCAGGTGGTGGGCTATGGCGTGATGGAGCAACCGGCGGCGGCCTGGGTTGGCTTTGCAATGGCCGTGAGTTCAGACTCAGGGCAGCGGCTGCAAGAGCGTATCGATGCCCTGCTGCAGCAGGCAGAGTCAGGGCCCGTCGATCCCCTGCCCGACTCTTCTTCAGTTGCAATTCGGGGTTGGGCGTGGTTGGGGTTGGCTCTGTTGCCTTTGCTGGCGATCCCGTTCCATACCTGAGGGTCTGCAGAATGGGATACTCTAGGTCAGGTTTTCTGGACTTCTAGGGACTTACAGCGGTGCAAACCAACTCTTCCCTTTCTGAGGCGACCGGGTCGGCGTGTGATCCCCTTACGCGGGCGCAGATCCTCATCGAAGCTTTACCCTACATTCAGCAGTACCAGGGCCGCGTTATTGTCATCAAATACGGCGGCGCAGCCATGGTGCACCAAGAGCGACGGGCCGAGGTGCTCCGAGACATTGTCTTTCTCTCCTGTGTGGGTATCCGCCCGGTGTTGGTGCATGGGGGGGGGCCGGAGATCAACAGTTGGCTACAAAAACTGGACATTCCCTTCAAGTTTGTGGATGGCTTGCGGGTTACCGATGCCGCCACCATGGAAGTGGTGGAGATGGTGTTGGTGGGCAAGGTCAATAAGCAGATCGTCCAGCTCATCAGCTTGGCCGGCGGATCGGCGGTGGGGCTGTGCGGGCGGGATGGCAACTTGATCAAAGCGCGATCCCAGGGCCGGGCAGAGATTGGCTTTGTTGGGGAAGTGAGCAGCATCAACCCCCAGTTGCTGCAAACCCTGTTGGAAGGTGGACAGATTCCGGTGATCTCCAGCGTGGCTGCCGATGAGACAGGCCAAGCCTACAACATCAACGCCGATACGGTGGCGGGAGAACTGGCGGCTGCTCTGGGGGCAGAAAAGCTGATTTTGCTCACCGACACCCCTGGCATTCTCAAAGATCCTCAGGATCGCAGCTCCCTGATTACATTGCTGGATATCGAGACGGCTCGCCAGTTGATCCAAGCGGGTGTCGTCAAGGGCGGCATGATCCCGAAGGTGCAGTGTTGCATTCGCGCCTTGGCACAAGGGGTACGGGCGGCCCACATTCTGGATGGGGGATCCCCTCACTCTCTGCTACTGGAGATTTTGACCGATGCCGGGGTGGGCACCAAGCTTGTTCCTTCTCAGTTTTCCGCTCAGTTGGAAGGGCTGAACAACGGATCCCGCTAAGCTTCCTTGATGAAGCGAAGAATCTCCCGCACATGGCCGAGAAATTGGCTATCCACGCTGAGCTGAGCCACAGCTTGGTGGGTCTCCTGGCGCAGTTGCCTGTGCTCCAGCTCGTTGCTGGCTCGTAAGACATTGCCGGTTTCTCCTCATCAAGCTGCCTACAGCCTGCCCGAACCGAGCGGCCAGACGCTCCTGAAGTAGTCAGTTTTCCGTCTGTCCCAGAGCCATCAGGGGTGCAGCTATGGCCATTCCCAATGGCGAGGAACCCCTTGCGGATCCCAAACTCCCCTCTCCCTGAGGGAGAGCGCTTAGAGTAGATCAGTGCTCTCCATAAAAGTTGTCTTTGTTGTTCTTGGGTGTAAGCCTGTGAGCCTTGCCGCCTCTCCCCCCGATACCGATTTAAGTAGGGATCCCCGCCCTCGGCGAGAAAGCGATTGGCGGCTGCTGCGGCTGCTCTGGCCCTATGCCCGCCGGCACCTCAAGCTGGTATTGGCGGCCTTGGCCTTTCTGCCCCCTTTGGCCCTGGCGGATGCGGTGCAGCCTCTGATCCTACAGCGAGCTCTAGATGGCCCCATTGCCCGAGCGCTGGAACGAGGTGAGGCCGGGATCCTCGCCGACCTTTGGCCCTATGTGGGGCTGTTGATCCTAACGGTGCTGGTTCGCTGGCTCTTCCAAGCCTTGGAAGGGTATGTCAGCCAAAAGCTGGGGCAGTTGATGACCCGTGACATCCGCGACGATCTCTTCGCCCACCTTCTGGCCTTGCCGGCTCAGTTTTTCGACCGCACCCCCGTGGGCAAGTTGATCACCCGCGTCACCAGCGACGTGGAAGCCTTGGGGGATGTCTTTTCCACCGGTGCCGTCGGCATTGTCAGCGACCTGTTTACTTTGGGGGTGATTGCGGTGGTCATGCTCAGCCAACGCTGGGATCTGGGCTTGCTGCTGATCCTCATTGTCCTGCCCATCAGCGCTGTTGTCCTCGAGTTGCAGCGCCGCTTTCGGGATGCCAACTTTCGCGTGCGCGAAGAACTCTCCAAGCTGAACTCCTGGATCCAGGAGAACATCTTGGGCATCACTGTGGTGCAACTGTTTCGGCGGGAGCGGTTAAACAGCGAGATTTTTCAAACCATCAACCGCCGCTATATCCAGGAAGTGGATCAAACCATCCTCTATGATGCTGCCCTTTCTGCCGTTTTGGAGTGGGTTTCTTGGCTGGCTGTGGCGGCCCTGCTCTGGGCGGGCGGGCAGCAGGTGATGGCAGCCGGTAGGGGCTTAGTTGGAGAGGGATGGATGGGATCCCTGCCCCTGCCCAGGGAACCCCTCACCTTCGGTAGCCTCTACGCCTTTATCCTCTTTTCGCAACGGTTTTTCAACCCACTGCGGCAGTTGGCGGAAAAGTTTACGGCCCTACAGGCGGGGTTCACCGCCGTCGAGCGCATCGATGCCATCCTCAGCCTGCCGGTCGCCATCCGGGATCCCGCTCAGCCCCGCCACCTGCCCCCCCATGCCAGAGGAGAGGTGCAGTTTGAGCACGTCTGGTTTGCCTACAACCCCGGGGAGTGGGTGCTGAAAGACCTCACCTTCACCATCCGCCCCGGGGAAAAAGTCGCCCTGGTGGGGCCCACGGGAGCTGGGAAAAGCTCCATCATCCGCTTGCTCTGCCGCCTTTACGACGTAACCCGCGGCTCCATTCGCATCGACGGTGTCGATATTCGCGATCTCCCCCAAGCCGAGCTGCACCGACATCTGGGGGTAATTCTGCAGGATGGATTTTTGTTTTCCGGGGATATCCAGCAAAACATTACCCTCGGCGAGAAGGGGGGTCTGGCGGAAGTGGAGCAGGTCGCCCGCCAACTCAACCTGCATGACTTCATCCGCGATTTGCCCCAAGGCTACGCCACCCCCGTGCGGGAGCGAGGCAGCAACCTCTCCAGCGGCCAAAAACAGCTCATCAGCTTTGTGCGGGCCATGTGGCGGGATCCCAAAATCTTGGTTTTGGATGAGGCCACCGCCAGCCTGGATGTGGGCACCGAAGCGCTCCTGCAATCCGCTCTAGACACCCTGCTGCGGGATCGCACCGCCCTAATCATCGCCCACCGCCTTTCCACCATCCGCGATGTGGATCGCATCTTGGTTCTGCAGCGGGGGGAACTCAAAGAGCAGGGATCCCATGCCGAGCTCATGGCCCGCAACGGGCTCTATGCCAGCCTCTATCGGCTGCAAGATCTGGGCGGCTAGCAGGGGCCCAGGCCGTCAGCGACCGGCGCCAAAGCGAGACCGAATCGCCCGCAGGGTGGTGAAGCTGGCATCCGCAAACGCGATTCGAGCCTTACAGAGCAACAGATTGCCGTTGTCCACGGCAGTGTCTCTCAAGCTGGCCAAACCATCGCCGGCCTGCACCAAGGCACGACGGCCCCAGTTGGAGAAATTTTTGCTGAGGGTGTTGATCAAGCGTTCCATAGGGATTGCACATTCCGCTCTTCATCTTCTACTTAGCCTACTCCCCCAGCCGTAGACATCCACAAACCCAAAGGGCCATCGGGAAAATTATTACAGATTGTTAAAAACTTGCCGTCAAGCCGGCAGACTGGCTATGATAGGCCCCAAGTTTGGCAAACGATTAAAGCAAGCGGTTAGCCATGAATCAGCGGCCAGAAGGAGTGGAAGGCACAGAGGCCAAGCAGAAGGTGACCCTGTATCTCTCACCTGAGCTGCACCGGAATCTGAAGATTCGGGCTGCCGTGGAGCAGGAGCCGATGTCGGCAGTGGTGGAGAAGGCCCTTGCCTTTTACCTGCTTCATCCAGAAGTGATTGAAGGGGTACAGGGGAATACTTACCGTGTCCATCAGTGCCCTGAGTGCAGTCACCCATTTGTTATCCGCAACGGAGAGGTGGTTTCCTTACACCAGCTATCGGCTGCCGAAGCCATTCTCAAAGAGGTGGAGCCGGAATACTGGGGATCGGCTGCCAGCTCGGAAGAACAGCGGCAAGATGCCTTGGTGCCCTGCTAAAACCAAGCAAGCCCCTTCACAAACTTGAGCTAACAGGAGCAGGCAACAACACAGAAAGCTTCCAGAATCCTCTCAACACTCCATCCAACAAGGACATAATCCCAAGCGCGATCTAACACTAGGCAACTCAAACCCTGTTTTTCTACCGTTCTGGCGGCTTCCTTAGATTTCCCCTCTGCAGTTGGTGTTTCCCATGCAAGAGCTAAGCATCCTCATTCAAGCTCAATACCCACTGCTGTACCTGCTTACTCCAGAGGAGGAACGGGCAGAGGCGGCTCTGGCAGCGATTGCCCGCACCCTCAAGCCCCAGCGACGCCTATTCATTTGGACAGTTACCCACGGCATTGTCGAATACGGCAACCCCCGCAGCCTCACCCAGCACAACACCCAGTCCCCCCAGCCTGCCATTCAATGGGTGATGGAGCAAAAGGATCCCGCCATCTGTGTCTTCAAAGACTTGCACGACTTTTTGGACAACACTGAGGTGAAGCGCTGGCTACGGGATGCTATTGCCAGCCTGAAGGGATCCCACAAAACCATCCTTCTCATGTCTCCGGTGCAGGTGATCCCCGTCGAACTGGAAAAAGACATCTCGGTGGTGGATTTCCCCCTGCCGGATATGGCCACATTGGAGCGCACCCTCAACCGCCAACTGGAGCAGATCCCGCGCTCTCTACCCTTGGCTCCCGACACCCGCGAAAAGCTGCTCAAGGCAGCCCTGGGCCTGACACAAGACGAAGCAGAGAAAGTCTACCGCAAGGCTGTGGTGATGCACGGTCGTCTCAGCGAGGCGGAAGTGGACATTATCCTCTCTGAGAAGAAGCAGCTCATTCGCCGCAACGGCATTCTTGAGTTTATCGAAGAAGATGAGACCATTGATGCCGTTGGTGGTCTGGAGGAGCTGAAGCGCTGGCTGCTACAACGTTCTGAGGCTTTTACCGAGCGGGCCCGCGCCTATGGACTGCCTCAGCCCAAGGGCATGCTGATCCTGGGCGTACCCGGCTGTGGCAAGTCGCTGATTGCCAAAACCACGGCTCGTCTCTGGGGCTTGCCCCTGCTGCGCCTGGACATGGGCCGCGTTTATGATGGCTCCATGGTGGGCAAATCGGAGGCTAATCTGCGGAGTGCCCTGCGGACTGCTGAATCTCTCGCCCCTGCCATCCTTTTCATCGACGAGCTGGACAAAGCCTTTGCCGGGTCAGCAGGCTCCAGTGATTCCGACGGGGGCACCTCTAGCCGCATCTTTGGCTCTTTCCTGACCTGGATGCAGGAAAAGCGCTCACCGGTCTTTGTCATGGCTACGGCCAACCGTGTGGATCGTCTGCCAGGCGAATTCTTGCGCAAGGGCCGTTTTGACGAGATTTTCTTCGTGGATCTCCCCAACATTAACGAGCGGATGGAGATTTTCGAGATCCACCTGAAGAAGCGGCGGCGCGACATTAGCCGCTTTGATCTGCGCCAGTTGGCTGCGGCCTGTGAAGGCTTCTCCGGCGCGGAGATTGAACAAGTTTTGATTGCTGCCATGTACGAAGCGTTTGCCCAGAACCGCGAATTTACCCAACTGGACATTTTGGCAGCAACGAAAGCAACTCAACCGCTATCTCGCACCATGATGGAGCAAGTGGTAGCGTTGAGGGAATGGGCCCAGCAGCGGGCTCGGCCTGCAGCAGCCTCTGTAGCCGAGTACCAGCGGCTGGAGTTCTAGGAGGAGGTGAGGATCCAAAACTGCCTTGGCAGAGGCAGGGACAGCAAAGCCTAAACCTTCCCCAAAGAACAGTGCCCATTGATTGTTTGTGTCGATGTTCCAACCCCTACACACAGGAGAGAAACACCATGTCTCATTTTAGCACCCTGCGTACCAAAATCACCGACAGCCAAATCCTGATCAACTCTCTGCGCGATCTCGGCTACACCGTTAAGCTGAACGCCGACGTGCGTGGCTACAACGGCCAGCGTGTTCGCGCTGACATCGTGGCTCAGTTGGAAGGCGACTACGATCTGGGCTGGTCGAAGAATCCCGATGGTTCCTACGACCTGATCGCCGATCTGTGGGGCGTGGCCAAGAAGCACAACCAGACCGAGTTGATCAACTCCATCAACCAGAAGTATGCCGTCAACAAGACCTTGGCCGAGGTGAAGCGTCCTGGCCTGAACAACGCCAACGTTAAAGTGGTGATGCACTAAGCCGGATCCTGTCTCGCCATCGCTGCAGCGAACTACACCGACTAAGGCTAAGAGGGGCTGGATGCAGCCCCTACTTTTTGGTTTGGTTTTTGTACTGAATTGGCTCCGATCCGAAGGGAGAACCTACACTTCCGTGAGGGCGGCAATGCCGGGCAGCACCTTGCCTTCCAATAGCTCCAGACTGGCTCCGCCACCGGTGGAGATGTGGGTCATTTTGTCGGCCAGGCCCACTTTTTCCACGGCAGCTACCGAGTCCCCTCCGCCGATGATGGTGGTGGCTCCCGCTTGAGTGAGGTCGGCCAGGGTGCGGGCAATGGCTTCTGTGCCCAGGGCAAAGCGGTCGAATTCAAACACGCCCATTGGCCCATTCCAGACCACGGTTTGGCACCCTTGCAGGGCGGATTGAAAAGCTTTTACCGATTCTGGGCCGATGTCCAGACCCATCCAGTCGTCGGGGATGGCGTGGATGGAAACCGTTTGAGCATGGGCGTCTTTGTCAAAGCGATCCGCTACCACCACGTCCACCGGCAGCAGCAGCTCCACCCCTCGCTCTTTGGCTTTCTCCATCAGGGAGCGGGCGAGATCCAGCTTGTCGGTTTCTACCAGGGATTTGCCGGTCTTGAGGCCCTGGGCTTGGTAAAAGGTGAAGATCATGCCGCCGCCGAGGAGGAGCTTATCCACCTTCTCCAGCAGCCTCTCGATGACGCCGATTTTGCTGGACACTTTGGAGCCGCCGATGATGGCTGCCAAGGGCCGCCGGGGATCCTCAATGGCACCGGAGAGGAATTGCAGCTCTTTTTCCACCAGGTAGCCGGCCACGGCAGGCTGGAGATAGGCGGTAACGCCGGCAGTGGAGGCGTGGGCGCGATGGGCGGTGCCGAAGGCGTCGTTGACGAACAAGTCCGCCAGCGAGGCCAGCTTGCGGGCAAATTCTGGGTCGTTGTCTTCCTCTTCTGGGTAGAAGCGGACGTTTTCCAGCAGGGCCACTTGCCCGTGGGTCAGGCCGTTCACCACCGCCTCGGCCTCAGGGCCAATGCAATCCGGGGCAAAGGCAACCGGCTGGCCCAGCAATTGAGAAAGACGGGTGGCTACGGGGGCTAGGCTATTGCCCTCGCGGATGATCTTAACCACGCCTGTCTCTTTGTCTTTTTTGACCGGGCGGCCCAGGTGGCTGGCGAGGATCACTTTGGCGCCTGCTTGGATGAGGGCCTGGAGGGTGGGCAGAGCAGCTCGAATGCGGGTGTCATCGGTGATGTTGCCCTGGGCGTCCAAGGGGACATTGAAATCGGCCCGCACCAGCACGCGCTTGCCGGCCAGATCAAAGCCGGATGACAGCAGGGATCCCAGTGTTTGTTTGGCCATTGTTGTCTTTCCCCCCGGACTGCGGAAAATCTTTACTTTTTCTTCCGTATGTATCCTACCAGCGATTGGGATCCCGGCAGCGAGACAGATGAGTTCAGGGATCCCCTTGTTCTGCTGCTTTGGCTGGCTCAATCTTCTGCCTGCCCCTTGGCCTCAGCAATTGTAACGGTTTGCAAATAAAATAAAAATGTTGCTTTGTCGTCACCATCATGCGTGTTGCCATTGCTGGAGGCGGGCTAGCCGGGCTGGCCTGTGCCAAGTATCTCTGTGATGCCGGGCATCAACCGCTCCTCTTTGAGCGGCGGGATGTTTTGGGTGGCCTGGTGGCTGCCTGGAAAGATGCCGATGGCGACTGGGTGGAGACGGGACTCCACAACTTTTTCGGCGCCTACCCCAACACCTTGCAACTGTTCGCGGAGCTGGGCATTTCCGACCGCCTGCAGTGGAAAGAACACAGTCTTATCTTCAACCAGCCGGACAAGCCGGGCACCTACTCCCGTTTCGACCTGCCGGATATCCCTGCTCCTTTTAATGCCATTGTTGGCATCTTGCGCAACAACGACATGCTCACCTGGGGGGAAAAGGTGAAGTTTGCCCTTGGCCTGGTGCCGGCCATGATTCGCGGCCAGCGCTATGTGGAGCAGATGGATCGCTACAGTCTCCTGGAATGGCTGCGGCGGCAGGGCATCGATGAGCGGGTCAACACCGATATTTTCATCGCCGTTTCCAAAGCCCTGGCTTTCATCAACCCGGATGAGATCTCGGCGATGGTGCCCCTGACGGCTCTGAACCGCTTTTTGCAGCAGAAGGATGGCTCCAAAATTGCCTACCTAGACGGTGCTCCCCCAGAGCGGTTGTGCCAGCCGATGGTGGACTACATTGTGGCCCACAGGGGGGAGGTCCATTTGAAGGCGGCGTTGCAGGACATTCGTCTCAACCCTGACGGCAGCGTGGCCGGGTTTCGCTTGGCCACCCCCTCTGGGCCCGTGGAGGTTACTGCCGATGCCTATGTCTCGGCCCTTTCGGTGGATGCCCTCAAGGAGCTGCTGCCGCCCCAATGGCAAGGGATCCCCTATTTTCAGCAGCTTCGGGAACTGGAAGGGGTGCCGGTCATCAGCCTGCAGATTTGGTTTGACCGCAAGCTCACCCACATCGATCACTCCCTGTTTTCTCGCTCGCCGCTGTTGAGTGTGTATGCCGACATGAGCAACACCTGCCGTGCCTATGCCGATCCAGAGCGGTCGATGTTGGAGTTGGTGCTGGCCCCTGCCGCCGAGTGGATTGATCGCCGTGACGAGGAGATCTTGGCCGCCACGCTGGAGGAGTTGAAAAAACTCTTTCCCCAGCACCTCACCGGCCCCAACCCCGCCCGTGTGCGCAAGTGGGTGGTGGTGAAAACGCCGCGCTCGGTTTACAAGGCTACTCCCGGCAGACAGCAGTATCGCCCCACCCAAGTTACCCCCATTCCCAACTTCTTCTTGGCGGGCAGCTACACCCTACAGCCGTTCCTGGGCAGCATGGAGGGAGCGATCCTCTCCGGCAAGTGGGCGGCTGAGGCCATCAGCAAAGGGATCCCGTTTCAACCCACCTCTATCTCGGCCTCAACCCTAACGGCAGCGGGAGTTTAGCTCTCCACCGTCGGCCTCTTTGGATTTTTGAATCGCTTCCCCCCTAACCTTCCGGGCTATCCACAGTGTCCGCTTTCCCGTAGTGTTGATATGTGCCCTCGCCGTTCCCCTTCCTTCTCTATCCTGGCCCTGCGTCCCTGGAGATCAGCCAGATGAGTCCGCTTGAGCAATCCTTTGCCCTCTGTCGCCAGATCACGGCCAAGCACGCCAAGACCTTCTATCTGGGATCCCTGCTCTTGCCCCGACCCAAACGGCGGGCCATCTGGGCCATTTATGCTTGGCTGCGGCAAACGGACGAGTTGTTGGATGGGCTGGAGGCCAGCCAGGTAGAGGTGGAGGTTACCCGCAGCAAGTTGGAGCAGTGGGGATCCCATCTGGAGTCGCTGTTCCAGGGGGGCGAGCCTCAGGTTCCCACTGACCTGGCCCTCATCCACACCATCCGCACCTACCGCCTCTCCATCGAGCCTTTCCGCGAGATGTTGCTGGGGCAAAGCATGGATCTGGATACGCCGCGCTACGCCACTTGGGAAGATCTGCGTGTCTACTGCTACCGCGTGGCCGGGGTGGTGGGCCTGATGTGCTCCGAGATCATGGGGTTTGTGCCGGGCCGGGATGGCCGTGAAGAGGCGGTGGCCTTGGGGATCGCCATGCAGCTCACCAACATCTTGCGAGATGTGGGGGAAGATGCCCGCCGCGGACGGATCTACATCCCCCTCGAAGATCTGCGCCGCTTCAACTACTCCGAGCGGGATTTGTTTGACTATGTTATCGATGAGCGCTGGATGGCTCTGATGGACTACGAGATCCAACGGGCCAGGCAGCTCTACGCCCAGGCCGAACGGGGGATCCCTACCCTGCAACCCGACTCCCGCTGGCCGGTGGCCGCTTCTTTGATGCTCTACCGGCAGATCCTCAACGCCATCGAGCGCAACCACTACCAGGTTTTTCGCACCCGTGCCTATGTATCCACCTTGAGCAAGGCATTGGCGCTGCCGGTGGCTTGGTGGCGTTCCAACTACTACGGCTATTAGCCAACAGGGTTCAACTGGAGTGGTGACAGAAAACCAGACACAAGAAGGCAAGCCCAAAACCCGTGAACGGCGAGGAAAACGTATGGTAAACCGTGCTCTGACCCTACCCTATCAGCAAATTTGGGAAGACAGTTTAACCATCTTCTGGCGGGACTGGCTGGATCTGCGGGGGCGAGTTTGGCAGGTGGTGGCCTCAGGTCTGGTGGCCCCCCTCATCTACATTGTCGCCTTTGGGGTGGGCTTGGGGGGATCCCTGCGCTCAGAGGCCCTGGCCGACGTAGCGGGATCCACGGCGGCGGGTTCTTACTTGCGCTTTATCTTGCCAGGAATGGTGGCCCTCTCGGCCATGACCATTAGCTTTGCGGGCACCACCTTCTCCATCTGTGGCTCCCGGCTGTTTACCAAGAGCTTTGAAGAATTGCTGCTCCTGCCGGTTCACCCGCTGTCTTTGCATCTGGGCAAGGTGCTGGCGGGCATTGCTCGCGGCCTGCTGACGGCTTTGGGGGTCTTGGCGGTGGGGGTGCTGGGCACCGGCGCTTGGGGCCTGCTTCACCCCCTGTCCCTGCTGGTTTTGCTCCTGGACTGTGCGGTTTTTGCCGGCATTGGGGTGATTGCCGGGTTGAAGGTGCCTAGCCTGGAGAGCGTGGGGGTGCTCACCAACTTCCTAATTACCCCTATGTCTTTTCTGGGGGCCACCTTTTTCGATCCGGCCCAGTTGCCAACCTACCTGCAAGTGCTGGTCTACTGCCTGCCCCTCTCCTACGCCAGCATCGGCATGCGGGCGGCTGCCTACCAGCCCCTCTCCCAGTTTCCCTGGTACACGGTTGGGGTTTTGGGCAGCTTGGCGGTGATCTTGGCCTTTGTGGGCGCTTATCAATTTTCCCACCAGCAGGACTGAGGGTTTTCTCAGTTCCCCTGGCCAAACACTTCTGGATAGCGAGCCAGTTGCTCCTGAAGATTCTGGTCGTAGCGCAGGACAATCACGCGGTAGCCGCCTTCTAGGAGCTGAGCCCGCAGTTGGCGATCCTGCTCGGCTTGAGTTGGCTCATCGTGGACTGCGCCATCACAAAAGACGCAGATATTGAGGTCATAGAAGAAATCGACAACACAGCGGGGCTCACTGATGGACTTCTGGGCATCGTCAGGCAATCGATACCCTCCTTCTGCCAGCGCCTCGAGAAACTTGCGCTCCAGTTCAGACCGAGGGTCAACGAGCTGGCGTAGCCAATCCCAGTGCTCTTGTCGGGAGCTGCCTGGGTCAGTGCGACTGTGGGCCAGCTCACCCAAAAGATCCCGAATCTTGTATCGGTCAAGCTCCAGCGCTTCCCTTTGGTTGGCATAGCTCAGCAGGCACTCGTAGCAGGCTGCCCGGCACTCAGGCCGGAGATCTTGAACCCCGGCCTCTGAAAGTCTGAAGTGGCAGATCTCCAGAGACGCCTGAGCCACCTCCGCAAGGGCCTCTGGCTCCTCCACCAGCCGACGCAGGACGCCAGCTCCTCCTTCTGCTGTCTCATAGAGGAGAATGGCCCGATGGGATCCCTGGCCAATGGACTCGGCGGCTAGCTCCGACTCCTCCAGCTCGAAAGTCTCTTCGATCCCCCGCTTAAGGGCGTAGCGCAGGCTGGTCTCCAAGGTCTGGGGATCCCCTAGACCTGGTTGAACCAGGCGCACCAGCAAGAGGTTTTGAGTACTGCGCACCGCCAGGCAGACGCGCTGCAAACGTGTTGGGTCGGAAGAGCCAGTTCTGCTCTGCTGGATCTGAGTTGGAGAGAGAACTTCGCCAGTGTCAAAGTTGACCAGAAAGCCCTGCCCTCCACTCCCCCGCCAGCCGTAGTTAATACGCAGCAGGGTGGCGGCTGGGGCGTAGCGCAAGTGAAGCAGGGGAGTTTGCCCCCTCAGCACGTCGGCTTCTTGGACACGGTAGCCGGAGCCCTTGGGAGCAAATTGAAAGAAGGTCTGCAGCTCATATCCCCGCCGCCGCCGCTCTTCTTCATCGGCTGTGATGCGATCCCGTCGCTTCATGCGCACGTTGGGCATTTCGAGGAGATGGGTCAGCCGGCTGTTTTGCCCATCGAACTGGGTGCCGCAGACGGGGCAGCAATCCAGGCAGGGATCCGCAAAAGCCCCACAACTCAAGCAGAGCTTTTGAGTACTTTTGCGCTCCTCTAGGCCGCCGGGCGGAGCCTGAAAAGCCACCGATTCCCACTGGCAGCCTTCGTGGTAGAGGAAGTTGTGGGGTGCGAACTCCCGAACGGCCAAAAACCGGGGTCGGGCGATAAACTCCCCTTCGCTGCCGCGGGGCACCCAGGCCCGGACAGGCAAGGCCGGAAAGTTGTAGCCAGGGAGGAACCCTTCGCTGGCCAGATAGCGGTAGGGGTAAAAGTCACCTTCCTCCCGCTGGGTATCGATCTGTAACAGCAAGTTGCGCTGGCGCAGGGCTTCTTGCTGGCGGCGCTCAGCTTTCTGCTGGCTTTCCCTTTGGCGTGCTGTTTGGAGCTCTTGGTGAGCAGCTTCCAACTGTTGGGTGGCGGCCCGATACAGCTCCCGCCAGCGGTTAAAGGCCCGGTCAAACTCGCGTGGCGCCTCTTCAATAACCTGCCGGATCCAGCGCTTGTTAAACCAGCCACTTCTGTCTAGGAGTTCCCGGTCGGCGGCCAGCAGCTTCTGCACTTGCTCCTCCACTTCTCGCCGGGCGGCCTCCCCCAGTTGGATTTGCTGGGCCACCATCTCTCTGAGGGGCAGCTCTTCCCGATGATCCAAGTCAATGACGGTTTCGATGGAATTGCCCAGAGGCAGGCGCACGCGGGCCAGCCAAACGGCGTGGATGTGAGCCCGCACTAGGGACTCGTTGGCCAAATCCAGGCGGGGAGGTCGCACTCGACCGGCCACCATCTCGGCGCGGCGGCGGAAGTAGTACTGGTCATGGCTATTGAAAGCACTGCAATACGTTACGATTAGCCCCGGTTGCCCCTGGCGGCCTGCGCGTCCACTGCGCTGAGCGTAGTTGGCCGGCGTTGGAGGGACGTTGCGCAGATGTACCAGATCCAAATCGGCAATATCGACCCCCAACTCCAGGGTTGGCGAGCACACCAAGTAAGGAAGGGGTCGAGCTTGATCCTCCCCGCGAAAGCGCCTTTCTCGCTGCTCCCGCTCTCCTGGCCGAACCACTTGGGCAGTGTGCTCCCTGGCCTCCAGGGATCCCAGCCCTACTGCTCCAGTTCGATACAGGCGTTGGAAGAAGGAGTTGACAGAGCGGGGGGGGCAGCGTAGCCCTCCTGCTGGGCACGGCGGGAATACAAGGGATCCGCAAGGGGGGCAGATTCATCTCCCAAGCACCAGAGGAGACATCCGGCATCCAGTTGATGGGCTTCTTGGCCATTTCTCTGGTGAGATCTCAACAGGCCATAGCCGACCAGCAAAGAGAGAAGGGAAAAGAGAGAAGGGATCCCAGAAGCTCGTCGTAAGCTTCTCTGGTCAGCTCGAGATACTTGATGAGAAAGCGCCCAATAGCGCTGCGGGGGCCCAAGCTATGAACTTGCGAGTCCTGCCGGGACTGGCTCTGGCGAACAAAGCAGCTAGCCGTCCGCAGCTCGTCATGCTCCTCTAGGCCCCAAAACTCGTTGAGATGTTGCTCGGCCCGCCGGCGCAGCGTTCTCTGGGGTTCTTTCTCGAGCAGACGGACATCGATGGCCAATTTCCGCCGAAACTGATCCAATACGGCCCGCAGCAGGCCCTCTCGCTCGCCAACGGTTGCTTGGCCAAACCAAGGGTGAAGGGAAGCCAGGGCAGGGCTTTGGCAAAGCTCCTTGAGCCCGCGGTATTCGATTTTCAGCAGCCCCACCTGTTCCAGGTTGGGATGGGTGACCCGCCAGCCGCGCCGCAGATCTTCGTAGAGACGGTATTCTGTCAGGTCTGTAAAGGTCTGCCAAACGTCCTGAGCAAGGGAAGACTGGGGATCCAAGGAGGGGTTCTGGGCAATGTCAGCAAGGCTAAGACCTGAGGCCCGCACCACTTCTCGGGCCACTTCAGCGAAGCCCAACTCTTTTTTCGGCTGCAGGGCGGCATACAGCGAGGCCCGCAGGAGGGCCACATGGACAAAGTCGTTGAAGTGGCCGGCTTGTAGCGAGGCATCTTGGCGATTGTCAGTAAAAGTCAGAAGCTTGTCGCGAGCCGCTTGCGTCTGGGCCGTATGGCGCAACAGAGAGGTGGCAAGGGTGGTGGTGGCGCTGGAGCGGCCTTCGCTGGAGAGGGAAGCCAGCTTGACAAACTCCCGCTCGCGGGCGGTGTAGTACTCGCCGCAAGCCAAGCAGAGGGAAAAAGGCTGGGGCTGCCACCACATCTTCTGGGCCTCCGCCTGGGGTTGCTCGGAAAAGGATCCGTCGGGGCGCACCCAGAATGCTTGGGGGACGCGGCTTTTCCACTTGAGCCTGCCCTCAGGGGTGTACCAATCTTCAGGGATCTGCTCTGGCGACCACTCGTTTTCAACGGGATCCAGGCTCAGGTAGCCGGCTTGCTGGTCTTCAGCCTCCTCCATCTCTTCTTCGATGGGATGGGGCAAAAACTGCCCCCTTGCCTTCAGGACATGGTAGTAGTCGTGCCCGCACTGGCGGCAGAACTTGACGGGGAAAAACAGCTTTCCTTCCCCAGCTGGCATTTGCCCTTCCAGGGAAAATTGCCGCTTTTCCCGGCTCTCCAAGGTGGCGTACAGGGTGCGGCCCTGGGAGATAAACTGGTGCAGCTTAAAGGCAACTCCCCGGGTGCTGCCCTCTTTGAGGCTGCTGGCATGGGCCAGAAACTGGCGCAGGGATTGGGCGCAGGTTTCGGGATCCCTGGCGGCCACCTCGGCCAGTTGGGCGGCTACCTTGGAAAGCTCCCTGGGCACGCGGCGCCTGAAGCTGCCATCGGGACTTTGCTCCAGGCCCAGCTCATGCTCCAGCCAGCGCATCAGGGGATGGCGGCGCAGATCGGCCAGGTTTTCGGGGCAAGGCAAGTCCAGGGCGCTTTTGAGCTCTGCCACCGTGGGTGGGCCGCCCTCGGTGAGGGGGGCCAGGGTTTCCTCAATGATGTGCTCCGGCCCGAAGGAATGGCCGAAGAAGCGGCTGGCAAAGGCGGCTACCGTCTGGCGGCGCTCCTGGGCGTCGGCTTCCGGTCGGGAGATCATGGTGGCGCTGGTGCCGATGTGAACCAGGTTCTTGGCCCCACAGCGTCCTTTCAGGCGGCGAACCAGCATGGCCACATCCGCCCCTTGCCGACCCCGGTAGGTGTGCAGCTCGTCGAAGACCAGAAAGCGCAGCCCGCCCATCTCGGGAGCCAAAAACCGCTGATCTTCAGGGCGAACCAGGAGGAGTTCTGCCATCACGTAGTTGGTGAGCAGGATCTGAGGTGGATCCCGCCGTAGCTGGTCTCGTTCGCTTTCCGAAGTTTCCCCGGTGTATCTGGAAAGCGCACCGGAAAAGGGCGATGGTAGTTGCGCTCGTACCGCTCGCACAGGGCTTGCAAAGACTGGTATTGAGAGTTCACCAAGGCATTCATGGGGTAGACCACAATAGCCACCACCTGATGACGGGATCCCCCCTGGCGGATCCAGTTGTCGAGAATGGGCAGGAAGTAGCAAAGGCTTTTGCCGGAGCCGGTGCCGCTGGTAACCACAAAGCTTTCCCCTGCCAAGGCTTTGGCGATGGCCTCCTCCTGGTGGCGGTAGAGGCGAAAGGGCCTGCCATCTTCAAAGCGGAAAATGCGGGCTGTTGCTTGGGCAATGCGCCCAGCCTCGGCCAGCTCGTCTACGGTTGGGCCGGGTACATAAGCAGGGCTTAGCTGGATGAGAGGCTCTGGCCAGAGGTGGATCCCTTCCTCTAGAGCTTGATTCACAAAGGCTTGCGCCCGTTGGTCGGCAATGAGAAAAAAGGAGCGGGCAAAATCGCGATAGTCGTCCAGAACAGTGGCGTGGAGATCAAAGATGGTGGACATCGGATCTGCCCTTAAGGCCCGCTTGGTTAGCTCAAGCCTAGCTTGAAGATGCCGCAAGTGGTGTTTGAAACCGCACCCACCAAGATCTACGGCCCGCTGAACGGCAAAAAGATATCTCTGAAGTGGGATCGGCGATGCGCCGGCTTCCCCCACACCTCCAGTACCCGCCGACGGCTGCAGCGTTCTCCGAACGCAGGAACCAGAATCCCTTGCCTTTAGGCAGGGGGTATGTCAGGAGAAAGCTGGTCTGCAGAAGGCCACCTCCGCCTCATGGACGAATAACCCGCAATCCTAGATGCGCCTCGTAGCCATCGAAGTCACTGTCGTGGTGGAGGAGCGGAACATTGTTCTCAATGCACCAAGTGGCAATCAAACTGTCTATTGTTTTGCGCACCGTCACGCCTTTGCGACGCAACAAGCGAAAGTTCTGCGCACTTTTCACCGCCAGGGAGGGGTTAACCATTTGCACCTGATGCAATTTCACCAGAGCACAGCGAGCCTGCTCGAAATCGGCATCTTTGCGAAAGCCCTGCAAGACTTCTGCCAAAATCAGGTCGCCCACCAGGATAAGAGTTTGATCCAGGGCCCAATCCAGATAGTCGGTGTGAAGCGATGAAATGCCGTTGAAGTAATCAATCCAGATGGTGCTGTCTACCAGGATCATCCTCAGTCCTGCAGGCGCGACAGGCGTTGCTGCTGCAAATTGCCCTCCCATTTCAACTTGCCGCGTAAGTTGCGGATCTCAGCTTGCTCGTGTAGGCGAATCAGGACACGCAGCGCTTCGTGAATCACCTCGCGCTTGGTCTTGAGGCCGGTTACCTGGCGGGCACGCTCGATCAGGTCGTCATCCAGGACGATGTTGGTGCGCATGAGGAGCGCCTTGTGTGTATAGAAATGCAGATCTATGTGTATTCTAAGCTTTTATTGAGTGATGCGCCAGCTTCTCCCACGCCTCCAGTACCAGCCGCCGCGTGCGGTACTCACCAAATTGCCGAATTTCCTTCTCCTTCAGCACGCGAAAGGTTTCGCCGGGGAAGGTGCTGGCGGCAACGCGGGCAGCATACCCCGCCGGGTCGAGCAGGTCGCGCACCTCTTCCCACGGGTCGAGGATGTCGGCAAGCTCGCGTTCGGTCAAATCCGCCGGGTCGAGGATGTAGCGCAGTTGCTTGCGGGTCAGGCCATAGAGGCAGGCGTAGTACGCATCGAGTTCGGCGCGCAGCACCGCGCGGCGGTCTTCGTCCCAGCGGAAGGGCGGAAAGGGGATGCCTTTCTGCGGGTTGGTTTCGATCTCCGGGTAAGCGCTGATCCAGGATGGCAGGCGCCCTTCATGCCCGCCGGTAGCGATACAGTTCGCATCCCATGCAGCATGGATGGCTGCCCGCAACCCGTCATCAGCTTCGTTCCACACATCGTCGGCGAAGGGCTTGAGATCCCAGGCGGTGCAGGTCAGTTCCAGTACGCGCGGGACGATAAAGCGCAGGTCTTCGGGGGTGTAGGCCACAGGCGGCAGGACGGGAAGTTGGCGTAGAATGAAGAACCCAAGCGAGGTGCCGCCAATTTTCTGACGAGTGACAAAATCCAAGACCAGGCTGCTGAAATTTGCCAACCATACTGTGATAAGCACAGAGGATCGGGATTCGGAAAAGATGAGGGGCACTTTGTGTCCTGCCCCGACTCTGGGCAGCAGGCTGAAGATAGCGGTGCGCTCGTCGGTAGAACGTGCCACATCGCGGAAGCCAAGCAGCCATCCCCGCTGCCAGTCGCCCAGGCGCTTCATTACTTCTTCAGCGGGCACCCAGTACCAGGGCAGAACGACGAAGTGCGGATCGGCATGCTGGCGCTCGTCGGGGGTGGGCAGTTGGGTGCTGGAACGCGAATCCACGCCTTCATACGTGCCGTAGCGGTGGTCGTAGTGCCAGATCATTTTGGCTTCGTAGAGCGGGAGGTAGTGCGTTGCGGTGGATGGCTCACCCCTGACAAACACATTCCCCACCAACCGATACCCCTGCTGCTCCAATTCTGCCCGTGTGCGGAAGAGGTGCGAGTCAGTGTTCATCATGAACATCAATTTGAACTTGATTCCCCAAGGATTCTCAGTTTCCTCTTTATTGGCTAGCACTGGCACGCGGTCATGGATGGCCCGGGTCAGGTCGGCGTCTTGCCGGGTGCGGAAGACCGGCAGGGTGCGGGTGTTGGGGTTGATGCGGGCAATGTCGTCCGCTGTGAGGGTGAAAACGCGACGCGGGTCGCGCAGGTGATTGGCATGGGTGGCAAAGAAGGCGAAGACCATCGGCGCCGCTTCGCGCACGCCGGCTGGCGTCGGTTGCCATGACCCTGCCAGGGTGAGGAGGCAGAATTTGTAGCTGCGATGCACACCTGGAAAGAGAGCCTGGCGGTTCTCAAAATCAAACAGACTGACAAGCTGGTTGTTCTCAATGACACTGGAAGAAAATTCTTGGGCAAAAGAGTCAGTCATGAGTCCCGTTGGTACTACCAAACCTACTCTGCCTGATTTTGCAATGAGCATTAAGCTAAGTTCAGCAAAAACGTAGGCAGTATTCATCCTGCCCCTGCCAGTGCGTGCAAATCTACCTGAAACATGAACAAAGTTTTTGTAACAGTCATTAATGCGCTGTTGATTCAAAAATTCGTCGTATAAAGATGGATTTTTACTACGCAGGCTCTCAATCAATTTTCTTCTTTTGGCCATGTTAGGAGCAGCAGCAATTGTTGGCTCGCGAGTGGTGAAAAATTCTTCTGGGTCATGCTGTATCATTTCCCACGGCGGATTGGAGAGCACCACGTCGAAACCGCCCTGCTCAAAGGTTTCGGGAAACTCCAGTGGCCAGTGGAAAAAGCGATGCTCTAGGGCTAGGGCTGCGGCGGTGGCGAGGGCCTGGGGGTGGGTTCTATCCTCCAGCCGATCAACCACCACCTTGGTGGTAATGGCTCTGGAGAAGTCAGAGGTCAGGAGCTGGAAAAAGGCTGCCGTCCACAGGTTGCAGGCTTCCACCAGCCTTTGGTGTTCCCGGTTTTGGCAGTAGCGGCTATAGAGATCCTGTTTGCGGCGCACATCTGCCGGGGAATCGTCTCGAATGGCTTCTAGCTTCTGTCGCTCTTGGCTCAGCTCGGCCACCACCTGCTCAGTGCCAAGAGGAAGGGAAAGCTGCCCCGTCTGCAAATTTTGGCACTCTGTGCGATTTCGCCTCTTCAGAGAGCGGGCAGCCTCCCTAGAGTCGGCGCTTACGGGATCGAAGGCTTCATCAGGGATGCCCCTTTCCAAAACCTTGAGATCCACCACCCCCACCAGCGAGTCGCCGCACTTGATGCGGTGATCCAAAAAGGTCAGAGGCTTGCCGGCACAGTGGGCCTCCAGCCAGAGGGCCACACGGCAGAGCTCCACGGCCAAGGGGTTTTTGTCCACGCCATAAAGACAGTGGGCCACCACATCCCGGATGGCCTCGCGCACGTGCTCAGGAGCAGGTTCCTCTTCGCCGGTGCGGATTTTGGCTAGCTCTTTGCCCAGCCGTCGGGCAGCAGCCAGCAGAAAGAAAGTGTCCCGATCCGCAGGCAGGGTCAAGGACGCGGAGGGAGAGCAGGGCCTGTTCAGGATCCGCCCTTCGCTTAGCCTCGGCCAGCCGCTCTGCTAGAACCGGCTCCAACGCCGAACGGATGAGTTCTGCCACCAGCTCCGGCGGGGTGTAGTAGGAGCCGGTGCTCTTGCGCTCCGACCCGAAGGCCAACTCAAAGCGGGGGATCCTTCCCGAGGTGTCAATCTGAGGGTGGTATTCGAGCAGGCTTTCATAGACCGAGCCCAGTTCCTCCACATCCAGCGCCGCATAGTTTACGCGCCGAGGTGGGGCGGAAGCATCTTCTCGATAGTAGGATAGATGCCAAAAGGCCTCCAGCAGAGCCCGATTGCTGAGGCTGTAGCTGTCTAGATCGAGGGGAGCAAAAAGCTCGCCATTAAGGGGAGAGACCTTCAACAGGTTGGCCAGCTCTTCCTTCGAGAACACCCTCCACAGCACCCGCAAGCTGCACCACAGATCCTCATGCTCGGTGTAGGCACCATGCCGATCCAAAAGCCGCCGCAGCCGCGTCACGCTGTAGTGATCCCGGTAGAGAGGATTGTCGCTAATCAGCCCCCGCTCCTCCGAGACCAGCAAAAACAGAAAGCGATAGACCAAGCGCAACAGTTGCCGATAGAACTCCTCTGGGGTGAGGGGCTCTGGGCTGCCGGCCTTTGGGTCAAGCCGCCTCCGTAGGTCAGTGTTGTTGGAGTGCTCCAGAAAGCCGTTGGCCAAGCGCTTCAGACATTGCTCCACACCATCCCGCAGCCGATCCCGTACCCGCCCCCCCTGTTCCAAGGCGTCCCGGTAGTACTGCTCCAGCAGGCAAGTTGGGGCATCTTCAGCCCTGTGCGGCAGGCGACTGCGGTGCAGCAGCCGGTAGAGGATGGCAAAGTCGTTAAAGCGCTGCTCCTCCAGGATTTGCTGCAAGTCAAACTCGATGTAGGCTTGGCGGCGCACGAAGGTGCAATCTCGCAAAAGGCGCAGCCTCAGGCCGTTGCTTACAATGCCCCAGAGGTGATCGCTGCGGTTGAGATACTCCTGCACCAGCGAATGGGGCGAAAGCCTAGGTCGACCGCTGGGAGCCAGACGCCCCAGCTCCTGCCGGGCCCCGACAATGTGGACTGGCGGCGCATCCTCCGCCTCTCCAGCTCGATGCGAAATGGCAAACGTGGCACCGTCTATTTCGTAAGCGCGGGCGTTGTAGCGCAGCTCATAGCCCAGCAGGCTCAGAAACGGGATTAACCAGCTATCGCGAGTAACCGAGGTGGCCAAGTCGCTCTCCGGCAGACGCTCTAGGCGACGCCGGAAGACCTCCCACTGGGCGCGGGCATCGGCAAAGACACTGGCAATCTCGTCCGTCAAGCTGCGCCGGTTGTCCAGCCCAAAGTCTTTTGGCTTCTGCCCAGTAAGCCCACCGGCAAGGAGCTTTTCCAGCGTATCGGGGCCCAAAAGCCCCCCTTCAAGGCGTACAGCAGGGAACTGGCTCATCGCGACACCATAGGCTGCAAGACAAGGAGTCCCAGAAGATCCGGCGGAAATTGCGGCTTGACCTCAAGCCCCCGCACCCGCAGTGCCACTGCCTGGCGGATGCGTTTGTGAGCAGCGGTCAGTTCGTCCGCGCGGCGGATAACTTGATCCCGGATGGCTTGTTGCAGCAGGTGCCCTGTGCCCCAGGCTGCGGGGGGATCCCTGTGCCAGCTACCAAGGTTGTCGAGCACCTGTTGGATCAGCTCCCGCTTCTCAGCCAGAGGGGGGTTGTCCTCCGGCTGGGCTTCTGCCAGCAGCCGCAGGGCATCGCCGGTCTCCAGCCACTGGGGATTGCTGCCTCCTAGGCCAACATAGGCGAGCACCAGGACTTCTTCCGATAAAAGGGATCGGGCGGCAGGTTGCTCGACCAGGTAGCGCACACGCAGCAGCAGGATGGTCGTGAGTTTGGTTACGGCACGGGTGCGCAGGACGCCGCAGCGGGAGACCACCCTGCTATTGGGGCTGGAGTCGCTCAAGGCTGCCTCAAAGAGGTAGCGGGCCAGCGCAGCCACGAAGCGGTGGTTTCGGCCAATGTATTCCGCCCCTTCAGGTGTGGGCGAGTCGAAGCTAATGAGCCACCGCCCGTCCTTGGGGGAGGGCAGGGCCAGCTTGACCAGTTCAGGCAGGGTTCTGGTTGCCTCTGGAGTGACGCTCACCCGAAAGACACCCGTTCGGTTGTCCGGGGCAACAAGCAGACCAATGCGCTCTGCTGCCGCCAAGAGAAATTCGCGCACAGCCGTGGGATCCCCTAGCACAGCATCGGTGGCCTCGACTTCTCGCTGCACTTCTTCGGGCTTGAGCGCCCGCTGGGCAAACCGGGTGCGGTTGATCTGCTCGCGCTCGGCGTACTGTTGCCACTGCCGATGAAACTCATCCACTTCTGGCACGCCAAGATCCAGCACAAGCTGGCGTTCGGCAGACCCGTGTCTCTTGCGCAGGAAGAGGGCTTCGAGAACGGCCTGTGTGACGCTCTCGCTGGCTTCCGGCACAGGCACATGGGTGCCCAGGGTGCGGTGGATCTCCCGTGCTTTGTCGAGCAGCACCTCAAGCACCACGCCGTCTATGGGGTTGTCGCGCCCAAAAAACCGGATGACCCTAACCCGCCTGGCCTTTTGGCCATAGCGATCCACTCGGCCCTCCCGCTGCTCTAGCCGATTGGGATTCCACGGCAGGTCGTAGTGAACAACAGCCGTAAACTTCTCCTGCAGGTTCACCCCTTCCGAGAGGCAGTCCGTTGCCACAAGCACCCGAGGACGGCCAGGTTCGATTTCGGCAATTTTCGCTTCCCGCTCATCGTCGCCCATGCGACCGGTGACCCACACCACTTGGGCTGTGGTTCCCAACGACTGGCGCAGGTGCTCTGCAAGGTACTCCGCCGTAGCAACATACCGGCACCACAGGATGGGATGGAAGTCTTCCTTTAGCAGATCCCGCACAATCTTGATGGCCCGCTGAAGCTTGGTGTCGTCGTCCGTGCCGTGGAGTTTGTTGGCCAATTGAGTGAGTTCGCCCAGTTGGCGGCGGTCTGCTTCTTGTTCTTGCGGAGTTGCGCCGGTGGCCTCGAGAGCCAAAGTGGGCGATTCGTCGTCGGTGCGCCCTTCTGCCGACTCGAACACCAGATGCCCAAATTCCTCTGTCTCCTCTTCGGCCAGCGGTACTCCGGCCCGAGGGGCCAATGCTACCAGGGCTGCTGCTGGGCTGGACATAACGCAGCGCAAGAGCGCCAAAGCGCCCCAGTAACGCACCCGCCGCCGACGCCTTTCCAAATGCTTCGCCGGTACGCACGATTTCCGAGCAAAACGCATAGGTGCGCTCGAACAGCTCCCGCTGCTGCTCGGAAAGGGTGTAGGTTTCGTCGGTGGCCTTCCGTATCGGGAAACAAGGAGTTTCCTCCCACATCCGCTCGATGTCCCGCCGCGTGCGCTGGACGAAGTGACGAGCCAGTTCAATCCGCTGGGCCTCCTCGAGCGCCTGGGGATCCCAGGTTTCAAACTCAGGTCGCAGCAGTTCCAGCAAGGAACGAAAGGCGTCTTCGATACCACTGTGGGGAGTTGCCGTCAGCAGGATCAGGTGGCGCTTGGGGTCTTGAGCAATTGACTTGAGAAGTTCATGTCGCTCTTGCTGAGCTCTACCGGAATTAGCTGCTGCCGCTCCATGCACTTCGTCAGCAATCACCAGCTCAGGACAGAAGTGCAGAAACTGATGGCGGTTGCGCTCTGTTTTCACAAAATCAATGCTGGCCACCTGGACGGGGAAGTGTTCATAGAGGCTGCATCCGGCAGGTGTCTGACGCTCAAGCTGCCCAACGGTTCCCGAACGGATGATGGTCGCTTCAAGGTTGAACTTTTCCGCCAGCTCCCTAGCCCATTGTTCGCACAGGTAGGGTGGGCAGAGGATACAAAAGCGCCGGATTTCGCCCCGATCTAGAAGCTCCCTAGCTATCAGCAGTGCTTCGATGGTTTTGCCTACGCCAACGTCGTCGGCGATAAACAGCCGCACGGGATCCAGGCGCAGGGCCATCAGGAGAGGCACAAATTGGTACGTCCGTGGCCGGATGGAAATGCGCCCCAGGGAGCGAAGCGGAGTAGCCCCCTCGCGCAGCGTAAGCCGTGCAGCTTGCCAGAGCAGACGAGCACCTGTGGCGTCGGAAACGTCCTCGGCTGTGGGCAGCGGGAAGGATGCAGGCGTGACTCGCTCAAACGGCAGAGTACCGCCCACCAGATTCATCAGTTCCCGGTGAAGGTAAACCACGTCCTCCGGGGTGCCGGTGAGGGGGCGGAGAACAATCGTCTCGTCCGTGTCTGCGGGCATCACAACCCATTTGCGGTTTCGGCAGCAGACAATCGATCCAGGATGCATGCAGCCTCCATCGGGGGCCCACTAAGAAAAGCTAAGTAGCCTTGCACCCATCCCTCTTCGGCGTTGGCACGAGTAGGGCCGTGGTTTCTTTCCTAACCTACACGCAGTACCACCTGAGCTGTCAGTGGCTTCATCAGCAGGGAATCTGGGACATAGTCCGTGCTCTGGCGGAGAGAAACCACCTTTCATCATCTTTTTTGATGATGTTGCTCGTCTTGCCCCACAACAGACGTGCAGAGCATAGCTTTGCAAGAGTTAGCGCCTCAGCTTGTAAGGTGGAGCGATCGGTTGTGTTAGTCTTAACTCCACAGGAGAGGATTGGGCTGCTTTCCGGCCCCGTGCTGAGTTCTAGGGTGGGCACATGAGCGACAAACAGTTGGATGATTTGCAAGAGGCCATGAGCACCGCGGGTCGCTCAATCAAGAAAGCAGCCCGACGAGGAGCCTATGAAACTGCCCAGGCCATTGGAGAGGAGCGGCGACGCATCCGTGTTCGCACCTTGGATGGCACCGACATTCGCGGCGAGGTGTTTCTGGAAGGAACTGAGTTCGAGCGACGGGTTTCCAGCTTGCTCAACGACGAACGCACTTTCGTGCCCATGACTGACTCAGAAATGTTTATCAATGGCCGCCGTGTTGCCCATGCGGAGTTTATCTGCGTCAACAAAAATGCCATTTCCTACGTGCTTGAGGAATAGGCACCCAGTTAGGTCTGTAACTAACCGTTTGGTTTTTTGTGGTGGATGGCTGTTCTGACCTTCGTCTTCTTTCATGAACCCTTCCCTTGTTTCTGGCCAAAGAACTGGGTTCAAGCCCCGCCCTTTGTTGCTACGCAACGCGGCGCGACCGCTTTAGCGGCGTGGAGCGCTTAGGCCTACGGCCCGCTGACGCGACTAGGGCGGCTTTGTGTTGTAACTGCTCTTAGGCGACAATAGAATTTTTAGATGTACGTTGTTCGCAGGTTAAAACTAGGAATTTCGGAGCAGTTAGAGCGACTGGCTTTAGCGGCTGGAGAATTGTACTCCAAAACCTTGGTTGCTTTCTGGCGGGTGGTACGCAAGAAAGGTTTGTGGTTGAAATCTGCCAGTTTCATGCGCTGGTTTCCCAACAGTAACCAAAACGAGCTGCACAGCCACAGTGCCGATGCGGTCATACAGACTTTCTTTGCCGCTTTGCAGTCTTGGCGCAGGCGACGCAAAGCTGATCCCAATGCTAAACCGCCCAAGAGAAGGCGGCGGTATTTCAAGGTAATTTGGAAATCTTCTGCCATCAAGGTACAACACGGCAAGTTGCTTCTTTCTAATGGCAAGAGTAACCCACCTGTAGTGATCCCTTGGCCATGGGATACCCCAGTGCAAGTGGAAATTGGTTGGGACGGCAAGCAGTATGAACTGCGGGCTTGTTACAGCCTGAGCCAAGCCGCAGAAAAGGAAGGAAAAGAGGTAGCAGATACCCCGCAAAATGGAGAAGTAGCGGGGGTGGATTTGGGAGAAGTACATTTGGCAACGGCTCACGATGGAGCGGCAACGTTGATTACCAACGGGCGGCTGCTGCGTTCCAAAAGGCGTTACCAGAACCAGCTAAAGGGCAAGCTCTCCAGGCTAATGGCTCGCAAGAAAAGGGGCTCGCGGCGCTGGAAGCGGTTGATTCGTTCCAAGCAGAAGCAGTTGGCTAAGCTGCGCAAACAAATTGCGGACATTTTGCACAAGCAGACAACTAGGCTGGTCTCCGCGCTCCACGCAAGAGGCGTGCAGACAGTTGTGATTGGGGACATCCGGGATATCCGGCAGTTGGCCAACTACAACAAGGTCGTTAATCAGAAAATCCACCAAATGCTGTCGGGGCAGGTGCGGCAGATGCTCACCTACAAGACAGAGCGGTTGGGGATGCGGGTGGTGCTGCAGGAGGAGCGGTACACCTCACAGAAGTGCCCGCGCTGCAACATGCTCCACAAGCCCAGTGGCAGGGAGTATCGATGCCGGGCCTGTGGTTTTCAATTTCATCGGGACGGTGTGGGAGCGGTAAATCTGAGACGAAAGTATCTGGGGCAGTTCCATGTCCCAGTAGTTGGGGTTATGGCATCCCCCATCGGGTTGAGGTTTCGGCCTCATACCCGGTGTAGCTCAGGAGGTGGGAATTGTCCTGCAACCTGAGAAAGAATCCTTCGCCTTTAGGCGAGGGAGAATGTCAAGGATTGCGGGCCGGTGAGGTGGGATCCCTGGTCAGCCTGCGTGGGGTTGGTAAGCGGTACTCCAGCCCTGTAGGGGAAGTGGTGGCGCTGCGGGATATCAATCTGGAGGTGCAGCGGGGCGAGTTTATTGCCTTGATTGGCCCTTCCGGTTGCGGCAAAACCACGCTGCTGCGTATTTTGGCGGATCTGGAGCAGCCCAGCGAGGGATCCGTGTCCATTGCAGGACGAAGCCCCCGACAGGCCCGGCAGGAGCGGCTCTACGGCTATATTTTTCAGGCCCCGACCTTGCTGGAATGGCGCACGGCTTTGCAGAATGTGATGTTGCCGCTGCAGGTGATGCGCCTCTCCAAAGGAGAGCGTCAGGAGCGGGCCAAAGCGATGTTGCAGCGGGTGGGGCTGGGGAACTTTTTGCACAGCTACCCCTGGCAACTGTCTGGAGGTATGCAACAGCGAGTTTCGCTGGCGCGGGCCTTAGTCTTTGACCCCGAGCTGCTGTTTATGGACGAACCCTTTGGGGCCCTAGACGAGATCACTCGCGAGAAAATGAACCTGGAGCTGCTGCGTCTCTGGGAGACCACCCAGAAAACGGTCTTTTTCGTTACCCACTCCATTCAAGAGGCTGTGTTTCTTGCCACCAGAGTGGTGGTGATGACTCCCAACCCCGGCCAAATTGCCAAGGTGATCCCGGTAGATCTACCCCAGCCACGCGGCTTCGAGACTTGGCGCTCCACCCGCTTCTTTGAGCTGACGGGAGCAGTACTGGAAAGCTTAAGAGAGGTCTTCCGCCAGGACTGACCCCCTTCAGGGCAACTCTGGCGAGGGTAGGATGAGACAGAGCCGGCCTCAAGCCCCCCTTGGGATCACCGATGCGATGAGCAGCACCCGTTATCCGTTTGAGCGTGTTCGCGAGCATCTGCTCTTCCAATCCTTGGAAGATGCCGAGTGGAAGGCATTGACGGCTGCCCTGTTGCCCAGCCGCTTTTCCCCAGGCCAGGTGATCTTCCAGGAAGGGGATCCCAGTAGTGACCTATACATGATCCTCAGTGGAGTGGTGGAGCTGCGTCGCCAGTATGTGCGACATCCGGGAGATTATTGGCTGGCTACGCTGCACGCCGGGCGCCTGTTTGGGGAACTTTCTCTGCTGACGGGACGGCGGCGCTCCTTTACGGCAGTGAGCATGACCGAGGTGCAAACCCTGCGCCTTTCCAGCGAAGGGCTGATCCTGCTGCCCCTGGAAGTACAGGTGAAACTCTACCGCGCCTGGAGCCAGATCATCAGCGAACACCTTTACTGGCTGGATAGCATGTTCGCGGATCTGCTGGAGCAGCGAGGGGTAGAAAATGTAGCCTCGGCCATGGCTCTGCTGCACCAGCGCTATCCTTCTTGAAAGCGGCTCAATCCTTGCTCTGCATAGGGTTTGCAGGTGAACGTCCGCGAAGACGCCCCCCTTGGATCCCAAATTTTGTCTTCAGAATGTTCAGGGGTTGCGATATCATGTGCTAAGCAGCCCCCAGGAAATTTCAAGCAGCGAGGTCAGGAGCAGTGGTCAGGGTAGCCATCAACGGGTTTGGTCGCATTGGTCGCAACTTTTTGCGCTGTTGGCTGGGTCGCTCCCAGTCCAACCTCGACATCGTCGCCATCAACGACACCTCAGACGCTCGCACGGCTGCCCACCTGCTCAAGTACGATTCCATCCTTGGGCCGTTGCAGGGAGCAGACGTTGAGCCTGCAGAAAATGGTTTGGTGGTGAACGGCAAGCACATCCATGCCGTTTCCGACCGCAACCCCAGCAACCTGCCCTGGAAAGAGTGGAAGGTGGATCTTGTTATCGAGGCTACAGGTGTTTTTGTCGACTACCAGGGCGCCTCTAAGCACATAGAAGCGGGAGCCAAAAAGGTGGTGATCACCGCTCCGGCCAAGGGGGGAGACATTCCCACGTTTGTCTACGGTGTTAACCAGCACACCTACGACCCGGTGCGCCACAACATTGTCAGCAATGCCAGTTGCACCACCAACTGCCTCGCCCCGATCATCAAGGTGTTGCTGGACAAGTTCGGCGTCCTTCGCGCCACCATGACCACTACCCACAGCTACACCGGCGACCAGCGGATTTTGGATGGGGGCCATCGTGATCTGCGGCGGGCGCGGGCAGCAGCGTTGAGTATGGTGCCCACTACCACAGGGGCGGCCAAGGCCGTAGCTTTGGTGATTCCGGAACTGAAGGGCAAGCTGAATGGGGTGGCGGTACGGGTTCCCACGCCCAATGTGTCTCTGGTGGACTTGGTGGTGCAAACGGAGCGGCGCGTCATTGCCGAAGAGGTGAATGCGGCCCTCAAAGAAGCCTCAGAAACTACGATGAAAGGGATCCTTGCCTATTCCGATATTCCGCTGGTCTCGATTGACTATCGTGGTCATGACTGCTCGGCCATTGTGGATGCGGAGATGACCAGTGTGCTGGATGGGGATCTGGTGAAGGTGATGGCTTGGTACGACAACGAGTGGGGCTACTCCCAGCGGGTGGTGGATCTGGCTGAGTATATGGCCGCTCACTGGGTGGAGTAGGCTGCTTTGGTTGGCAACCATCTTCTGTTCTCCATCATTCTCCCATTGAGAACTGGGCAAAAACCTGCCAACGTTTGCCGTTGTGGAGGAGGAGCGTCAAAGCTGACGCCACAAAGGCACCCTCAAAGCAACGAGTCTTGAACTCTGGCCAAGCGGCGCGAAAGTGGGCAGGGGTTAGGTCTCGGAAGGCCACGGTTATGTGGGGCACAAACGGACGGGCTTGAGCAGTTGTCTCTTTCTGGTTGAGAAGGATCCCCATGTGGTGATGGGCTTGCGCTTGGAGCCGCTGCAGTTCTGGGGAAGGCACAACATGAATAAAAATGACGCGCGGCGCAAAGGCCCCAAAGCCGGATAGCTGGATGGAGACGGGGGCCTGCTGTTTGGCAAAGACCTCTAGGGATCCCGTCAAGACCGGCAGGTCAGAACTGGGCCACTCGAACGGCGGCACCAGAGTAATGTGGGGAGGCGAGCGCAGGGCTGCTTGGCTGGCAAATTGCTCGGCAAACTGCTGTTTGATGGCCGTTACCTGCTCTTGCAGGGCCGGAGGGGGAAGCAGAGCCAGAAACAGTCGCTGCTTGGGGTTATCCATCCGCATCGGCAAGAACCTAGAGAACAGGGGATAATACAACCGTAGCCAAGCCCACCCATCTTGTTATGTCGCGTCCTGCTGCTTCTTTCCCCATCCCAGACCCCACCTCGGCAACCCGATCCCCAGGTTCAGCGCCTCAGTCGGCTTCCATTCCAACCTACCAGTGGCACTTGTTCCTTTGTGCCGATCAAACCAAGCCCAAATGTTGTGAGAAAGCTGTGGGGCTGGAAGCCTGGGACTATTTAAAGTCGCGGATCAAGGAATTGGATCTGGAAATCGGGAGCGCCGGATCCCTGCGGGTGCATCGCACCAAAGCCAACTGCCTGCGGGCATGCGACTATGCTGTTCCCGGCCCTGTGCTGCTGGTCTATCCCGGCGGGTTTTGGTACCACTCGGTCACGCCGGAGGTGGTGGAGGAAATTCTTCAAAAGCACATCTTGGGAGGGATCCCTGTTGCTGAGTATCTGGTAGCCCAGGATACTCTCAGCGCCCCTGATCCAGAAGGGCATGGATAGCCTGTACGCACTCTGCCGTCACCCGCTGCAAATCGGCCTTATCGCTGGAAGGAGGGGGGGGAATCACGTTGCCAATGCGCACCGTGATGGGGCAAAACAGACGCGGCCACCGGGATCCCTTGGGCAGCACTTTCTCGGTACCCCAGAGGGCTACAGGCAACAGAGGGGTTTGCGTGCGCGCTGCAACCAGAGCCGCTCCCAAGTGGGGATGAGGAATGCGGCCATCGGGGGTACGGGTGCCATTCAAAAAGATCCCTACCGCCCATCCCCGTGCCAAGGCTGCTTCCGTGGCTCGTAAGGCAGCGCGGTCGGAGCCGCCTCTTTTGACTGGATAGGCCCCGTAGAGCTGAATCGCTTGCTTCAACCCCGGCACCCGAAACAGCTCTTCCTTAGCCATGAAGGCCACCGGACGGCGCACCGCATTGGCCACCAGCGGTGGATCCAGATGGCTGGCATGGTTGCTGACGATAATGAGGGATCCCTGACGGGGTACCTTTTCCTGCCCCCAGGTACGCCCAAAGTACAGCCCACGGAATAGAGGGTTGACCACCAGCCACTTGAGCAGCCAGTAGGCCAACCAATCTCGGCGGCGATAGCCCATCTGCAAGTCCAACGATCCCTGCCACTCTGGCAGCAGTTTCCTTTCTGAGTGTAGTGGAGGGTGGGTGCTGAAAGGGATCCCTGGCTTCAGCTCTCCCAATCGGGATCCTCACCCAAGGCCCGCAGTCTTTCCGCCAGACGCTCCGCCCGTTGGCGTTCTTGCTCGGCTCTTTGGCGTTCTTGTTCGGCTCTTTGACATTCTTGCTCGGCTCTTTGACGTTCTTGCTCGGCTCTTTGGCGTTCTTGTTCAGCTCTTTGGCGTTCTTGCTCGGCCCGTTCCCGCTCCAACTCAGCCCGTTCATCGCCGGTCAGCAGCAACTGCCCTTGGGCATCACACCAACGCAGCCAGCGGGCTTGTTTCCCCTCAAAAACGCCTTCCCACACCGTCAGGCCCAGTCCCACCTGTTCTAGCCAGGTCTCGGTCATTTCCGCAAAGTGGCGGCCCCGCAGCTCAAAAATGCGCAACTCCTCTGGCCCCAGCTCATGATTGGGATCGAAGACCGCGTAGTAGCTGACTCGCATCTGCTCATAACGGCTCAGCTTGCCTTCCAGCTCGTCGCCTTCGCGGTTAGAGACGATCTCGATGACCACATCCGGCGGCTTGTCAAATTGCCAGAGCAGGTAGCAACGGTTTTGCTTTTCCCACCATTGCTCCGGCACCGTGACGTCCAGGCTAAGAAAAACATCCGGCACAATCGGGGGCCGACCGATGGCGGTGTAGATGCCCACATTTGCCGCCGCCAAAAAGGTTCTGCCCTGCAAAGCGCTGTAGAGAGCCCCTGTCAAGAGGCGCTGCTGCTTTTCAGAGGCGAAATTATCCACCGGGGTATCATCCTCAGTCACGAGGTCGGCAACGTCGGGAACCAACAGTTCAGTATCCATGAGCAGATGGGGTTGGGGATACCCGTGATCTTAACCACTCACCTCAGAGATCCTCTGCTCGCTGAGGAACAGAGGGCTGAACCTGCGGGCAGAGATGGCGGGAGGTCTGAGGGAAGGTCTTTGGCTTGCTGCGGCTGAGGATTTGGGCGGGGTTGCGATGTCCTCGTCCTAGTCGGAATGATCCGATTCTGGGATCCCAGCCTGAGCGCAGATTTGCCCCTGTCGATCGAACAGCGTCACCTGCAAGGACGGGGATCGGCTGGCGTATTTCCGCACATAGGCTGTGGCTCGCTCCAGGATTTGGTGGGCCAGCTTCTGCATCACGGGTGCTGCCCAGCCAAGGCCCTCCAGATAGTGCACCGCTGCATCTACTGTCCGCAACTCCAGCACCTGCCGCGCCTGTTCTGCCGTTCCCCCGCACCGGATCAGGGCTGCCGCTAGAATTTCCAAGCGGGCATCGGCCACGTGGCTGGAGGTGGTGAAGATCCCCCCCGCCAGCTTGATGAGCTTGCCGTGGTAGCCAACCAGATGAATGGATTCTGCCCCCCGCAGCGCCGCTTCCACCAGCAACGGCCCTATCCAATTGGCCACCAGCAGGATGTGATCCACTGGGATCCCTTGCCGCAGCGCCACTTGCTGCCCATGGCTGCCCACGCAAAAGGTCAAATGCTTGTGCTGCTCCAGCTTCTGCTGCAGCTCTTGGCGGGCTTGCTCTAAGCTCTCGACACTTGAGGAAGGCTCCACTTCCGCCCGCGTTCCCAACAGGGCCAGCCCTTCCAGCACCCCAAAAGCAGCATTGGACGTGCGCTCGGCCAGCAGCTTTCCCTCAGGCAAGATAATGCGAACCCGCAACCGGCAATCGGGGGGGATCCGAGGCAAGAGATTGATCTCAAACAAGCGGCGGGCATAAGCATAAATGGCCGGACTGCCATCGGTGCATCGCCCCAGCCCTTCCCCGGCTTCCAAGATCAAGGGGGGATCCTCGGGATCCCTATCCTCTAGCCTGGCCCAAGCCCAGACTGGCGTGTCGCGGGTAAGATCCAGGTGGGGGCCGGGATCCGAGCGGGTAATGGCCAGAGCTGTTGCCTTCTCCAAAGCAGCTACCTGCTCCACTGGGATGCAGATCCAAGCTTCAGGGGACGGGAGCTCAGCCTGCACCGCAATGGCCAAGCGCCCCCCTTCCTTCTCCAAAGGGATCCCCAGAAGGTGGTGAAGAGCAGCCCTGGCCGAGGCAACGGCGAAAACGGGCAAGGTGTAGCCCCGCGGTTGGGATCCCTGAACAGCATCCTGCATCTGCACAGCTTTTTGCTTGGGAAATGGATGACCAGAAAACCAAAATCTCCGGAAAATGCACACCTCAATTGTGGCTTGTGAGAGAACCCATGAGTTTCGGAGAACACCTCCTGGAAGCAATCGTTAAATGATCTGGGGGAAGAAGAGGGGATCAGAAATTTGCCTCTTTCAATGAAGGTAGTCGAAAGCTGGCGCAGCTATGAGCGAAGCAGTGCAGCACTATCTTGAGCGTCTGGAGTCGCAAATACAGGAGCTAAAAGCTGCCATCGAGCGGATGCCCGAGCAGGTGGTGGCTGTTCTCCTGGCTACCCAGGAAGCCAAAAAAAACACCCCCACCCCCTCCCGTTACAGCGTTCTCATCTCAGACTTGGTGGAAGATGGCAGCCACAACTTCCTGCTGGATGATGAACCCACCGTAGTGAGCAACCGCAGCATGGGGCATGAGTTGGCCCCCGAAGCCCAAATACAGCGCTTGAGCGCCCAGTTAACCGCCGCCTACAACCGCATTGCCGCCCTAGAGGAGCAACTCTTGGCCCAGCGCTTGCAACACTAAACCCAACCGACACTCGTCTGGACTGGTCTGGCAAGGCTTCAGCGGGGGGCAGCAGAGGGCTTGCCTTTGCGTTGCACATCCTGCATCTGGAAGCCGTGCTTGCGCAGCTCTTGATCCAGTACCAGCTCGTTTTCCACGTGATCCACAAACAACACACCGTTGAGGTGGTCGATTTCGTGTTGGATCACCCGCGCCAGCAAATCATCAGCTCGAAGGATGCGGGGCCGCCCCGTTTCATCCTTGAACGAAACCACAATCCCTTCTGGGCGCATGACCTCGCAAAATACCCCCGGAATGCTCAGGCAACCCTCCTGTCCGGCAACGGCCTCACCAATGTACTCGCGGATCTCCGGGTTGATCAGCACCAGCGGTGGCACCTCCGGCTTATCAGGATAGAGATCTACCACAATCATGCGCTTGGGAATGCCAACTTGCGGAGCCGCCAGACCAATCCCATCGAAGCTGTACATGGTCTGTAGCATGTCCCGGGCAAGCTGGCGGATCTCCTCATTGATCTGGCTGACGCGCTTGGCCGGCTGCCGCAGCACCTTGTCCCCCATGCGATAAATGCGCAGGGGTGGATGCTTCAGCTTCACTTTGGGAACAGCAACAGAAAGGGTAGCCACCATCCGGCAGATCTCTTCAGAATAAACAGCAGGCATTAGACCTGGATCCCCATTCTACATCCAGTCCCAGTTGCGCCGAAACGATTGTTGCCTAACCCTCTTCTCCTTTTGGTTTTGAAGAGGGGGTAAGGGCTTGTTTGGGATGACTATGGCTCAGGGTTGCCGTCGCCAGCCCCTGGAAGTCGTTGGGCCTGCTGGTCAATTCCCTGCTTAAAGCCCAGGGCCACCAAAACGTTGGAGAGGGTGAGAAAAGCCTCTGCCCCCCCATGCAAGGGATCCACATTGGCCAGGGAAGTGCCGTAATGAATCTGAGCGTACAGCCCTGCCGGGATGCTGACGGCAACAAACAGCAACAGCAGCCAAAATCCGACCAAGGCCAAACGTGGAATCCGGCGCAGCCGCGACAGGAAGAATAAAAAGATCAGGTAAGGGAACAAAGAAAGGGCAAACAAACTGTTCATTGCTGAGTCGGATCCCCCTCCTGTGCAGGCTCGTCCACCCTTTCAGCCCGCCAAATGTGGTAAGCAGCCCCAGCCAGGGTGCAGTTGCCCAGCAAGGTGAAGCTGGCCTGGGCAGTCACCACCCAGTCCAACTTGGGGTCGTTATCAAACCAGTGCCAGGTAATTGCACACATTGCCCCCAACAAGGCGGGCAGCATTGCCCAGCTCAAACTCCGCCATTCGGGCTGGCCCACTCGCTCCCCAAATTGCCACACAAGAACAATGGCAGCGATCCACTCCAAGACGCTAGCAATGTGAATCCACCAGGTGGGAAGCGAAAGGGCGTGCATCAGGCGCTGAGGGAATGACGAAGCAGTTGGCGGTAAGTGGCCTCCTGCAACAGCATCTGCTTATGCAGTTTGACCAAAATGTCCTTAGCCTGCTCGGGGCTCATGCGAGAAACCAAGGTCTCGAAAGCCCGCTGGCGAAATTCTTGCTCCAAAGAGAGCTCTAGCGTTTCATCCATCATTATCACCTTAGGGTACTCAGGTAGAGAGGTCTGCAAAAAGTTCCAACGGCGCAGATCGGGCCAGGTGCTGCAAGCAGGATAATACATATCTTAACAAATCGCAACAACTTGACAAGATGCCGGATCCCAGCGGGCCAGAAGGGAGTTTGGCCGAGGCAAGGGTAGAGAAACTTAACCCAGGGGCAGAAAAAGTACAGGCCCTTGACGAAGGTGGATTTTGGATGGGGAAGGAGGAAGATTTTCTGGCAGGGATCCCTTTACATCCTGTCATGTTCGGCGATTTGGCAAGCCTCCATGATAGAAGTGAAGTACTCTGGAGCTTTGTTGCCACTCCTGCTGATTGGTGACTTACTTTGCTTGAATTAATTGCTATGACCATTTTTGTGGGAAACCTGAACTATAAAGCCTCAACAGAAGAACTAAAAGCTTTCTTCCAGCAGAGGTGGAACGTTAAGTCGGTTACAATCCCGATAGATCGAGAAACCGGGCAGACACGAGGCTTCGCGTTTGTGGATCTGGCAACCGAAGCTGAGGAAGATGAAGCCATCGAGAGCGCAAACGGGCAGGAGTTTATGGGCCGGCCTTTGCGTTTGGATCGAGCCAGGCCCCGCCGGCAAGCTTAAGCAGAGATTGTTCAGCCCTGGGTCTGCGATTCAGGACAACCAAAGGACTCCGTCCCGCTAACGCGAACGGCAAGTTTTATCCCAACAGATGGGAGAGCTGCAAAGTCTCCAAGAGTGCTCAAGGTGGTGAGGCTGCTACATCTTTCCGACATTCATCTGGGCAGTGGCCTTGCCTACGGCCACATTAACCCGGCCACTGGACTGAATACCCGTTTGGAAGATTTTGTAGCTTCTTTGCGCCTGTGCATTGACCATGCTCTCAACCAAGCGGTGGATCTGGTGTTGTTTGGGGGCGATGCTTTTCCCGATGCGACACCTCCCCCTCTCCATCAGGAGCTTTTTGCCCAACAGTTTCGCCGCTTGGCCGATGCAGGGATCCCAACCGTCCTGTTGGTAGGCAACCACGATCAGTACGGGCAGGGACAGGGAGGCAACAGCCTGGCTATCTACCGCGCTTTGGGAGTCTCAGGCTTTATTGTGGGAGACAGGCTGGAAACTCATTGGATTGAAACTCGCAGTGGCCCGGTGCAGGTGACCACCTTACCTTGGCTGAGTCGCTCTGCTTTACTCGCCCAACAAGAGAGCTTGGGCCTTGAGGCGGAAATCCTTGCCCATCAGCTTTTGCAGCGCCTCCACCTAGCCCTGGAAGGGGAGATCCGCACCCTGCAACCAGGAATCCCGGCAATTTTGTTGGCTCACGTCATGGTGGAGACCGCCCGCTACGGAGCAGAACGCCACCTTTCAGTGGGCAGAGGATTTACGGTGCCCCTTTCGCTGCTGGCTCGGCCTGCCTACCAATATGTTGCCTTGGGACATGTCCACCGTCACCAGGTGCTGTGTCGGGATCCCTTGATACTCTATCCCGGTAGCATTGAGCGGGTGGATTTTGGCGAAGAAAAAGAAGAAAAAGGCTGCGTGCTGGTGGAAGTCACCCCTACGGGAGCCAGCTATGAGTTTTTGCCTTTGCCAACCCGTACCTTTCACACCATTCGCCTGGATCTAAGCGCAGATCCCCCCCAGCAGGTGCAGTCCAAGCTGTTGGCTGCCATCGCCAAGGCCCCCGTGGCCGGCTCCATTTTGCGGTTGATCTACCGCATACGCCCCGACCAGCTAGACTGCATTGATGAGCGGGCTTTGCACAACGCTCTTGCCCCTGCTTTTAGCTACACCATTGCCCCGGAAGTGGTCAGCCCTAGCCGCATCCGTCTGCCGGGATTGGATCCCAGCCGACTGGAGCCCCTGACGGCTCTGGAGCAGTATCTGGCCGACCGCAGCGATCTGGCCCCCTTGCACAACGATTTGCTGGCCGCCGCCCGTCAGTTGTTGGAGGAATATGCGGATCCCTTGCAGGACTGGGATCCCAACTGGGAGGAGCTGGGATCTTCAACCCCTGCCCCAGTGGAAGAGGAGCAGTTGCCTTTGTTTTGAGATGCTCCCTTCGTTGCCTCAGGGTTCGTGGGGATGGGGATCCCTGCGGAAGAAATCAGGACAGGAGTGCTCGCCAAAGCTGCCGGCTCCTCAAGCTGCAAGTGATCTGAATCACTTCGAAATGGCAAAAAGCAACACAAACTGGGAATCGGGTTGAAGACGTTGGCAACGACGGCATCAGCTCACTCACAGGGAACTGACTCAGACTGGTAGACCTCACACTGCCAGTCTTTTTTTGTTTGAGGTTTAGGTATTGTGAAACTGCAGCAAGTAGGGGATCCCTTTCTATCATTCATGAGATTCTCATCTTCTTTTCTGTAGAGTCTGTATATTAAAAGACAAATAACCATCTATTCTCGGCAGAGGCTAACAATTTGTCAAGCGGGCGTCAAGTGTGCCAAGTGTACAGAAGGTTAGTTCTCAGAGAATTTATTTTCCCACAACAATGGGTATGCTGTAGAAACAGCATACTTTGGAGAAGTAGGTTCTATGAACAGTATCCTTGGGTTTCTCCTGATCGGAGCCCTAGCAGGTTGGCTGGCAGGAAATATTCGACGCGGCTACGGCTTTGGATTGATAGGCAACATAATCGTTGGTGTTTGCGGGGCATTTTTTGGGGGATTCCTCTTCGACTTATTTGGCCTGCCGGCTACCGGCCTGTTGGGAAGTTTGCTGATGGCCACCATTGGGGCTTTGGTTCTGTTGGCCTTGATCAGCTTCATTCGTCGGGCTTGACCTTCAGGTGGCTCGCAAGTGGCTCCCAAGAATCTGCGTTTTCCTTGGGATCCTGATTGAACATTTACCGGAGAGTTTTTATGAACATTCGTGTTCTTTCGGCGGCGATGATTGGCTTGGCAACCCCCACTTTGGGTCTGCTTGCCTTGCCCCCTGCTTCTGCTCAGCAATTGTTTGATGTGGGCGTGCGCCAATTGCAGCCAGGCACGATCATTCCCGTCCAGAGCGTCGAGGGTCAGGAGCCCCAGTACTTTAGCCCCAACAGCACCCATCCGCTTACCTTGCGGGTGTCTCAGGACATCTACAACGGCAGCGGCCAATTGGTAATCCCAGCAGGCAGCGAGGTGCGAGGCAGCTTACGACCGACTCAGGGAGGGGCCAGGTTCTTTGGCACGGCTTTGATTGCCAACGGGCGACTTTACTCGGTACAGATGTCTTCTGATTTGATCCACGACGAGAAAGACCCGCGCCACTATTCTGCCGAAGCAATTGCTCAAGACGCAGCTATTGGTGCTGTGGGGGGTACGGTGCTGGGCTTGCTCACAGGAGGCGTTTCTGCCTTGGGGGTCATTGGCGGAGCCGGAGTCGGAGTGGCGGTGGGCAATATCACTGCTCCCCAGGTGGTGGTGTTGCGCCCCAATCAAGTGATTAACCTGACCCTGGATAGCCCGCTGCGCCTGTAGGGGGCCACGTCTAATCCCCTTCCCCCAACCGCCAGATCAAATCAAAAATGAAAGATCCCGGCCCAAAACCGGGATCTCTTTTTGTTTTTGGCCTGGGTTCTGGGGCCGTTCCTGACCAACTGTCCAGGTCGGCCAGGAGAGGCCAGCTTCAGTGCAAGTAGGTGTAGGCTCGCAAGTTGTCTTCGAAGTGCCGTTGCAAGGCGCGGGCCTGGGATAGGCTGATCTGCCCCCGTTGTAGGGCGGCTTCGGTGGCGTGGTGGAGGGTCTCCACCAGATCTTCGCTGTTGTACTGCACCCAGCTCAGCACTTCGCCAATGGTATCCCCCTTGATGACTTGGGAAACGTGGTAGCCGCCAGGACGGGAGCGGATATGCACTGCGTTGGTATCACCAAACAGGTTGTGTAGATCCCCGAGAATCTCCTGGTAAGCGCCTCCCAGAAACACCCCCAGCAGGTAGGGATGCCCGTTGGGGTCGTGCAGCGGCAAGACCGAGGTGATCTGCCCATCTTCACCAAAGAAGCGGTTGATCTTGCCGTCGCTGTCGCAGGTGAGATCGGCCAAGGTGGCCCATTGGCGTGGCTCCTCATCCAGACGATGAATCGGCATGATAGGGAATACCTGGTCGATGGCCCAGCTATCCGGCAGGGATTGGAACAGGGAGAAATTGCCGTAGTAGATGCTGGCCAACATTTCGTCCAGATCCAAGAGATCCACCGCCACCGGATGCCCCGCTTGGTGCTGTTCGTAGGCCAAGGTGCAGATCTTGTCGGAGCAGTTCCAAAACAGGCGTTCCACCTCGGCCCGCTCCTGCAAGCTGAGGGATCCCTCGGTGAACTGACGCAGAGCAGCCTCCTTCAGCTCCTGACAACGGCGGTAATTGACCACCAAAGTATCGGGCTGGATTTGGTAGTAAAGCTGGTTTAGCTTCTGGATCACCTCCGCATCGGAAGTGAGCTGGGTGGGCATTGGGTAGGGGCTGGCGGCGTTGACATCTTGCACGTCAAACACCAGCACCGACTGGTGGGACATCAGAGCGCGTCCGCTTTCGGTCACCAGTACCGGCGGCTGGATCCCGCGGGGTTCCAGGGCGGTGAGCACGGTCTGCACCACGGTGGCGGCGTAGTCCTCCATGCTGTAGCTCTGGGAAAAAGGATTGGGGGACTGGGATCCGTCGTAATCAACCCCCAAGCCACCGCCGATATCCAGGTAGCCCATGGGCGCCCCCAGCTTGACCAGCTCAATGTAGATTTGACTGGCTTCCCGCACGGCTCGTCCATGCACACTCACCATCGAGATCTGGGAGCCGATGTGGTAGTGCAGCAGGCGCAGACAGTGGAGTTTGCCCGCTGCTCGCAGCCGTTCCACCACTTGCAAAATCTCGGTGGCCGTCAGGCCGAACTTAGCCCGATCCCCAGCCGAGGTACCCCAGCGCCCGCTCCCTTGGGCCGAGAGCTTGGCCCGCACTCCCAAGATGGGGTCAATGCCCAGTTGATCGGCAGCCTCCAGCACCAGCTCCAGCTCTTGCAGCCGCTCCAAAACGATGATCGGGGTGCGCCCCAGCCGCTGGGCCAAGAGGGCTGTTTCCATAAAGTCGCGGTCTTTGTAGCCGTTGCAGATCAGCAAGGCCCCAGGAGTATCCAGCAGAGCCAGGGCAATCAACAGCTCCGGCTTGGATCCCGCCTCCAGGCCAAAGTGGTAGGCGCGACCGTGTTTCACCACTTCTTCCACCAGGTGGCGCTGCTGGTTCACCTTGACGGGATAGACCCCTCGATACACGTTGGGGTAGCCAAAGCGCTGGATGGCCTGCTGAAAACTCTCACAAATTTGCCGCATGCGGTCGGCCACAATCTCGGGAAAGCGAATCAAGAGGGGCAACTGCAGGCCCCGCGCCACCAGATCCATCACCAAGTGGTACAGGTCAATGCCCGGTTCCTGCTGCTGTAAGCCCTGTGGGGTCACCTCCACATGACCGGCGGCGTTGATACGGAAGTAGGGATCCCCCCAACCTGAGATGCGATAGAGCTTTTCGCTGTCTCGCAGTGTCCAGGGAGAACGAGTCAAAGTCGGCATAGTAGTCCCCCAGATACCGAGATGTGAACAGCGCAGGATTTCTGCACAGAATCCACAATATATTGCCCTATTCCAGAATATGTCAAGATTTTTCCGATGCGGGGGGACTCAGGCCCGAAAACCGCTAAGCCTTGCCCGACAAGGCTTTGGCTTGAGGATCCCTGTCCAATTGCCACAGAAGTCAGATCGCTCAATCTCTTGTTTACGCCGTTTTTCTTTATTTTTCTCTTGAATTCTGCATTTTCTGTCTTTCCTTTCTGGGCTTGGGTTGGATCCCAACTTTTGCCGGGAAGCGTAGCGAGGAATACGGGGATGGTACAGAGGGAAAGACAACTACCTGGGGAAAGTGGGCCCACGCACGGGATCCCAGGGGCTTTTGCCGGCAACCCTTGACAGGGCCCCGTGGGCAAGACAAGGATCGGGGCGGTGACCTCGGAGAACCTGAACCATGGCTCAACTGCCCCGCTTCCGTCGCCGAGAAGTGTTGCTTTCTTTGCTGGCCACCGGCGCTACCTTGAGTGCTTGCCAAAGGGGATCCCGTTCTGACCAACCCAGCGGCAGGGATCCCGTTCCTGCCCCCCGCAGCCAGCCCGCCGACAAGGTTTTGCTGATCAACGGGGCCGGAGCCACCTTTCCGGCTCCTCTTTATTTGCGCTGGTTTTCCGATTACCGCCAGGTGGATCCCAAGGTGGAGATCAACTTCCAACCGGTGGGCAGTGCTGCCGGGATCCGGCAATTTATCGACCAAACGGTGGACTTTGCTGCCAGCGACGTGGCCATGACCGATGCCGAGATCGTCGAGGTGAAGCGGGGTGTGGTGATGATCCCGATGACCGCAGGCAGCATTGCCGTAGGCTACAACCTGCCGGGGATCCCTTCTGGACTCAAGCTGTCTCGACCTGTTTTGGTGAAGATCTTTCGCGGCCAAATCGATCAGTGGCGGGATCCGGAGATCCTGGCCCTGAACCCAGAGCTGACCATTCCCGATCTGCCCATCACCGTCTGCTACCGCTCCGATGGCAGCGGCACCACCGATACCTTTACCCGCCACCTGGCCGCCATCGATCCGGCTTGGGCCTCGGAAATCGGTGTGGGTATGTCGCTGGAGTGGCCAGTGGGCATTGGGGTAAAAGGCAACGAGGGCATGAGTGCCCAAATGCTCCTCAGCGAAGGGGTGATCGGCTATGTGGAGTCGGTCTATGCCCGCGAGCTGGATCTGTCGGTGGCGGCTCTGCAGAACCGCCGCGGCGAGTTCATTCTCCCCTCACCGGAAGCCTCGGCCCTGGCCCTCAGCGAAATTGAGCTGCCGGAAAACCTGCGAGCTTTTGTGCCGGATCCCGCTGGCCCTGGGGCTTATCCCATCGTCACCTACACCTGGATCCTGACCTACCGCCGGTACTCGGATCCCGCCATGGCCGCTGCCCTGCAAGCTGTGCTGCGTTGGGCCCTCACCGAAGGACAACCCCTGGCCGAAACTATGGGTTACCTTCCTTTGGCCGAAACCGTTGTGGCCCGCAGCCTCGAAGCCCTGCAGCTTATTCAAAGCTAGCTGCCAAAACCGCACCAATCCCGCTTGCCCAGATGCAGCAGGTACGGAGATCCGTAATGGGTCTGCCTTCCAAGTCCGAGAAATGGGCGGCATTCTCGCCCTGGCCAAGCGGCTAGGCCGGATAGGATCGACCCAGAAAACGGTTAAGTTACCTGCTGGACTTTCACGGATTGGCTGCCCAAGCTACTTCATACAGCCTGGCGGCGGTAACCGGAGCGACGTACTGAAGAGGAGAACAAAAAGCCGATGGGAAAAGTCGTAGGAATTGACTTGGGCACAACCAACTCGGTTGTCGCCGTAATGGAAGGGGGTGTCCCCACCGTCATTGCCAATGCTGAGGGCACTCGCACCACGCCCTCAGTAGTCGCCTTCACCAAAGATGGAGAGCGCCTGGTGGGCCAGATGGCACGCCGGCAAGCAGTGCTCAACCCCGAAAACACGTTTTACTCGGTTAAGCGGTTCATCGGTCGTAGGTACGATGAGCTGAATGCCGACTCCAAGCGGGTCTCCTACCAAGTACGGCGGGATGAGCGGGGCAATGTTAAGTTGTACGCCCCCCGCCTGAACAAGGAATTTGCGCCGGAAGAGATCTCGGCCATGGTGCTGCGCAAGCTGGTGGATGACGCCAGCCGCTACCTGGGCCAACCGGTCACCCAAGCGGTGATCACGGTTCCTGCTTACTTTAACGACTCGCAGCGGCAGGCCACCAAAGACGCGGGCCGCATTGCCGGTTTGGAAGTGCTGCGCATCATCAACGAGCCGACGGCAGCCTCTTTGGCCTATGGCTTGGACAAGCGCAACAACGAGACCATCCTTGTCTTCGACCTGGGCGGCGGCACCTTCGACGTGTCCATCTTGGAAGTGGGGGATGGCGTTTTCGAGGTGAAATCCACCAGCGGCGACACGCAGTTGGGGGGCGACGACTTCGACAAGAAGATCGTCGATTGGATGGCCGAGCAGTTCAAGCAAATGGAAGGGATCGACCTGCGGCAAGACCGGCAGGCGCTGCAACGGCTAACGGAAGCCGCGGAAAAAGCCAAGATCGAGCTGTCCAGCGTTTCCGAAACCACCATCAACCTGCCCTTCATCACTGCCACTGCCGATGGGCCCAAGCACCTGGAGCTGAAGCTCTCCCGCGCCCAGTTTGAGCACCTCTGTGCCGACCTGCTGGAGCGCTGCAAGGGGCCGGTGGAGCAAGCCCTGCGGGATGCCAAGCTCACCAAAGCCGACATCAACGAAGTGGTGCTGGTGGGGGGATCCACCCGCATTCCGGCGGTACAGCGGCTGGTGAGGGAGCTGCTGGGCAAAGAACCCAACCAGAGCGTCAACCCCGATGAGGTGGTGGCCGTCGGTGCTGCCATTCAGGCTGGCGTACTGGCAGGCGAAGTCAAAGATGTGCTGTTGCTGGATGTCACTCCCTTGTCCTTGGGTGTGGAAACCTTGGGCGGCGTGGCCACCAAACTGATCCCGCGCAACACCACCATCCCCACCCGCAAGTCGGAGATCTTCTCCACTGCCGAAGATGGGCAGACCTCTGTGGAAATCCACGTGGTGCAAGGGGAGCGAGAGCTGGCTCGCGACAACAAATCTCTGGGCCGCTTCAAGCTGGACGGGATCCCACCGGCCCCCCGTGGCGTGCCCCAGATCGAGGTTACCTTCGACATCGACGCCAATGGCATCTTGAAGGTGACGGCCAAAGACAAAGGCAGCGGCAAAGAGCAGAGCATCTCCATCACTGGCGCCTCTACTTTGGATAGCAAAGAGGTGGAGCGCATGATTGCCGAGGCGGAAAAATACGCTGCCGAAGACCGGGCCCGCCGGGAGAAAATCGAGCGCCGCAACAAAGCCGATTCTCTGGCCTACCAGGCCGAGCGGCAGTTGAAGGAGTTGGGCGACAAGATCTCGTCCAGCAAACGCACGCAAATCGAGACCCTGGTGCGAGAGCTGCGGGATGCCATCCAGCGGGAAGACGACAGCGCCATCCAGAGCAAAGAGCGGGAGTTGCAAGAGGCCCTCTACGCCATGAGCAGCGAGCTGTATCAACAGCCGGGGGCCTCCTCTAGCTCGGCTTCCGGCTCAGGGAAGACCTCCGGCGGCAGCGATGATGTGATCGACGCTGACTTCACCGAGACCAAGTAACCCTTCCGGGATCCACCCTCAGGTGGATCCCTTCCCCACCGGAAGCAGTGATTGATAATGGGAAGAGACGGGGTAGGCGATGGCGTCTAACCCGCTTTCTTCTTATTCAATGGGCCAATCGGCGGGTTGGGGGAAGTGTCCCAGTTTCTAAGCTCTCAATCCCGACGCTGCCTGCCCATTCTCACTTGACCAACCTGCGAATGCCTCCATGCAAAATTTCAAGGACTACTACAAGATTTTGGGGGTCAGCAAAACGGCCACTGCCGATGAGGTCAAACAAGCCTATCGGCGCCTAGCCCGCAAGTATCACCCAGATGTTAACCCAAACGACAAAACTGCCGAAGAGAAGTTCAAAGACATCAACGAAGCCTACGAAGTCCTCTCGGATCCCGGCAAGCGCAGGCAATATGACCAATTTGGCCAATACCATCAGCAGGGCGGGTTCCGCTCCAGCCGCGATGCCTACACCTACAGTGGCAGCCCCTTCAGCGAAGACTTTGCGGGAAGCGGATTTGGGGGGAGTGGCGTCGATTTCAGCCAATTTGATGATTTTCAAGACTTCATTGATCAACTGCTGGGCCGGGTGCGCGGCCAAACCACAGACCGTAGCAGCGGATTTTCAGGATCCACCGGTAACACCAGTTACGATGCTGAGGCCACCATCCAGATCAGCATCCCAGAAGCTTTTGAAGGGGGCAAGCGCCGCCTGCGGGTAGGCGGGGATCGCACGCTAGAGGTCAATCTCCCGCCCGGCATTACTCCAGGCAAGCGGATTCGCCTGCGCGGCCAAGGTCACCCCAACCCCAACGGCGGTGCCGGTGATTTGTACCTCAAGATCGAGCTGAAAGACCACCCCTTCTATCGCCTAGAGGGGTTTGATGTTTACTGCGATCTGCCCATCAGCCCCAGCGAAGCGGTTTTGGGTGCCCAGGTGGAAGTGCCTACCTTGGATGGGGTGGTGAAGCTGCGGATTCCACCTGGCATGCAGCCGGGGCGAAAGTTGCGGCTGGCGGAAAGGGGATTTCCCAAAGGCAACGGAGAACGGGGGGACTTTTACGTGGTGGTGCAGATCCATTTGCCCACCCAGATCTCCGAAGAAGAGCGAGAACTTTACGAAAAGCTGCAGCGGGTTCAATCCTACGATCCTCGCGCTGCCCTCAAGCTCTAAGAGGGGATCCCACGGGAATCCGGTCGTGTCGGCGGGATGGGATCCTTACTTGCTTCCAGAGGTTTCTGATAAGAGGATCCCTGGCTCCATTGCAGTTGCCGTAGGATCCCGCGCAACAAGGCCACCTCGGCCACGGTCAGGCCGGCCCGCTGGAACAGGGCGCGAAACTTGAGCATTTTGCGGCGAGCTGTGTGGGGGCGCAGGTAGCCAATCTGCAGCAACAGCGCTTCCAGGTGGCCAAAAAAGCCTTCCAGCAGCTCGAAGGGGGCAAGCTTTTGCGGTGAGGGCACAGGAGGAGGGGGAGAAGGGCTCTGGCAGGCAAGGGTGTACAGCTCATAGCAACAAATGGCCACAGCTTGGGCCAAGTTCAAAGAGGGATAGGTCGCATCGGTGGGGATCTGGATCTGGCGATGGCAGAGGGCCAGCTCCTCGTTGCTCAAACCGCGATCCTCAGGGCCAAACACAAGGGCGGCAGGACCAGCAGCCAGCAAGGCAGGAAAGGCTTGGCGAGGAGACTGAATTTGCCATTCGAGTGGGTAGGTTTGGCTGCGCCCCGTTGTCCCGAAAACTTGCACACACCCCTGCAGGGCTTCGGGCAAGGTTTGCACCTTCTGGGCTTGGTGAAGCAAGTCCGCCCCATGCACGGCTGCAGTGAGCGCCTCAGCATCCAAGGGATCGCATTGGGGATCCACCAGCACCCATTGCCTGAGGCCCATGTTTTTCATGATGCGGGCAACAGCGCCCACATTGCGCGGCCCAGACGGCTGCACCAATACCAGCCGCACCTGCGCCAGTTGTTCAGGGCCAGAGTGGGTTAATATCTGCACCAGGTCGGGATCCCCCAGAGTACCTAGAGTAGAGAAGAGGAGCTTGATTCTGTCATAGATTGTGTCCATGGGATCCGCATGCCGTTGTTGGCTGAGCTTGATCTGTCTGGTGTTGTTGGGATGCTGCTGGGGATCCCCGGCGTTGGCTGCCGATGCATCGCTCCCCGTAGCGGCAGAGCCAGCTCAGGTATCGCCCCAGCTCGTTCGCGATGGGGGTGCAGAGCACTCTTCCCTAGCTGTAGCGCGGCAGCGGTTGGAAGCCATTGCCGAGGCCATGCGCTCGATTCGCCTGTGCAACCGGCCCAACTGTCGCTACCGAGATATCGCTGTGAACGTGTGGCCTGTGGATCTGTCCATTCCCGGTGGTGGTGCCGAGCCCCTCTACGAGGGCAGCATCGACGCCATGATTGACCGTCCTTCCGGCAGCTTGGATAGAGCCCACTACCGGCTGCAGTTTCGCCAAGGGCGCTGGCAGTTGCTGGGGGGCGAAGAGGTGTCCGATGTCTCTTCCTTTTTCTTTGAGGGAGATACCTACGAGGTATTCAGCGCCTACGGCACCCGCAGTCACAAAGCCAAGTTGGCAGAGGCCAGCAGCAACCTGCGCGTGGGCTATCGGGAGCTGTACTACCGCGTTTTCGACCGGGGCCAAGAGCGTTTGCACTAGCACTGCGGAGCACGGTCAAGTACCCCCAGCTAAAGCTGGGGGCTTGTGGGAGTAGGGTCTAGCCAGCCGGAAACCGCAAGGTTGACATACCCCCTGCCTAAAGGCAGAGGATTCTTGTTCTTGGTTCCACGACAGCACTTACCGTATCAGGTTTCCCCTCTACGACAGAGGTGCTTGTCTCCCCAAGCGTTCGCTCTTACGAGCCGGTTCCCTAATGCCCTTAGGTACCGTTGAACCAACACAAAAAAAACTTAGGTCGGCTCTTTAGCCGTTAGGCTACTGGGTTTTTAGAGAGGTTAACTACCCTTACCTCTGTTCTTAGTTTAGCACAAAGCCGCCGTAAACGGCGGGGCTTTAGACCCAGGTTTTTGGTAAAAAAGAGGGTTGGTCGGTTAAGTCTGCAGCCCATACCTACCTAAACATCCAAGCCGATGCTGTGACTTGGGTGAAAGAACATGTAGAGCAACGCCGTCAAATGCGGCGTACTCGCCGTTACCGCAAAACCCCTTGTCGTCAGCCCAGAAGCAACCGAGCTAGAGGTGGGCTTCCCCCTTCTACCAAAGCAAGGTGGCAGTGGAAACTGCGTCTAGCCCGTTGGTTAGTTAGGTTATTTCCGGTCACTACGTTTGTCGTTGAGGACATCCAAGCAAAAACCAAAGGTCAACGTCGCTGGGACACTTCTTTTTCCCCCTTAGAGGTAGGAAAGCAATGGTTTTACCGGCAACTCAGCGAACTGGGGCAGGTACTCACTTGTTCTGGTTGGGCGACTAAACAGATGCGAGATGCTCTAGGTCTCAAGAAAACGAACAAAAAGACGGCTGAAGTTTTTAAGGCGCACTGCGTAGATGCTTGGGTGTTAGCAAACTCCGCGGTTGGTGGGCACAGGCTACCGGACAATAAACGAATGTTGTTCCTTGCTCCCCTTCGCTTTCACCGCAGGCAGTTGCACCGTTTGCAACCGGACAAAAAGGGGAGAAGAACACCTTATGGGGGGACGCTAAGTTTAGGCTTAAAGCGAGGGAGTTTGGTACGTCACCCCAAATGGGGACTCGCTTTTGTGGGCGGTAGTTCGGGTAACAAGCTCAGCCTCCACCGGCTGGAGGATGGAAAGAGGTTGACTCAAAACGCTAGGAAGGCTGATGTGCGCCATTTAAGCTTTTGTTCTTGGAGGTTTTATGGTTGGTAACAAAGCTGCCCTTGTCGCGTCAGCGGGCCGTAGGCCTAAGGGCGGGGTTTCAAACCCAGGGTTTTCGATGAGAGGCCGGCAACACACCTTAGCCAGCTCTATTTCCCTAGAAGGCGTTGGCCTGCACACCGGCCTGCCGATTCGCTGCAGCCTGCATCCAGCTCCTGTCGGCAGCGGTCGGGTCTTTGTGCGGGTGGATCAAGCGGGATCCCCTGAGATCCCGGCCCGGCTGGGATCCCTGGCCCCTGCCCATCTCTGCACCCTGTTGCAGCAGGGATCCCCCCCTGTTCAAGTGCAGACGGTAGAACACCTGTTGGCCGCCCTCTACGTCCTGGGCGTCGACAACTGCCGCATCGAGGTGGAGGGGCCGGAGCTGCCGATTCTGGATGGCTCTGCCCTGCCCTTTGTAGAGGCCATTGCCCAAGCCGGGATCCAAGCCCAAGATCAGCCAGCCCTGCTGGGGGTGCTCCAAGAACCGGTCACCGTCTGGGCAGGGGAAGCCTTTGTCAGCGCCCTCCCCCATCCCACAGCCCGCTTTACCTATGGCATCGATTTTGCCGATTGCCCCATTGGAGAACAATGGCTGAGCTGGAGAGAGAACGGGCCAGATTTTGTCCAGTCCATTGCGCCGGCCCGCACCTTCGCCCGCCAGCAGGATGTGGAGCTGGCCCGGGAACGGGGGCTAATTCAGGGGGGCAGCTTGGAAAATGCCATCGTCTGTAGCCAAACCGAGTGGTTGGGGCCACTGCGCTACCCAGATGAGCCGGTGCGCCATAAGCTGATAGATTTACTAGGAGATCTCAGTCTCCTGGGCTGCCGACTGCAGGGGCACGTTGTGGCCTACAAGGCGGGTCATGCCCTGCACCACCGTTTGGCCGAGCAGTTGCTCAAGAGTGGATCCCTGCTCATCCACGAAGAGTGGGGGGGAGAAAGGGATCCGGTTGCGTAGCAACAACCCTGCCATCCTCAGTTGCAACAGCGGTGCCGAGCACTTTTCCTCCAAGGGATCCGCTCTATTCCCCATCGCTTCGCCTCTTTTCCGTAAGATCCCTGGGTGCTCTTTTGGCTGAGTTCTGGCCTGCGGCTCTCCCCATCCGGGTTTTCAGTTTTGTCCTCTGCCTCTGTGGGTTACCATGTCCTCTGATGTCTCCCCTTCTCCCCTTCTCTCCGCTGAAGCAGCCGCTCAGTTGGCAACCGCTCCCCCCGTCTTCACCACGGAGCAGATTATGGAAATCTTGCCCCATCGCTATCCTTTTTTGCTGGTGGATCGGGTTGTGGAGTACCAACCGGGGCAACGGGCGGTGGGTCTGAAAAACGTCACCTTCAACGAGCCCTTCTTTCAGGGGCATTTCCCCAACCGACCCATCATGCCTGGCGTCTTGATCGTTGAGGCCATGGCCCAGATAGGGGGGATCGTGTTGACCAAGTTGCCGGAGGTGGCCGGGCGTTTGGCCCTGTTTGCCGGGATCGATGGCGTTCGTTTTCGCCGCCCGGTGCTGCCGGGGGATCAACTGCTGCTCTCTGCCGATTTGCTGACCATTCGCCAGAAGCGCATTGGCAAGATGTTCTGCCGCGCCCAGGTGGGAGGGCAACTGGTGACCGAGGGGGAGCTGATGTTCTCCTTGGTAGATTGAGGGACAAACAGCGGCCATCCGGGAGGGGCTCTGCTGGGGGTGTTCTCGTCAATTAAGCCAATTGAGATAAAGTGTTGGGGTAGGGAGATGGCTCAGGGGCCGCTTGCGCCTTTTTGTCGGGATACGGTAGACATGTGGGTCGCGATAGCGGGGCGTAGCTCTAGGGTTCATCTGGGGTTAAGCCTTGGCAATCATTCGCAGGGTTGGGAGCGTAACCACAGTAGCTGGCTAGGTTGGAAATGAGTTCGTTCGCTTCAGCGGGATCCACTCCCAACACCTCTGCAAGTGGGCTACACCGCTCACGGGAGCGGATCCATCCCACCGCGGTGATCCATCCGAAAGCCGAGTTACATGAGACGGTGCAGGTTGGCCCCTATGCGGTGATCGGTGAGCATGTTCGCATTGCAGCCCATACGGTGGTGGGGGCGCATGTGGTGATCGATGGCTGGACGGAAATCGGCGAGGACAACCACATTTTTCCGGGAGCAGTTGTGGGCACCGAGCCTCAGGATCTGAAGTACAGCGGCGCCCCCTCTCAAGTGGTGATCGGCAGGGGCAATCGCATCCGCGAGTTTGTCACCATCAACCGGGCCACCAATGAAGGGGAAGCCACCCTGATCGGAGATCACAACCTGCTGATGGCCTACACCCATGTCGCCCACAACTGCGTCATCGAAAATCAGGTGGTGATTACCAATGCTGTCTCTTTGGCCGGCCACATCCACATCGAGTCTCAAGCCCGCATTGGCGGCATGGTCGGGATCCACCAGTTCACCCGCATTGGGCGCTTGGCCATGGTAGGGGCGATGAGCCGGGTTGACCGCGACGTTCCCCCCTACATGTTGGTGGAAGGACATCCGGCTCGCATTCGCGGTCTGAACTTGGTGGGGTTGCGGCGAGCCCAAGGGATGGAGGGATCCCTGCCCTTGCTGCGGCAGGTCTACCGATTTTTGTACCGCTCAGGGTTGCCTTTGGAAAAAGCGCTGCAAACGCTGCGCAGCAGCCTGTGTGTTGTTCGTAGCGGCGGTGCGGAGGGAGAGCGCCACATCCTTTCTCTGCAGGGGAAAGAGTGGGTGGACGAGACGGGATCCCTGCAACATCTGCTGCAATTTTTGGAAGACTCCCTCTCGCAGCCGCAACGACGAGGCCCTCTGCCGGCCCTACGCGGGAGAGGGGAAGATTCCTTATCGACAGCGGTGCAGAGCACTTCAGAGCTGGATGATTAAGAATTGCGGTCGGGAGCGTAGCTCTGGTGAGCCACCTGTTTATCTGCACGGGCGAGGTCTCAGGGGATCTGCAGGCCAGCCATCTGATTGAAGAATTGCTGCGCCAACGCCCTCAACTGCGCATCACAGCAGTCGGGGGAGAGCGCATGGCTGCTGCCGGGGCCCGTTTATTGCACCGCACCACCGAGATCAGCTCCGTTGGCATTTTAGAGGCTCTTCCCTTTATCGGCCCCGCCCTCTGGACGGAATGGAAGATTCGCCGCTTTTTGGCCCAGGATCCACCCGATGTGGCTGTGCTGGTGGACTACATCAGCGTCAACAGCCGCATTGCCCGTCTGCTGCAACGGCGGCAGATCCCTGCTGTCTATTACATTGCCCCCCAAGAGTGGGTGTGGTCGCAGGACGCCCGCCTCAACTACCAACTGGCCCAGCAGATGCGGCTGATGTTGGCGATTTTCCCTGAGGAAGCCCGCTACTACGCGGCAGCAGGAGCCCATGTCCAGTATGTGGGCCATCCCCTGTTGGATATTTTGGCCGCTGTGCCCAACCGTGCTGCCGCCAGAGCCCAGTTGGGGATCCCTGCCGAAGCCACAGTGGTGGTGGTGGTGCCGGCTTCGCGGCGGCAAGAGCTGCGCTCGGTTCTGCCTGTCCTGCTCAAGGCGGCCCAGTTGCTGCAAACCCACCTGCCCCAGGCACAGTTTTGGGTGCCCTTGGCCTCCCCCCGTTTTGCTGCCCCGATTGCGCGGGCTGCCCACCGTCTTGGGCTCAACCTCACCCTTTTGGATCCTCAAGCTCTACCCTTCTTCTCCCCCCACAAAGCCCATCACCTCGCCTTGGCAGCGGCTGATCTGGTGTTGGCCAAGTCCGGCACGGTGAACTTGGAGACGGCCATCTTGGGGATCCCCCAGGTGGTGATCTATCGCCTTAACCCCCTCACCTTCTGGATCGCCCGCCACTGGCTGAGGGTGTCGGTGCCCTTCATGTCTCCGCCCAACTTGGTGCAGATGCGCCCTATTGTGCCGGAGTTGCTGCAGGAGCAGGCCCAGCCGGAGAAAGTCGCCCAACTGGCACTGGAGTTGCTAACTCGGCCCGAACGCAAAGCCCAACTGCAAGCCGACTACGCTGCGATGCGGGCGACCCTGGGAGAACCCGGCGTTCTGGCCCGCGCTGCCAAAGCCATCCTGGAGGTGTTGGATGGCAAAGCTGGCTCGAAGCAGGATCCCTTTTGCCGCTAGCTCCGGCGACCCAGCACCTGAGGTACCGCCCGTCCTCCCGCCAGGGCTGCTGTTGAATCCTCCTCTTCCAGATATTCAGCATCTTGGTTGACCCGCCACCCATCGTAGCGCCGTTCCCCCGCCACAATGTTGCGAGCGGCCAAAATGCCTGTCATCATGGCATGATCTTGGTTGTTGTAGCGGTGCATGCCGTTGCGGCCTGCCACCTGCAAATTGGGCAGTGCCTTTTCCAAAAAGGCCCGAATGGTTCGGATGTGAGCTTGATAGCCGTGATCGTAAACCGGGTAGGCTTTCGGGGCGCGAATGACAGTGCCGCCCAGAACCTTGTTGCTCCGCAACGCTGATGCGACTGTCCCCCCTAGCAGGCCCAACCGCTGCAATTCCAGCGTTGCCAAGGCCACCAAATCCTCATTGGTTTGTCGCCAAAAGGGATCTGTCGCCGAGCAAAAATACTCCAAACCCAAGCAGGTGACCGAGGGATCCGGAACCATGTCCGCGCTCCAATTCTTGAAGTTTTGGATGCGCCCCACCCGCACCGAGGGATCGTGAATGTAGATCCACTGATCTGGAAATAGATTGGGCTCATCCACCAGCAAAGCCACCGTCAAAAAATCCCGATACCGCAGTTGGTCGGCGGCCTCTCGCACCGGCTCTGGTGCTGCGGGTACCAAAGCCCGCACCAAAGAGCGCAGCGGCATGGTGGAAATGAACTGCTCGCCGGTCACCCAAAAGGTCTCTCCCTCTTGAGAACGGGCTTGTACAGCTTGAACCCCGGCTTGGTTCCAGTGAATTGCCGTAACCTTGCGATCCAGTTGTACCGGCTGCCCGGCTTCCGCTAGCAAGGTTTGAACGCGCTCCCACATCTGGCCTGGCCCCAGGCGAGGATAGCGAAAGCGATCGATTAGGGTTTTGATCACCCCCTCTTGGTTGGGGAAAAAGGTTTTGCGGATCAAAGAAGCCATTGATAGACCCTTGATCCGCTGGGCTGCCCAGTCGGCACTAATCTCGTGACAAGGGATCCCCCACACCTTCTCGGTGTAGGTCTTAAAAAAAGTGCGATACAGCCGTTCCCCAAACTGGTTGATGACCCAATCTTCAAAAGATACGGGATTGGGCCTGGGAAAGAGGCGCGCCTTTAGGTAGCTGAGCAGACAGAGGCTGGTAAACCCTGGCCCCAGTTTGGCAAAGACATCCGCAGGTCGAATTGGATAATCGAAGAAAACACCTCGGTAAAAAATGCGGGAAAGCCGCCGGCAAACCTGCATTTCCGAGCCCAAAATTTCTGTCCACAGAGCCTCAATTTCTGCCGACTTGGAGAAAAAGCGGTGCCCACCGATATCAAAGCGATAATCTTGGTAGGTTACAGTGCGGGATAGCCCCCCTACTTGCACCGGATCCGCCTCCAAAACCGTTACCGGGTAGCCCTGCTTGTTCAGCTCATAGGCAGCACTCAATCCGGCTGGCCCTGCCCCGATCACCACTGTGGACTGCACTCCGGATACCTGCCTTGGGATCCCATCTGGTGGTGGGGTCATTTCCTCAAAAATGTTCTCAGAAAAAATGTCCTCAGAAGCAGTCATGGCAACTCCTTACACCACCTCTCCGATCCTAACGGAAATAGGTCTATCCAAGGGATCCCCTCATGCTTTGGGGTTTTAAAGTGTTCCGCACCGCTGTCGGGATAGACTAAGCTGGAGAGGGGTCAGGGATCCCTTTTGCGTGCAAAAAAAGCCTTAGTGCTCGGCACCGCTGTCGCGAACGGCCAACTCTGTGGAGTGAATTTTGTGCAATCTCCACCCATCCCCAGTTCTGGATATCCGTTGCCAAATGCTTCGCCGACGGTGCTGCTGGCCAATGACGACCCATTCGTACGCCGGTACTTGACCCACCTGTTGGTTCATGAAGGCTATCGAGTGGCAGAGGCTGAAGACGGCGACCAAGCCCTGCTGCTCTTCGGTGAAACTCAGCCTCAAATTGCCCTGCTGGATGCCCTCATGCCCGGCATGGATGGGTTCGAGTGTTGCCAACGCTTGCAGGCTCTGGATGCGGATCTGCCCTGCTTGATGATCACCTCGCTCGAGGATCAAGCTTCCGTAGACAAAGCCTTTGCTGCCGGAGCCAGCGACTACATTACCAAGCCCATTCACTGGCCGGTGATGCGTCAGCGCATCCGACACCTGCTCAAAACCCGCCAGAACCTGTTGAACTTACGCCAACAGGCGGCCCGCGAGCAAGCCCTGAACCGTGTCGTCCGGGCCATTCGCACTTCTTTGCAGTTGGATCAGATCTTTGCCGTTGCCACCCGTGAGATTTGCCATCTGCTAGAGGCGGATCGGGTGAGCATCAGCATCTATCGACCCCAGCAACAGCATTGGCGCATTGTCTCCGAATATTCCCCTCAGCCCGACGGCTATCTGGGTTGTCAGATCCCCGATTCCGAAAGCCCCATTGCCCGGCAACTGAAGCAGGGGAAAGTGGTGTTGCTGGAGGCAGCCGGACAAGCCAAAGGCTGGGTCTACATCTCCGCCATGGCCAAAGCCTATCCTGGCAGTTGGCTGCTGGTACCGCTCTACGGCGGCGAAAGCCCCGAATCTGGCCCAGCCCACCCCACCCTTTGGGGCAGCCTGTGCCTGCAACTGAAAACGGCACGTCCCGGTTGGTTGGCCACCAGTCAGGATCTGATCTTGGCCTTGGCCGATCACCTCTCCATTGCCATTCAGCAGGCGGAATTGTTCCAACAGGTTCAGGAGCTGAACCGCACCTTGGAAGAAAAGGTACAGGCTCGCACCGCCCAACTGGATCGCCAGGTACAGGAATTGCAGCGGCTGGATTGCCTGAAAAATGATTTCCTTAGCACGGTGTCCCACGAGCTGCGCACCCCTCTTTCCAACATGAAAATGGCTATCCACCTGCTCAGCGCTGTCCTGCTGCCTGCTCAGGGCGCTGCCAGATCCCCGGATCCGGCCAAAATCTCTCAGTACTTGAAGGTGTTGGACAACGAATGCGAGCGGGAGATCAAACTGGTCGAGGATCTGCTGGAACTGCAGCAGTTAGAGGTGCTCAAGGGACTCCGTCCCCCTAACACGGACGGTTCACAGCAGCCCTGCTGGTTGGAGCTGAAAGAGTGGTTGCCCCAGATTGCCGAGCCCTTCGCTCAGGAGGCCCACAGCCACCATCAGCGCTTCAGCCTTGGGATCCCTTTAGAACTGCCTGCCATTTTTACCTTGCCGGGAGTGCTAAGGTCGGTGCTGGAGGAATTGCTGAACAATGCATGCAAATTCACCCCTGCTGAGCATCTGATCAGCCTTCAGGCCACATACCATTCCGACCACCTGGAAATCCAAGTCCTCAACACCGGCGTAACCATTCCCCCGGAAGAACAAAAGCGGGTATTTGAGAAGTTCTATCGGGTGCCCAGCGCGGATCCCTGGCGGCAAGGGGGGACAGGGTTGGGGTTGGCCCTCGTGCAGCAGCAGGTAAGCCTGTTGCAAGGAAGCATTCACCTCAACAGTGAGGCCAATCGCACCTGCTTTGCCTTGCGGTTGCCTCAGGTTCTTCCTGCCTTTGGCCAAGGCAAGCCAGCTCAGCCTAGGGCGTAGGCGTCGGAGTGGCCGGCTTTGGAGAGTTGGAAGCTTCCCTTTTTTGCAAAACTTCTTGCAAGCGCACACGAACCCGCTGGTTGAGGACGGGATTTTCGTTCGCCAAGGTCATCAATTCGCGGTATTGAAGCACCGTCAGCCCTTGCTCCTCGACGATACGGCTGGCTTGGGTTTCTGTGCGCCGCATAATCTGTTCGTACTCTTCCTCGTTCTGGGTTTCCCGCAGTTGGGCGCTGGCTTCCCGAATCAGGGGATCTAACTCCAACAAAATGCGCACCAACTGTTCCACCTGGGCATCGGTGACTTGCTCCGGGGTCAGAGTTGGAGATGCCAGAGGGCTGGGAGTTGCTGTGGCTGGAGTCTCCCCCGAAGTCGGAGAAGCAGTGGCAGCAGGGCTGGGTAGCGGGGTTGCTCCCTGTGCCCAAGGTAGCGGGGTTGCTCCCTGTGCCCAAGCCGGCAGGGATCCCAGCCTCAGTCCCAGACCCATCAGCAACGCCAATTTCATCATGCCCAAAACTCCCTAGACCCAGACAAGATAGACCTAAATAGACTTAGGCCCTTGAGGTGCAGCCAAGCCTGAAGCCAGACTAGCAGGATGCCTGAATTCCGTCTAATCGATTCAGCGCAGTCTTGGAAGCCCATCAAGCTCATTCCAGCTTCTTTGCCAGCACCTGAGGCGGGATCCATCCAATCCCTACGGTACCAGAACTCCTCACTCCAGGACTCCCAGGATAGACTCGCGAAAGGGCTGTGTGGACATGCTGAGGATCTGCCGTGGATCCCTTGTAGAAACAAGAAGTTGGTTGTACAGTCTTAGTGCCCTGTTCGAGGGTGGCTCGGCACTGGAGTGCCCCTTCCTCTCCTCAGTTGAGCAGCTCCGGACTGGCAGCATTGGCAATTGACTCAGCACTTTAACCCAAAGGGGGTTGTCTTGAAGCTGAGCTTAGGTATATGTTCTGTTGAATATCGTTTTTGTTAATGCTAGGCTAGAGACCAAGTTTGAGGTGGCTCTCCTGCGTCGTCATCTGACTTTCTTCGCAGGCGTCAGAGCTACTGGATCCCTTACCAATATCCGTATCGACTGTCCACATTGACGGTATATCAACGGTCAATCCAGCAGGCGCTCGGTTGCTGGTTTGCTTTAGGATTGGCGGTTTCTGGGGGGCTTTTTGGGCGGAGAAAGGTCTCTTGCTGGATTTTTTGGGTGCATTCAAACTACCTCTCCAGAAGCTTTGAGGGCGGCTGCTGTTTTTATTGCGTTTGTAAAAGATGATAACAAAAATGGGTAAAGCTTATTGCTTTTCTTAAGCAGTGCTGATATATTCTTTGCGGTTGCGGTTGTTTGGTCATCCTTCTACAGGAGGCTTACATTGGTTAGGAGAAGAAAGCGTAAGAGCCGCCGTCGTCTGGAAGGGCGCAAAATTTTAGATCACATTCCTCAATTTAATTTGGACAGTGGTGAGGAGAAGTCTGTAACCGCTGCTCGAAAATACATTCAGGAAAAGTCTATTCAGCCCCCCGCACTGATTTTGGTGCGACGAAATGAGCATACCGTTGATCGATTTTTCTGGGCGGAGAAGGGGTTGTTCGGTGCACAATATGTCGAGGAGAACCACTTCCTTTTTCCCAGCCTGCGAGCTTTGTTAGCAGAGGTTGCGGCTGAGAAGCCGGAGAAAAAATCCTCGAAGGCCCTTGCAACTGCTGCTCGCTAGCTTCTGACCGACTTTTCCTACAGCAGGAGCTCAGGAAACAGCCCCCCACCCTGGGGGGTTTGTTGCAGCCGCTCTTAGAAAATCAAAAGAGCTGACCCTATGTACGGGATCCCTCTCCGTGGGTTGAGCCTCTGAGGCCTTAGTCCTCATGCTTGGCCTGCTGGCAGCAGCGAGGGAGCTACACGCTACCCTACAAGGGAGCCCGTCGGGAGATACCGGATGAGCCGACTGCCTCAAACCACTGCCCATGTCCAAATTACCCGCCGCTCTTGGCAAGAGGGTGCGATTGAGGGGGAAGTCAACGCTAATGGTTGGGTTTGGCGCTTTTGCTGGTGCTTTCGGGCCGGGGAGCTCAAGGTGGAGCCTTCTGTGGGGCGGGCTTTGATTTGCGAGCCCTTGAGCCGTTTTCTGGAAAAATCGGACTATCTGCTGGAACCCGGCGGCAACTACTCGTTCGTGATTCGCAGCAGCTTGTGAACTCCTCTCAATCTGAACAAAGCCTTTGCCCAGCACCAAAGACGGGGACTTCAAACCCAGTTTTCTGGGTAACTGGCAGTACAGGGATCCCTGAGAATGGACAGGATGGTGGAGAGGACTGGTCATGATTGAGGTGGGGACAAGCGTTTTGAGGCGGATGTTGGGGGTCTACGGCAGCTCCAAGATGGGCATCCTGCTGCTGTTGGGGTTTTCTTCGGGTTTGCCGCTGCTGTTGATCAACACCACCTTGAATGCTTGGCTGACCCAAGCGGGCTTGACCACCATTGCCATTGGCCTGTTTAACCTGCTCAATTTGCCCTACTCCTTCAAGTTCCTGTGGTCCCCTGTTCTGGATCGATTTCTGTTGCCGGCACCGGGATCCCTGCGGGGCAGTCGGCGGCGGGGGTGGATGGCCCTGACCCAGGTGCTGTTGCTGCTCAGCATAGGGCTACTGGGTTTTCAGGATCCGACCCAAACCTGGCTGGAAACCTTGGGATGGGAAGAGCTGGCCCAGACTTGGCCAGGAATTACGGTTTTTACCCGCCCGATCTTTCTGGTGGGGCTACTGGTGGCTTTTTTGAGCGCCTCTCAAGACATTGCGGTGGATGCCTACCGTACCGATATCTTGGCAGAGCGGGAGATGGGGGCAGGGGTAGCGATTTTTGTATTCGGCTACCGCATCGCGCTGCTGGTCAGCAGTGGCGTGAGCTTGATCTTGGCGGACTATCTGCCCTGGTGGCAGGTGTACGGAATCATGGCGCTGCTGATGTCAATCGGGCTGGTCACCTCGTTTTTGGCCCCCGAGCCGGAAAACAGCGCCCTCAAGCCCACCTCTTTGCGAGCAGCCATCATCGAGCCATTTCAATCTTTTTGGCGGCATCGCTTGGCCTGGGCAATCCTGCTGTTTGTGGTCTGCTTCAAGTTGCCGGACAGCTTGGCAGGGCAGATGACCCCCACATTCCTGCTGCAGACGGGATTTAGCACCAGCGATTTGGGTATTATCCGCAGTTGGATAGGCTTGTTGGCCACCTTGGCGGGGGCTTTTGTAGGGGGAGAGTGGGTCAGCCGCATCGGCACCTACCGCTGTCTGTTCATCTTCGCGGCGTTGCAAGGGATCGGCAATTTGGGCCTGGGAGCGATTGGGTTGGTGGGGCAAAACTATCCGCTGCTGGTGGGGGCAACCATTTTCGACAACATGGCGGGGGGCATGGGTACGGCTGCTTTTCTGGCTTTTTTGATGAGCCTCTGCGACCGGCAATTTAGTGCCACCCAGTATGCTTTGCTCACCAGTGTGTTTGCCGTGGGGGGAACCTTGGCCGGGGCTGTGTCAGGCTATTTGGCGGCTGCCGTCAATTGGCCTTTGTTTTATCTGATCACAGCGATGACAGCCGCTCCGGCAATGGTGATCCTGCTGTGGCTCGGCCCCCCTTCATCGCCTGCAACTCCAGCCACGACTGCATCTGAGCCTTGACATGCTCCCCTGCCTTTAGGCAAAGGATTCCTATTCTTGGTTCTGCGACAGCACTTACCGTATCCGGTTGCCCTTCTGCAACAGCGGTGCTTGTCTCCCCAAGCGCTACGTGCCGCTGACGCGACTGGGGCCTTATCGCCTTCGGCGGCGCAGAGCGCTCTATCCCCGCCTTGAAAGGCAGGGCTTTACGGCGCCTTAGGCAACCGCCCCACTGCAAATCCGGCTTTGGTTGTCTGTGTCTACCGTTGGCCTTTCCACCCCCTGGTGGCGCATCAGCAGCCCGTTATCTCTGCCCTGCTTTCTTCGCTGCTGGCAGTAGCCTTGCCTTGAACGCAACGAGGATGGCCGCCTACAGCGCAGCCCCGATTTTGGCTGCCAGATCCACCAGCCGCGCGGCATAGCCGTACTCGTTGTCGTACCAGGAGAGCACCTTCACCGTGCGATCCCCTAAGGTCATGGTGGATCCCAAATCCACAATGGAAGAGTGGGGAGCCCCGACGATATCCGCCGAGACGATCTCCGGTGGAGCAATGGCCAGGATGCCGCGCATTGGGCCTTCTGCAGCCTCGATAAAGGCTTGGTTGACGGCTTCTTTGGTGATGGGCTGCTCGGTACGCACCACAAAGTCCACAATCGAGCCGGTCAAGGTGGGCACCCGCAGCGCCAGGCCATCCATCTTCCCTTTCAAGGCAGGTAAAACCTCGGCCACTGCCGTGGCAGCCCCGGTGGTGGAAGGCACAATCGACACCGCTGCTGAGCGGCCCCGCCGGTAATCTTTGGGATCCGGGCGATCCACGATTGCCTGGGTGGCAGTATAGGCATGACAAGTGGTGAGAAAGCCGGTCTCGATGCCGAAGCGATCCAACAAAACCTTGGCCAGTGGTGCCAAGCAATTGGTGGTGCAGGAAGCATTGGAGACGATGTGATGCCGCTCCGGGTCATATTGGTCATCGTTGACCCCCATCACCACCGTCAAGTCGGGGCCTTTGGCGGGGGCAGAGATGATCACCTTTTTGGCCCCGGCTTCCAGGTGTTTGGCCGCCCCCTCTCGTTTGGTGAACAAGCCGGTCGATTCCACCACCAGGTCAACCCCTAGATCTTTCCAGGGCAGTTGCGCCGGATCCCGCTCTGCCAAAACCCGGACTTTGGCGCTCCGCGCCGCTGACGCGAACAGGTGGTTGCCGATTTGCAGATGTCCGTCCACCACGCTCACGGTTTGGGGAAGACGCCCATAGGCCGAGTCGAACTGGAGTAGGTAGGCCAAGTTGTCGGGTTCGGTCAGGTCATTCACTGCTACCACCTCCAGATCCAGAGCTGGCTGAGACAGCAGCACCCGCAAGAAGGCCCGCCCAATGCGACCAAATCCGTTAATGGCTACCCGTGTGGTCATCGCAATCCTCCGGTGTCAGTTCATACCATGGGTCGAGGGACGCGGCATGGGAGACGCTACCCCCCTAGGGATAGGGTAGAAGAAGAACGGGATCCCTGTCGCTTTTGCACCCAAGATCTGCAGATTGGCCACTGGGACTTGCGAAAGGACTCCGTCCCGCTATCCCGAACAGTCTCGTTCACTGTTGCATAGGTCTTTTGGAGCGGAAAAGTAGGCATGAAGGTATTGCTGACCAACGATGATGGCATCGAGGCTGCCGGGCTGGCCAATCTCAAGTTGGCCCTCAGCGCTCTCATCCCGGAAGAACATTGTTGGATTGTGGCCCCCCACCAGCAGATTTCCGGCTGCAGCCACCAAGTGACGACGGGGCGACCTTTTCGAGCCTTGGCCCGTGGCGAGCGCACCTTTGCTGTCGAGGGATCCCCTGCCGACTGTGTGCGGGTGGCCCTATTCAAGTTGGCCCCAGCGGTGGATTGGGTGCTTTCCGGTATCAACGAGGGGGGAAACCTCGGGTCGGATGTGTATCTATCGGGAACGGTGGCGGCGGTACGGGAAGCGGCAATGCGCGGGGTCCGGGGAATTGCCATTTCCCAATACCGAGCAGGGGGCCAACCCATCGACTGGGAGCAAGCCCAGCGGTGGACGCGGGAAATCTTGGCGGAGCTGATGGAACAACCTTTGCCCAGGGGGGCGTTTTGGAATGTGAACCTGCCCCACTTGCCTGCTGGATCCCCGCTGCCGGAGCGGGTTTATTGTCCCCTCTGCACCCAACCCCTGCCGCTCGACTATGCAGTCGAAGCAGAGGGAAATGAGGCAGAGTCCCTGTGGTTTCGCTATCAGGGCCGCTATGCGGAGCGCGTCCGGGATCCCCAGACCGATACCGACATCTGCTTCTCCGGTCGGGTGGCCATTACCCAAGTGCAACTGGCCAAGGACTCCGTCCCGCTAACGCGACCAGGCGTTTCCGCTAGAGGGGGTGGGAGCGAGGTTGTGGGCAATGGTTCTCAGCCGTTGCAGCCGTAGCGCCGTCAGGATGTCAGTGGGATCCAGCTTCAGAACCTGTTCTATGGCATCTGCCAGGTGTTGAGCGGCCTCCTGTCGAGTGTAGCCGCGGAACTGAGCGCGGCGCAGGGCAAATTCATCGGCATCGAAATGGGCGCTCTCCCGGTTCAGGTTTTGCCAGATCTGCCGGACAGAGAGAGCTGTAATCCCACCTGCCAAGAGAGCGGAAAAAGGGTGCTGCAAAGAGAGCTCCACCACAGTGGTGATGCCCCCCATCAAAGCCAGCGATTGGTAAAACCCCGGCTGTAGCCAATTGCGGTTGCCCAGCCAGCCCACCTCCCGCAGAAACAACAGATCCCGCTGCGGCTGAGGGATCCCTTGCCAGCGGCGAAAATCGATGGCAATTGTGCCCTGGGGCTGCCAAGGGGCTTTGCGGCGGGAGGTGAGCAGGGTTTCGCCCCCGAAGTGGGGAACAATGGTGATCAGGGGGCGAAAGGAAGCGGGGAGCAGATCCCGCAGCCGTTCGATTTCTTCTTTTTCAAAGGGTTGGAAATCTGGGCGGCTGGTCATGGCCTCACCTGTTGGGGGCAGCAGGGTGGGGAGCCCGCTGGAAACACAGGCGCTGTTCCGGCTCCGGACACCACAGCCTGTACAGAACCAATGCGAGGTTAGTCTATCGCATCTCCAGGCTGGCTGTGGAACTCTACGGGTTTCTGATCGCGTTAGCGGGACGGAGTCCTTAAGATCCCAATCCTAGATTGCGTAGACTGGGAAGGCGGGCCTATCTGTCTCAAACCTGAGGCCATGACTTTCCCAGCTCAGCCAGAACCCCAAGTGATCCGTACTGCTGACGGGAATGAGCAGAGTGCCGTTCGCGGTAGCGGGACGGAGTTCTTTAGTCCCCTTTACACCTACGCCTTCTTCCTGCAACCAGCGCCAGGGCTTTTGCCCTTCATCCGGCAAACCGAGGGGATCCAGAGGTCGGTGCAGGTATTTTCCCCAGCAGGGAGCCGAATTGCCGCTGCTGTGGAGCCGATGCCGGATCCGGAGTTGCTGCAAGTCTCGGATGAGGTGTTGGTGCGTTCTGCCCTGCGCCACGATCAGGTGATCTGCCGGCTGTTTGCCCAGATGCCGGTGCTGCCCCTGCGCTTCGGCACCTGCTTCCTCTCGGCAGAAAAGCTGGGATCCCATCTGCTGTCTCGGCAGGCGGAGTACGAACAAGCCCTGGCAACCATTGGGGGGCGAGCCGAGTACTGTCTCAAAGGAAGGGTTCAACCAAGGACTCCGTCCCGCTGGCGCGAACAGCCCCAACCGGAGTCCCAGCCCTCCCTGAGCGGGACAGCCTATCTTTTGGCCCGCAAGCAAGCCTATCTCCAGCAACGACAAGCCCAAGAGCAGCAAGAGCAGGAGCAGCAAGCCCTACAGCAGCTTTGGCCTTCCACCTGGCCTGTGCAAAGGGTGGATCCCCAGCCGGGAGAAGCCTTGCGACTCTACTTCTTGCTCACCTCTGCTGAGTGGGAAGCTGCCGCTCAGCTCACCCAAACTTGGCTGGCTCAGCATCCCCATTGGCAACTGGATTGGAGCGCCCCTTTGCCCCCCTATCACTTTGTCCGTGCCCTGCGGGAGGCGGACAAGGGATAGATCCCAACTTCGGAGTGGCCGGCATCATTCAAAGTGATCTGCACGAGGATCACAGTCGCGTTAGCAGAGCGTAGTTCTAAACGTGATAATGGTGAGGGGATCCTGTCCGCCTCCTGTTTGCATTGGCGGGGCGGAGCCCTCACAGGGCATCAGCAGGCAAGAGGAAGAGTTGTGGTCTAAAGCGCTATGCGCCGCTACCGCGAACGAGTTGGGCTATTGGGGCTGGGCACGGTTGGCACGGGTGTTGTGCAAATTCTGCAGCAACCCCGACATCCTCTCTTGCGGTCGGTTGAGATTGCAGCAGTGGGGGTGCGCTCTTTGGATAAACCACGGCAAGTGCGGATCCCACCTGAGCGCCTCACCACCAATCTCGAGCAGATTGTGTCGGATCCAGAAATCGACGTGGTCATCGAGCTGATGGGGGGCTTGGAGCCGGCCCGCAGCTTGATCTTGAAAGCCATTGACCACGGCAAACCGGTGATCACGGCCAACAAAGCAGTGATCGCCCGCCACGGAGAAGAGATCTTTCAGGCGGCAGCCCAAGCCAAAGTCTCGGTGCTCTTGGAAGCAGCAGTCGGCGGCGGGATTCCCATTCTGCAGCCCTTGCAACAGTCTCTGCAGGCCAGCCACATCCAGGCGGTCTGGGGGATTGTGAACGGCACCACCAACTTCATCCTCAGCCAGATGACCCAGGCGGCCAGCTCATTTGAGGAAGCCCTTGCCCTAGCCCAGGCCCGCGGCTACGCCGAAGCGGATCCCAGTGCCGATGTGGAAGGGTGGGATGCCGCCGACAAGATCGCCATTTTGGCCAGCCTTGCCTTCGGGGTGTCTGTGGAGCGGGAAGCCATCCCCTGCGAAGGGATCCGCGGCATCAGCCCCACTGACATTCGATATGCCCGCGAGTGGGGCTACACCTTCAAGCTCTTGGCCATCGCCCAGTCGCGTCCGCACTGCGGAGCAGCAAGGACCAACCTGGATGGGGAAGGAGCTGTCACGTCAGCGTTGCGGAGCAACACGTTCGCGGTAGCGGAACGGAGTCCTTTGGCTTTGGATATCCGCGTTCACCCCACCCTTCTGCCCTCTACCCACCCCTTGGCCAACATCAACGGCGTGGAGAATGCCGTTTTGGTGCAGGGGGATCCCTTGGGTCAGGTGGTGCTGTCGGGGCCGGGGGCAGGGCAGGGGCCAACTGCCAGTGCCGTTGTTGGCGATCTGCTGACCCTGATTGCCCACCGGCAAACGGGGGCTCATGCCCCCAATCCACTGTGGGGATTCCCCTGCTTCCCCGCTGCCGCCTCTTTGATCCCTCTCTCGGAATTGGAGTCGGAGTTTTACGTGCGGGTGTTGGCCCAGGATCAGCCGGGGGTGATGGGGGCGATTGGTACCTGCTTTGGTCGCCACCGGGTTAGCCTGGAGAGCATTACCCAAAAGGAATGCCACCAAGAGCAGGCGGAGATCGTTATTCTCACCCACACCGTTCGGGAGGCCGATTGCCGGCAGGCGCTAGCCGAGATCCAACAACTGCCCCAGGTGGCGGGGATCCCCAGCCTATTTCGGGTGCTGCGCTAGCTGCTATAGATCCTAAATGCTCCGCACCGCTGACGCGAACGCGCTGGTGGGACGGGGAGCGGCTCAGAGCATAATGGTTTGACTCTTGAGGATTGAAAACCCCGTTGGAACCCAAAAGATGAACTCTTCTGTTGAGCACTTTAGCGGGACGCAGCCCTTGCAGGCCTTGGTGGTGGTGGTCGGGGCGGGCATCAGCGGCCTAACGTTGGCCTTGCGACTCCAACAGGGCTTATCCCCCAAGGACGACTCCACCCAGCCAGTGCTCCTGGCCGAGGCCAGCTCCCGCGTGGGGGGCTGTATCTCCACCCAATCCAGAGGCGGCTATCGCTGGGAAGAGGGTCCCAACAGCTTCACTCCCACCCTTCCCTTGCTCAACCTGATCGCCGAGGTGGGCTTGGCCGGTCGAGACGGCGGGACAGAGTCCTCTCAACTGGTGCTGGCTGATGCCAAGCTGCCCCGTTACATCTACTGGGAGAAAGAGCTGTTGCCGGTGCCCTTGAGCCCTTCTGCAGCAATTGGCTCACGGCTGTTGAGCGTGGGTGGCAAGTTGCGGGCCTTACGTGGGTTGTTGGGGTTTGTTGCGCCGCCGCCGGGCAAAGAGGAAACGGTGCGGCAATTCTTCCAACGGCAACTGGGATCCGAGGTGGTGGAACGGCTGGTCGAACCTTTCACCTCAGGGGTGTATGCCGGGGATCCGGATCAGCTCAGCGCCTTGGCCGCCTTTCCCCGCATTGCCGGCTTGGAAGAACGCTACGGCAGCCTCTTTGCCGGTGCTGTGCAGGCTTTGCGCAGCCGTTATCGCTACGCGACGCTTTCCCAAACCCGTCAACAGGACAGCGCCAACTCCCCCATCCAGCCTCCTCCCAAACGGGGCCAACTGGGTAACCTGCGGCAGGGGCTACAGCAGCTACCTGAGGCAATTGCCCAGAAACTCGGCAGTGCGCTGCGGCTGGGCTGGCGGGCTGTGCATCTCAAGCGGGATGAGACCGGCTACCGGGTGGGCTTCGTCACACCCGACAGCGGTGAAGAAATCCACTGGGTGATGGCTCAACAGGTGGTGCTCACCCTCCCTGCCTACGCCGCTGCCACCCTCCTGCAGGATCTCAACCCCCAGGCCAGCCGGCTGCTGAGTGAAATCCCCTACCCCCCTGTGGCGGTGGTGGCTTTGGCCTATCCAGAAGAAGCTCTCCCCCAACCGCTGCGAGGGTTTGGCCATCTGATCCCTCGCTCTCAGGGCCTGCGCACCCTGGGCACCATCTGGGCCTCCTCCCTCTTTCCGGAGCGGGCTCCTCAGGGCTATCACTGCCTGGTCAGCTTCATCGGGGGAGCCACCGATGCGGCTTTTGCCCGCCAAAAGGGGATCCCGCCCATTACGGCTCTCTCCCCCGACGAGCGGGCCCAAATTGTGCATGCAGAACTCAGCCAGATCCTGCTCACCCGCCCTGTCGATCCCATCCGCCTAGGAGAGCGCCTGTGGCCCCAGGCTATCCCGCAATACATGCTTGGCCACCGGCAGCGAATTGCCCAATTGCAAGCTAGCCTGGCCGACCAAACCCCAGGGGTGTGGGTGTGTGCCAACTACCTGGATGGTGTGGCCTTGGGAGATTGTGTGCGGCGGGCTGAGGCCCTGGCTCAGCAAATCCTGTCCGTCCGGCGTTAGCGGTGCGGTTCCCGTTCGCGTAGGCGTTGTGTAGCAACAAAGGACTCCGTCCCGCTGGCGCGAAAGGGTGCCGTAGGCATAGCAGCATGAACCATCCCTACACCAGCCTCCTGCTCATCCCTACCGGCATTGGTGCCCGCATTGGCGGCTTTGCCGGGGATGCCCTGCCTGTTGCCCGCACTCTGGCAGCAGCCGCAGAGCGGGTCATTACCCATCCCAACGTGTTGAACGGAGCCAGTTTGTTTTGGCCGATGGGAAATGTGTTGTACGTGGAAGGGTACGGCCTGGATCAGTTCTGTGCGGGGGTGTGGAATTTGCGGCCAGTGCGCCAAAACTGTGTTGGGGTGGTGTTGGATGCCGGGATCCCCCCCGATCTGCAACAACGCCACCTGCAGGTGATACAGGCTGCTCAGGCCACCTTGGGGCTCAACATTGGCCCCTGGCGCTTGACCCGCCAACCCTTGGGCGTTTCTGTCAACTTCTCCCCCTCAGGAGCCAGCCAGGGATCCCTGGCCCAGCCGGATGCTCTCTTGGAGACTGCTCAGGAGCTGGTTCGCCTGGGGGCAGAAGCCATTGCCGTGGTGGCCCGCTTTCCGGATGACTTGGACTTCAGCCAATACGAGCAGGGAATGGGGGTGGATCCCTTGGCCGGCGTCGAAGCCCTGATCAGTCACCTGGTGGTGCGGGAGTTGCGGATCCCTTGCGCCCATGCCCCCGCCTTCTACCCTGAGACCTTCCCCAAGCCGGTTCACCCCCGTGCTGCTGCTGAAGAGGTGGGGTTTACCTTCTTGCCTTCGGTTTTGGTGGGCCTCAGCTACGCTCCCCAGTTCGTCAAGAGCGGGGATCCCGTCCAACCGGGCGACCTGACAGCAGAGCAGGTGGACAGCGTTATTGCCCCGGCCACTGCCTTCGGGGGACCTGGCTTGCTGCACCTGGCCAGCCGTTGTGGCTGCGCAACGCTGTCGCGACCACCCTACACTGCTCTGCCGCTGAGGCAAACAGACAGAGTCCTTGCCCGTTCTCCGCTTTTCATTGCCGTCGAGGAAAACACCACCGTGATGCAGGTGCACCCCCGCCAGTTGGGGATCCCTCATGTGTCGGTAACCTCCTATCTAGAGGCGATTGGAGTGGTGGTGGCCCACCGAGCAGGAGTGGCCTGGTCGTCGCTACGGCTCTCCCCCTCCAGCCAGGAAAAGCTGGGATCCCACACCCAAAACATGGGTCGCGTCGGCGTTGCAGAGCAATAATGCACGGAGCCAGAAGGCTTTTTAAGGACTCCGTCCCGCTGACGCGATAGGACTCCGTCCCGCTGACGCGATAGGACTC